>NC_007954.1:3247075-3896490 GCF_000013765.1 Shewanella denitrificans OS217 | reverse complement strand
ATGAGTAGAAAAGCGACTGATTGGGCTTGGGATCAGTTAATTAAGCCTGCTAGTTTAAAAATCATTTTGCTGTCGATGGCGGATAGGGCTGATGAATATCATCAGTGTTATCCGAGTATTTCTCGCTTAACGCGTGATACGTCGTTAGATAAGAAAACGGTGCAATCGGGCATTTTGAAGCTGATTGATAAGGGCTTGGTAAGCGACACGGGCAAGAAGATGGGGCCGACCCAACGTGTTCGTGTGTTACGGCTTAACCTTGACGTTGACTTTGGTTTAAATCCAAATCCCAATGCTAGCCCTAATCCAAATGCTATTCCAAACACAAGCCCTAGCCCAAATCCAAACCCCATTCTTAACTCAAATACGGCTGCTTTAAATGACCCCAAAAACGGGAACGTTACCAAAAGCGGGAATGTTCCCAAAAACGGTAACGTACCCAATAACGGGAATATTCCCGAAAACGGGACTTTGAATGATCCCGAAAACGGGGTTTTGAATGATCCCGAAAACGGGATCCAGAACCAGTCATTAGAACCAGTCATAGAATCTTTAAAAGATTTACCCTCCACCTCATCCAAATCTGCTTTTGATTTTTCAAGATGGCCAGCATTGCCAAGCGAGCAAGTTTTTAAAGATTGGCTTGCGGTGCGCAAACAGAAAAAAGCCAAGTTAACCCAAACTGCGATTAATCGCCTGGCACCGCATTTGGTGAAGGCGGTTGCGGCGGGGTGTTCGGTTGATGCGGTTTTTGAGCTGTGTGTTTCACGTTGTTGGATTGGTTTTGAGTTTGATTGGCTGATGAACGCTGGCTTGATTGCTAGGCAGGCGGTTAAGGCTGATTGGTCATCGAGCGTTTTTGACCCTGAGGATCCTTTGATATGAAGTCTATTCAAACAGTGATTAATTCAACTCCAGTTGGCATGCCAATGGGTGAGCAGGGGGCTAAGCAGCTGTCGGCGATGGATGTGGCGATTGTTGACAGTGTGTTTGCTAAGTTGCGGGTGTTGTTTCCGGTTGGGGCGCCTAAGCCTGATGAGGAAGCGGCACACAAGAGCGAATGGCTTAAGACGTTGGCGGCGCAAGGTATTGGCAGCCGTGAGCAGGTGCAAATGGGCTTGAACCGGGCAAGGCGTGAGTTGGGGGATAGGCAGTTTTGGCCGACACCGCGCCAGTTTGCGCTGTGGTGTTTACCTACGGCTTGTGATTATGGCTTGCCTGATTTGGACTCGGCTTACGCTGAGGCTAAGCGGCATTACCATAATTTAACGCGCCATAAGTGGAGCCATAAGGTGGTTGGTTTGGCGGTGCGTGAGTGTGGGACCTGGTTGTTTGCGACGGGGTTGGAGAGGGATGTTTTGAGCATGTTTTCACGCCAATACACGATTTTATGCCGTAAGTACGCCAAGGGTGAGTTGGTTGATGTTGAGTTGCCTAAGGCGTTACCGACGCGGGCTAGTCGGCGCATTGAAGCGGCTGAGGGTAGGGCGCTTGTGGCTAAGTTTAGGCGTGACTTAGGGCTGAGGAGGGCAAGCGATGGCGAATAAACCATTAACTCAGAAAGCGCGTTTGAAGCAGGTGCTGATGGGCAGCGAGTTTTTAACGTTGTATGAAATTCAGCAGGCGTGTTTTGAGCGTTTTGGGGTTCACGATAGTGAGACGGCGTTGAGTGCGCGGTGGCGTGAACTGCAGGGAGTGAGCAAGCTTAAGCGTAGACGCGCTAAGTGTGCTGCTTGGGAATACAGGTTGGAGGCTTAGTTATGGCGTCTGGTGTGCAAGTGGGCAAACTCAATGATGCTGCGCTGCGGCGTTGGCTACGTGCTGGGGTGTTGCGTGATTATCGTGATCCTCAGTTTCCTGAAATGCGGTTACGGGCTTCGGCTGATAGGGCAAAAGCCAGTGTGTATTTGGTGATTAATGAGGGAGGGAAGACGGTGTGGCAGAAGCAGGGGGTATGGCCAAGCATGTGTATTAAGACGTTTTTGGCTGATTTACCTGTGATGTTGGCTAAGCGCAGTTCGGGCGCTGATGTGTTACGGGGTGAGTTTTTTACTGTGGCTGATTTGCTTGCTTGGTACGTGGGCCATATTGAGGTTAATTCGACCTTGAGCCGCAGCTGGTTTACTAACTGTAAGTCGATTATCAATAGCCATTTAGCCCCTAAGCTTGGGTTGGTGACGTTGGCTGAGTTGTCTTTTGCTGTGGTGGATAATCTGTTGGTGAAGGTGATGATGGCTGAGGGTTATGCGGCTAATTATATTCGTTTGTGTGTGAATGTGATTAAGCGGGCGTTGAGTGCGGCATTGGATTTGCGGTTGTTGGTGGTTAATCCGTTGTCTGGCTATCGGGTGACGATGAGTTTAAAGCTTTCGCCTGAGGTGGATACGCGGTTGGTGGAGTCGGATTTGGCGCCCTTGTTTGGGGCGTTGCGTGATGCGGTTATGCCGGTGGCGATGTTGTTTATGTTGATGCTGATGTTTGGTACTCGCATTGGTGAGACGCGGTTGGCGCGCTGGGAGCATTTTGCGGGCAATTATTGGTTTATTCCGGCGGCTAATGCTAAGAATCGGCAGGCGCATAGGTTGCCGCTGACCCCTACTGCTAAGGCGCTTATTGCGCATTATTTGCAGTGGCAAGTGAAGTTTGTGGGTAAGCGGGCGTTTTTGTTTGCCGGTGATGTGGGGGCGATTAGTTTACGTACTGCGCAGTATTGGAGTGAGTCTATTCGGTTTAAGGATTTTACTTCGCATGATTTACGTAAGCTTTGCCGGACCATTATTGCTGATATGGGGGTGGACACTATGGTGGGCGAGCGTTTGCTTAATCATGCTTTGCCTGTGCTGCTGCGTACCTATGTGCACTCTAAGTTGGATAAGGGCATGTTGGAGGCGCTTGATGCTTACCATGCACATTTAATTTCTTGCGGTTTTAATGAGGTTGCGCCCGAGATAATCCCTAGATCGTCGGTTGATCGTGGGTTGGATAAAACCCTTATGGCTGCTGGGTGGCTGTGATGATCGTTGCATCAGCCTTAGAAGAGTATGCAATGGCACTAAATGGAGTTAATTATGGGTAATCGAGCTGCAATAATTTTAAAGACGGGCCGAGCGATTAAGGGGTTTTCTCAGGATGAGGTGGCGGCGGTTTATGGGGTGAGTCGGCGCACTTATCAACGGTGGGAAAATGGGGATTGTAACGTGCCATCAAATCATCTGCTGTCGATTTTGGATGATGTGTTTCATTTATCGATTGATCAGATTGCGGAGGTGACTGATGAGGTTATGTGATGCACAGGCACAGTGGATGAACATGAAGGCTTTACGTGCTGGCCTAGTTACCTGGGGAAATTATTGGGCGTTCCAAGAACTGGGTCAAGGTTTTGGTAGTCGCAGCGTTTGCGATAAGTTGGGTGAGGTGCAAGTGTATGGCGCTTCGGTGGTGCATGAGCTCAATGTGCCTAAGCATGTGGCCCAGTTCGATAAGATGATTGAGCGCTTATCACCTAACTGCAAACGGGCTATCCGCACCTGTTACGTGTGCAAGGGCCAGTGGATACTGATGGGGTTTGATAGTAAGCAGTCGTATGTGTACTGGCTGAGAAAGGGGGAGATGGCTTTAACTTTCAAGGAATAAGGAATAATATCTATTTAATTAGAGTATTAGGTATTAGGTATTAAGTAAATGAGTCAGAGTTTTTATAAATGGTGTCGTATTTTTTCGGGTGAAATAGTAGGGTCTTTACTAGTAGGTATTATGGTTGGATGGATGACTTTTGGCCTATTCTATATTTCTATAGATGCATTTAGCTTAGATTATGCTCTTGTTACTAATGTCGTGATTGCTTGCACAACTATAGTGGCAGTGTTAGTTCACTTAAGCGGGTTAAATGAGCAAGAAAAAATCAGGCGATGGGAATTAAGGAAGGCAATAATTTTCGATTTATTGGCCTCTTTATCGACATTAGTGAGATTAAATGAAGAAATGGAAGAATTGAATTATAGGCTAAATAGCGTTCAATCAGATGAAGATGTTGCAGAGATGCCTGCAGTTAGAGTACTGCTTAAAAATGCTTCATCTAACTGGAAACTATCTCAAGTAGAGATGGAAAATTTAGTTGATAATGTTTTATCTGTGTACAAACCGATCTTTTCTGCAGCAACAATAAGTTCCATCGACCAGTTCAAAAATAATAGGAATGAATTAAAAAGAAGATCACGTCAAGATTGGGTGGAGTATGAGGATTTAATGGCTGATGAAAGAACTATATTGCTAAGTTTGCGAGATCATCTATTTGATTTTGTTGAAAAAGAGTCAGGTTTGAATTAGCGGGTCCTTCCGACTCGCTTCATTGCGGGGGCGGTGACGCGCAGTGCTTCACTACATAAGAAAATTTTAGGGGGTTGTGTTGTTGTTTTATGCGCAGCTTGTTTACCCCTCCTAAACAGCACCAAGTAACCTTGGGCTATCCAACTGATTTAATTGTTATTTCACCCCGTTAACGCGAGTGCGATGCTCTGATGCTTGTGCGCGATGGCATGCCTCAACTTTGCCAGATCATTTTTTGATCTTTTGAATATTCTGATTTTTTCATCCCCCAATCTTGCCCTCGTTGACGTAATGCGTTGACCTTCTTGCCTGTGCGCAAATCAGTTAAGTGATAACTAAATCACTTTTTACTCTGTGATTAAGTTTTCACGTATCACATCTTTACAAATTTGTCAGCGCCATATATGGCGCTTTAAGCGTCACATTTGACGCTTTCAAGCCCCATTAAATCGGGTACATTTATGTAGGCTTGATAAAGCTTCGTTTACAAGTAGCGCGTTCATCCCCCTCAAGGGCTCCGTATTGGAGCCCTTTTTTATTTGGTGCTGATATGGCTCGTATTTCCCGACATAAAAAGGTTTACATCGCTGGCCCCATGTCTGGGATGGTGGGTGAAAATCGGCGTGAGTTTCATTTGGCTGCAGATGTTCAGCGTGAACTTGGCCATGTGGTTCTGAATCCGGCCACTTTACCTGCGGGTTTGTCTGAACCTGAATACATGTCTATCTGCATGCCGATGTTGATGTGCTGTGACATGATTTATTTGCTCGATGGCTGGGAAGATTCTAACGGCGCCAAAGCTGAATATGCGTTAGCTAAAAAACTGGGCTTACTTATTGTTTACCAAGAAGGCACAGATCATGAAATAGCATTGATTGGTTTAGGAGGGAGGTTATGAGCATTAAATCTCAATTAGCTGCCCTTGGTTTAACGGGGTCTTTATTGTCTGGCGCTGTGCTTATTGCGGTACATGAGGGTGAAATTCATCACACTTACCTCGATCCCGTTGGGGTTAGCACAGCTTGTTTTGGGCATACAGGTAAAGACATCAAAGTTGGCATGGTATTCAGCCGCGACCAATGCCTAAAGCTGTTGGCCACAGATCTTGATAAATTCAATCAAGCTTTACGTAAATTGGCGCCCGCACTAACCGAGGGCGAACACATTGCTTACCTGAGTTTTATCTACAACGTTGGTACCGAGGCTTTTAGTACCTCGACATTAAGAAAAAAGTTCTTAAATGGCGAGCGAGTCGCGGCATGTGATGAATTACTTAGGTGGGTATACGCCAAAGGCAGACGGTTACCCGGACTAGTCAAACGCCGCTCAAATGAGCGGCGTTTTTGTATGAGGGATTTGCAAAATGTTCAATAGCATAAAAGATACAGTGTTTGCATCAGTAACCTTAATCCTTCTTGCCATTATCGGCATCTGCTATATCAGCATTGAAAGTCTGCAAGCTAGAAATGCATTACTTAACAATGATATTAGCGAGCTGAATGTGAGCAATCAAGCGCTGATTAGCAACATAGAAAGCAAAGAGGTGCAGATTGCTAGGTTAAAACAGCATTATGAAATTGTCATAGCGCTTAACGCCCAACATAGAAAAAACCTTAATGACATCAATGCCACTCACAAAAGCCGCATGGATAAAGCCAATCAGTTAAGGAGCTCGAACAATGAACCTACTAAAGATTGGGCCAATGCTTTGCTGCCTGTTGATGCTGTGCAGTTGCTCAAGTCAGCCCATTGTCAAAGTGGTGACACAGATCAAGATGGAGTATGTGCTCCCACCTCCTGAGTGGTTGGTCTTATGTGGTAACCCAAGCTTTGCCGGTAATACAAATATTGATTTGCTCAATCATTCACTCACTCAAGCCAGTTTGCTGGCTATTTGCAATGCAAACATGCAACGGCTTCAACTATGGCGGCAACAACATGAATATAACGACTGAGCTAGGAGTGCAGAAAATCACCTCGTTTCTATCGTATTTTGTATCGTTATTTACCGCGCTTGGTAGCTACTTCAGCGACATAGACATAGGTGTGCTAGTCGGAGTGGTGTGTGCCTTGGCCACGGCACTGGTTAATTGGATCTATCAATCGAAACGTAATCACCGCGAGCAAGCATTATTTGAACAAAAAAGGCAGCTACTTAAAAAGCAGATGGAAAAAATTGAGACAAGCTGATGGCCCGAATTCAATCTCCAGAGATAACGCCCGTCTTACTCAACAAAACCGACCTCTGTAAAAGTCTTGGCATCAGTACCCAGGCATTCGATAAATGGGATGTGCCAGTTCACAGCAAAAAAGGTCGTGAATGTTTGTACCAAATGAGTGACGTGGTGGGCAATCGTGTTGCCAATGAGCGGAAAAAGCACATAGCTAAACCCGATGACAGCGAAGATAAGCCCAATATTGATTTCGAGCGCTGTCGGCTGATTAAAGCACAAGCCGATGGGCAGGAATTAAAGAATCGTAAAGATGATAAAGAAGTGGTTGATGTGGCTTTTTGTGTGTATGTGCTTAATCGGTTAGCGGCCCAAATAGCCCCAGTGTTGGACCAAATACACATACGGGTAAAGCGAAAAAACCCTGACATACCAGAACGCGCTATTGATGCCGTTAGGGCTGAGGTGATTAAAAGCCAGAACACCGCAGCCAGCTTGGCAGAGAGCATTGAGGATTTGTTAGATGAATATATCGGCAGCACAGATTAAAAATCTGAAAGCCGCCGTTGCTGCTGGATTGCGTTCATTTTATCGCCCGCCAATGCTGACTTGTTCACAATACGCCGATGAGCATTTTTACATGTCGTCGGAGTCCTCCTATACCGAGGGCAAGTGGGAAAGCTTACCGTTTCAAATTGGCATTTTAAATGCCATGGGTAACGATCAAATCACCAGACTCAACCTAATGAAGTCGGCGCGTGTGGGTTACACCAAAATGTTGATGGCGAATGCGGCTTATAAAATAGAGCACAAAAAACGCAACGTGTTGATCTATCAACCTACAGATGGCATAGCCAAAAAGTTCATGAAAAAGCACGTTGAAACGGCAATTCGTGACATCCCAATTTGGAAGGACCTAGCCCCATGGATTGGTCGAAAACACAAAGACAACACGCTAGAAGATAAAATTTTCACCAATGGCAAAACATTATTAGTACGCGGTGGCACGGCAGCGGCTAACTACCGTGAGCACTCAGTTGATGACGTGATTTATGATGAACTCGCGGGTTTTGATGAGTCTATCGAGCACGAAGGTAACGCTACATCCTTAGGTGATACTCGTATCGAATTATCGATGTTTCCTAAATCGATCCGTGGCTCAACCCCTAAAGTTCTCGGCACTTGCCAAATCGAAAAGGCCTGCAGTGAATCCCCGTACTATTTTAAGTTCAACTTACCTTGCCCACACTGCGATGAGCTGCAGGTTTTAAAATGGGGAGGCAAGACCGAAGAGTTTGGGATCAAGTGGCAAGGCAGCGACCCAAGCACTGCTTATTACGTTTGCGAGCATTGCGCCGCTTGCATCGAAAACAATCAGCTTGATGATATGGAGCTGCACCCAAGCGCACTTTGGATATGTGAAAACAGTGGTATTCGAACTAAAGATTTTCTCGATTTTTACGACAGTAACGGCAACGACATTTGCACGCCATCCAGCGTGTCTATCCATATTTGGTCAGCGTATAACTCGCTTAACAGCTGGGCCAAGTTAGTCACTGAGTTTTATAACGCCAAAAATGACAAAGAAAAGCTGCAAACCTTCGTCAATACCAAGCTCGGCCAGCCGTGGGATAACGACAACGGCGAACGCCTAGAGTGGGAAGATTTAAAGCGCCGCCGCGAAATGTACCCCAGTGGCAAAGTGCCTAATTGGGTGGTGTATTTAACCTATGGCATAGATACCCAAGACGACCGCTATGAGGGCCGCGTCTGGGGCTGGGGTGCTGGCAAAGAAGCGGCATTAATCGACCGCTTTATTTTATACGGCGACCCAGCAAGCCAAGTATTAAAAGACAAGGTGGGTGAGCGTATCGGCCAAAGCTACAGCCGTGCCGATGGGGTTATTCTCAATGTGGGCACTATCTGTTGGGACTCTGGCGGTCATTACACAGATGACGTTTATGCCATGAGTAAAAAGCTCGGGTTAATGCGGGTTATTCCGGTTAGAGGTGCTAACGTTTACGGCAAGCCGATTGCCAACTTTCCCCGTAAACGCACCGCCAAAGGCGTTTACTTAACTGAAGTGGGTACCGATAACGCCAAAGAGCTGCTGATGTCTATGTTGCGGGTTGACCCTGATGTTGATGTGCGCAAGCCAGGTGCGATTCATTTCCCGCTAAACGAAACCGTATGTGATGACGCAGAGCTGCAACAGCTCACTAGCGAACGCAAAATACCAGTGCGCCGCGATGGCCGAATTATCTATAAATGGGACAACCAAAAGCGCCGCAATGAGGCGCTAGACTGCTTTGTCTACGCCTTGGCAGCACTGTATATCGCCATAGAAAAATTCGGAATCAACCTCGACAAGCTTGCGCAAGTGGCCCCGATCGCCATATCAAGCGGCCAACCCAAAGAACCTAAACCTAAAGCCGCAAAACAGGCCAATGCGAATGCTGCTTACCTAAACGGTGGCGGTTCTGGTACGTCTGGCGGTTGGCTGTAGTCAATACCACAAAGCCAAGGATAACAGCATGACCAAAACCCAATGCCAACAGATGATCGATGCGTACTTTCAGGCCGAGCTTGATGTGCTAGATGGCAAGCAAACCACGATCAACGGCAAGACGATGACCACAGAAGACTTAGCTGAAATTCGTGCCGGTCGTTTGGAGTGGGAGCGGCGTATCAATGCCTTTAGTCGTCCACAGGGCGGCATTAAGTTAGCCAGCTTTAACTGACAATTCGCCACTTCATGGCTACGGAACGGCCTGCGGCCTTACGGCTGACAGAACGGGCTTCGCCCTGACCGTGAGCGAAGCGTTCCGTTATCCGCTTTAACTACCGGAGCTTAAATGAGCATTATCAATGATGCGCTGGCGATATTTGCCCCGCGTTTAGCATTACAGCGTGAAGCTGCAGCCATGAGCTATCGCAACCTTAAGGGTTACGAAGCTGCCAGCCCAGGCCGCACGCATAAAGCGAAAAAAGAAAGTCGCGGTGCAAACCAAGCTGTGTTTGCTGCAGGTAAAAGCCTGCGTGAGCAAGCCCGTTGGCTAGATGAGAATCATGATCTGAGCATAGGCATTTTAGACCGCATGGAAGAGCGGGTGATTGGTGCGCAAGGGATTGTGGTTGAACCGCAACCGCGCAGTATTAGTGGCGAAATTCTCGATGACTTAGCAAACGATATTCAGCGCCGTTTTGGTGCTTGGTCGCTTAAGTGCGATGTAACGGGCCGCTATAGCCGCCCCGAATTAGAGCGCTTAGTACTGCGCACTGTATTGCGCGATGGTGAGATATTTGGCCAGCATGTGAGAGGTAAATTGCCAAAACTCGGCCACCCGAATGAGCAAGGTACCCTATACAGTATTGAAGCATTAGAGCCCGACTTCGTGCCCTTTGAGCTGAATGATTTAGCTCAGCGTATCCGCCACGGATTTGAAGTCAATACCTGGGGCCAAGTCATTAACTATCACGTATTGCTTGATCACCCAGCGGATCAGATTGGCTTTCGCTACCAGACAAAATCGGTACCCGCAGCAAACATGATGCACCTTGGACTGTTTAAGCGCCTGCACCAGCTGCGTGGGGTGTCGATATTTCACGGCATTTTAACGCGTTTGGCAGATATCAAAGACTATGAAGAATCGGAGCGAGTAGCGGCAAGGATTGCGGCAGCATTGGCGTTTTATATCAAGCGCGGTGATGCCAGCATGTTTGTAACAGATCAAAGTGGTCAGCAAGATAGCCGCGATATTCCCATTGCCCCAGGCATGACATTTGATGACCTCAAGCCAGGTGAAGATGTGGGCATGATTGAATCCAATCGCCCTAATGTGCATCTGGTCGATTTTCGTAACGGTCAACTCAAAGCCGTAGCTGCGGGTACAAGGGCAAGTTATTCCAGCATTGCCCGCGACTATAAAGGCAATTACTCAAGCCAACGCCAAGAGCTAGTCGAGCAAGATGAAGCCAATCGCATTATGCAGCAATGGTTCTGCGCCGGTTGGTCGCGGCCCGTGTTTCGTAATTTCTTGCAAATGGAAATGCTCAACAAGCAAGACCCCCTCATCTTGCCGCCCGATCTGGATATGCGCAGCTTATTTGATGCCGTGTACTACGGTCCCACCATGCCATGGATTGATCCACGGAAAGAGGCCGAAGGCTGGGAAATGATGATAGCCGCTAACGTTGCAACTGAGGCCGATTGGACCCGCGCCCGTGGCCGTAACCCTACAGAAGTAAAACGCCAGCGTAAACGGGAGGTGGATTATAACCGCGAAAACCACATGGTCACGGCTAACGACCCCGACCCCTCACTAGGAGAACAAGCCAGTGAAAAAAACCAAGATAGCAGCAATGCTCGCCGCAATGCAGCCAAGCGCAGCAGTGATCGCGCCAAAAGGCAACAGTCAGACCGTGAGTAATGAAAAACGCGGCTTTTATAGCATCAAAGCCGCCGCTGGTGGCGTGGCTGAACTCATCATGTATGGCGATGTTGGCTGGGATTTTTCAGCTAAACAAATCGCTTCTGATTTACGTGCAATGGGCAAGATCACTCAGCTAAAAGCCTACATTCAATCCGGTGGCGGTGATGTGATGGATGGGATGGCAATTTATAACATCCTTGCCCGCTGGCCCTGTCAGAAGTCGATTTGCATAGAGTCGGTAGCGGCGTCAATGGCCAGCGTGATCTGCATGGCTTTTGACACAGTGATCATGCCGTCAAATGCCTTTTTGATGATCCACAGCAATTGGGGCGGCGCAGTGGGCACGGCAGACGATTTACGCGAGTACGCTGATTTACTCGATAAGTGGCGCTCCAGCATGGGCAAGGCTTACCAAGATAAGGCAGCGGGGAAACTCAGTGATGAACAGCTGGCACAGTTTTTTAAAGAAGACACTTGGTTGACCGCCCAAGAAGCGGTTGCTCTTGGGTTGGCTGATGAAGTAATTGAACCGATGCAAATGGCTGCATCAATTGATTTTAAACGATTGAAGGACTTTAATAATATGCCTAAAGCAATGCAAACCCTGTTACAGCAACAGGCCAATGTCGGTGAGACTCCAACTGCAGCCACCACAGCCCCAACGACTACAGCGCCAGCCGCTGCAGTTCCCCCAACTACCCCCGCAGCTGTGCAACCTGATGCCGCAACAATTCAAGCGGCAGCGATTGCGTTTAATAGTGAGCGAATGAAGGGTATTAATACAGCATTTGCTTTCTTTCCGGAGTTAGCTGATTTGCATAATCAGTGCATTGCCGATGCTAATATCAACGCCGAAAAAGCCAAAGACTTGATCTTGGCTAAATTGGGTGAGAACACCACGCCATGCGCTACTTTGCCCCGCACGAGTGTTCACTCGGGTAACGGTAATATAGTGGGCGATTCGATTCGAGCCCAGCTTTTAACTCGTGCTGGTCATGCGGAGCGAGAGGAATCAAATGCATATGCTAGTTATAACTTGCGTGATCTTGCCCGTGCTTCATTAACGGATCGTGGTATTGGGGTGTCTGGCATGAACCCTTTGCAAATGGTGGGGTTGGCCTTTACCCATAGCTCAAGCGACTTTGGCAACATCTTGTTAGATATCGCCAATAAGTCAGTATTAATGGGCTGGGAAACTGCCGAAGAAACCTTTGAACTCTGGACGAAAAAAGGCCAGCTTGGTGACTTTAAAATTGCCCAACGGGTAGGGCTAGGTGACTTCAACAGTTTGCGTCAAGTGCGCGAAGGTGCCGAATATAAGTACGTGACAGTTGGTGATCATGCTCAGCAAATTGCACTGGCCACCTACGGCGAACTTTTCTCTATTACTCGCCAAGCTATTATCAATGATGATATGAGTATGTTAACTGACATTCCAATGAAAATGGGCTTTGCAGCTAAAGGCACTATAGGAGATTTGGTGTATGCGGTTCTTACGCAAAACCCCAAAATGGCAGACGGAAAAGCCTTGTTCCATGCCGACCACGGTAACTTAGGTTCTGGTGCGCCCAGCGTAGCGGCTATTGATGCAAATCGCATGTTAATGCGTAAGCAAAAATCGGGTAATCGTAGCCTTAACATCCGCCCTGAATTTGTGTTGTGCCCTGTAGGGCTCGAAACCACAATGAACCAGATTATTAAGTCCAGTTCAGTTAAAGGTGCTGATGTTAATTCAGGTATTGTTAATCCAATCCAAAACTTTGCTGAAGTGATTGGCGAACCTCGTTTAGATGATAGCAGTGCAACACAATGGTTCCTTGCAGCTGGCAAAGGGCGTGACACCATTGAAGTGGCTTACCTAGACGGTATCGATACGCCTTACATCGAACAGCAACAAGGTTTCACCATAGATGGCGTTGCTACCAAGGTGCGTATTGATGCGGGTGTTGCACCGCTTGATCACCGTGGTTTGGTTAAATCAACCGGCGTGTAATTCAACTGCCTAGGTTCTAGATCCTAGGACCTATTCTCTTTTCCTTCTTTTACAGGATGAATGTTATGAACAATCTAGTTTGTGATGGTCACACTATTGATCACACTCCCACGGTGGATGTTGCTAGCGGAGCCACAGCGCTTATCGGAAAATTGGTGGGCGTTGCTCTTGGTAATGTTGCCGCAAACAGTGAAGGCACATTTGTTACCACAGGTGTGTTTGAGCTACCTAAAGTCAGTGTTGATGATATCGGCCAAGGGGCTTTAGTATATTTAAAATCGGATAACACAGTGACCACAACGGCATCAGGCAATACCTTGGCGGGTAAGGCGTGGGCTGATGCATCTAATCCATCCGAAACGGTTTGGGTAAAAATCAATGCCTAATGTGGGCAAAAACTTCGCTGATAGGGCGAGCGCTAAAATGGTGCGGGTGTTTCAGCGTTTAGCTGAACCGTGCCTTTTTACCCCAACTAATGGCTCTGCGGCATTTACTCGCTTGGTGAGTTTGGATGATAACGCTAAGGATTTAAGCTCAGGTTTGGGTGAGTATTTGCCCCAGTTAGTTACCCGAGCCGAGTTTTTGCATTCAGAAGGGGCGGTAAATTCAGGTGATGAATTTGACATTAATGGCCAGCACGGACGACTCACCCAAAGGGTAAGCATGGACTCTATCAGCGTGACCTTTATCTATATTCCACTTGAGACCTAACTAATGGCGCGCATAAAAATTGACGGGCTAGATGCTGTTACTAAAGAGCTAAATCGCATTCGCGGCGCCCAAGCGCCAGCGATAAAAAAAGCGATTGAGGATACGGTAAAGTTTGGTGAAAAAGCTGCAGTTGATGGTATTTATAATCGCTACGGCTTTAATTCCCGCAGTTATATTGAGCAGAATCTATCCGTGAGTTTCGACCCGCGTGATCTAAAGGGCACTATCTCGGCCCGTTACCGCCCCAGTACTTTAATCCGTTTCGCGCGAAGGCTTACCCGTACCGCAAGGTGGGGTGGTTCTCGCCCTGATGGCCACATGGTCAGTGCCCTGCGCAATAAACCCGTGTGGTTTAAAGGCACCTTTAGCGTGATTGGCCGCAACGGTAATCAAATCATGTTCCAACGGATGAAAGGCGATAACAGTTGGCGCAAGCTTAAAGGGCAAAAAGCGATGTACGGCCCTTCAGTGGCCGGCAGTTTCGGCAAGATCAGGGGGGATATTGAACCGCCGATTATTGCACATCTAAGAAATAAATATCGTCAGTACGCGAATCGTTAATGCCTAAAGGATAACTTCCATGATCCAAGCAATATTAGACCGCCTTGCGCTGGTTGACGGCACAACTGTGCGTGAAGGTTTTTACGTACAAAGTATCGCAAAGGAAGAACGATTTATTTTTTTGCAGCCGTACACCGATGGATTTGACGCTAAAAATGGTATTGATAAATACAAAGACGAATTGGCATTACAAGTCGTCGCAGGCGTAAAACTCACGAAAAACAGCACCCCAACAGCAGATTTAATCAATCTGGTACGTGCCATCCGTTGTGCTTTTTATAAAGATGAGCGCTTCACAGAAAAACCCAGTTGGTTGCCTTCGGTTATCAGCTTTAAAGAGTCAGAGCCATGTAAGTACATCATGCCTGAAGCCCATGAAAGCCACGGGTTAGCCGTGCTAACCCTATCCCTTGTTACTACCGTTAAATTTGGAGACTCATTATGAGTGAAACCGTAACTGAAAGTTATATTGGTTCAGCGATTGTCTATATCGATGGCCGTGATTGTGGCAACGTTAGCGGCGTAAAACTCGCTATTGATCAAGAAACCAAATCCTTGCCTAACTACCGTGGTGGCGGTGGAAACGCCGATGAAGTCACCCTGATTAAAGCGGTCAAACTAAGTGGTACCTTTTACGATTTTAACAATGACAATTTGGCGTTAGCCATGCGCGGTAAGATTGATGTTTTAACTGCAGCAGCAGTGGTCGATGAAGACATTACCGCAGTGCTTGACGGCTTAGCGCCAACGGTCCACATGATTGACACCTCAGTTGCTCCAGTGGTTAAAAATACCGCTGGGGATTCCACCTATGTGCTTGATGAGGATTACGTGGTAAGTGCCGCAGGGATCCGCGCCTTGTCAGGCGGGGCCATTACCGCTGGTCAAGCGCTTAAGCTCAGTTACACCAGTCAAGCGGGTAATGCGTTGCAGGCATTAACGGAATCGGGCAAAACGGTCAGTGTGGTCGTTGACGGTATTAACGACTCAACCGGCAAACCCTGGACGCTGAAGTTCTATAAGTGGAAGCCCACACCCACATCAGGCTTAGACTTAATCGGCACAGATTACGGCAGTTTCGACATTGAAGGTGCTGTACTTGCCGATAGTTCAATCGTTGCCACTGGTAAGTCTAAGTTCTTCGTTCGCAGCGCCGCGTAATCCACTTTAAGCCCTTAATAGCCCGTAGCATTTAACTCTAAGTGCTGCGGGCTTTTTATTTTGGTTTGTTAATTCCTTATTGGTGAACTCATGAGTTTTAAAGACCAAGTGGTTAATCTAATTATTCAAGGCAAAGACCTGTTTTCCAGCGAAGCCAAGAAGTCTGAGAAAGCCTTGCAGGAGCTGGGGCGGGAAAGTGAAAAACTCAATGAGCAGCTTGACGATCTCAAACAACAGCAGGCGGCGATTAAAGCCATTGATGATCTAACGTCGTCGATAAAAAAAGGTGAAAAGGCGTATGTTGATAATGCTGTCGCGCTCGATAAGCTTAAAAAAGAGCAAAAACAAGCGGCGACAGATGCTAAGCAGCTTGAGCAAGCCCAAAGAGCGGCCGCAATCTCGACAACTAAACTTGAAACAGAATACAACCAAACGGTAATTGAACTTGCTAAGTATGATGCCCAGCTTAAGTTAGCGGGCGCAGAGGTTGAGCGCTTGGCCACGACTCAAACCAAAGGCGCTAATGCCAGCCAAGCCCAAACGCAGGCGTTAGCCAAAGCGAAAGTAGATTTGCAAAAGCTGGCAGCGGTGCAAAAAAATACCGCAGCTAGCGCTAGTCGTTTAGCGACTGAGCTCGAGCAAGAAACTGCAGAACTTAAGAAAATTAGCATTGAAGTTGATAAAGCCGGTCAAAGAAAAGCTGAATATACCCTTAAGGTTAGAACCGCCCGTACTGAGTTAAACCAACTGGGCGCTAGCCTTGGCCGCAATAAAGCCCAGTTAGATAAACAGCAAGCCGTGCTCAATAAAGCTGGGATCAGCATGGATAAGCTGGCCGATGCGAGTAAAGACTTAAAGGCTAAGCAGGCTGCCGCTGAACAGGCGCTGAAGGGGGTTAACGATAAGCTAAGCCTGCATGACAAATTACTCACTAATAGCAAAAAATCCTCAAAGGATGCCAATGCCCAAACCGATTTAACCACCAGGGCAGTAAGGACGTTAGCCAAAGCCTATGCTGTGTTGCTGTCGGCGCAGCAGGCCGTACAAACAGTAAAAAGTGGGGTTGAAAATTACGGAGAGCTAGAAGCCGCCATTACCAAGGTAGAGAAAACCACAGGCAATGCTCGCGAGGCGGTTGTCAAAATGGCGGCTGAACTTAAAGATCTTAGTGAGAACGTGACCCCAACTAGCACCAATGAACTACTGCGCATGGCAGAAGTTGCGGGACAATTAGGCACTAAATCTACCGAAGATATTTTAAACTTAGTTGCTGCCGCCGATGCTTTGGGGTTATCAACCAACTTAGCCGGTGATGAAGCGGCAACCATGCTTGCACGTATTTTGGGGATGACGCAGCAAGGTATTCCACAGATACAAAATCTATCTTCTTCTGTCGTTGCACTTGGTAATGATTTTGCGATTACCGAAGCCGATATTGTGAGCATGACCAAGGAGATTGTTACAGGTACCCGTGAAATTAATTTAGGGTCTGCTGCGGCTGCGGCGTTTGGTACTACTCTTGCTGAGTTAGGTCAGCCTGCGGAGCGCTCACGCACCGCCATTCAAAAGTTAGCAGCCTCAATCAATGAGGCCAGTAAAAAAGGCGGTAATGATTTAGAGCTACTGACTAAAATCACCGGCCAAACCGCAGACCAAATTGAAAAAGACCTGGGTGATGCCCCTGAGAGAGTCTTAGTCAAATTCCTTGAGGGATTAAAGCGTGTTAAATCTGAGGGCGGGCTGGTTTCTGATGCACTTAAGTCGATGGGCATTGAAGGTGTTGAAGCAACAAGCGTGCTCAGTGTATTAGCAGATGGTACCGACCGTTTAAAAACGGCATTGGAATTATCTAACAAAGCTTATATTGCTGGCGACTACCACATGAAGGAAGCCGCCAAAGCCTATGCTGATCAATCGGCGGCGATTGGTCGCTTAGAAAACAAATTCCATAGGCTAACAACCAGTATTGGTGAGGCGTTCTCAGACGAAATTGATACTGCAATAAGGGCGACTGGTGATGCAATTGATGCCGTAGATGAAAACGTTATTCAACTCATGGAGCGCATACCAGAGTTAGCTGATAGCTTTGTCGATTTACTTGCAGACATTAATAATTTCGCGGCAGGCACTGATGAGTCTTTTAGCGCCCTTCAGTACACAATGGATGCCTTTGCTGCTGGTTTAAATACCGTCAGCATAGGCGTAAATTCGCTGGCGTTAGAATTAAGCAATATGAATGTGGCGACTCTCGAAGCGCTTCGTTCAGCAAGTAAGCTTTCTGGTATTGAGTTTGTCACAGCAAAGCAAGTTGCTGATGCTAAAACCCGTAGCACTACCATTGCAGCGGCAATTAAGCGTGATAGCGAAGACATCATTACGCTTAATAAGCGCATGAGTGGTGAGTCGTCTATTGCCTACGAAGGCTTAATTAATACCACAGTAAAATACCGAGAAGCACTTAAAAAGTTATCGGCAGATCAACGCGGCCAAATAAGTAATATCTTATTATCAGGTGCTTACAATAAAGATCTTGAAACCATCTACCGCGAACTAACGGCGGCTTTGGTGCGAGCAAATCGTGAAGTAGAAATCGAAGCTCAATTAAAAGAAAAGGCGGCCGCAGCCAGTAAGAAAAAGGCTGAAAAAGATAAAAAAGCGGCTGATGCGGCGGTTGAGCACGCCGATAACCTCGCTAAGCTAAATACCAGCACCTTGACATATACAGAGGCGATCGCTGAGGTTGAGACAAGGCAAAAGTCATTAAATGAGCTTTATGCTAAAGGTGTGATCTCTGCTGAAAGGTTGGCTAAAGCATCCGAGTTACTAACAGGCTCGCTCAAAAGTTATTCAACTGAGGTTAATGCCAGTAATGTCAGTACGACAACACAAGCTGAATTAACCGATCAGTTTATTGCTAAGCGCAAAGAGCTACAGACCCAATATGCACAAGGATTGTTAACCGAAAAAGAACTGACTATATCGCAACAAGAATTGGCCAGCGCTTATGACAAAACGGTTAACGAGATCAATCTTGTTACAAAGGGTACAGGCTTACTATCTGACGAACAGTTAGGCTTGCAAGAAAGTATTATTAGCACAGAGGCTGAAATACGCGTATTAGAGCAAGCCTTAAAGGACGAGAACAAGGCAACAAATGAACTCCTTTTAATTAAAGCCAAGTTAGCAAAGGAAGAAGCCAACCTAGCTGAGATGAAACGTGAGTCTGTTGAGCTCTCTAAGATAGAGAACGCCACCTATGTTGAGCTACTTGTTTTACAGCGTGAGTATGAAAACCAATTAGAGATACTCGACCGCAACTTTAGGGCAGGCTTATTAACCAAGCAAGAGTATGACGCTCAATCAAAAACGCTTGAAAAAACATTATCTGACTTAAACAATGTTGTTGGCGAAAGTAGCCGCAAAAAAGCTGAAAACGCTGAAAAAACGAAAGCCGCCACTGAGGCCGTTAAGGATAACACTGAAGCAAATAAAGAAAACCGCCAGTCTTTAGAAGATCAAACTGTTCAATATATCGCGCTACGTAATGCCACCGTTGCCCAACGAAGCGTGATACTCGACACAGGTAAGAGTTATATTGATACTGCAGCAAGTGCTGATGAGTTAATTAGTCGTATCCAGCAAATGGGTATTTTGCAAACGGCATTCTTAGCCGGTGAAGACAAACGCCGTTACAGTGAACTGCAAACTTCATTATCAATAAGAAGGCAAATTGATGACATTGAAAGCAGCACATATAGCTTAGAAGCACTTGATAAAATGGCCAGCAAAGCGGCCAATGGCATGTTGGGCTTGTCGGATGTGCAGTTACAGCCACTAACCAATGCCATTGATAACGCGCGTGCTAAGTTCCAAGATTTGGCCGATGACATTAATGCGACCACCTTGGATATTCAAGATCGTTTAGATACGGCATTGGGTAACGAAAAGGATGTCATTAAGCGTAAGTTTGCCAGTGAAATAAAAGAGATAGATGGCTTAATTGCTAAGGCTCAAGCCTATGGTAATAGCCAGTTAGTCACTAAGCTGCAAAAAAGCATGAGCGATCTAAAAAAGGCCCAAGATCTTGAAATAAAAGCCCAGAAAGACGCCAACGACAAGCAAGCCATTATTGATGCTACTACCACCACTAAACAGCAGCCCTCCTTCAGTTCTGTGCCAACCAATGCGACAACCCAAACTCAGCCAAGAATCATAACGGCCGCAAACAGTAGCGATATCGTAATATTGCAGCTGCAAGTAGGTAACAGCACGTTTGATGCGCAGGTCAAGCGGAGCATAGTGAATGAGTTGATGAACGAGATCAAACGCCTGCAATCCGTTGGCGGCTAGCTATTTAACAACATCGAGTAATGTCTATGACAATCATCGACAGCATTACGCTATCTGAGCCGCTTCTGTGGCTCAATCGCAACAATACGCCACGGGTTGCTGCAAACATGAAACGTGCCCTAAACGGTGCGCCATTAGTGCAGCAAACGGCCATACAAGCAGGCATCGCAATGGAGCTAGGTACGCAAAATGGTTGGTTATCACGGAGTGAGTTTGAGCAATTACAAACCCATGCAGCCACCCAGTTAGCTAGCTTTACGTTGCTGCACGAAGGCACAAGCTACAACGTTATTTGGGACAACACCGCAGGCACCGCAGTAGGTGGAGTTGATCTATTTGACCAAGTGGGTGGGTTTGAGCACCTCACCAATGTGGTCCTAAAGTTTCTAATTCTATAACAGGTTCACTATGACAATTACCCGCCAAGATTTGAAGATAGCCAAGCCAGAATTACTCGGCGCCAGTGATGATGCAGGGGGCCAGCGCACTCGCAACTTTGTCCAGTCAGGCAAGCTCAATGAGTTGTTTCGAGCCATCAGCGACATTGACCATGCCCAATCGGCGATTGATATCGTGAAATGCTATCCCGCATTGGACACTCAAGACACCTCAACTTTACTCGATGCCCATGTGTTTATCAGTGAAGCGCCAACGGATCCCTTAGTGTCTTTGATGTTGGTAGAAGCTGACTCGCTTGATGATAGCGACCGCATGACAGACATGAAAGAAATCATTGAATCCTCAGTAACAGCAGGCTCTTTATTTCGCTCGGGCGGCCCAGGCTTCTTACCCAATCAAAACAACTTTAGCCAAGATTATTTAACCAGCGTTAAAACCTTAAATAACCGTGAATATCGGGTTTACACTCAGCTTAGAGTGGGCCAAGTGATTGCCATTAGCGTGGAGTACTCAGGCAATGAAGATACAGCCTATCCAAGATTTGTGCATTACGCCAAGGTGGTGCAACTTTTTGCGCCTGGTAACAGTGCGGGTAATGTGGTGTTTGAGCCGCCAATGTCCCGCGCCACGCCAGAAAGTCACGTCAATATTAATGGTGATAATAACTGTACTAAGCTGCGCCTTGTTAATGAGGCAAGCCCGCTTAAGTTTCATGGCGTGACTAAGCTCACTAGCGCAACCAGCAGCAAAACCCTAGCGGTCGAAGCGACCAAGAAAAATCTTTTGCCTGTGGTATTAAGTGAGCAGACAAAAAGCGGCATTAGTTTAGCGGCCAATGGCGTGTTACCTAAAACCGTATCCCAAGTGGCCAGTGAAGCCCAAAGCTATCAATTTGATTTAACCGATGTGCTGCAAGGGGAAAACCAGAATGTGGATTACTCGCCAAAAGTGAGCTTTAAATCAGGCGGTGAAATCTTTGGCACGGTCGATGCAGTGATTGTGGTGGCGACAGATAAAGTCAGTGTGACCTTGGCCCGTAAACCAGACATAAACAGCAATATCTCTTTGAGCTATATCTCAAGCAGCCACTATCAAAACTATGACAACGCAGATGCATTTCCTGCAGCAAAACAATTGGTGCTAGGTTCGCTTGATGGCAAAGTGATACTGAACGGCGGCAATTATACCTTTGTCGAGCGTGATGGCAGTATTTATGTGAATGGGGATACTAGAGTGGGTATTGTCGATTATGCGGCAGGAGTCATCACCCTTGAAGCGGGATTCTCAGGGCTCACATTTAACGCATTAGTCACTGAAAACACCCCCGTCAGCAATGCCGTTTTTAGCCTCAATGCCACCACCCCTATATTAGAGACTTTTTACCTGCAGGTACTTTCAGCCACTGACACTTTAGTCAGTGCCAGCAGCGATGCAAACGGCGTCATTACTGGGGCAGGGGTTAGCGGTACCTTGGACAATGGTTTGGTGACCTTGAGTTTCACTCAGCCCGTGAAACTCAATACCTTAACCTATGACATTACCGAGCAAGTGCGAAACTTACCCCCTGCAGATATTTATGGATTAAACCCGCTGCGGGTGCCTAATAACGGCATAGTGGATGGCTTTAGGGTTTGGGGTACTGTGGCCATTCAGCACAGCCAGTATCAAGCTATTCCAACTCCAGCCGCCGCACAGGTGCATAACATTCGCCAAGGGGCGCGGTTTGTTGATATTACCGATGCAACAGGCTTGAGTTTATGGACGCCCACCAATGATAACTTCACTGTGGATACAGCGTCTGGCACAGTCACATTAAACAGTGATTTTAGCGGCTTTACTGCGCCCTTTATCTTAAGCGACACCATAGGCGAGTTGGGCTTAGTGACAGCGCTCAGTGATAACCTCATTACTTTAGCCGGTAATTTAACTCAGCAATACCCCATCAATAGTACGGTGGCCAGTGTGCAGATTTTAGGGGATTTACAAGCCCGGGTAGGCAGCGTTCGCGATATGACTGCTTGGGCCAATAACTGGACCCAAGACGGTACCCCTGCCACCGGCAACCTAAACACGGTCGATTACCCCATTGAAGTGAATAACCGTACTGCAGTAAATGAAGATTGGGTACTTATTTTTAACTCAACAACATCATTTCGCTGTGTGGGTAGACGCCTTGGCCAAATCGCCACCGGTGATGTGTTAAACGACTTTTCCCCCATTAACCCCCAAACCAATGCCCCGTATTTTGTTATTCGGGCCGCTGCGTTTGGCGGCGGTTGGAATATAGGCGAAGCCATACGTTTCAACACTTATGCTGCAGCCAAACCCATCATGCCCATTCGCATTACACAGGCAGGGCATAGCCAAATCACCACAGATAAAGCCGTGTTGGCGTTTCGCGGTAACGAGTCGTAATAATCATACTCAGGAGTCAATAGCATGGGGTTACCAGTTACAGTTTATCGTTCAGACGATGCCGGAGCGCCACAGTTCACAGAGGGGATGAAGCCATCAGAGCTTATTAACGTATTGAAGAAATGCCTAGTCACAGGCTATGGTAGCAAGGCAGCGGCTGGCTGGTCGGTGGCGTTTGAAGATGCCCCAACGCAGCAAATTGTATTTAGAAATTCGACTTCATTAGCATCAGGTAGCTTTGTTAAATTCTGGCCAAGAAGTGCCGGTGATACTGTAAGAGGGGTTGTTAATTTTCAATCGGCCCCTTTTCTTACGTCTATCAATCCTGATTGGGCAACCGTTAACGCGGCAGGTTGGCGCTGTATGTTTGGCTCGGGTTATTACGTTAAACACTGGGTAATCATTGCCACAGCCGCCAGTTTCTATATTTATACTTATGGTGACTCGCCAAAGAATACTGTGCAACAAAGCACTTATCATTATCTCAGTATTTTTTGTGGCGATATTCACAGCCTCACCCCTAATGACGCCACTAGATTTACAACCGTAATGGGTCCATCAGAATCAGACTCTAGCATTACCGCCAACCCCTCTTGGACTGATGGACTAACTTATTTAAACGATAATACTAAGGTCTGTAAAATGCATCAAACAGATGGCAGTGATTACCCCAAACAAATGGTGTTAAACATGCCGTACCCTGTTTATCACACCTTACCGATTAGAGTTGTGCCACCCGCAAACCACTTGCAGTTTCTGAGCCCAGTAGCTATACGCCAGCTATACTATAGCCCTCAAGGCGCTGGGGTTAATTTTGAAGATTCCCAAGGGGTTAACAATAACCTGAGTACATTACACCCCTATGCTAGAGGGATTATGCCTGGTCTATATCAATCCTCATTCAATGGTTACACCGATGAGCTATTACCGCTCAGAAAAGACTTTAACGGCACCCTTTATTATCTAGTGCCAACTTCGCATCTTGGCGCGTCCAATCTTTGGATTTCGACAGGGGATTGGTATGCCTAATCTAATAACGGCCCCTATATTTGAAAAATCCCCCTACATGATGGGCTTGCTTGAGTTGGATGCCGACCCCGCCGCCGAGCGTTTTGCCGTTATTGATCGCGCCTCATTAAAGTTATTGTGGCAAAAAGAAGTGCCTGCAGGCGGCCAAGTAAAATGCTTGGTTCGCCCATCCTATGCCTTGAGTGGTGTATTGGTGATGATCCTTGATGATAACCAAGAATATAACGCTAAGGTGGCCGATGGCGTGACCTTACCTTTGGTGGATAGTCACACAGTAAATCTTGGTTATTAAGCCATGCTAGAACTCAGATTTGATGAGTCTTGGCCTAATGCCACCTCGCCGCTGCAGTTGCGTTTTGTGGGTGAACTTATACCCGAGCCGCCCATTCGTTTTGGGGGCATAGGCATTGAGTTGGGATTAGGGATTGGTAAGGGGCTGCGGCTTGATAATCAGCTAGTTATACACTCATTAAGCCGTTATATAGCACTTGATACAGCGCTTATTTGGGGCGGTAAATCGGCAGATCATCAAGACTATGGGCTTGTTTGGCACACTAAAGGCTTAGCGCAACAAATCACGGCTTGGCCATGGTTGACACCTCAATTACATAAACAGCAATTTAGTGTTCATTGGGCCACTCCAAATCAACATGAAAATCACACTCAGCTTGATTGGTTAACCCCGCTGCAGCGCATGAATGTCAATGTGGCCAAGTGGTCGCAATCACAACCAAAGGAGCAGCTTGCAAGCGTGCTTTGGCGCCAGGTCTCAGGTACTCAAATTTGCCAAGGAATAGCTTACAGCTATAAGGGCCAACGAGGGTTTGAGTATTCACTGCCTTGGGGGCCGCATCAGCCACAGTGGATTTGTTCGACTCGCTATATTCCGCAAACAGGCAAGATAACTATGCGATTTGGTGAGCCTTGGACTAACTCACAAAGCCCTATAACACTGCGCTTTACCATTGAGCCCAAAGTGTGCCGTTTTGACGATGGTGGCGGCCTAATAGATGCTCACCCAAGCTTGCCCAGTCTTGATCTTAAAATCCCCATTGAACCGCAAATCCGCAGGTACTACCTTATGCAACCAACCATTACATGCGTACGAGTATTTGATAATTTACCGATAGTGATCTCAAGCTGCAGCATTAGCCAGAGCCGTGGTCAGTGGGCTAAATCTGTCAGTATCGAGTTTTCAAGCCGAATCGATGCCCAGCGGGCTCACAATGAATTATTGTTGATCACTATCAATGGCTACGATTTCTATGTAATAGCTGAACAGCCAAGTGCTAGCAAGGTCTTTGGCAGTGAAACCCATAGCAGCACAGGCCGCTCACGCGCCGCTGAATTAGCATCACCTTATCTGCTGCCTATCAGCTACACCAACGCGGTTGCTCGAAGTTTTGGCGGTATTATTAGCGACATATTGCAACAGGGGGCTGGCAGCGCAGGCTGGACAGTTGAACTTAAAGGCATTGCTGATTTTACCGTGCCCGCAGGCGCGTTCAGCGTTGGCAATAAGTCACCGATTGATGCCATCCATGAAGCTGCTACGCAACTTGGCTGCATGATCTTAGCCGATGATGCCGCTCGAAAGCTCACTATCATTCCGCGCTGGCCAACTGCGCCATGGCAGATGGCAACCGCAGTGCCTGATTTAACCCTGCACGATGCGGTGATCACTAACTATAGCGAGACAGTAGCCCGTAATCCTTTGTGTAATGTGGTGTGGCTGCGCGGTGAGCAGCAGGGTATAAGTGCGAAAGTGAAACGCACTGGCAGTGCGGGCAATATTCCTGCCGCCGATATCAGTGCCCAGCTGATTGTTGATAACCAAGCCGCGCGCATCGCGGGCACTAATGCCCTAGCCGATACAGGAGATAAGCTTAATATCAACTTGACGCTGCCGGTCATGGCCGATTTACCCCCAGCAGTACCTGGTATGTTGATTGGTATTCGTGAAGGCACTGAGGTATTCAAAGGGACTTGTGATAGCTGGAGTATCCGCGCCAGCGTCAGTGAACGCGGTGATATCAATATCGAACAATCCATTACCGTGATCCGCTCAATTGCGTAACTCTGCTAACAGCCAGCGAGGCACCATGCTTAAACAACTTCAAACAGCGTTAGTATTACCACGGATGATCATGACAGTAGATGTCGTCAACGCCGATGGCACAGTCACCGCCAGCAGTGCCAGCGGCCACACAATACGTGCTATAGGTAGCGCCACCATCGGCGATCATATCTACGTGCAAGACGGCAGGGTGCTAGGCACAGCACCCGACTTGCCATTTGTGGAGATGGAAGTGTAGACATTTGATAAAGCGTCATCATAGCCAGTCTGTTCTTGCAGTTTCGCCGAGAATTGCTAAAATTACTGTATATAATTACAGTGGTGTTGTGTATGCGTGTTATCCCTATTTCAGCTCGAGCTGGTATTACTGGTTTTGAAAGCCCAGCAGCTGAGTACCATCAACTCGGCCTAAGTCTAGATGATCTTCTGGTAACTCACCCTAGTGCTACCTTTATCGGGCTAGCCCAAGGTGACTCTATGCAAGATGTAGGAATCTTTGATGGTGATGTGTTGATTGTTGACCGCCATGAAACGGCTCGTAATGGTGATGTTATCGTTGCCAATTTTAATGGCGAGTTTGTCTGTAAGATCATCGATACTAAGTCAAGGTTGCTACTGTCCTCTAATGAGCAATATCAAGCCGTTGCTATTCATGACTATGATACCTTTTCGATTGAAGGTGTGGTAACTCGCTCCATTCGTTGCCATCGCCAGAGCCCACTTTTGGCAGAACTGTAAATGTTTGCCCTTGTTGATGCTAACTCATTCTACTGCAGCGCGGAGCAAGTGTTCCGCCCTGACTGGCGTGGTAAGCCCATTATCGTGTTAAGTAATAATGATGGCTGTATTGTGGCTGCTAATCGTCAGGCCAAGGCACTTGGTATCCCTAAATTTTCACCTTACTTTAAAGTTAAAAACCTCTGCATTAAGCAAGGCGTGATCGCTTGCTCTAGTAACTATGAGCTCTATGCCGACTTATCGAGCAAGATGATGAGTATTATTGGCCGCTTTGCTCCTGAACAACATGTGTATTCCATAGATGAAAGCTTCTTATCTTTTGCCCATTGCTATCCCGCTATTAAATGCCTGCAGACACAAGGCCAGTTAATTCGCCGCGCGGTCTGGAAAGAGGTACGCCTTCCAGTCTGTGTTGGTATAGCAGCGACGCTCACACTGGCTAAAATTGCTAACCACGCGGCAAAGAAGATTGAGGGTTATCAAGGTGTATGTGTAATCAATACCGACCATGAGCGAGTAGCTATTCTAAAACAACTTTCGACAGAGGACGTGTGGGGGATTGGTCGCAGAATAAGCAAAAAGCTTGAGTTAATGAACATCAAAACTGCGTTCGACCTTGCTAATATGCCGGCAGGCTTAGCCAGAAAACAATTCAGCATAGAGATAGAGCGTACCGTTCGTGAGTTAAATGGCCAGGCATGTAAGGTTTGGGATGAAGCAAGAGCTGATAAGAAGCAGATATTCAGCACTCGAAGCGTTGGCGAACGGATCACCGATTATAACTCACTGCTTCAAGCTTTAAGTAAGCATGTGGGTATCGCAGCCGCCAAGGCTCGTTCTCAAGGTTCAAGTTGTAAGACTATGATGTTATTTGCTAGTAACTCGCCCTTTGATGAGCAGTCTAGAAGCTTCAAAGCCATAGTTCATTTTGCAAGCCCAACCAACTGCAGCGCTGAAATAACTAAAGCCATGACACAGGCCGCCACACAGCTGTTCCGTGAAGGCGTTCGTTACTACAAAATTGGGGTTGGGTTAATCGACTTAGCAAGTGATAAACACAGGCAACTTGATTTATTCAGTTCATCCAGAGCCAACCCCTCATTGATGTTGGTTTTAGATAATCTGAATCAACGCTATGGCCGTGATACCTTATTTCTTGTGGCTCAAGGCATAGAACAAAAGTGGAGCATGCGCCGTGAACTACTCACCCCCCAATACACCACAGACTGGGTAAGCTTACCTCGGATAAAGTGCTAGCTAAGCAGCTAATATCTTAATAATGTTGCTAGGGTTATTGATTAACAGATGTTCAAGCTGCTTGGGCTCTGAATGAAACCAGTAAAGAATATCACTTGGAACGATAAGTAGCGGCATTCTGTTATGGTAGGGTCGGCATTCATCCGTTGGTGATGTAGTCAGGGTGACTAGCTGCATGCCATCATCACTGGGATAAAGGATGCCTGCCATAAATAGTGGCACGTCTTCTTTATGACTAAACAGGTATTTCTGTTTTCGTTTGCCCCCTTCATCACGCCATTCAAACCAACCAGAACAAGGCACTAGGCATCGATTCTGCTCAAAAGCATAGGCGAAAGTTTTTTTGTTCATTACTGTTTCTGCTTGGGCGTTGATCAATAACTTCTTCGACCAAGCAGGTTGTATGCCCCAAGAAGCGTCTTGCTGATCAATCTCTTGATTTTGCATCACTAAAGTCGCAACTTGTTGGGTAGGCCTCAAATCAAGGTTTTGTTGGGAATGAAAATTAATACCTAAGCTATTAGACACCTTAGCATTGAGGTCATTCGAAAAAATATTGATCCTTCCGCACATATCAGCACCTATCTTAGTTAATTCTGCTCATCTTTATCATGCAATCGTTTAGGAAATAACTCGGTATACACTTGCCACAGGGTGTTGATGTTCCTATGCCCCGTCACCTGCGCCACCTCATCTATGCTGTAGCCCTTCTCAAATAACCGGCTAGCTCCTTCACGCCTTAAATCGTGATAGCGTAAGTCCTCAATTCCCAGAGCATTACGTACTCGTTGAAACCCTGCGGTGACACTGCGCTCATTGAATGGCCACACTCTTTCATCATCACGCGGCTGCTTTTGCAGTAACTCCCAGGCGCCACCCAAAAGCGGTACCAACATGTGATTGCCTGCTTTCTTGCGCGGGTCTTTACGGTCGCGCACTATCACCGCTTTTTGTGTCTCATCAACATCATCCCACCTAATTCGGCATACTTCACCTATGCGCATGCAACTGAGTATAGAGAAGTCGAGTAAATCAACATAAGGAATATGTGCGGCTCGTTGCTGAGCTCTTTCTGCTAGCCCCACTTTTAATTTTTCAATTTCAATGGCCGTAGGTCTGCGCGAACGTTTATTTGATTTGGCAATTAGTCCTTGTGCGTAGAGAGTGTCGTACGCATCTATTATGGCTATCTGTGAAACCTCATGGCCAAAGTTTGATTTCGCAATGCGCAGCAACCAGCGCAGAACACTAACATCAATAACTATGGTTGATGGGCCCGTTCCTGAACTTTTCCGTAGTTTACAGTGCTCAACGATGTGGTGTGATTTGAGCTCCAGTAGGTTGACGCTAGCGATATCACAATCTGCGAGTAGCTTTAAGCAGAAGAGTTTAGATCGTCCGATACTGGCCTTTATGCTTTCATCAGCTAATGCTTTATTGATAATCTCGCCAACAGTAATAGGTGCTGCTTCTTTATTATCATAACCATTGGTTTCAATATCCACTACTCGTTGCTTGCCCCATGCCTCAGCGGCTTGGTGCTTGGTAAAGGTCCGTTGCTCTGTGTATAATACTTTGCCGTTTTTCTTTACGCGGATAAGACAACGATGGCGATTTGTCCCATCAGCCTTTTCACGTTTTTGAATGCTATATGATGCCATTATGATGGTTCCCCAATATGCCCAGTCCAATCCATTTTGGATCACTATTGGTTCCCCGATCAATGTAAAACATCTAAAAACGTGTAAAAAATAGCCAGAACATGATTTTTTGGATTAGAATGAATTTAGATAAAACACAGACATACCAAGGTTTAGCGCCAAATATGGCCGCTAGCACCTTCTCCATCGCGCCTATGCTGGATTGGACGGATAAACATTACCGCTACTTTGCCCGCATTATGTCTACTAAGGCGCTGCTTTATACTGAGATGGTGACGACTGGGGCGATATTGCATGGCCGTGGGGATTATCTTGCCTATAACACAGAGGAGCATCCGCTGGCGTTGCAGCTGGGTGGCTCAAACCCTGTGGATCTTGCCGCTTGCGCTAAGCTTGCCTTTGAACGGGGTTATGATGAAATCAATCTGAATGTGGGTTGCCCGTCAGACAGGGTTCAAAATGGCCGTTTTGGGGCCTGCTTGATGGCAGAGCCTGAGCTCGTGGCAGAGTGTGTCGATGCCATGAAACAAGTGGTTGATATTCCGGTGACAGTGAAAACGCGGATCGGTATCGATGAGCAGGACAGCTATGAGTTTTTAACCAAATTCATTGAAACCGTGGCGGCTAAAGGCTGTGATGATTTCACTATCCATGCTCGTAAAGCCTGGCTACAGGGCCTGAGTCCAAAAGAGAATCGTGAAATTCCGCTATTGGATTACGATAGGGTTTATCAGCTTAAACGAGATTTTCCCAAGCTTAATATTGGCATCAATGGCGGCATCAAGACCTTAGCCGAGGCCAAACTGCATTTAACTCAGCTCGATGGGGTGATGGTGGGCCGGGAAGCCTATCAGAATCCGTACCTATTGGCCGAGGTGGACACACAATTGTATGGTGTAAAGCGTGACATCATCAGTCGTGAGCAGGTGATTGAGAAGATGCTGCCTTATATTGAAGCCCACTTAAAGACCGGTGGCCGCTTGAATCACATCACTCGCCACATGATAGGGTTATTCCAAGGCTTGGCGGGTTCTCGCCAATGGCGCCGCCATTTAAGTGAGAATGCCCACAAGCCTAATGCGGGGATTGAAGTGGTGCGCGAGGCCGTGATTAAGATGCACACTACTGCAGAGTCGATGCAAGATTAAATCAGTGTTATTAAATCAGAGTCACTAATATCAGAGTAACTCTTTATTGCTATTAACGCCCTTTTGGGCGTTTTTTGTTTTTATCGTCATGGGTAAATAGCCGCTGAAAAAGGGATGGAAAATAGTGTTGGTGAAATTCACCATTGCAGTGGTTATTTTTACTAACCGCTAGTATTAGTCTGTTTTTAAACATGCAAGAATCATGTTTAGATTGACCATGTTACAGCTAAATATATGAAATTAAAGTGATAAAAATATGTTTTAAAAGTTGGCACGTTGTTCGCAATACCTTAGATGTAACCCACTACTGAAAAGGAAGACACTATGTACAACTTAACTCAACTAACAACAGCATCAAGTTCATTGGTAAAAACGGGCTTAGTCGCCGCGACATTAACCTTAGCGAGTTTTTCAAGCCAAGCGGTTGAAATCGATGCATCAGAGATTTTGGTCGCCGTAGAGCAAAACCTGACTCAAGCCAGTCAAGAGGCGATTTCTAAAGCTAAGCAAGAATTAATGCTGTCATTGCAAGAGCAAATCTCTCAACAGTTGTACTCAGTGGCTGAGATAGACGAAGCCGCCATTGCACTTGAGATTAATGAACAAAGCTTGGTTGTCACTCAACGCTCTGAGGCCAAATGATGATTTGGGCCGCCTTAATCCAGCTGGCACTGCCCTTGATGTCTCTGTTGTTACTGCCTGTCATTAGTTTTGCAGTATGTGCATCCTGTGTTAGCTGGTTTGAACGTCATTTTCAGTCTCAAGATGTGAGCGCTCATGAAGTGGCGGTAAGTGAATTGAAGTTAACTCAATCAATGTGATTTATCATAAGCGTGCGGAGGACAAATGGATAAGATGATAGCTAGATTAGCAGGGCCTGAAGCCATCATAGCGGGAGTAGCCGCTCATATTGCTGGCGAATTTAATTGGTCCTTGTTGTGGACGCGAGTCATAGGCACAATGGCCGTGGTGTTTAACCCTTTCATTGGTGGCTTGGTCTATCTTGTGTTAGCGCTACTGATAAAAAACAAGCCCAGAGATTTTTAATCGCGGCAAAGATCTCATTTGCCGCTTAATGCAGAGGGCTTATAGATGCAGAGTGCTTATAGCATTAGAACTGAATAATTACTTTTTTAAGAACGCCTGAAATCTTGCTTTGGCTTCATCACTGCCTAAGCGTTCATCGAATTGAGCCAGCTCGGCTTGCATTTGCAGCCTAATTTTATCGCTATTACTGCGCAGTAATTTACGCGATGCTTGCAGTGCTTGAGGAGGCTGCGCCGCTAGTTTCTTAGCTTGAGTTAAGGCAAAGTCCAATAAGGTATCAGCATCGATTATCTTATTGATAATGTTAAGTTCACAAGCAGTATTTGCATCAAAACTCTCACCCAACAAAATTAACTCAGCCGCTTTTTGTGTTCCCACTAATTGTGGTAATAACAAACTCGCCCCAGCTTCTGGCACTAAGGCAAGGTTGACGAATGGCAGCTGAAATTTAGCGCTGTTATCGGCGTAGACTAAGTCGAAATGCAGTAACATAGTGGTGCCTATGCCCACCGCCGAGCCTGAAACCGCAGCCACCACAGGTTTTTTTAACTCGAGCAATAAATAGAGAAACTTAACCGCTGGGTGCTCAGGCCCTAAACTGCCACTTTTTAAAAAATCACTAATATCGTTACCGGCAGTAAAACAATTATCTGCGCCGTGGAGCATAAAGGCGCGAATGTCATTGTCGGCCTCACCTTGGATCAGGTATTCTGTTAGCGCAAGATACATATTAAGATCAAAGGCATTGCGCTTTTCAGGGCGATTAAAACTGATGACACGCACACCTTGATCATCCCGAACCTGAATATGACTCATTCGTTGTTTCCTTAATAGACGCGATAGGGTATTACATGGAGTTTAAGACATTGAAAGTAATATTCAAACATCTGTTTAATTTTTTAGTGCTATCATCAATATCATTCACCGCGGTTGCACAGGTGGTTCTCATTGAAGGCCACATACGCGCCATGCCTGCCAGTGTGCCCAATACGGCGGCGTATTTTGTGCTAGAAAACCCGACGGACACATTACAGCGACTCGTGGCAGTCAAGACCTCAGCGGCAAAAGACGCCCAGCTACACACCATATTGGAAGAGAATGGCATGGTGAAGATGCGCCAAGTCAGTGGCTTTGATATTCAGCCCAAGTCTAACTTAACCTTGGCGGCAACAGGGGATCATCTTATGTTGCTTTCCTTAGTTAAGCCGCTCGCCATCGGCGACAAGGTGACATTGGAACTTATTTTTGACCAAGGTGAGCCACAACAGATCGAATTGCAAGTACAAGGTGCAGAAAAGGCAGAAGCGCAAGAGTTGTCAAATTCACACCATCATCACCACTAGGAGATAATACAGATGCAAATGACCAAAAATAAACTCATTGGAAGCTTAGCTGCCGTCGCATTAATGGGTTATGGCATCAGCGTATGGTGGAGCGTCGAACCCGACAGCCTAGAGCCTGTGTATTATGAAGCCGACAATGGCCGCATGGTTGTCGGTTATGCTACTACTAGTTCGTTAATTAATACCTTAGACAGTTTACTGGATAAGCCAGGTGGCTGGTTATCAAACGATGTGCTGCCGCCTTCCTTGTTTATGGACAATATGCCCGCATTTGAATTTGGTGCCATAGAGCAAGTGCGCGACTTAGCACTCATAATGCGTAAAGAATTCAGCCGTTCACAGTCACAATCCAAGGCTGATAGCGATTTACTCGCCGCCCACTCCAAACTTAACATTACTCATACCAGTTGGCTGGTGCCAAGCGCTGAAGGCGAATATAGTGATGCGATTAAATTATTGAAACTGTATCGCGCTAAAATTAGTGATCCTAGCCATGATGAGGCGCAATTTTATGCCAGAGCCGATAATCTAAACGAGTGGCTTAAAGAAATTCAGAAGCGTTTGGGCAGTATGTCCCAGCGTTTATCCGCCAGCGTGGGTCAAGAAAGAGTAAACACTGACTTAGCCGGTGATTCGGCGGCGCGGCAATCCACCCCAAATTCGTCTTCCAGCGAAGTAAAAACCAGTTGGTGGGAAATCGATGATGTGTTTTATGAAAGCCGCGGCTCTGCTTGGGCATTACTCAACTTCATGCGGGCCATCGAGGTGGATTTTAAAGATGTGCTAGAGAAGAAAAATGCCGAGGTAAGCTTACGGCAGATCATTCGTGAATTGGAAGCGACCCAACAGACAGTCTGGAGTCCTATGATACTCAATGGCAGTGGTTTTGGGCTAGTGGCCAACCATTCTTTGGTGATGGCAAATTATATTTCTCGTGCCAATGCGGCAGTGATTGATTTAACTAATCTGTTATCCCAAGGCTAATTTTACAAAAATTTATACACCCAAATAATTATAGATATTCAGCAGTTATTTTATAAAGGATATATATGCTTCATTTAAGAAAAACTTTACTTGCCGCCGCCTGTTTAATGGCGGTTTCTAGCGCGGCTCACAGTGATACCTTTGCCGGTTTTAAAGTGGGTGGTGACTATTGGCACAGCGATGCCAGTGGTTATTTCGCCGATGATAGCGGTGCTAAGGTCAACAGCGATTTAGACGCCGATGCCCAAGGTAGCCTTTGGTTTGCTGTTGAGCACATGCTGCCATTTGTGCCTAATCTAAAAATTCGTGAAAACCGTGTTTCTGCCACCTCGAGCCTAGACAATGCTGACTTTAACTTTAATGGTCATGGGTTTTCTGGCAAGGTCGGCATAGATAACAAGCTAAACAATACAGATTTTGTGCTGTATTACGAGCTACTGGACAGTGATTTGGCCGAGCTTGATGTGGGCGGCGCCTACAAGATGATGAATGGTTCGCTGCGGGTAAGTGATGCCGGTTACCCTGAGCAAATTGATATCGACAGTGGCATTGCCATGGGTTACGCCAGCGGACAAGTGGGTGTGCCTGGTATGGGGTTATACGCTTTTGCCGAGTTGCTACACGGCGTCAGTGAATCAAATGTGCACGATTACTCAGTGGGCCTAGGTTGGGTATTTGATGGGCTAGTTGTCGATACTAAAGTGCGTGTCGGTTACCGTGATATGAGTTTTGATGTCAGCCGCTTTTCTGGCATGACACAAGATACTCAGCTTAGCGGCGTGTTTGCTGGTGTTGAATTAGACTTTTAATATTACTTATTCTATATGGAATAAAGAGTAAGTAACCTCAACTCGGGTTAAGAGATGAATAAATGGTGTTGAAACAGCCTAAATCCAACATCTAGCACTCAAACTTGAACTTTGCACTGATAACAAGGCGAGTTTACGCGTCAATAGCTAGCCTATTGCAAGTGAACTCAACGCAGTTAGCGGTGCAAAGAGCTGTTTGATATACATTTATTATCCCGAGCTGAGGTTAAGTAATAAAGAATTAGCGAATAAAAAACCGCCACATTGGCGGTTTTTTATTACTTGATGCGAATAGAGGTGATTACTCAGGGTTTTTTAAGCCACTGTTAATGGCAATCACATCATCTTCGTTAATGGTACCTGCTGCTTGCTTAAGCGCTAGGATAGATTTGATATATCCATAACGGGCATCTGATAACTTACGCTTGGAATCATACAAATCACGGGTACGATTTAACACGTCAACGATAGTACGAGTACCCACTTCAAAGCCAGCTTGGGTGGCTTTTAAGGCGCTCTCAGAGGACACCACTGATTGCTCATAAGCACGAATTGAGCTAATTGAGGCCGACACGTTGTTAAAGTTGTTGCGTACGTTTTTCACAACGCCCCTGTGGGTCTGCTCGAGCTTTTCACTGGCTTCTACGTACTGGTATTGTGCTTGCTTAACTTTAGAGTCAATTTTGAAACCTTCGAAAATAGGCACTTTAATACTGACGCCCACAGACTTGCTGTCGAAATCAGCTATTGGAGATTGATCAAAAGCCTTAGTGTAATTGGCGTCAAAATTGACGGTTGGCATATGGCCAGCCTTGTAAAGCGTGATGGTTTCTTGGGCTATGTCTTTGGCAATGCGCTGAGTCATTAAATCTATGCTGCGGTTTTCAGCCATTTTTAACCAATCTGCTGAACTGGCTGGGCTAACAGCACTAGCAGAGAAGCGCTCAGTATCAAGCACATTAATAGTCTTGTGATCGACACCTGTGATTTCACGCAGGGCTTCATAACTGTTGGCTAAGGTATTTTCTGCTAAAATTTCAGCGGCTGAGGCTAAGTCAAACTGCGCTTGGGCTTCATGGACATCGGTAATCGCGGTTAAGCCAACGGCGAATCTTTGCTTAGTCTGTTCAAGTTGGCGTTCGATGGCGCGCTTCTCTGCGCCCTGAAACTCATAATTATCTTTGGCGGTCAATACGTCAAAATAGGCGCTGGTGACGCGGGTGATCAGGTTTTGCATTGCAGAGGCATAAGCTGAATCAGCCTGAGAGGCGGCTTTTTCTGCCAAACTTAAGCCTACCCAAGCACTGTGATCGTAAATCAGCTGAGATAACGACACTTTACCTGCATAGCCATCGCTATCCCCTTGGAGATCGTGCCAGTTTTTATCATAACCAACGCTTGCGCTTAAGCTTGGGAGTAACGGTGAGCGATTCTCTTCAATTTTTTCATACAAGGCGTTACGCTGTGCTTGCGCTTGCAGTACGATAGGATCGCTGGTTAATGCTTGCTGATAAATTTGTAATAAATCATCAGCTTGAGTGCTTGGCGCTACGATTGCTAGCGTCAATGCTGCGTATAAAGAACCCATTTTAAATTTCATGTTCTGCCCTTTTCGACAATGCTCCCCATGTTGGGGCGTTTTAAGGTATAAACTTGGCCATGCCAATTAACGAAATGCTTAAGTTTACGGCTCAGGCATGTCTAGCCATACAATGACTTTTAACTAGGATAGATAGTACGAAGACTTTCATTTTTAAGTCAAATTTGAAGTGTAACAGATTCTATTTTAAATCTGTTTAAAATTAAATCTAATTAGCACCTTGGGTTTAACTAAGTAAGCCTGTGAATGAATTTACAGCAGAAATCGAGTAAAATAACTCCTCAAAAAACGACTACTTTTTTGTATCAAAAATTTTCTATGGATAGGGTCATTCCAAGATTAAAGAGGGGAGTAATATGAGCCAGGCGCCACAATTAACTGAGCTTAATGGTCAAGATGATGTCGAATTACTTGATGTTAAGGTCATATACCAAGGTTTCTTTCGCATGGATGAATATCGCTTTAAACATCGTTTGTTTGATGGCAACTGGAGTGCCGAGATTAAGCGTGAGGTATTTGACCGTGGTCATGCTGTGGCGGTGCTGCCTTACGATCCTGTCACTGACCAAGTGGTGCTGATTGAGCAAATACGCATTCCTGCATTAGCAACCACTAAATTAATTTGGCTTCTTGAGCTAGTGGCGGGTATGATTGCGCCCGGAGAATCACCCTGTGAAGTAGCGACAAGAGAGCTGTTTGAAGAGACAGGCCTAAAGGCAAAGCAGCTGTATAAAGTCAGCTCTTATCTTGCAAGCCCAGGTGGTTCCACTGAGCGATTTTATTTTTATTGGGCTCAAGTCGATGCCAGTCAAGCCAGTGGCATCCACGGCCTTGAAGCGGAAAATGAAGATATTCGTGTGCGAGTGTTAACTCGACAACACGCACTAGACTTATTAGAGCAAGGCTTGGTCGATAATGCTGCCACAGTCATAGGCTTGCAATGGTTGGCGTTGAATCAACATAAGCTGACGAGTATCTGAGGTGATTAACTGAGTTTGCCTCAATCGGGTGAGCTTTAACTGTGTGCTAGAAGAAGGTCCTTGCTCATTGGCTAGTTTGGAGTTCAATAAAGCAAAGTATCAACCCAATATCAGTGCTTTTTTAGCCCTGTGCGGACGAAATTATGCTTATATTCTCAAATGGCTACCCAATGACAGTGTTAATGCATCTTGGTTGGTACAAGGTGAATTTGGCATATTAGCGGTCAGTGTCGTAGAGAATACTAAATACACTCAATTAGTTGAGATCTCTCGCGATGTGCCGCAAAGCTTTTTTCTAAATCCACCTAAGGTGTTAGTGCGTATTTATCATGACGCTCAATTAGCAGAAGTGTTAACTAGCCGACAGATTTGCCATTTGAAACCCGTGTATAATTATCCGAATTCAGATATGCATCAAATTGATGAGAAATATCGCATCAATGCATTTTTAGAGGAACTTTTGAAGATAGGCTGCCATCCAATGGGGTCTATGGATTTAACACAACAGTGATAACATCATATTTTTTGGGACAAATGCGTGCTTAATGAGCCTGTATCTTATTCGATAACAGAAAGTGACACAGTGAGGTTAGTACAAGTGACTGACCCTCACCTGTTTGCCGATCTCGAAGCGCAGTTGTTGGGTGTTACCACATATCAGAGTTTTAGTGCTGTTCTGGCGATGATTAACCAAGCTAACCATGGTCAGCATTTGTTACTGGCCACCGGCGATTTGAGCCAAGATTATTCCCCTGAATCTTATCAACTGTTTGCCAATACGGTGAAACGTGTCCCTGTACCTTGCCATTATCTTCCCGGTAATCATGATGATGCTAGGTTAATGAACCTAAGCGTTCAAGGGGACCATGTTTTTGGTCAGCAGCGGATCATCATAGGTCAATGGCAAATCTTGATGCTCAACTCCACCTTGATTGGCAAACCTGGGGGGTACTTAGCTCCAAGCCAATTTACCCTTATCAAACAGGCCATAGCCCAAGCGCCGGATAAACATGTATTACTGGCCATGCATCATAATCCTGTCTTAGTCGACTGCGCTTGGCTCGATCAACATTGCATGGCCAATGGTGAAGAACTTATTGACTTTGCAGGCCAGTTTAAGCAAATCAAAGGCCTAGTTTGGGGCCATGTGCACCAAGCGTTAGACCGTCAAGTGCTAGGTCAGTTTGGGCCAATAAAATTAATGGCCACCCCCTCTACTTGTATCCAGTTCAAGCCAAAGTCGGCACATTTTGCCCTCGACGGTTTGCAACCGGGTTATCGTTTGCTGGATTTAGCCAGCGATGGTAGCATTCACACTCAGGTTTACCGCTTAGCTGGCGATGAATTTTCAGCAGATAATCACGCCAACGGTTATTAAGCCCCATTGCAACTGGTGGCAATGGCTGCAAATTTGTGTCCATTTAAGCACTAAACTATCGAGTTAAGTATTTCCTCTCAGGAAGATTATCAACGTCAATTCTGGCCTAGGTTGAAGTAGTATGCTGCTGTATATTCACGGTTTTAATAGTTCTCCTCAATCAGATAAAGCCAGAGTGACCGCCGAATACTTACGCACTCATTATCCTCAGCTTGCGTTTTTTCAGCCGCAGTTACCTTCATCTCCCATTGCGGCAATAGCGCTGCTTGAGGAAATCTGTGTTGAGGCAATAGCCGAGGGGGAATCATTAGCGTTTATTGGCTCGTCCCTAGGGGGGTATTACAGTTCCTATTTGGCCGAACGTTTTGGTGGTTTGGCGGTATTGGTTAATCCTGCGATAAAACCCTTTGAATTATTTGAACAGTTTGTCGGCCCTCAATATAATCCCTATACCGATGAGCATTATCATTTGTCCATCAATGATAAAGCGGATATTGCTAAGTATGATACCAAGGTCATTAATCATCCCGAGCGTTTTTTAGTGTTATTACAAACGGGTGATGAAGTGTTAGATTACCGTCAGGCATTACATAAATATCATCATTGTGCATTATATTGTCAGCCAGGGGGCGATCACAGCTTCGTGGGCTATCAGCAACACCTTACAAAAATCTGTCAGTTTTTAAAGCTTGACTAAGCATTAACCCAGGGAAGACTTCCCTAATGAGCGAATGTGTAGACTATGACCAATCAATATACCTCTGACGCAATTGAAGTTCTTAATGGACTCGACCCTGTAAAACGCCGTCCAGGTATGTACACAGATACCACTCGTCCTAACCATTTAGGTCAAGAAGTCATAGACAACAGTGTCGATGAAGCCTTGGCAGGTCACGCCACTAAGATTGAAGTGGTGCTGCATAGCGATAACTCATTAGAAGTCACAGATGATGGCCGCGGTATGCCAGTGGATATACACCAGGAAGAGGGCATGTCAGGAGTCGAGTTGATTTTAACTAAGCTTCACGCCGGTGGTAAGTTCTCCAATAAGAACTACCAGTTCTCAGGCGGTTTACACGGTGTGGGTATTTCTGTGGTTAACGCCCTGTCTAAGCGAGTAGAAATTACCGTTAGGCGCGATGCCCAAGTTTATGAAATGGCGTTTGAGAATGGCTTTAAAGTCGAAGAACTTACCGTCACTGGCACTTGTGGACGGCGCAATACCGGCACAAGAGTGCATTTCTGGCCAGACCCTAGCTATTTCGATTCAGCCAATTATTCACTGACTAAGCTGATTTATTTATTGCGCGCCAAAGCGGTGCTTTGCCCTGGGCTTAGAATTAAGTTTACCAATAAGCAAAATGGCGAGACCCATGAGTGGTGCTATGAAAGTGGCTTAACCGACTATTTGCAAGAGGCGGTTAAGGGCTCGGTTCTCTTGCCTCCAGAGCCGTTTGTCGGTAGTTTTAAAGGCGACTTAGAGGCCGCCGATTGGGCTGTGACTTGGCTGCCAGAAGGCGGTAATAGCATCTTCGAAAGTTATGTGAACCTTATTCCGACTCCCCTTGGCGGCACCCATGTGAATGGCTTTCGCCAAGGTTTATTGGAATCCATGCGCGAGTTTTGTGAGTTTCGTAATTTGGTGCCTCGGGGGCTTAAATTGTCGCCAGAGGATATCTGGGACAAGGTGTCCTATGTATTGTCGGTTAAGATGCAAGACCCACAATTTGCCGGCCAGACCAAAGAAAAACTCTCTAGTCGTCAGTGCGCCGCGTTTGTGTCGGGTTTGGTACGTGATTCTTTCTCGCTATGGCTTAACAGTCATATCGAGTTGGCGGAGCAGTTGGCTGAGCTATGTATTAGTAGTGCGCAAAAGCGCCTAAAAGCCGCTAAGAAGGTCGCCCGCAAGAAGGTGACTTCGGGTCCAGCATTGCCGGGTAAACTCACAGATTGTAGCGGCCAAGACCCCATGCGTGGTGAGCTATTTTTAGTGGAAGGTGACTCGGCAGGCGGCAGTGCGAAACAGGCCAGAGATCGTGAGTTTCAAGCCATCATGCCCCTCAGGGGGAAAATCTTAAATACCTGGGAAGTGGATGCCTCACAGGTGCTGGCCTCTCAAGAAGTTCATGATATCTCGGTAGCTATAGGTTGCGATCCTGACAGTGATGATATTTCAGAGCTACGTTATGGTAAGATTTGCATACTTGCGGATGCGGACTCCGATGGACTTCATATTGCCACCTTGTTATGTGCTTTATTTCTAAAGCATTACCGGGTGTTAGTTGAAAAAGGCCATGTCTACATAGCCATGCCGCCATTGTTTCGTATCGACATAGGCAAAGACGTTTTTTATGCCTTAGATGAAGGCGAAAAGGCAGGGATCTTAGACAGGATCACCGCAGAAAAGAAAAAAGGTAAAGTTCAAGTCACTCGCTTCAAGGGACTAGGTGAGATGAATCCTCTGCAACTGCGGGAAACCACTATGGATCCCAATACTCGTCGCTTGGTGCAATTGACCATAGATGAGCCGCTGCAGACTGACGCCATGATGGACATGCTGTTGGCGAAGAAGCGCTCGTCAGATCGCAAGCTCTGGTTAGAGAGTAAAGGTGATTTGGCGCAGGTTTAACTATTTGACCTATAGGCAATACCCAAAGCATTAACTTCACTCTCTGTCTTCGCTTACGATAAGCAAGTGAGATTGTATTAAAATGCTTTTATTGGTTGAATATAAACGAATTTTATAAAGGTAGTAGAATATTCATATGGGTCAACGAGCGATTAAAGACCATAACCAATGGCAAGCAATATGCACTAGCATCACTTGCTTGTTATTGGGTCTATTTCAAACCAACCTAGCCCTAGCTTCGCAACCTGTGATGATAACCGTCACTAAAGGTTTCGGGTTGTCTTTGTATGCCTCAGATATCGGTGATGCCAAACAAATGGCGCTCGGAGATGAAGGCACGCTGTTTGTGGGCTCTCAAAAAGATGGCAGCATTTATGCTTTAGTGGACAGCGATAGCGATGGTCAAGTGGATAAGCGCTATGTGATAGCCAAGGGACTTGAATATCCAGAAGCCATTGCTTTTCATAAGGGGGACTTGTATGTCGCCAATGAAGAGCGAGTGCTGCGCTTTGAAGCTATCGAAAGTCGCTTGCGTCGCCCTGCTAGGCCAAGAGAAGTCTATTCTGGCCTGCCCAGCATGGAAAAGAAACATGCCAGAGCCATGAGCTTCGGCCCAGACGGCCGCCTGTACATCTCCATTAGTTCGCCTTGCAATGTGTGTGAATCACCCGCACCTTTTGGCAGCATTATCGCTGTGAATGTCGATACCGGCGCCAGTGAACAAATTGCCTTAGGCATTCGCACTGTCACAGGTTTTGATTGGTCACCGACGTCGGGGCAATTGCTGTTTGCCGATCAGGGCCGCAATTGGATGGGGGATAACCTGCCATTTGATGAAATCAATCGAGTCGAGGTCGTAGGTAGCCATTTTGGTTTCCCTTACCTGCATGGTAAAGCCGTGGTTGAACCCGCCTACGACAAGCCAAAAAATCTTAATATCAGCTTGCCAGAATTTGAACTGCCCGCTCACGTTGCCCCCACAGGGCTGCATTTTTACCGTGGCACTCAGTTCCCCAAACGTTATCAAGGCAAGCTTTTTGTCGCCGAGAATGGTTCATGGAACCGTTCCAGTAAAGTCGGCTATCAAATTGTCATGTTAAATATGGAAGATGGGGTCATTCGCTCTCGAGAAACCGTGGTCAGTTTCCTCGATGGTGAGTTTCCTGTCGCAAGACCTTATGCCTTATTGACAGCACCGGATGGGGCGCTGTTTATTTCAGACGATCTGAAAGGTAATGTCTATCGCATGTATTACAAAGGTTCAGACGCACCGCAGGAAGAATTAGAAAATGAGTGATGCGATAAATTTAAGCCTGGATGGCGTGGAACAAATGCCACTGCGCCGTTTTACCGAAGAAGCCTACCTGAATTACTCCATGTACGTCATCATGGACAGGGCCTTGCCCCATATAGGTGATGGCCTAAAGCCAGTACAGCGCCGTATTATATATGCCATGAGTGAGTTGGGATTATCGGCTCAGTCTAAGCATAAAAAGTCCGCCAGAACCGTCGGTGACGTACTGGGTAAGTATCATCCTCACGGTGATAGTGCTTGTTATGAAGCCATGGTGTTGATGGCGCAGCCATTTTCATATCGCTATCCTTTGGTGGACGGCCAAGGTAACTGGGGGGCACCGGACGATCCTAAATCCTTCGCCGCCATGCGTTATACCGAAGCCAGATTATCTAAATTTTCAGAGGTGTTATTAAGCGAGCTAGGCCAAGGCACGGTGGATTGGGGGGATAACTTCGATGGCACCATGAAAGAGCCTAAGACCTTACCGGCGCGTTTACCGCATATCTTACTCAACGGCATTACCGGCATCGCCGTGGGCATGGCAACTGACGTGCCGCCACACAATGTGCGTGAATTGGTGGCCGCCTGTGTTGAATTGCTCGATGAGCCTAAGACAGAGCTTGCTCGCCTATTAGAAATCGTCCCTGGGCCTGACTACCCCACAGAGGCGGAAATCATTACCCCTAGTGCTGATATTGCTAAGATTTATGAGACAGGTCGCGGTTCAATTAAAGCCCGCGCCGTCTATACCCTAGAGCAAGGCGAAATCATCATCACCGCACTGCCACATCAGGCGGGTAGCGGTAAAATTCTCGAGCAAATCGCCAATCAGATGATCGCCAAGAAGCTGCCTATGGTAGCGGATTTACGTGATGAATCAGATCATGAAAACCCAGTGCGCTTAGTGATAGTGCCGCGCTCGAATCGGGTCGATTGCGATCAACTGATGGCACACCTTTTTGCTACCACAGATTTACAGAAAAGCTTTAGAGTCAACCTTAACGTGCTAGGCCTAGATGGCCGCCCGCAGGTTAAAGGCCTTAAAGAAATGCTCAGCGAATGGTTGGTTTACCGTGTGGGTACTGTCACCCGCAGGCTTGAATACCGCTTAGAGAAAGTACTGGCTCGACTGCACATTCTTGATGCCTTATTGATTGCCTTCTTGAACATAGACGAAGTAATAGAAATCATTCGTTATCAAGAAGATCCTAAGAGTGAATTAAAAGCGCGCTTTAATTTAACCGACAAGCAAGCCGAAGCCATTTTAGATTTAAAATTGCGTCACTTAGCCAAGCTTGAAGAATTTAAAATCACCGCCGAGCAAGAAGAATTGGCTGCAGAGCGTGACAAATTGCAGCTTATTCTTGGTTCAGAGCGCCGCTTAAAAACCTTAGTGAAGAAAGAACTGATTGCCGACGGCGAAACCTATGGCGATGCCAGACGCTCACCCATAGTCGAGCGCAGTGAATCCAAAGCATTAACCCAGCAAGAGCTTACGCCAACAGAAGCGGTCACCGTGGTGTTATCGGAAAAAGGCTGGGTGCGCTGTGCCAAGGGCCATGATGTTGACGGCCAAGCGCTTTCCTATAAGAGTGGTGACAGTTATCTCGGAAGTGCCATAGGTAAGAGTAATCAAGCGGCGGTGTTTATCGATACTAGCGGCCGCGCCTTTGCCACCGACAGTCATACCTTACCCTCGGCCCGCAGCCAAGGTGAACCCATCACCACCCGCTTTAATATGGCCCCAGGTGAGAGCATGCAACACGTTCTCATGGGCGATGATGATCAGCGCTACTTAATGGCATCAGATGCAGGCTACGGCTTTATTTGTAGCTTCTCCGATATGGCCAGTCGCAATAAAGCCGGTAAGGCGCTACTGACGTTGCCAGAAAATGCCCAGTCCCTGATGCCCAAGCGTATCGATAGCAGTCAATCACCGAGTATCTTAGCCATCACCAACGAAGGGCGGATGTTGATGTTTGAGCTCGATGCATTGCCGCAGCTGTCTAAAGGCAAGGGTAATAAAATCATCGGCATTCCATCGGAGCGCTCGAAAGCCCGCGAAGAGTTATTAGCACACTTGTGTTTAGTCCCGGCAGATTGCAGTGTGACCTTGTGGGCGGGTAAGCGCAAGCTCACCTTGAAACCCAGTGATTTAGAGCATTATCGCGGCGAACGTGGCCGAAGAGGCGCTAAACTGCCAAGAGGATTACAGCGGGTCGATAGCGTCGATATTGAAGCATCATCGCTATCAGCCGAACTCGAAGACGGCGAGCCAAACATCAGCGATGACAGCCCAAGCTAAGGTTTGTTTTGATCTCTGCTGAACAATAAAAATGCTGCCGTATGGCAGCATTTTTTATGGGGAAAATTTGAGTTCATGACACGTAGGAATGAAGTTAAGCAAAGAAGCTAATGAACTCAACGCCCGACAAAGCGACGTTAGTCAATGATATAAGGGAGTGTTTGACGATGAAGCTCGGAAACATTTAAACGAATGCGATAGCGTGATGCTGCTTGGTAAAACCTTAAGCGACTTCGTAGAAATTAGGCTCGATTGCAACTTGGTTTTGGATGATTTGCGTCGCCATACGGGCGCACTTTCCGCATTGATCGGCTACACCTAGACGCTTTTTTACATCGGCCAATGAACTGTCACCCTGACCAACGGCTTGTTTGATCTGAGTATCGGTTATCGCATGGCAAAGGCAAACGAACATATAAGGTCCTCAAACATAGGTTAACAAATGATAATAAACGGATTTTAAATAAGCGTTTATTGACAGTAATGGCATTCTAAATGAAAACGGTTATCATTGCTAATAACTTTTTGAATAGAAAACGCGACTTTTTGTCATAAAGCGGTTATTAGTATTCGTTTGAATAAGAAAGAGAGGAAACAGCAGTATGTTTGACAGTGTGATCAGGCTATTAAGCCAATTTGGGCGATTTTTATATCCTTATATGAATGATATCGCAGTAGCGATTGTGGCTTGTTTGATTGTGATTTTAGGCACCAGAATCAATCGCCTGTTGAGAAGCTCCCTTGCGGGGGCGGGCTTTGTGGTGCGTACCTTAGTGTTTATCTTGGTTAATGCCTTTGGCTATGGTGTGGCGATTGTGGCACTGAGCCCATTGTTAGCAGGGCAGCTAAAGTCGATACCCAGTCAATGGTTGGGATTGGTTATCCTGGCTACCTTTATCGCCATTGGCGCCTGGGCTCAGCGTAATAACCATGCTTAAGCAACGTTAGTTAAGCCTTATGAACATAAATTAGCGCTGGTTTCTGTAAGCTTCAATTGCCTTAGCCAAGGCGAGTTATTCAAACCAGTGGCGGTAATTTGTCTTTGGATTTTGCGTTAGCGCAAGTTTTGCCTTATCGGGGTAATTGCTGAAGATACCATCGACGTTTAAGTGCTTGAGTGCGCGAATATCATCGCCATCATCGACGGTATAAACGTACACCTTAAGTCCTCTGGCGTGGGCATCGGTGATTAAGGCTTGATTGATAAAGCCGATGTCGAGGTTGATGGAATAGGCATTAAGTTCAGTGCCGACTTGGGCTAAATTGAGCGGAATGCCAGCAAGTAGCGGGGCAACGTGACACTGAGGCAGGGTGTGTTTGACTTGGGCAAGATACAGATGATTAAAAGAAGAAGTTAGCAGTTGTTCTGGCTTGAAATTAAGCTCCTCGATGGCCTTGGCATACATGGCAATAAAAGGCGCGACGCAGCCAATCCCTTTAAGCTCAATATTGACTATACAACGGGCCGCTACAAGGGTTAGCACTTGCCACAGACTCGGGATTGGTTCGCCTTGCACGCTCAGTTTGCTTAAATTCTCTAAGGTTTGCTGATGTATTAATCCCCTGCCATTACTTTTACCTGCCAATTGGCGGTCGTGAAATACCATCAATTCCCCTTCAACATTGTGCACATCGAGCTCTATGGCTTCAGCATTAAGGGCGAGGGCCTTATCAAAAGCAGCTAAGGTGTTTTCAGGAGCATAACCACTGGCACCACGATGGGCGAATATCAGCATAATAAAATTCAGATGAGGAGGGCGTAGAGTTATCCTAAATGAAGCGCTTAGTACTGGCAAACAAAAGCCAAAGTATTAATTATCGGATTTTCAGCGGGAGTTAACATGAGGATGCAAATCCCCCACAGCTGCAGCTGTGGGGTGTTAACAGTTTAGTTAGCCTCTACTTACTTTTATTTAGATTGGCAAATTTTTGGCCCATGCGAGTGGTCTCGCCTGGGTCAACGCCAGCGGCGAATGTGTCGATTGCATCTTGGGCGAATAACATCACCACTGTGCTACCCAGTTTGAAGCGGCCCATTTCGGCGCCTTTTTCTAAGGTTAGGGCATCGCTACCTGTTGTTGGGTATTCCCAAGTAAAGACTTGCTTACCCGCAGGCGGCGTCACAGTGCCAGCCCACACAGTTTCTATGCTGGCAACTATGGTTGCACCAACCAGCACCATGGCAAGTGGGCCGACTTGGGTTTCAAAAATCGCCACCACGCGCTCGTTACGGGCAAACAACCCTGGCACATTTTGCGCCGTTAATGGGTTAACCGAAAATAGCTCACCTGGGACATAAATCATCTTAGACAGGGTGCCAGTGATTGGCATATGGATCCTATGATAATCTTTAGGTGCTAAGTAGATAGTGGCGAAGTCGCCGTTGTCGAAACGGGCGGCATCTTTTTCATCGCCGCCTAATAGCGCAACCGATGAATAATGATGACCTTTAGCCTGCACGATTTGACCTGCTTCAATGGGGCCGCGTTGACTTACCGCGCCATCAACGGGATGCACCATGATGCCGTCTTCTTGGCAAAGTGGCCGAATGCCATCTTTTAAGGCGCGGGTGAAAAAATCATTAAAACTAGCATAGGCTTTAGGATCGCTCTGTGCCGCTTCTGACATATCAACTTTATATTGCTTGATAAACCAGTTAATAAAGGCTTGGGTTAGGGCGCCTGCTTTGGCAGCGGCAAATTTACCCACAAGGCGAGACACTAAGTGTTTTGGCATTATGTATTGCAATGCAATTTTTACTGAGTCCAATTGGTTTCCCTTTTTTATCTTTTAAATTGAGGTTATTCGTCGGCATTGCGAAAATGTCTCGCATGCCTTTGCTCGTCTAGACTGGCAATGATTTTATGGTAATTATCGAATCTGTCTTGGGTGATTTTACCCGCGGCGAGGGCTTCTTGCAGGGCGCAACCTGGGTCATCACCGTGTTTACAATCACGGAACTTACAGGTACCTATAAAATCGCGAAACTCCACAAAACACCAGCCAACCCGGGGCGCAGGTAAATGCCACAGGGCAAATTCTCGCACACCTGGGGAATCAATCAAATCGCCGCCACTTTGGAAATGCAATAATTTGGCGGTAGTCGTAGTATGTTGACCTAGACCTGAATTTCCCGATACATCACCCACTATTAGCTCGGCATCTGGCATGAGGGCATTGATAAGCGATGATTTTCCCACACCAGATTGCCCTGCGAATACGCTGACTTTATCTTTGAGTAAATCTTTTATGTCATCGACGCCTTCGCCTGTATGGCTACTGATTAAATACACCGGATAGCCAATGGCTCTGTACCTAGCTAACGCGGCTTCGATTTCAGGGCGGTTTTCATCGGTAAGCAAGTCGGTTTTATTTAAGATGATCACCGCGGGAATATCGGTATCTTCACAGGCAACCAAGTAGCGGTCGATTATTTGAGTGGTAAAGCTTGGCAACACGGACGAGACAATTAAAATCTGGTCTATGTTTGACGCGATAATTTTAACGCCATCGTAAAGATCTGGACGAGTCAGCGAAGAGGTTCGCGGATGCACGGCGATAACAATGCCGCCAATGCCTGAGCTTGAATGCTGCTCGGTGGCAAGGCGTACGATAACCTTGTCACCTGTGACTAAACTGGTGACGGCGCGGCGAATGTTGCAGCGCGCAGTTGCACCATCTTGAGTCTCAATATCGGCATGTTGTCCAAAGCGTGAAATAACCACGCCAGCTTGCTCGGGCCCCAATAAATTGTCTTGCAACTCATTGGTGGTATCTTGAGTGTGGCTGCGCTTAAGTCGCTTGCTTTGATTATCACGCATGCGCCGCAGTTGGCCTTGGCTTAGGGGTTTCTTTTTACTCACAGGCTAATCTTCATCAAATAGGTTTTTTTGTGCTTCAAAAAAACAGTATGATACACCCTCTTTGGTAAAAAAGCCTGAATTTAGGCATAGACATATAAAGGCGGACTTATGACAGCAGATGCAAATAATCTGATTTGGATTGATCTTGAAATGACAGGCTTAGAGCCTGAGGTGGATGTTGTCATAGAAATTGCCACTTTAGTGACGGATTCTGAACTTAATATTTTGGCCCAAGGCCCAGTGATAGCCATTCATCAAAGCGATGAAACCTTAGCGAAAATGGATGATTGGAATCAAAAGCACCATGGTCAGTCAGGCTTAATTGATAGAGTAAAAGCAAGTCAATTTACTGAAGCCGATGCAATTGAGCAAACCATTAAATTTTTAGCGCAGTATGTGCCTAAAGGCGCATCACCTATGTGTGGCAACAGTATTGGTCAGGACAGACGTTTCTTGAACAAATACATGCTCGAGCTTGAAGAATACTTCCATTATCGCAATGTGGACGTTAGCACGATTAAGGAGCTAGTTAAGCGTTGGTCACCAGAAACCATGAAGGGTTTTACCAAGCAGGGCACTCATCAAGCATTGCAAGATATCCAAGAATCTATCGCCGAATTGCAGTTTTATCGTAAAGAAGTATTTAAAATTTAATCAATCAGACATTTTTTTTAAAATTAGGGGTTGCAGCAAAGTAAATATTACCTATAATGCGGCCTCAACTTTCTGCACAGTGGCAACGCTGAACAGCAGAAAGCTGAAGTTTTTAAAATTTGATTTAAAATTTGAAATGCGACATTAGCTCAGTTGGTAGAGCGATACCTTGCCAAGGTATAGGTCATCGGTTCGAACCCGATATGTCGCTCCAAGTTTTGAAAGCGTTAATTAGCTCAGTTGAGTTGATTATAAGTGCCGATACCCTCTTTCTTTCCAAGGTATAGGTCATCGGTTCGAACCACTCTTTATTAGGGATGGTCGCTCCAAATAACAAGTTTTATGCGACATTAGCTCAGTTGGTAGAGCGATAACTTGCCAAGCTAGAAGTGATAACAGCGTCATGGGTTCGAACCACTCTTTATTAGGGATGGTCGCTCCAAATAACAAGTTTTATGCGACATTAGCTCAGTTGGTAGAGCGATACCTTGCCAAGGTATAGGTCATCGGTTCGAACCCGATATGTCGCTCCAAGTTTTGAAAGCGATAATTAGCTCAGTTGAGTTGATTATAAGTGCCGATACCCTCTTTTTTTCCAAGGTATAGGTCATCGGTTCGAACCACTCTTTATTAGGGATGGTCGCTCCAAATTTTAGTGATGTGAAATTAGTTCAGGTTGGTAGAGCGATAACTTACCAAGCTAGAAGTGATAACAGCGTCATAGGTTCGAACCGCTCTTTATAAGAGCAGGTCGCTCCAAAAGTTCAAAGTAAGTTCAGATATGCGACATTAGCTCAGTTGGTAGAGCGATACCTTGCCAAGGTATAGGTCATCGGTTCGAACCCGATATGTCGCTCCAAATTTTAATGATGTGAAATTCATGTCATCGGTTCGAACCACTCTTTACAAGAGCTGGTCGCTCCAATCTCTTACTAATCTCCTCTGTTAAAAATCATTAGCTCATCGGTTCGAACCACTCTTTACAAGAGCAGATCACTCCAATCTCTTGTTAATCTCCTCTGTTAAAAATCATTAGCTCAGTTGAGTTTGTTGAAATAGTCGATACCTCTTTTTTGCCAAGCTAGAAGTGATAACAGCGTCATAGATTCGAACCGCTCTTTACAAGAGCAGGTTGCTGCAATCTTATGTATCCCCCCTTTTTTATACCCTACCAAGTGACAAACCTATACTTTAGTCCGAACCACTCTTTACAAGTGCAGGTCGCTCCCAAAGTTCAAATTCAGCTCAGGTATGCGACATTTTCTCAGTTGAGTTTGTTGAGTGGGCCGATATTCCTAGCCAGTTTTATGATTTAAACAGCCAGCCGCAACCATCTTGAGCCGCCGTTGTTGTGCTTTTTTGCTGACCCTAACCCAGCGAAATAGGTACATTATGATGAGTTTAGTGATTGCACTGGTGCAGGCTAGTGTGAGTAACGGCCAGCCAAGCTCGATCCCCATGCTGAATGCAAAGGCTATCGTCGATATATCCATCATCAAAATGAATTGGCTCATCTTGAGCTCAACCGCACCTGTGCTGCCAGCACGTATGATAACTAAGATTTGATGCAGGTATCCTTGAGCCAAAAAAAGGCTGACCGCGAGCACTAGCCCAGTGGAGATAAACTTGCTTTCATCCGTATAGCTATCACCTACCAATAAGCCTACGTTTGCCATAATCAATAATATGAGTGCCACTATGAAGCAGCTTGTTGCAAGCCGACTTTTCCTGTCGCGCCAAATTTCATACAAGATAGCCAGCACGATGACAGCAGCGATAAGCCTTGGCCAAACCAGGTAGTGATTGAATGGGCTGATACTGTAACCGTAAACAAAAAAGGATAAGTAGGCTAAAAAACTGACACTGAATTGATTCTGGGATAATAAGGCGCATGGATGCGCCTCGTTTTTGAGTTGCCTGTGCTTGATGCGTTGCCATTGTGAAAATATGCCAAATAAGCTGATAAACACAAAAAACGTGTTAATTAATCCAAATATAAAATAGTGTTCCATAGTCATTAAAATATCCCTCCGTACTCACATTGTCGACAATGATGTATTTTAGCAGTGTTATTGTCCATGGTTAATTTGTTTAATATGATAATTGTCGATAATTCGTGCTTGTGAAGGTTTCTGATATTTAAAATAAGCTAAGCGTGAACAGCATCACGTAAACTTCGCTCCTAAGAATCAATACTATGCTTGATGGAAGTCAGAAACGGATTACTGAGGCTGAATAAACTATTTATCAGCCGAAAATTTGAGGAGTTCAGCATGCGTATTCAACAGCTAAGAGATTTACTGGCGTTGGTAGCGGCCAGCAGATTGGAAATGAAGGCTCTCTATCGTAGGCTTAGTCAGCATCTTGATGGGACTAGGGGCAAGATGATGTTGAATTATTTACAGCAACAACAGCAGCAAGTTCATGATGCGTTAATGCGTTACATAGCAGCAGCACCCAGCCATATCTTGGATACCTGGTACGATGGCATAGTGTTTGAAGATTTTACTCAACGCTGTCAAACACAACATTTAGCCGCCAATGCCAATGATGAAGATATCCTCGAAATACACTTAGACCTAGAAGATCGTTTGATTAAGTTACTCGAGCAGGGGGTCAATATGGCGGCAACAGAGGAAATCCGCGGGGCATTAATGAATTTAGTGGAAGTTGAGCGCAAGCAACAAAAGCAATTGGTGCACAATGTTAACCGACTTGAAGATCTATAAAGTATAAGTTTATTGGCATCTTTGGGTCTTTGAATGGTTTGAAGAAGCTATCGGGTAAATATCCGCGTGTAGCTGTGGGTTTTAGGCGTAGGTTTCTGGTATATTTAGCCACTTTAGTTTTTAGTGGTAATGAGCCTAAGCAAAATGACTGTGCTGATAAAAGATCTACCGGATGAACAAGCTAGCGTAGCTATGGGGCGAGCGATTGCTGCAGGACTCCAGCCGCCATTTACCTTATACTTGACCGGTGAGCTTGGGGCAGGAAAAACCACCTTGAGCCGCGGTATTATCCAAGCCTTAGGCCATAATGGCGCAGTTAAAAGTCCCACTTACACCCTTGTTGAGCCTTATGAATTACCCGGCATTGAGGTGTTTCACTTCGATTTATACCGGGTGGCTGATCCAGAAGAGCTCGAGTTCATGGGGATCCGCGATTACTTCAATAATAACAGTTTATGTTTAGTGGAATGGCCGGACAGAGGTTTTGGTATGTTGCCAGAAGCTGACTTGCACTTAGATTTAAGTTATAAAGGCTTACAAAGACAAATAAAAATAGAAGCCAAATCTGCGGCAGGGCAGAGAATATTGGATAATTTAAAATAATAATGAATCATAGCATTATCTTCACCCAAGTCTTATTCAGCATATTATTGAGCGTGGCCAGTGTAGCGGCTTGGGCCAGTAATAAGCTCGACAGCGTGCGTATATGGGCAGCCCCTGAGTCTACTCGAGTTGTTTTTGACTTGACTCAAGCCCCTAGGTACGCAGACTTTACCCTGAGTAGCCCCCATAGGTTAGTGGTGGATTTAGAGGATACTCACCTTGGGGTTAATTTAGCGAAAGTTGCCAATAACAGTAAGTTAATCAAGAGTATTCGTTATAGCACCCCCCCAAAAAAAGGCACCTTGCGTTTAGTGCTTGATTTACACAAACCTGTAAAAGCTAATTTGTTTTCACTGCCACCCACGGCGCCCTATGGCAATCGTTTGGTGGTGGACTTAGATGACTCAGCATCCGCGCAGTCTGCAAGCTCGAGTTCAAGCAGTTCAACCCCAAGTAATTTTGCTGCATCTAGCCAAGGCTTAAGAGATTTAGTTATTGCCATTGATGCGGGGCACGGCGGTGAAGACCCCGGCTCCATTGGGCCTTCTGGTACCCATGAAAAACGCGTGGTACTGGAAATTGCCAACCGTTTAGCGGCCAAAATTAATCAAACACCAGGCATGCGCGCCGTTATGACGCGTCGAGGCGATTATTTTGTTAACTTGAATAAGCGCTCCGAGCTTGCCCGTAATAGTAAAGCCGACTTGCTTATTTCAATTCATGCCGATGCATTTACCTCCCCTAAGCCCCAAGGTGCTTCGGTGTGGATATTGTCAATGCGCCGCGCCAACAGTGAAATTGGTCGTTGGCTCGAGCAAAAAGAAAAACACTCAGAGCTGCTGGGCGGCGCCGGTGAAATTATTCAAAATACCGATAGCGAACAGTATTTGGCGATGACCTTGCTGGACATGTCGATGAATAGCTCCATGGCCATTAGTCATGCAATCGCTGGCGATATCATAAAAGACTTAAACTCAGTGACTAAGCTGCATAAGCATAAACCTGAGGCGGCAAGTTTTGCCGTGCTTAAATCTCCGGATATTCCGTCTATTTTGGTAGAAACAGGCTTTATCTCTAATCCCTATGAAGAGCGACAGCTTAAAAGTGGGGTATATCAGGATAAACTAGCCAGAGCGATACATTCAGGCGTGCTGAGGTATTTTTCCACTAATGCCCCAAGTGATACCGTTCTTGCCAAAAGGGGCGTAAGTACCAGTACGAGTAGCCAAAAACACAAGGTTGCCCGTGGGGAGTCGCTCTCTGTGATTGCTCAGCGCTATCAAGTGTCTGTCACCCGACTTAAGCAGGCGAATAATCTTAGGTCCGATGTGGTGCACGTTGGCCAAGATCTTGTGATCCCAAGGGCTTAGTCGATTATGCCAATTCATATCCTACCGCCTCAACTTGCCAACCAAATCGCCGCTGGCGAAGTGGTGGAAAGACCCGCGTCTGTGGTGAAAGAGTTGGTGGAAAATAGCTTGGATGCCGGTGCCACTCGGGTCGATATCGACATAGACAAGGGCGGCAGCAAACTTATCCGCATCCGAGATAACGGCTCAGGCATACCTAAAGATGAGTTGGCCTTAGCGCTATCGCGTCACGCGACCTCGAAAGTGCACAGCCTAGATGATTTAGAAGCCATTTTAAGCTTTGGTTTTCGTGGAGAAGCCTTGGCCAGTATTAGTTCTGTGGCACGCCTGACCTTAACCTCTAAAACGGCTGAACAAACTGAAGCATGGCAAGCCCATGCCGAAGGCTCGCAAATGGATGTGAGCCTGATGCCCGCGGCCCATCCACAGGGCAGCACTATAGAAGTGGTGGATTTGTTTTTTAACACTCCGGCCAGAAGGCGTTTCCTAAAGAGTGATAAAACTGAGTTTACTCATATCGATGAATGGCTCAAGCGTATCGCCATAGTGCGTACGGATATCCACTTTAGTTTGACTCACAATGGTAAGCTAGTGCGTCAATATCGGGCGGCGAATACCGACATTCAAATGCAGCAAAGGTTGTCGCAAATTTGTGGCCGCGCCTTTGCTGAGCAAGCCATTACCTTGGCCTGTGAACATGATGGCCTATCCCTTGAAGGTTACATTCAGTCACCCCATGACAATAGCGTGACCGACACCAACTACTTTTATGTTAATGGCCGCCTAGTGAGGGATAAACTGGTCAATCATGCAGTGCGCCAAGCGTTTGCCGAGCATCAGTGGCATCAACAGCCTTCATATGTGCTCAAACTCACCTTAGACCCGCATCAAGTCGATGTGAATGTGCATCCGGCTAAGCATGAAGTGCGCTTTCATCAAAGCCGTTATGTGCATGACTTTATTCTGCAGGCGCTGCAATCGGCTTTAGCTCAGTTTCCCGCTAAAGGCAGTCAGGCTGAATATGACTTTGAACAAGATAATGGGTCTTTGGAGGCCACGGCCGCTTCGAATCCAGATAATGGATTAAGCCCGAGTCGTGGTCATGCAGAAGAGGGCGATTTTTCGAATTCAGTCGCTTATGCTGCGAATGCAGCTTCAGTGCACCGAGGATCTACAAGCTCTGAACGTAAGGCCAGCGCCGGGGTCAGTCAATTTGGCCGTATTCCCTCATCTCAAGGTGATTATCAGCCTCAAGATAATAGTCGTTATACACCTAAGCGTTATTCAACAAACGCCGCTTCAACTAATACGGCTTCAAATTACAGTCATTCAACGTCTGCACCAGTGTCTCGTCAGGCACTTGAGGGTTATGCTCAGTTATTAGCGACACCAGAGATAGTGTCTTCTTCAAACCAGTATGTGGCGGATAAAAATCAAGAATTCAAAGACGTCAATGAGTCTGGTTCGACCCCAAAGGTTGCCGCTATGCCTGCGGTGCTTGCTGGGCAATATTGGGTAATCACTCAAGGAGAGTGTTTACGCTTATTACCGCTACAGGCGGTGCGTTTGTGGCTAAGGCAAAAAGAAATCAGTCACAAGCTACCAACAGGACTTGTGAGCCAACCATTACTTATGCCGGTTGCGGTAAAAGCCGATAAACATTGGGGCGAAATCTTGCTTGAAAGAGAGTCTTTACTCAGACAATTGGGTTTAGAGCTGACAATTCGCTACCAGCAGTTGATTATTAAGAAAGTGCCCCCATATTTGAGAGAGAGCCAGTTAGCTGTGTTGATCCCCGAGTTATTGCAATGGGTAGAACACCAAGTGCCGGCAATACCAGCATTAAGTGCCTGGCTTGCAAAACACGGGCAGAAGCATGAACAAAGCTTAACAGACACCTGGGAAGGTTTTTGTTTATTATCAGAGCCTGAGCAGCAAGTGCTGCTAGAAAAGGCAAAAGTATTGCCTTGGCAAGCATGGTTAGAAGAGAGTCAGAGTGAATAAGGTATCACAAGGGAAAATTTTGTTTTTAATGGGGCCAACGGCTTCAGGAAAAACGGCTTTGGCCATTGAAATGGCGCAAAAGCACAATTGTGAGATTATTTCTGTCGACTCGGCATTGATATACAAGCAGATGGACATAGGCACAGCGAAACCCAATGCTGCCGAGCTTGCGCTGGCGCCACATAAATTGATCGACATTTTAGACCCAAGCGAGAGCTATTCTGCAGCGGATTTTAGGCGGGATGCTTTAATCGAGATTGAAGCGATTATCAAAAGAGGCAAGACGCCACTTTTGGTGGGCGGCACCATGATGTATTTCAAAGCCTTGCTGGAAGGTTTATCCCCCCTGCCAAGCGCCGATGAAACCATACGCCAACAAATACAAACCCGTGCCGATATTGAAGGCTGGGAAGCTCTGCACCAAAGTCTGTGTGAGATAGACCCGGTCGCAGGAGCAAGGATACACCCGAACGATCCCCAGCGGTTATCGCGGGCGTTAGAAGTTTATTACATTAGTGGCAAGACAATGACTGAGTTAACTCAGACTAAATCAGCCGCTTTACCCTATGAAGTCGTGCAGTTTGCGATAGCACCACTTGATAGGAAAGTACTACATGAATTAATTGCGAAACGCTTTACAATCATGCTCGAGCAAGGCTTTGTCGAGGAAGTTAACAGCTTGATGGCACGAGGAGATTTGCATTTAGACTTACCTTCTATGCGCTGTGTGGGGTATCGTCAGTGTTGGCAATACCTTGAAGGTGAGTTTGACTATGACACTATGGTTGAAAAAGCGACCGCTGCTACTAGGCAATTGGCTAAACGTCAATTAACATGGTTGCGTGGTTGGCCTGATGTGCATTGGCTAGAAAGTGGTGCAGAAAGTAATTTAGTTACACTTCAAAGGCAAAGGGGCTAGCTAATTGGCCCCTGCTGTATAATACTAAAACTAAACAATAAAACAGAATTCTGATTCTTTATAAAATAAAAAAGGAACATCCAATGGCTAAGGGGCAATCTTTACAAGACCCATTTTTGAACGCTTTGCGTCGTGAACGTGTACCAGTATCAATTTACTTGGTCAACGGGATCAAACTACAAGGTCAGGTTGAGTCTTTCGATCAATTTGTGATCTTATTGAAAAACACAGTAAGCCAGATGGTTTACAAACACGCCATTTCTACCGTGGTGCCGGCACGTGCATTGCACATAACGCCGACCCAAAGTAGCCAGCCTGGCTATGTTCAGCATGACGATGCGCCTGCTGAATAAATTTCATAGAAGGAATACACTTTTTGTTTGATCGTTACGAGGCCGGAGAAACCGCAGTTCTGGTCCATATCGATTTTTCCGACGATGAACGTCGCGAAGATCTTGTGGAACTGCAGCTGTTAGTTGAATCTGCTGGTGCTCGCTCCGTGGGAGTGATTACTGGTAGCCGCCGCGCACCTGACCGTAAGTTTTTTGTCGGTACAGGTAAAGCGGAAGAACTGGCGGCCATGGTTGCCGCTACTGAAGCTAAAGTGGTGATTTTTAATCATGCATTAAGCCCAGCCCAAGAGCGTAATCTCGAGCGGGTGTGCCATTGCAGGGTATTAGACCGTACCACATTAATTTTAGATATTTTTGCGCAAAGAGCCCGTACTCACGAAGGCAAGTTACAAGTGGAGCTAGCGCAATTGCGCCACATGTCGACGCGCCTTATTCGTGGTTGGACTCACCTTGAGCGTCAAAAAGGCGGTATTGGCATGCGGGGGCCAGGCGAAACTCAGCTGGAAACCGACAGACGTCTACTTCGTGGGCGAATAAAGAATATTAATCGCCGCCTCGATAAAGTTGACAAGCAGCGTGAGCAAAGCCGCAGATCCCGTAAGCGCAGCGACTTAGCCACTGTGTCCTTGGTGGGTTACACCAACGCGGGCAAGTCGACCTTATTTAACGGGTTAACCAGTTCAGATGTGTATGCGGCAGACCAATTGTTTGCCACCTTAGATCCAACACTACGCAAGCTAGACTTGCCCGATGGCGCCGTGATTTTAGCCGATACCGTGGGCTTCATTCGTCATTTGCCCCACGATCTTGTTGCTGCCTTTAAGGCCACGCTGCAGGAGACGCGTCAGGCCGAGTTATTGCTGCATATCGTCGATTGTGCCGATGACAATATGCAAGACAATTTCGACCAAGTTCAGGATGTGCTTAAAGAAATCGATGCTGATGAAATACCACAACTTGTGGTGTGCAACAAAATCGATTTGTTGGAAGATTTTGCACCGCGTATCGATTACGCAGAAGATGGTACCCCAGAGCGAGTGTGGCTCTCGGCTCAAAAAGGCCAAGGTTTCGATTTACTGCTGCAAGCTATCACTGAGTTAGTCGGTAATATCGTGCTTGAGTTGACCTTGAAAGTGCCTGCTACTGGTGGTCATTATATTGGCCAAATGTACAAGCTCGATGTCATTGAGCATAAAGATTACGACGATTTAGGTAATTGTATTGTGAAGATACGTTTACTGGATGCCGATTGGCGCCGCATGATTAAGCAGAGCCAAGGCGAATTAGAGACGTTTGTTTTTGAAGCATCAGAAACTGACGTTATTTTGTAATATCATTATTTCATCCACTTATGGAGTGCTAAATGGCTTGGAATGAGCCCGGTAACAAGGGTAAAGACCCTTGGGGAAATAAAAGTAACAACGATAAAGGACCACCGGATTTAGACGAGGTGTTTCGTAACTTATCGAAGCGATTTGGCGGCGGTGGCAAAGGTGATGGTGGCTCAGGCGCCTCATTTAGCACCGCAGGCTTTGTCATTTTTGCGGTTATCGCTTTGGTTGTTTGGGCCGCATCAGGTCTTTATACCATTAAGGAAGCTGAGCGCGGCGTGATGTTGCGTTTCGGGCAGTTCCAAGAAGAAGTGGGCCCTGGTCTACATTGGAAAGCCACCTTCATCGATAAAGTGTACCCTGTCGATGTTGAGACTGTGCGTTCCGTCCCTGCTTCTGGCAGCATGTTAACCTCAGATGAAAACGTCGTTAAAGTCGAATTAGATATTCAATACCGTGTGCTAAATGCGTATGAGTACTTATTCAGCGCGGTCGATGCCAATGAGAGCTTACGTGAAGCCACCGACAGTGCCCTACGTTACGTTGTGGGCCACAATCGCATGGATGACATCTTGACCACTGGTCGTGATGCTATTCGCCGCGATACTTGGAAGGAACTTGAACTTATTCTTGAACCTTACAAGTTAGGCTTAGTGATTGTCGACGTCAACTTCTTACCGGCGCGTCCACCAGAAGAAGTGAAAGATGCGTTCGATGATGCGATTTCAGCTCAAGAAGATGAACAGCGTTTCATTCGTGAAGCCGAAGCTTATGCCCGTGAAATAGAACCTAAGGCTCGTGGTGAAGTGCAGCGTATGTTTCAGCAGGCAAGCGCGTATAAACAGCGTGAAGTGTTAGAGGCCCGAGGTAAAGTGGCTCGCTTTGAGAAACTGCTCCCTGAATACAAGGCTGCACCTGAAGTGACTCGTAATCGTTTATACATAGATGCGATGCAGTCAGTATTCGCTGATACGAATAAGGTACTCATAGACACTAAAAATAGTGGCAACATGATGTATCTACCTTTAGATAAGATGATGAATCAAGGATCAAAAACTCGGCCTAATAGCGCTAAAGTTGACACCCATGTAAATTCTTTATCTAGTGGTGTTAACAGTTCAAACTCTAGTAATAGCATGAGCTTAGACGGGCGTATGCCTCGCGAAGCTCGTACTCGCCAAGGGAGGGAGTAATCCATGGGTAGATTTGGATTAGTGATATTAGTCGCTGTTTTAGGTTTAAGCTTATCGTCTGTTTTTGTGGTAAGCGAAGGCGAACGCGCTATTGTTTCTCGCTTTGGTAAAGTGCTTAAAGATGACGTTGATGGCAAGGAAGTCACCCGTGTGGTGTCTCCAGGCTTACATTTTAAAATTCCAGCGATAGACAAAATTCGTCATTTAGATGCGCGAATTCAGACCTTAGATGGCGCCGCTGACCGCTTCGTGACATCAGAGAAAAAAGATTTAATGGTCGACTCTTATGTGAAATGGCGTATCCGTGATTTTGAAAAATATTACCTGTCGACTAACGGCGGTATTAAAGCCAATGCAGAAAGCTTGCTGCAGCGCAAAATCAACAACGACTTACGCACTGAGTTTGGTCGCCGTACCATTAAGGAAATTGTTTCTGGCAAGCGTGATGAGCTACAGACTGATGCCTTAGAGAATGCCTCTGAAAGTGCGAAAGACTTAGGCATTGAAGTGGTTGATGTGCGTGTTAAGCAAATTAACTTACCGGCTAACGTCAGCAACAGTATTTATCAGCGTATGCGCGCCGAGCGTCAAGCCGTGGCAAAAGAGCATAGAGCGCAAGGTAAAGAGCAGTCTGAAATCATTCGCGCCACTATAGACGCTAATGTGACAGTAAAAATTGCTGAAGCTGAGCGTAAAGCGCTGACTGTTCGTGGTGAAGGTGATGCATTAGCGGCTAAGATTTATGCCGATGCTTACAGTAAGGATGCTGAGTTTTACAGCTTCTTACGTAGTTTAGAGGCTTACAAAGAAAGCTTTGCTGGCAACAATGACATCATGGTGCTCGAGCCTGATAGTGATTTCTTTAAATACATGAAATCAGTGACTGGCAAAGGCAACTAAGTTTGCCGTGTTAGCCGCTTAAGCTATTTTAAGCTTAAATCAAAAGCCCGACTCGTCGGGCTTTTTTGTATCTGCTTGCTAAGCTGAATAAAGTTTATTCATAAGTAAATAAATTTAATCCAAACAAGGTTTTTTTGTGACTAAGTCATCAAGTTAGTAAAAAAGTTATTTAGCAGGCTGTCTTTTGACTTAATGCCTTTAAATTCAATGTGTTGATTTTTGTTTTTGATGGTATTTAATGATTGTAATGGCGATTTTGAGCTGTTGGCATATCTTAAATCGCACATTATTAGCAATATCCTTAACTTACTTGTGTGTTTTCTCTATGATCTGCTTCTAGTTTTTAGCTATAATGAGCACCGCCTCAAACTAAGATTTTAGCTTTTAGTGATCCTAAAGCCGCTAAAATATTGAACTATAAAAATTCCAACACCCTCTGGGAGATAAGTGGATGAGCAATGCGCCAGTCGATACCGGACGTCGCAGATTCCTGACAGCCGCAACCGCCGTAGTAGGTGGTGCTGGTGCCGTCGCTGTAGCGGTTCCTTTCATCAAGTCATGGAATCCGAGTGCCAAAGCGAAAGCTGCAGGTGCACCGGTCGAAGTAAATATCAGTAAAGTAGAGCCAGGTCAGCTAATTCGCGTCGAATGGCGTGGCAAACCTGTATGGATTGTCCGTCGTACTGAAGAAGTGCTAAATCAATTGCCTTCTTTGAATGACCAATTACGTGATCCTAACTCTGAAGAATTACAGCAGCCTGCTTATGCAAGCAATGCTGTGCGTTCAATTAAGCCTGAGTATTTCATTGCCGTTGGCATTTGTACTCACCTAGGTTGTTCACCGACTTATTTGCCAGATACCTTTGGCGAACAAGTACAAGGGATCACCTCTGGCTTCTTCTGCCCATGTCATGGTTCAAAATTTGATATGGCTGGACGCGTGTTCTCAGGTGTTCCGGCACCGTTGAACTTAGTGATCCCCCCGCATCAGTACATCAGTGATGGCTTAGTCATCATAGGTGTAGACCAAGGAGCGGCATAATGATTAAAGGTTTAATTGATTGGATTGACGAACGTATTCCAATGACGGCGACGTATAATCGCCACGTTGGTCAATATGCGACGCCAACTAACTTCAACTTCTGGTACTTCTTTGGCTCACTAGCCATGTTAGTACTGGTAAACCAGCTACTCACAGGTATCTGGTTAACCATGAACTATATCCCTTCTGCAGAGGGTGCTTTTGCTTCTGTTGAATACATAATGCGTGATGTTGAATACGGCTGGTTGCTGCGTTATATGCACTCCACCGGTGCTTCAGCATTCTTCGTGGTGATTTATTTGCATATGTTCCGTGGTTTAATCTACGGTTCATATCAGAAACCACGTGAGCTGTTATGGCTATTTGGTATGTTGATTTTCCTCGTGTTAATGGCAGAAGCCTTTATGGGCTACTTGCTACCATGGGGCCAAATGTCCTATTGGGGCGCGCAGGTTATCATCTCCTTGTTTGGTGCTATCCCTATTATTGGTGATGACCTAACACTGTGGATCCGTGGTGACTATGTTATTTCAGGCGCTACCTTAAACCGTTTCTTTGCCTTGCACGTTATCGCACTGCCATTGGTATTAGTAGTACTGGTGTTCTTGCACTTGGTGGCATTGCACGAAGTGGGTTCAAATAACCCAGACGGTATCGAGATTAAGAAGAATAAGGACGAAAATGGCTGGCCTTTAGATGCAGTACCATTCCACCCTTATTACACAGTTAAAGACATCATGGGTGTAGCTGGTTTCTTGATTTTCTTCTGTTATGTGTTGTTCTTCATTCCAGAAGGCGGTGGTTATTTCTTGGAAGGCCCTAACTTTGAAGCGGCTAACCCGATGAAGACTCCTGAACACATAGCGCCAGTTTGGTACTTCACACCTTTCTACGCCATTTTACGTGCTATCCCTGATAAATTATTAGGTGTGGTGGCAATGGGCTTGTCGATTGCAGTGTTATTCGTATTGCCTTGGCTCGATCGTTGTAAAGTGAAATCGGTTCGTTACCGTAGCCTGACTCACAAGTTGAACATAGGTCAATTTGCCGTGTCATTCATTGTGCTAGGTTATTTAGGTGCCGTACCTGCAACACCTGAGCTAACTATCGCTGCACGTGTGTTCACTGTGACTTATTTTGCCTTCTTCCTATTGTTATGGATTTACAGTAAGAATGAACAAACTAAGCAAGTTCCAGCGAGGTTGACACATTAATGAAAAAACTACTTATTGCTTTAGTGACTCTGTTACCAAGCTTAGCTATGGCTGCTGGCGGCAACGTTCACTTAGAAGATGCCAATGTCGACTTACACGACACTGAATCATTGCAACGCGGTTTAGGACTGTTCCAGAACTATTGTTCTGGTTGTCACAGCACTCAGTATCAAAGATATGAGCGCGTGGCCACAGACTTGAACATTCCTGCTGATGAAATGCGCAAAAACTATATGTTTACCGATGCTAAAATTGGTGAACTAATGGAAAATGCCATTCCTACAGCGGATGCTGCCAACTGGTTTGGCGCAGCACCACCGGATTTGACTTTGGTTGCTCGCGTTCGTGGTGAAGACTGGGTTTACTCATACCTTAAGGGCTTCTATAAAGATGAGAGCCGTCCTTTTGGAGTGAATAATACAGTATTCCCTTTGGTGGGTATGCCGCACGTGCTTGAAGACTTGCAAGGCTTAGCCGTTAAGCAAGAAGACGGCACCTTTGTAGTTTCAGGTGGCAAGTTAACCGCTGAAGAATACGATCAAGCAGTACGTGATATCACGGGTTTCTTGGTTTATTCGGCTGAGCCTGTGAAGCTTGAACGCAAGGCTATGGGTGTGTGGGTGCTTGGATTCCTGTTTATTTTCTTCATCATTGCTTACTTGTTGAAGAAAGAATACTGGAAAGATGTGCACTAGCCATCAATAACGGGTAAAATACATTATCCGCATACTGTAAACGGGGGGCTTAGCCCCTCGTTTGTTTTGTTTTTTACGACTCTGGAGGGTATCAATGGCTGTTGCTGCCAACAAACGCTCTATCATGACACTGTTTTCCGGTGCCGATGATTTATATAGTCATCAAGTACGTATCGTACTGGCTGAAAAAGGAGTCACTGTCGATGTATTGCAGGTTGACCCTAGCGAAAACCCTGAAGATTTACTGGAAGTAAATCCATACAACTCTGTGCCTACCTTGGTAGACCGCGAATTAGTTTTGTATGAGTCGCGTATCATAATGGAATATTTAGATGAGCGTTTTCCTCATCCGCCATTGATGCCTGTATATCCAGTTTCTCGTGGTCAAAGCCGCTTAATGATGCACCGCATCGATTCTGACTGGTACACTTTGGTCGAACGCATTCGCAAGGGTGAAAAGGCCGAAGCTGCACGTAAAGAATTGACTGAAAGCTTAGTGGCTTTAGGGCCGGTTTTTGCTGAAATGCCGTATTTCATGAGCGAAGAATTCGGTTTAACCGATTGCTATCTTGGCCCATTATTGTGGCGTTTGCCTGTATTGGGTATCAACTTAGATAGCCGCACCTCTAAAGATATCAATGCTTATATGACGCGAATTTTTGAACGCGAGTCATTTAAAGCATCGTTAACAGAGGCTGAGCGCGAAATGCGCATGGGCATGTAATGACTGCTATTACTGCTAATCGTCCATATTTGTTGCGTGCTTATTATGAGTGGTTGATGGACAACCACTTAACGCCGCATGTGGTTGTGGATGCCTTTGTAAAAGGGACTCAAGTACCTCAGCAATTTGTGAAGGACGGTCAAATCGTTCTGAACATAGCCGAAGGTGCCGTGGCTAATTTACACATAGGTAATGATTTTGTTGAATTTAATGCTCGCTTTGGCGGGGTGCCACAACAAGTGGTTGTCCCATTAGCGGCCATAGTGGCTATCTACGCCCGTGAAAATGGCGCTGGCACAGTGTTCGACATGGAGGATGCTTACATGATTGAAAGTGACTTAGATCAACTTTCTTCAGTGGCACCAGCCTTGTCCGGTGTAAAAGATACCAAATCAGATGAAGCAAAAAAGACTTCTGAAACAACCAAGCGTCCAAGCCATTTGACTTTAGTTAAATAAGTTAAGGTTTCGCAAAATAAAAACCAGTCAATTGACTGGTTTTTTTATATCATAAGCCTTAATCACTTTAGGCTGCTTGATGTCGGAGCGTCAATGCTGTTAATGATAGATAACTATGATTCTTTTACCTTCAACTTGGTGCAGTATTTCCAGCAGCTGGGACAAGAAATCCTAGTGAAGCGCAATGATGAAATCAGCATTGAAGACATAAGTGACTTGAAGCCCACACATCTGGTTATTTCCCCAGGGCCTTGCAGTCCTGATGAAGCTGGCGTTTCACTGGAGGCTATTGAGTATTTCGCGGGCAAGTTACCTATTTTAGGTGTGTGTCTTGGGCATCAAGCCATAGCACAAGTCTTCGGTGCTAAGGTTATCCGCGCCAAGCGGGTGATGCATGGCAAGACAAGTATGATAACCCATCAAGGCAAAGGCTTGTTCGAGGCCTTGAGTCTGCCGCTACAAGTCACCCGTTATCATTCATTAATCGTCGATGACTTGCCCGAGGGTTTTGTGCTCGATGCTTGGTATGATGACCCGGTACATGGGCGAGAAATTATGGCCATGAGCCATGCAAAACTTAAACTCTATGGGGTGCAATTTCATCCCGAATCAATTTTAACCCTACAAGGCCACGAGTTGCTGGCTAATTTTTTAAAGCAAAACTAATAAAAAAGGGATGCTCCATGAAGCGTTTTATCAGAAATGTCACTTTAAGCACGCTGTCTATTGCTATGGTCAGCAGCTGTAGCCTCACTGCAACACCAGAGCAGTCCCAAGTCATAGATAGTGTAAACACCCCCATTCTTGTGCCACTTGCTAGCCCACCGCAGGTGTCCACTCAGCTTACATTAAATCAAATCATGGCCAATCCTGATTGGATGGGAATTGCAGCCCAAGGTGCCTATTGGAGTGATGATAGCCAATCTGTGTATTTTAACCGCCAAGGCAGTGAAGCGGCCATAGGGCAGCTTTATCAGCAGGCCTTGAATAGCAACAAAGCCAATGAGATCCCGTTAGCTAAGCTCCATTTAGCCGATCAAAAAGGTGGCGAACTTAATCACACTAAAGATAAAAAAGCCTATTTATATCAAGGTAATGTTTTTGTAAAAGATGTACGTTCTAGTGAAATTAAGCAATTAACCCGCCAAAACGACGCCATCAATGGAGTGCGTTGGTTAACTAATGGCGATCTCGCCTATTGGCAAGGGGATAATGTTTACCGCCTGCATCAAGATACAGGCTTGATAGAGCAAATTGCCGCCATAGTCATGAGTGATGCCCCAAAAGCTGTCAATGAGCCTACAAGTTATATTGCTAAGCAGCAGCACAGATTAATCCAATATGTCGCTAAAGAGCACAACAAGGCTAAAGACAGGCAAGCCAATCGTAAGAGTCTAAGGGAGCAAGACCCTAGCTTTGCCAACAAGATATGGTATCTAGGTGGAGCGGAAGTGGTATCGGAGCTGAGTCTGTCGCCAAGTGGCCGCTACCTCTTGCTATCCTTAGTGGATAAAGATTACGACTGGCGTAGCGAGCATGACATCATGCCTAACTATTTAGGTAAAGAGGGTTATGTTGATGCAGTACCTGCAAGGGCGCGAGTGGCTGAAGATAATCCCCCAGGTGAGCGTTTGGTGTTGTTAGATTTAGAGACACACACGAAAAAAGATATCACCATAGAGGGGCTTATCGGGTTCGATGAAGACGTACTGGCCAGCGTAAAAACTGAGAACGCTAAAGCCAAAGGCGAGCGCTATAAGAGTGAGAAACAGCTTCGTAAAGTCCAGCTAATGCAAGACTGGGGCTGGGGCCAAAGCGCTATTCAATGGAATGATGCTGGCACAGATTTATTGGTGCTGCTCGAGTCAGTGGATAATAAAGATCGCTGGCTGGCTCGCGTCGACCTGAATAAAGGCAAACTTGTCACTGAGCACAGGCTGCATGATGACGCTTGGGTAAACTATGACTATAACCAATTCGGTTGGCTACCAAGGGGGGATAAATTTTATTATCTATCTGAAGAGTCGGGTTATTCTCAGCTTTATGTCAAAGCTAGCACTGACAAGGCAATGGCATTAACTCAAGGTCGATTCGTGGTCAATGATGTACAGTTATCGGCGGATGGTAAGTATCTGTATTATCGTGCCAATAAGGTTCATCCTGGGATATATAATGTGTATCGGGTGGACGTAGCCACAGGCAAGAGTGAGCAACTCACAGATTGGCAAGGCGATTTACAGTACAGTTTAAGCCCTGATAATCAATCTTTATTGCTAACGGCTTCAAGTTTGACTAAGCCTAATGAATTGTACATTCAGCCAATAGGGGGTGAGCTGTTAGCCCTTACTGATTATACCAGTGCAGCATTTAAAGAATATCCTTGGCAGGCGCCGCAAATTATTGCCGTGCCTTCCCATCATGGTGCTGGTGTAGTGCATGCAAGAGTCTATTTACCCGAAGGCTTTGATGCGACCCAAGCCAATAAATACCCAGCAGTCATCTTTAACCATGGTGCAGGATACCTGCAAAATGCCCATTATGGTTTTTCCGGCTATTTCCGCGAATTTATGTTCCACAATCTATTGGCCCAGCAAGGTTATGTGGTGATGGACATGGATTATCGCGGCTCCAAAGGGTATGGCAGAGATTGGCGTACCGCCATCTATCGCAACATGGGCCATCCTGAAGTAGAAGATTTAAAAGACGGTGTGAGCTGGATGGTAAGTAATGCCAATGTTGATGTTAATAAGGTTGGCACTTATGGCGGGTCTTACGGCGGCTTCTTAACTTTCATGGCATTATTTAACGAGCCTGAGTTATTTCAAGCAGGCGCCGCACTTAGGCCGGTGACGGATTGGGCGCACTATAATGCGGGCTACACTTCCAACATTCTCAATACCCCTGATGATGACCCCATTGCTTATGAACGCAGTTCACCCATTGAGCACGCACAAGGACTACAAAAGCCGCTACTCATCATGAGTGGCGTATTAGATGATAATGTCTTTTTTCAAGACAGTGTACGTCTAGTGCAGCGTTTAATTGAGCTTGAAAAGCCTATGTTTGAAACGGCAATTTATCCCGTTGAGCCTCATGGTTTTAAGCAGCCTTCAAGCTGGTTAGATGAATATCGCCGCATCTATAAACTGTTTGAGCAGGAACTTAAATAGTACAACTGCTAAAGTGAGTGCAAAAAATAGCCAATGGATTGGTAGGTAACAGAAAAGGCTTCTAAAAAGGAGCCTTTTCTGTCTTTATTGCATAGACTTATCAGCATTGTCGGTTAAATACATTAGCACGCTAAGGGGCGAATATAAGTGGCGATATCCGTTGCAGGAGGCGTTAAGCCGGGCAAAATTATCGAGGTAGAATATAGACTCTATCTGCAACTGCTCGTCGGTAAAAAGGCCGCAGTTAAGATGGAGGATGAACTCGATACTTTGCTTGATGATGCCGCCAATAAGCTTGAGATTGAACGTGCTGCAATCAAGCTGAGGCTGGATAAACAGCTTAAGGCCAAAGCCTTGTACCAAGCTATCTCAGAGCAACTGTCCCATGCCGTCAGTAAAGATATTGAGCATCAGTTAAGTTGGCCCGAAAAAGTATCAGGCCTTTCGGGGATCAGTCAAACGCAACTGTTATTGCTGGACTTGCTCGCGGCAAAAGAAGTCAACCTTGCCCGTTTGCGTCCACTTATCGATGACTCAAGTTGGTTAGTGAGTGAGCTTACGGCGATGATCAACAGCCCGTCATCTCGTCATAGAAGAACCAACCGCGGCAATATACAAGTGAGCGATCTTAAACTCATACTCAATTATGTTGGCGTCGAAAATCTTCGCTTATTAGTGCCTTATTTTTGCTTACGTCACTGGCTACCTTCGGGCAATGCCAATGTGCTGTGGGCTGCACGTAAATTGTGGCGTTACAGCATTATCAGCGCCATCGCTGCGAAAGCATTAGGGCAATTGCACTCAAAGAATGTCAGCTTGGTTTATACCTGCGCCTTATTGAATCAACTCGGTAGTGCAGTGGTGTTAAATTGCGGCGCACGCATGTTTGAAAAGCATTGGCGAACCTGGCTGCAAGAGGCCAGTCACAGTCGCGATAAAGAAGTTTATGATGCTATTTTGGCCACTGAGTTTCCGGCCAATGAGATTTTTAACCAGGTGATGCACCATGGGCAAAAATACAGCTGGCAATTGCTGAGTTTACAATCTTTTGATGATAGTCCGATAACGCAGGTATTAAAGGAATTGGATGTTGAATATCACTTTAGTGAACTATCGCCAGAAGCGGCCATAGTGGCCAAAGCCAGTTGCTATGCTAAGGTGTATTTATTAGAAGAGCTTAAGTTGATTGAACATCAGGAAAAACGAGTAATGTTTGATTATTATGAGTTTTCTCAAGATGAGCTTGCTTGCCTGAAAGGCCTTAACTTCCGCAAGTTGGATTTATTTTAAGTCAAAGCCTTGAGACGGTTTTTTATTCTAGCTGTTATGGCTATTTATTCACTTTTACGACCTTAAGACCCAAAAAAGACTGAAATATCTTTTTTATGACTATTTATGTCATTAAACCTGCCAAATAATGGGTTTAAAGTGCATATTATTCAATTTATATGCAGAATATTAGCGTCAACTGAATAGTGACGCTGTGATTAACTGGTATTTTGATCACATTTTGCTAATAATAACCCAATGCAATACAAGAATCCGCTCAATTACTAACACTAATAATGATCAAATGCGGAATATGCAGCTTAATCACTGCCGAAAACAATAAAGGATGAAATCCAATGAGCGTTGAAATGAAACTAAATCGTGCCCAGTTTGATGAAGTAATGGTGCCTAACTATGCACCCTCTACCGTGATCCCTGTACGTGGTGAAGGTAGCCGAGTGTGGGACCAAGAAGGCACTGAATTTGTCGATTTTGCCGGCGGTATTGCGGTTAACTGCTTAGGTCATTGTCATCCAGCCCTAGTTGGTGCACTCAAAACTCAAGGCGAAAAGCTGTGGCATTTGTCTAATGTAATGACTAACGAGCCCGCACTTGAATTAGCAACCAAACTAGTCAATGCAACATTTGCCGAGCGCGTCTATTTTGCTAACTCAGGTGCAGAAGCCAACGAAGCGGCACTTAAACTTGCCCGCCGTTATGCCCTAGAAAATCATGGCGCTGACAAAGATCAAATTATCGCCTTCGATAAAGCCTTCCACGGCCGTACTTTCTTCACTGTGACTGTCGGTGGTCAAGCGGCTTACTCTGATGGGTTTGGTCCTAAGCCTCAAAGCATTACCCATGTGCCGTTCAATGATATTAAGGCCTTAGAAGCTGTAATATCAGACAAGACCTGCGCCATTATGTTGGAACCATTACAAGGCGAAGGCGGCATTATCAATGGCGACCCAGAGTTTTTAAAAGCGGTTCGCGCCTTGGCTGATAAACACGATGCCTTAGTGATTTTTGATGAAGTACAAACGGGTGTCGGTCGTACTGGCGATTTATTCGCTTATATGGCAACTGATATAGTGCCAGATATTTTAACTAGCGCTAAAGCCTTAGGCGGCGGTTTCCCAATCGCGGCTATGTTAACTACGGCTAAAGTTGCTGCTCATCTAAAAGTCGGCACTCATGGTTCTACTTATGGTGGCAACCCTTTGGCCTGTGCTATCGGTAATGCTGTGTTAGATGTAGTGAATACTAAGGAAGTGTTAGCCGGTGTTAAACACCGTGAGCAGCTTTTCCGTGACGGACTTGCGACAATCAATGCTAAATATCAAGTATTTTCTGAAGTGCGCGGCAAAGGCTTATTGCTTGGCGCCGTGTTAAACGACACTTACAAAGGCCGCAGCCGTGACTTTCTAATGGCCAGTGTCGCTGAAGGGCTAATGAGTTTAGTGGCGGGTGCTGATGTGGTTCGATTCACTCCTTCGTTAGTGATCCCAGAGGCTGATATTGCCGAAGGTTTAGCTCGTTTTGAGCGCGCGGTTGCAAGAGTAGTCGCTGGCTAATGAAAAAGAGAGTGTGGCTTAGGCTGCACTTTTTTTTGTATGCTTAACAAATAAAAGGGGCCCTTGAGTCCCTTTGTTTGTGGGTGACATGAAGGAGAAATTGATGTTAGTCATACGTCCAATTTGTGCCCAAGATTATGATGCACTCTACCAAGTGGCCATAGATTCTGGGCATGGGTTTACCTCATTGCCAGTTAATGAAGAGCTATTAAAATCGAAAATAGCCCGTGCTGAGGCATCATTCAATAAGCACATAGATAAGCCTTTCGATGAAGGCTATCTGATGGTGCTAGAAGACACTAAAACCGGTCAGGTTGTCGGTACTTGTGGCATAGAAGCGGCAGTGGGCATGGAAGATGCTTTCTACCATTATCGTTTAGGTACTGAGGTGTATCATTCGCAGCAGATTTCGGTGCGCAATGAAATTGAAACCTTAACCTTATGCCACGATTACACTGGCGCCGCCGAGCTGTGTACCTTGTTTTTAAATAAAGACTATCGCAAAGACAATAACGGCCGCATGTTGTCACGGTCGCGTTTCCTGTTTTTAGCTCAACATGCTGAGCGCTTTGGCGAAACTGTCATTGCAGAAATGCGTGGTGTCAGTGATGAGAATGGCGACTCGCCATTTTATGAGTGGTTACAGAAACACTTTCTAGGCATAGATTTTGTTGAAGCCGATTATTTATCTGGCCTTGGCAAAAAAACCTTTATGGCGCAGATGATGCCAAGAAGCCCAGTGTATGTCAGCTTGTTGCCTAAAAAAGCTCAGAAAGTCATAGGGGAAGTACACAAGAGTACTCGTCCAGCGCTGAGATTATTACAGGCCGAAGGCTTTAAATTTCGCAACTATGTGGATATTTTCGATGCCGGCCCGACTGTGGAATGTGCCCTGCGGGACATTCGTGCTGTGAAACGTAGCCGTTTAGTGACAGTTGAAATTGGCACCATGCCTAAATCTGATGATCACTTTATTATCGCTAACACCTTATTGGCAGATTACCGAGCCTCTCAAGCGAAATTGTCACTCAAAGACGGTCAAGACAGTGTGGTGATAAGCCAAAAGATCGCCACAATGATGAAGCTAAATGAAGGCGACCAACTTCGCGTTCTAGCAATGTAAGGAATTAACATGACTCAATATATTAATGGTCAGTGGTTTGCTGGCCTTGGCCACCAGGTCAGCTCAATTAACCCTGCGACAGGGCAAAGCATTTGGAATGGCGTAACGGCGACTGCCGATCAAGTGAATCAAGCGGTAGACGCTGCAAGAGCGGCTCAATTTGATTGGTTTATGCTGGGGTTTGAAGCCCGTTTATCCATAGTCGAAGCCTATCGCAGTGAGCTTGAGGCCAATAAGGCACAATTAGCCGAAGTGATAGCCCAAGAAACCGGTAAGCCTCAGTGGGAAACCGCCACCGAAGTCGGCGCCATGATAGGCAAGATAGCCTTATCTGCAGCAGCACACGATAAGCGCACTGGCACAGAAACTAATGAGTTAGCGGCAGGCCGTGCTGTACTGCGTCACAAACCTCATGGTGTGGTGGCAGTATTTGGCCCTTATAACTTCCCAGGTCACTTACCTAATGGGCATATAGTGCCAGCCTTGCTTGCGGGGAATACCGTGGTATTTAAGCCGTCTGAGCTTACGCCAAAAGTGGCCGAAGAAATGCTTAAGTTGTGGGACAAAGCGGGTCTGCCTAAGGGCGTGATTAACTTAGTTCAAGGTGAAGTTGAAACCGGCAAGGCATTAGCGTCACACCCACAGATCGATGGCTTATTCTTTACTGGTAGCTCACGCACAGGTCATATTCTGCATCAGCAGTACGCCGGTCACCCAGGTAAAATTTTAGCACTAGAGATGGGCGGTAATAACCCGCTTATTGTTAAGGGTGTCAGTGACACCAAAGCTGCTGTGCATGACATCATACAGTCGGCTTATATTTCATCGGGTCAACGCTGTACCTGCGCTCGTCGCCTTTACATTGAACAAGGCGCGGCGGGAGATGAGTTAATTGCCCAGTTAATTACTGCGGTTAACAATATTCAAGTGGGAGCGTGGAACAGCCAGCCACAACCCTTTATGGGCTCTATGATCTCTGAAACTGCGGCTCGCGGCATGGTTGCGGCGCAAGCGACTCTGCAAGCATTGGGCGGCGTGTCCTTGGTTGAGCTTGCTCAAGTTGAAGCGGGTACAGGCCTTGTGTCTCCTGGGCTTATCGATGTGACTCAAATCGCTGAGCTTCCGGATGAAGAATACTTCGGACCACTACTTCAATTAGTGCGTTACACAGATTTTGATGAGGCTATTCGCCTTGCTAATGCCACGCGTTACGGTCTATCAGCAGGCCTGTTGGCCGACAACCGTGATGATTACGATTACTTCTTAGCCCGTATTCGTGCCGGTATTGTTAACTGGAATAAGCAGATCACTGGCGCATCAGGCGCAGCGCCTTTCGGCGGTGTTGGTGCATCTGGTAATCACAGAGCCAGCGCCTTCTATGCCGCTGATTATTGTGCTTATCCTGTTGCTTCAATGGAAGCTGACAGTGTCAGCATGCCAGCCAGCTTGAGCCCAGGGTTAAGTATTTAACCGCCTGCTAGACACAATAAAAATGGCAATGAGCTCGTGTTCATTGCCATTTTTTTTATAATATTTTTGCGTGGAAGGGTTAGCGAGTGCCGTAAACCACCATGGTTTTGCCATGTGCTTGGATAAGGTTTTGCTCTTCAAGCATCTTTAAAATGCGTCCTACTGTCTCACGAGAGCAGCCGACAATTTGGCCAATTTCTTGGCGAGTAATTTTAATTTGCATGCCATCGGGATGGGTCATGGCATCGGGCAGCTTGGCAAGGTGCAATAAGGTTTGCGCTATTCGACCTGCCACATCTAAAAAGGCTAAGTCACCGACTTTCTGGCTGGTGCTGTGTAAGCGGTGGGCCATCTGTGAGCTTAACTTCATTAAGATATCTGGGTTTGCTTGGATGAGTTGCTTGAATTTCTTGTAGGAAATCTCGGCTATTTCACAGGCTTGCTTAGCGCGTACAGACGCTGTGCGTTCGGCCTGTTCTTCAAATAACCCCAGTTCACCAATGAAGTCACCTTGATTAAGGTAAGATAAGATCATTTCCTTACCTTCTTCATCTTTGATGAGGACAGCAACGCCACCTTTAACTATGTAGTACAAGGTATCTGAATCTTCACCCGCATGGATAAGCGTGCTCTTGGCAGGGTATTTGTGTATGTGACAATGTGAAAGAAACCACTCCAATGTTGGATCCGGCTTTGGCTTACCTATCAGTGCCATATGTCTATACCTCGATAAAAATGAATGTAAGGATTATCTAATTTATGAATTCTACGTCATCAATCAAGACAAAACTTTGACCAAGATCGTGTTTGTACCATTGAAGTCGGTACATTTAGCATAACTGGGAGATTTATTCTCCGTTATCGATAACCTAAATGTCTATTTAGCTTAACAGGCCTGAGTCAATCATGCTTATGCTGAGTCACTGATGCGGATTTTTAATCAGTGAAATAACTATACTAGTTGTATTGCATGGCGTTGATGGTTAATGTTGCTATTCATAAGCGTTAGATAAGTACAGAGGTTGGTTGTGACGTATTCCCCTAAATTTGCCGTGTTAGCCTTAAGTCTTTATTTGGCAAGCGGTTGGCAAACAGCGCAAGCCTTTAGCTTGCCATCAACGCCCGCATCACAAGCTGCGACTAAGTTGATGCAAATTCAGCTCAAATCCCAGCAGGGAGACCCAGAAGCTCAATTTTTATTAGGCTTGATGAATCTATCTGGCCGCCATATGGAAAAAGATGTAAAAACAGGGCTTCACTGGGTTGAGCAAGCGGCGTTGCAAGGTCACCTTAAGGCGCAGCAAACCTTAGCCGACCTGTCTTTTGAAGGTAAATTATTTCCGCGGGACTTAGCCCTTGCTGAGCGTTGGTATTTAGCCTTGAGTCAGGCAGGCGATCCTTGGGCCCATTTTCGCTTAGGCTTTATTTACTCATCTGGCGGCAATGGGGTTAACCGTGATTGTGGCAAGGCGGTGACTCAGTTCTCTGCTGTGGGTGATGCGGTGGCCCTAGGCAATGTGGCATGGATTTTAGCAACCTGCCCAGAGGCGCAGTTTAGGGACGGCTCACGGGCGGTGGAGTTGTCACTGAAATTGTTACAAGATAACCAAGATGACCCAGCGAATCTTGATAACCTTGCAGCAGCTTATGCCGAAGTGGGTGACTTTTCTTTGGCAGTGCAAACACAAGAGAAAGCCATCGATGCGCTTAAGCAACAGCCAGAGCCTGCAAGTCATGATGAGTTTCAGCGCAGATTACAGCACTATCAGAACAAGCAAGCTTATCGAGAAGTCATTTCCCTTGAGGACACGCTTAAACAACAATAACAGCCCAAGCTTGATTATTGCCTGACATGTTGCCCTTATCTTGACTCGCTCAGTTATTGCTGCGCGAGTTTTTTATTCATTAAATCTCTGATAAGTGGGGTTAAAATCAACTCCATGGCCAAAGACATTTTACCGCCAGGTACCACCATGGTATTGACCCTAGACATAAACGATCCCTGCAGCATGCTTAAATAATACGGAAAATCGACGTTATTCATGCCGCGAAAACGGATCACCACAAAGCTTTCATCTAGGCTTGGGATGTCTTTAGCGCTAAAAGGGTTGGAGGTATCGACCGTGGGCACCCGCTGGAAATTGATGTGAGTGCGGGAGAATTGCGGCGTCATATGGGTGATGTAATCATCCATGCTGCGCACTATGGAACCCATAACTTTCTCGCGGCTGTGGCCTCGCTCTGAAGTGTCTCGGATAATTTTTTGGATCCACTCTAAATTCACGATTGGCACCATACCAATAAGTAAATCCACATGCTTGGCTACATCGGCATCTTCGGTCACAACGCCACCATGCAGGCCTTCGTAGTAAAGGATATCGGTATTCTCTGGCAGCGGCCGCCACTGGGTGAAGGTGCCTGGCATCTGGTTAAAAGGCACGGCTTCATCGAACGTATGCAGGTAGCTTCGTGTCAGCCCTTGGCCTTTTTCACCATAGGTACGAAAGCACTCCTCCAGTTTTGGGAAGTCGTTGGCTTGGGAGCCAAAATAACTCAGGTTTTGGTTTTCGGCTTTGGACTTACGAATAAGCACTTCCATCTCGGCGCGAGTGAAGTTGTGAAAACTGTCGCCTTCGATAAAAGCGGCATTGATCCCAAGTTGCCTAAAAATATGACTAAAGGCCGTGGTCGTAGTGGTTGTACCTGCCCCAGAGGAGCCTGTGACAGCTATGATAGGGTGTTTTGCCGACATGTGATTACCTAAAGTGAGCCGTATAACCTGTAAGTTATACGGCACTCTTACGCGTTAGGCAATGGGCTTAGCTGCCGCTTAATAGATGATTTTTATGGCGAATGGCTATGGAATCATCATCTTCACTGTATTCTACGACTAGCTCGCCACTCTTTAGTGCTTGATGGCACTGGCTTATGGCGTGGCTTAAGGCATCATCTTGTAATTGACCAAAACTGCCGTCTTCGATTTGGGCGAATAAGTATTCTTTGATGAGGTTTTCTAGGGTCTCGCTGGGCAAGCCTTGTAAGGCTTGATAGGGGACTAGCATCAGAGATTACCTTGCTGTAAGAAGCTTAATACCCTAGGTTCGAGGTAAAATTTGGGTTTCCAAGGAAAGCCGCCGGCAATAAAGCCCACATGCCCCCCAAATGCATGGGCCTCATAGCTCACATTGGCTGATAACTCATGCGCTTGTGGCATGACTGCCGCGGTCATGAAAGGGTCATCCATAGCGTGGATCACTAAGGTAGGTTTGCAGACTTTTTTAAGGTAAGGCAGAGCGCTGGATCTCTGATAATAATCCGCCACGCCCGTAAAACCGTGCAGCGGCGCGGTGACTTTATCGTCGAAGGCCTCAAAGGTGCGCAGTTTTCGCAGTTGCCAGCGAGAAATAGGCATTAGCTTGCCGATAATGGGCGTCCTAAGTTTTTGACGCATTTTTTTTCGCAGCTTTTTGAGCAAAAAGTTTTGATAAATTTTAGAGAAACCACGTTCTAATTTTTCGGCGCAGGCGGCCAGTTGCAGCGGCGCCGAGATCACTACAGCTCGGTCAATCAAGCTTTTATCTTGAAACTCACCTTGGTATTTAGCCAACACATTACCGCCTAAACTGTAGCCCACGGCAAATAAAGGCGATTCAGGATAATAGTGTTTTAGCTGCTCTAATGTATGGTGTAAGTCTTGGGTATCGCCGCTGTGATAACTGCGTGCGAGGCGATTGGGCTCGCCGGAGCAGCCTCTATGATGATGCACCACGGCGCACAATTTGGCTGCTTTGGCAGCAACTAGCATGCGGCGGGCATAATGAGAATCGGCGCTACCTTCAAGACCGTGTATGATGACCATAATAGGGTCACCATTTTGTGGACTGCCGAGCCAATCGAGATCGATAAAATCGCCATCGTCCAACTCTTGTCTTTGCCTGAATGTCGTAGGTCTTGCGACTTTGAATATCAAAGGTAAAATGGTTTGGATATGTGGGTTAAGTGCCCACCAAGGTGGTGTAAACTGCTTATTCATAAAGGGTACTTCTGTCCAGCTTGGTACAAGATAATCCGAGCCACTCTACCATAGATGTTCAGCCGACGACAAAGACATAAAATTACACTGAGAGAACCTGCCTATGCAGAGACGCACCTTTTTAACCGGCGCTTTTGTCGGAACTGCAGCCTTAGCCTTGGGGGTGAACCTTTACCCCAACAAGGTGGAAGCCCCTGCGGAGGATTTGTACTCACGATTACTTTTTAGCGTGCTAGTGCCAGTGTTTCTCGATGGCATGCTGCCTGAAGTGGCCAAGCCAAGAGAAATTGTCATTAATCGTACCTTAGATGCTATTTCTGAGGCGATTAAGGTCCTGCCAAGTGAGCAACAACAAGAGCTTGCAGAGCTCTTAGGGCAGCTTGAAAGTCGTTTAGGACTCTTGCTGTTAAGCGGTAGTGTAACCCCACTCATAATGCGTCAACCTCAGCAATTAATCAGCATGCTGGAATCTTGGCGTTTTCATTATTTGCAGCTACTGCAAACCGCGTATTTAGGTTTACGAGAGCTGGTGATGGCAAGTTACTACGCCTGCCCGGAGCACTGGGGGGGCATAGGTTACGCTAAACCTAGCTTCCTGCTTAAGTAGTCAGTATTTTCCTAAATTTGTGGTATTTAGCTCAGCGTATTAGATCATAAAATATGTTCTTAGAACAAAGTTAAGCGCTGAGCGTGAGTTAATTGGAGTGTTAAATTTGAGTATTAGTGATCCCATAGAGAATGGTCTTAAAGGCGGCTGGTTGCATATTGATGCCAGTACCTTGCAGGTCTCGCGGCACTTTGAGGCCGATGTCGTCATCGTTGGCACGGGTGCAGGCGGTGGGGTCGCCGCTGATATTCTCACTCAGGCTGGGCTTAAGGTGATAATGATAGAGGCGGGGGCGCTTAAATCTTCTAAAGATTTTGATATGGAAGAGCGTACCGCTTACCCGAATCTTTATCAGCAGGCGGCCTCGATGAAAACCGCCGATAAAGGCATTAGTATTTTTCAAGGCCGTACAGTCGGCGGTGCTACCACCATTAACTGGACCACATCCATTCGCACACCTGAGCCAACCTTAGACTTTTGGGCCAAGGAAAAATCTGTCGTTGGTTTGGATACGCAGAGCCTTGCCCCTTGGTTTGATACTATGGAGCAGCAACTTAATATCAGCACTTGGTTGTATGAACCTAATCGCAACAATGGTGCCTTGCTCGAAGGCTGTAACAAGCTGGGTTGGCAAAGTACGGTAATTAAACGCAATGTGAAAGGTTGCTGGAACACTGGCTATTGCGGCATGGGTTGTCCAGTGAATGCTAAGCAGTCTATGTTGGTGACCACGATCCCCAGCGCCTTAGATGCGGGGGCTCAGCTAATCAGCCGCGCTAAAGTGATGCAGATTGAACACAGTGAAGGCAAGGTCACTGGCCTTAAGGCGCAAGTGGTGAACACGAACTTTGAGCCTCGAGGTACCACGCTGACGTTTTCGGCTAAGCACTACATTTTAAGCGCTGGCGCCATCCATACGCCGGCGTTATTAATGCGCTCGAACACGCCCGATCCTTTCGAACTGCTGGGTAGAACCTTCCTGCATCCGTCTTTATTGTCTGGCGGTATTTATGATGAACAAATCAAAGGCCACAGCGGTGCGCCGCAATCCATTTATTCAGATGAGTTTGTCTGGCGTGATGGCGCAAGTGGCGATCTAGGCTACAAGTTGGAAGTGGCGCCGGTGCACCCTGTGCTGGTGGCCTCAAAAACCTTAGGCTATGGTCAAAGTCATGCCGAACTGATGAAAAATTTCAATCGCATGCAAGTGGTTATCGCCCTTATTCGTGACGGCTTTAATGAGCAATGCCCAGGCGGTCAAGTGCGCTTAACCGACAGCGGCTTCGCATTAGATTACCCATTAACTGACGGTTTTTGGCAAGGGGCGAAAAGGGCATTTTTAAGCATGGCCGAACTGCAATTTGCTGCAGGGGCAAAGCAAGTTAGGCCTATGACTGAGGGACTGCCACAACTTAATTCTTGGGCAGAGGCTAAGGCTGAGATTGAAACCGCAGATTTAGGTTTACTTCGCACAGTTGTAGCATCGGCTCATGTGATGGGGGGCTGCCCTATGGGGGAAGACAGACTCATCTCCATGGTCAACAGCGAAGGCAGCAGCCATTATTTAGAAAACTTATCTGTCATGGACGGTTCTGTATTCCCAACCAGCCTAGGAGCAAATCCGCAGCTGTCGATTTACGCCCTCGTTGCCCGCAATGCCAGTCTGCTAGCTCAAAGGCTAAAGCCTGTTGTTGGATAAGCTGTTAAATTAGCGCCATTAAACGCCAGCGTTTAATGGCGCTGCCAACATAAGAGCTCAATAATCTATTAATAAAAGGCAATAAGGTCATTATTGTCTCACCAAATGACTGTACTTCTGTGTGGTGGCCCTGTCTTTCGAGTGCCCCCTCTCACTTCATGTAGTGCCCTCCATCTTTAGTTTGAAATTACTTAAGTGCCACTCAGCAATACCCTGCCCTGAAGCGGCTTTAGCGCCATACCAGCTGTTAAGTTTATAAACAGAGTTGACTTAGCACTGTTTAGGTGTTGATATTACGATATCGTACTATATTGTTAAGGGTAATTTAAGGATGAATTCATGAGGAAAATCTTATTAGGCAATAGTGATATTCAGGTTTCAACTCAGGGTTTGGGTTGCATGGGGATGTCGGAATTTTATGGTGAGGCTGAGCCATTAAATGCTTATCAAGTATTAAAAGAAGCCATTTCGCTGGGGGTAAACTTTTTTGATACCGCAGACATGTACGCTTATGGTGAAAATGAGCGTTTATTATCAGAAATACTCTCACAACATCCGGCAAGAGAGGAGTTAATCATAGCGACTAAATGCGGTATTGTCAGGGACAAGAGTCAGCCAACAGCTCGTCACATTGATAACAGTCCAGAATATATAAAGGCCAGTTGTGATCGTAGTACTTTGCGTTTAAACACACATATCGATCTCTATTATTTACACCGAGTAAAAGATGACAAACAGAGTATTAAATTGGCAATGCAAGCCATGGCAGAATTGCTCTCTGAAGGTAAAATTAGGGCAGTAGGCCTCTCGGAAGTCAGTGCAGAAAATATCCTGTTCGCTCACGATTGTTTGCTGACCTATACCCAAGGACGACAAGGTCTTAGCGCCATTCAAACTGAGTATTCTTTGCTTAGCCGTGACGTGGAGCGCAATGGGGTACTGGATACGTGCCAACAATTAGGTATTAGTTTTGTTGCTTACAGCCCTATTTGTCGAGGTTTACTAAGCGGTGCGATTCAATCGAAAGATGATTTAGTGGTGACAGATTTTAGGCAAAACTTACCCCGTTTTAATCAAGAAAATTTGGCTCATAACAACCAATTCACTCAGGCGTTAGCTCAACTGGCTCAAGCTAATAACTGTACCGCAGCACAGTTATCCTTGGCCTGGTTGTCAAAACATCGCACTAATGTGATCAGTATTCCTGGTACTAAAAGGATTGAATATTTGCGTGAGAATGTGGCTGCTGCAGCTATCTCATTAAGTCAAAGTGATTATCAACATCTCACCGAACTCAGTGATGCCTTTATTGTTAAAGGCGAACGTTATTAATTCCGTATTAAATAACCTCAGTTAACGGTTTGTTTACTAAGTTAGTATTATTATATTTTGAGTTTATTATGTCTGAAAATAATCATTTATTTAGCTCCAACCTAAAAATGTGGCTGGCAATTTTTATTCTTGCCATCTCAACATTTACAATTGTTACTGCAGAATTAGCCCCGATAGGTTTACTTACCCCTATGGCGGAAAGTTTGAATCAGTCGGAATCCATGATTGGATTAACCGTCACGCTATATGCTTGGATTGGTGCCATTAGCGCCTTATTGTCGAGTATTTTTTTGGGGAATGTATCTAAAAAACGTTTATTACTGGGGCTAATTTTTATCTTGCTGGTCTCAAATGTATTGTCTGCTTTAGCGAGCAGCTACACCTTATTGTTAGCCGCGAGGGTGATAGGGGCATTATCACACGGTGCTTTTTGGGCCATGATAGGTGCACTGGCAATGTCGTTAGTGCCAGCAAGGCAGCTTGGTTTAGCCACATCGATTGTGTTTGCTGGGGTGTCTGCCGCCAGTGTATTTGGTGTGCCATTGGCTAATTTTATTGGCAGTCAATGGACGTGGCAAAGTGCTTTCTGGCTAATCTCTTTGCTCAGTGTTTTATCTTTAGTTGGGATCCTCTGCTTAGTTCCTTCGGTAAAAGCGAACAGTGAACTGGGGGTGAGTGCACTCAAGCAAGTCATAACAGACCCCTTGTTACTAAAGATTTATGCCGCAACCTTTATTGCTATTACGGCTCATTTTACTGCATTTACCTTTATAGAACCGTATCTGCAAACCAGTGACTCAGTATCCAACACTATGATAGCCATGATGTTATTTACTTTTGGCTGTGCAGGATTATTGGGGAACTTCATTACAGGTGCTTTTATTGACAAGTACTTAAAGCGCTTAATAGCAGTGGCCATAGTCGCTATTGCCTGTGTGTTAGTGACATTAGGGATAGGGGCGCAAGCGTTAACTCAAACCGCTATTGTGCTGCTTATCTCTGTTTGGGGACTGGCGACATCGAGTGTGTTTGTCGGCTTTCAAACTTGGGTGTTAAAAACTGCGCAGCACAGAGCCTTCCCAGCATCTGCGGTATATGTGTCTATTTTTAATGCGGCGATTGGTTCAGGGGCGCTATTGGGTGCTTGGTTAGTTTCACAATTTTCATTCTCAGTATTAATGATTTGCTCAGGGGTAGCGATCGCATGCTCGCTGGTGTTATTGGCGCTTGCGGCCACTAATGCTGTCCGAGTAGAAACACTGCCAGAGGGGGAAAGTGTATGAGTGAAGGACAAGGTTTATCTGAATATGGCAAGCAGATCATGAACCAATTACAAGACGGACTTGCCGAGCAAGTGATCGCAAATCGCTTTAACATGCGCACTCTAAAGCTAAACTGTTAATTTCATCAATTGTATCTTATGCCGAGTTTGGACATGCTAGGCCATTTAATCTGCCGAACAAAATGGAATACAGTGTGTGAAATAAGCCCTCGAGAAATGACGGATTAGACGAATAGTACCTTGGCTGCTCCAGCATATGATTGCTGGGCAGCTAGAGTATTAATCTTGTTTCAGGCCTAACGCTATTTTACGGGTCAGATGTAAAAACTGCTGTTTCTCATCGGCATCTAAACTGTCGCTCAAGCAGGCTAGCCAATCTAATTGTGATTCAAGTACTTGCTCGAAAAATACCTTGCCGTTGTCGATCATACTCACGGTAAATGAGCGTCGATCAGCAGAGCCCATATTGCGTACCGCATATTGATGTTTTTCCAAAAAATCCATAACGGAAGTCATTGCCGAACGGGTTAAGCCTGTCATGCTGGAAAGTTCAGAGGGGGTAAGCTCTCCCATGTTGTAAAGCAGTAACATGACCACAAAACGGCCTTCCGATAAGGCATGTTGTCCCACACGCTCGCTACATTGCTCAACAATTACCTGGTTGAGCGACAGTAACTCGCCACATAACTGCATCGAAACGTGATCTTTGCCTCTGGCATTCGCTTCTTCAATCAAGACTTTATATTTAGGATTCAACATAGCTCTCAAACTTTAGTTTATTATCTTACTATTAATTATTTTATTATACATAACTGTAATAATTTAGCCGGATAATTGTGCAAAGAGACTGCTTTTATTGCATTTTATGGGAAATGTACCGAAATAAAAAATATTGTGACTTTTATGGTTTGTACTTCAAGGGACTTGGAGTATTTTTATGGTCGTAAAATTCACATTAGATGATAGCTAAGTCTGTATGTATCACTTAGATGGTGGTGTTATGAGAAGAGTAGGAATACTAAATTTTTGTCTATTTTGGAGCTGGGATGACGGTTGTAGAGCAAATTGTTAGACGAGAAGTTGATGCCGTAATTCTTTACGAAACGGATAATGTCATCGCATTTTTAGATCATGACCCTATCAACCTAGGTCATGCATTAATTTGCCCTAAGAAACCCTATCACGATTTTATTGATGTCCCAGAGGATGTCATGGCGGAGATATTGCTGGTAGCAAGAGCCATTTATCGAAAAATAGTGAAGAAATATTCATCCGAAGGAGTTAGTTTACTTCAGAATAATGGCAGCTTTAATGAGCTAAAACACTTTCACCTGCATATCTTTCCAAGATTCAACAATGACGGCTTTAGGTGGGTGAGTGCCGAAATGGGTCTGCAAAGTATGGTAAAACTGCAGGCAGAAGCCATAGGCCTAGGCGACGACGGTTTCGTCTAGACCGAATAGGCTGAGGTAGTTATTGATGTTGCTGGCATCCCCATCGGCCTGGAGTTGGTTGAGTCTTTGTAGCAACATTTGTTGGGATTTACGCTCCATGATGAGTTCGACATTGAGCATTTTTTCATACTCAGTGCTGTCCATATGGGGTTTAGTCAGTCGGCGTAATTTACGGTAAGGCTGAACCACGTTATTTTCCCATAACTCTATGCAGGCGGTGAGGCTCTCCCACTGCTGCTGATTGAAAAATAAGGCTTGTTGGTCTAAGTATTGCGCCAATAGCAGCAAGTTTACATTGACCTGATAGGTGTCTTGTAGGGATAGGTAGTGCTCTGTATTGACTAAGTAATACTGCTCACAATCTTGCCATAATTGCGGGCTAAAGCGGTATTTCTGTGGCGTCATCATTGGCATACCCATATGTTTATCCCTGTTTGTTTTTACATCCCTTGGTTGTTAGTCACCATAGGGCGCATTTTTATTTATCCAGATGTGCATCAGCTGGCATCTTAGTCGTTGTATCTAATTTGAATATGGCCCTTTGATTTCGATGTCCAAGGTCACAAAGTTTAAGGCGACCAAAGGAGCCAAAACTAAAATTCAATCGACTTAATATTAGCTAAATAAAAATGATTCTTTTTTATTATCGCTTGTTATTAATACACTATTCGAGTTCGAACTCAAGTTCTATCTCGTCGATCTGCTCTTGTAGCTCTAACCAATTCATTTCACTTTCTTCCATGGCTTGAGTCAGCTGGGTACGCTCATTCAATACCGCCGTCATTTGCGCCTTGTTCTCAGCGTCATAGAGGCTAGTATCGGCTAATGCGGCTTCTAATTCTTTGAGCCGTGTTGCATATTTGTCCTGGGCCGTTTCAAGCTTGGCTTGCAACTTCTTGAGTGGCGACACTTTTTGCCTTAGTTCGGCTTGGATGCGCTTTTGCTGTTTTTTATCTTGCAATGGCTTGGCATCATCACCATTGGCTGGGGTTGATTGAGCCGCTTTAGCCGCTTCCAACAACCATTGATGGTAATCATCTAGGTCGCCATCGAAGCTTGTGACCACGCCTTGGTCAACCAAGTAATAATCACTACAGCTCAAGCGTAATAAATGCCTATCGTGCGACACTATCACCATCGCGCCTTCAAACGTTTGCAGTGCCATGGTTAAGGCGTGACGCATCTCTAAATCTAAGTGGTTGGTGGGTTCATCGAGCAGCAACAGGTTAGGCCTTTGCCATACCAGCAGCGCTAAGACTAGACGGGCTTTTTCGCCGCCAGAGAAGGGCCGCACTGGGGAAAGTACCATATCGCCATCGAAGCCAAAGCCGCCAAGGAAGTTACGCAGCTCTTGCTCTCGAGCATTGGGCGCTAAGCGCACAAGATGTTGCAGCGGGGTATCATCTAAGCGTAAAAACTCTATCTGATGCTGGGCAAAGTAACCAATATTGACGCCGGGATTAGGCTGATACAGACCCGTTTTGGCTTGTAATTGCCCAGATAACAGTTTGATGAGGGTCGACTTGCCTGCGCCATTGCGGCCTAAAAGACCGATGCGAGCGCCTGGCACTAAGTTCAAATGTACCTTGCTTAAAATGGTGGTATCGCCATAGCCAACGGACACTTGCTCCATGGCAATAAGTGGGTTTGGCAAGGCTTCTGGCTCACGAAACTCCATATAAAATGGGCTCTGAGCGTGGGATGGCAGTAATTCCGTCATGCGCTCCAATGCCTTTAAACGGCTCTGAGCTTGCTTAGCCTTACTGGCCTTGTAGCGGAAACGGTCGACGAAAGTTTGCATATGCGCACGCTCTTTTTGCTGGCGCTCAAAAGCCACTTGTTGCTGAGCCAAACGTTCGGCGCGAATGCGTTCAAAGGCGCTGTAATTACCCTTGTAGAAATTTAGTTTGTAATGTTCTACGTGGACGATTTCATCGACAATACCGTCGATAAAGTCCCTATCATGACTGATAAGAATAAGGGTGCCTTGATAGGATTTAATCCAGCCTTCAAGCCAGTACATGGTATCTAAGTCTAAGTGGTTAGTGGGCTCATCGAGTAATAACAATTCTGAGCGGCATAACAGCGCTTGGGCTAAGTTTAAGCGCATGCGCCAACCACCAGAAAAGCTTTTTACTTCATTGCTTTGTGATACTTCACTAAAACCTAGGCCGGCTAATAGTGAGCCAGCGCGGGCTTTAATGGCATAGCCGCCAATAGCATCAATTTGTCCATGAATGCGTGCGATGGCGTTACCATCATCATCGGCTTGGGCTTGATGCAACTGAGCTTCTAACTGACGGTACTCAGTGTCACCATCGATAACATATTCAAGAGCCGATACCTCAAGGGCTGGGGTTTCCTGGGCCACAGTAGCGATGCGCCAACCCGCTGGTAAGCTGAATTCACCCTTGTCTAAATGAAGTTGTCCTAAGATCAGCGCCATTAGTGATGACTTACCTGTGCCATTGGCGCCCACTAGGCCGACCTTGTGGCCAGGATAGATGGTTAATGAGGCTTCATCGAGCAAGGTCTTGGTACCGCGAACTAATTGTGCTTGGCTAATGCTAATCATGAATGACAACTTAGTTGGAGAAATAAAGGACGAAATTGGCAAGGATAATACCTTAGAAGGCACTTATTTGGTATTAGTTAGGGAAAAGAGAGACGTTATGCCAGATAAGCAGTTAAAATAGCGCCATTGAACAGAAATTTACCGTGGAAAAAGGCTAATGACTAAGATAAAAAAGCGTTTTGTTGCCGGTGCCAAATGCCCCAAATGTGGTGCCAGAGACAGTATTTTACTCTTTAAAGAGCACGGCATAGAAACCATAGAATGCACCGAGTGCGATTATCGCGAGCAGCAAACCGATGAGAAAGTGGCTCAGAAAGCCACAGGCGCAGTGATCGGGGTATTTAAACCAGATTAGTATGAACTAAAGCGGGTTTTAGTCGGCTGGCTTTTCAGGGATGGCGGCTAAAATTTGGCTTCTTCTATCATTAAGCAGTTTTATCATGCTTAGGTTACTGGCAATAAGCTCATCATATCTTTGATTAATACTTGCCAATTCTGACAGATATTTAGCATCAGTTTTTTCTAATTTTTGCCAATAGCGTTTTCGATCCAGTTTTTGTATTTCACTAGCACGTATGATGTTGAAGTAACTGTTTTCTTGCTTGAGACGGTAGAGTTCACCATCGAGTAAAAGCATTAATTTTTCAACTGAAATGGTGCCGCCGTTACTGAGAATATCTTTTAAAGGATCGTTGGCTTGTACACGCTTATCTGTGTCGGTTTCTGTGGTGATCCCAAGCTGATATTCAATCTTATGTTGGCTAAAATCGTCAGGGCAGGCATTTTGACTGAAGACGACCTTGCCGTCTTTCATGCATTTGTAGATATCATTGGCATGGCCGAGTAAAGGCCATAGACATAAAATGAAGAAGAGAAGCGTTCTCAACATGCAGTTAACAGTCCTTTGGTCAGGCAAAATTTGGATATAACGCCATAATAACGTTCATTACTATGGCTTATCTTTGGTTATAAAACCAGTTAACAGCCAGAGTTTTTTGTTGGATATCGCTATCTTATACTATCCAATACCAGCGGCGGAACAGCTTGTTAACATCATGGCGCTAGGGAATTAACCACAAAAAAAGCAGCCTAGCTGCTTTTTAATGAGTATATAGAGCGGGCGTGTTGATGATTGACTAGCGGCTAAAACAAAGATTGTCGATTAGGCGAGTGGTGCCCAGATACGCGGCTACCAATATGACCAGTTGTTTATCATCAGCCTGTGCAGGGTGTAAATTGTCAGCATTGCAGACGCTTAAATAGTCCAGTTTAAAGCCTGCTTGCACTATCATGGCCTCGCCTTCGGCAGTGGCTTTGTCTATGGCCTCACCTTGACGCACAGCGTTAGCGATTAAATCCAGGGCGCGCTTGATTGTCGCCGCCGTGTGTTTTTGCTCTGGGGTTAAATAGCCATTGCGCGAGCTCATGGCAAGGCCCGATGCTTCACGTATGGTATCGATACCAATAATATCTATGCCTAAGGATAAGTCATTCACCATGTGTTTGATGACTAACAATTGTTGAAAATCCTTACGACCAAAGAGGGCAATGTCTGGCTGCACTATATTAAACAGTTTGCAGACGATAGTGGCGACGCCGCGAAAATGTCCCGGCCTGCTGGCACCACAAAAGACATCACCAATTTCAGGAACTTCAACAAAGGTCTGTTGCTGTAATCCCTTAGGGTAGATGGTCTGTGCCGTCGGAGTGAATAACAAGGCCGCACCAGCATCGATTAAGGCTTGGCTGTCGGCGGCTAAGGTGCGAGGGTAGGCATCAAGATCTTCATGTTGACCAAATTGCATTGGGTTTACGAAGATGGAGACCACCACATGTTTGGCTCTTAGTTTGGCTTCCTTAACTAAGGTGATGTGTCCCTGATGCAAATTACCCATGGTTGGCACGAAGGCGACTGACTCGCCTTGACTGCGCCAGCTTCTTACTTGGGCACGAATTGTTGAGACATCTGAGCTGGTGATCATCTTGCTGCGTTACCTTACGTTGGGTGAAATCTTTTGTTTAACCATATATGGTGCGATTTAAGCGTGTTTTACACTAAGGTGTGTTCTTCACTGGGGAAATCGCCGGCGGCGACTTCATCAATATAAGCCTTGATGGCTGAACGGATTTCACCAGTTTGCTTTAGATAGTTTTTCGAAAATTTGGGAATATAGCCGCTGGTGATCCCTAGCACATCATGCATCACCAAGATTTGACCGTCGGTATCGGCCCCTGCACCTATGCCTATTACTGGAATAGCCACGGCTTGAGTAATGGTTTTGGCTAAGGCTGCTGGGATGCATTCAAGTACTAACAACTGAGCCCCCGCATCTTGCAAGGCTAAGGCTTCATCTAAGATGCGCTGGGCATTTTTCTCGTCTTTACCTTGCATCTTAAAGCCGCCAAATACATGCACAGATTGTGGCGTTAAGCCTAAGTGACCACAGACAGGGATCCCTCTTTGGGTCAGCATGGTGACAGTTTCGAGTAGCCAATGACCCCCTTCAAGTTTGACCATATTGGCACCCGCTTGCATTAAGGTGGTGGCATTGGTCATGGCTTGCTCTGGGGTAGCATAGCTCATAAAAGGCATGTCGGCGATGAGCAGTGCACGGCTGATCCCCCGGCGCACGCAAGCTGTGTGATATGCCACGTCAGCTGTGGTCACAGGTAAGGTGTCATCATGGCCTTGGAGTACCATGCCTAAAGAGTCTCCCACCAAAATGGCGTCTATCCCTTCGCTGTCAAAGGCGGCAGCAAAGCTTGCGTCATATGCCGTTATCGAGGTGAATTTAGTGCCTTCTTGCTTAAATTTCAACAGGGTAGAGCTAGTGACTTTTGACATAGTAAACTCTTCAAAGGTAAAGGTTATTGCTTAATCCCTCTAGCTTACCGCTTTGAGCTAGGAGGTCAAATTTACTGTAGGTGGATTTGCAATTCATCACGCATTGCAGGGGTTATCAACTCCCTCAGCGGAGTCTGACAAGGCAGGGTTAACTCAGGGGCGATATCAAATAGAGGCACCAGTACGAAGCTGCGTTGTTTCATGCCGTAATGAGGCAGAATAAGCCTGTCAGTATCAAGACAGAGGTTATCATATAGTAGTAAATCTAAGTCTAAGGTTCTGGGTCCCCAGCGCACCAGTCTTTGCCTGCCTTGAGCTAACTCTATGGCTTGCAGTGCGTCCAATAATGCTATCGGAGACAATGACGTGCGTAGACTTGCTACGGCATTGAAGTATTCAGCTTGGGGAATATCCCCCATGGGGACAGAGCGATAAAAAGGTGACAACTTAAGGCTGTCACCTTCGGCAAGCTTAGCCAATGCCTTGCTGGCATGGTTAAGCTGCTGTAGTGGCTCGTCTAGATTCGCACCAAGGGCGATATACACCAATGCCATGATTAATCGGGAGTTTTATTCGCGCTTGGGGCAGCACTCTTAGCAGCACTGTTTGTGGCACTTGGCTTACGTCGTTTTCTCGTGCCTGTGCTGCGATTGCGACTACCGCCCTTGCTCGATTCTTTCACGAACTTGCTACGGGTGTCTTCATCGGCATCGACAAAGGTTTGCCACCAAGTGGCCGATTTGGCGATAGTGCCAGCTTCTGTCTCGCCCCTAAGCAGCAGTAAATCATAAGCTGCGCGGAACTTTGGATGCTCGAATAACTTGAAGGAGCGGGTATTTTGGCCGCGCTCAAGACGTAACTGTAACTGCCAAATGTCTTTTGCCGGGGTGCTAAAACGACGAGGAATGCTGATGGTTTGACACTGCTGCTCCATCACATCACCCATGGCGGCAACGTGAGCATCATAAGCACTTAGGCCTATTTCCATCGCCATATCTTCGGCGCGGCGCTTAAGGGGGTACCAAAGCATAGCGGCATAGAAGAAGGCGGGGGTGACAGGTTTGTCTTGGCTGACGCGAAGATCGGTATTGCGCATGATGGCGCGCACCATACGGGCGGTATCACCTTTTGGTGACTCGTCCAATAGGGCCTGAACTTGTGGGAATAGCGGCGCAAATAAGCCAAATTTTAGCATTAATTCGAAATTGGCTTCAGCTTTGCCGGCAAAAAAGAGTTTCAGCACTTCTTCATACATGCGCGCAGCTGGAATATCGGCCAATAGGCTTGCTAACTCAGTAATAGGCGCTGCAGTGACAGGATCAATCTGCATATCTAATTTAGTGGCAAAGCGAACCGCCCTTAACATACGCACAGGATCTTCACGGTAGCGCGTCTCAGGATCGCCAATCATCTTGATGCTTTTATTGCGCAAGTCATCCATGCCGCCGCCATAGCTGCGGATAGAATAATCACTGATATCATAATATAAGGCGTTGACTGTGAAATCACGGCGCTCGGCGTCTTCATCTATTTCGCCATAAACGTTGTCACGTAACAGGCGTCCTTCGGCATTCGATTTAGAGATGTTGTCGCTGTTCTCGCCGTGATGACCACGGAAAGTGGCGACTTCGATAACATCACGACCAAAAACGATATGCGCTAATCTAAAACGGCGACCGACTAAACGGCAATTGCGAAACAGGGCCTTGATTTCATCAGGGGTGGCGTTGGTGACCACGTCGAAGTCTTTAGGCTCTAAACCCAACAAAATATCGCGAACCCCACCGCCGACTAAATAGGCTTTATAGCCTGATTTATTTAAGCGATAGAGAACTTTAAGGGCATTTTCACTGATCTGTCTCCGAGAAATATCGTGACCATCTCTGGAAATGATATCAAGACGCAAGCTGCCACTAGAGTCTAGTGCGGCTTCGGTCGGCGCAGCTTCGTTGCTACTAAAAAGCTGTTTGCAGAATTGGCTTATACGGCGAAAAATAATACACCTCGAACGACTTAAGTGAATAGGGTAAAAATATGGCGGCTATCATATACCAATTAGTCGAGAATGAGTATATCCGATACACATGTTAGCGGCCTAGACCTGTTAAATTTACAACAGAATTTCTGTCTTTACGGGGATAGCTTCAAGTTTGAACTGGGCTACGGCTTGTTCAAGCATGATGGTTGGGCTGGCTAACTCCACCGCGGCTTGGCCTAAAAAGCCTAAGGCGGCATTGATGCTAGGGCCTGGGTTTAGCAAGTCAATTCCCTGAGCATGGTTTTGCTTGGAAAGCTTGAAGCCAGGTTCAGTGCAAGCCAATGGCAGATGCAGCCAGCCGGGCTCAGCTAAACCTAATGAGCGATAGAGGCTGATTTGTCTCACCGTGGGCTGCAATAGGTCGCTGCCTCTGACCACTTCAGTGATGCCTTGATACGCATCATCGAGCACTACAGCCAGCTGATAGGCATAGAGACCATCGCTGCGTTTGATGATGAAATCTTCCCCAGAAAAGTGAGCATCTTGAATGATAGTGCCCATTAGCACATCATCGAAGCGGTCGATTTTACTGTGATTAACGATACGCACCGCACCCGAGGTTAACTTTGGGCTGCATCGATTACAGCGCCCATCATAAGTGCCGCCCATGGCCTGAATTTGTTTGCGACTGCATTGGCAAAAATAGGCTTGGCCTTGGGCTATCCAACTGTCTATTTGAGCTTGATAAGCTGCTGTGCGCTGGCTTTGATAAAGCACGTCCTCATCCCACTCAAAACCATATGCTGTGAGCGTCTTGAGTATTTGGCTGCTAGCACCGGCAATTTCTCTGGGGGGGTCGATATCTTCGATGCGCACTAACCATTGACCGCCGAGACTTTTAGCACGTAAGTAGCTACCGAGCGCGGCGACTAAGGAGCCAAAATGCAAGGGGCCAGAAGGGGAAGGGGCGAAACGGCCTCGATATAGAGCAGTCACCTAAATACCTTAATGATGTTAATAGTCGATAAATAAACAGGGCGAGCCTAAGCTCGCCCTGTTGGGTCGGTATCTTGAGACATTAAGTCTCAATTTAGCCCGCCATTTGCTTTTCTTTGATCTCGGCTAACGTCTTACAATCGATACACTGATCGGCTGTTGGACGCGCTTCTAAGCGACGGATACCAATTTCAACACCACAAGAATCGCAGAAGCCGAAATCGTCTTCTTCAATTTTTTGCAGGGTTTTTTCAATTTTCTTAATGAGTTTACGTTCTCTATCACGAGCGCGTAACTCTAAGCTGAATTCTTCCTCTTGAGCAGCACGATCGACCGGATCTGGGAAGTTTGCCGCTTCGTCTTGCATGTGAGATAGGGTACGGTCAACTTCTTCACGTAATTGATTACGCCAAGCCTCGAGGATCACTTTAAAGTGACTTCGCTGCTTTGGATTCATGTATTCCTCACCGGCTTTCTCTTGGTAAGGATCGACTCCTGCGATAGCGAGTACGCCGAGTTTTTTAGTGCCTTCTGGCATAACGCATCTCCTGTGATCTTTTGCGTTTTAAGGGCGTCTTAAATTTATGGCCGCTATCTATAACAGAATCTCTATAGTGTGGCAAATAATTTTCCGAGTATTTTGTCTCAATACAACTTAAGTTATCACAGGGCAAGAAGTCAGTATTTGACTTTCCTGAGGCGACATTTGTGTCTGATAGGCTAATACTTCGACTCCCGCGTCGAGCGCTTGAGTGAATAATTCGCTATAGGCTACATCTATATGCCTTGCAGGGCTTACGCTGTTAATACCTGAGTGCTGAACTACAAAAAGTAATACCGCCCTATGTCCTTGTTTTACCATGTGAATAAGTTCACGTAAGTGTTTTTGGCCTCGGACAGTCACAGAGTCTGGAAAATATCCTCTGCCTGACGTTGAACCCTCTTCTAATAAGGTACAACTTTTAACTTCAATATAACAGCTTGCTCGAGTGTCACTGCTAAGCAGGATATCGATGCGGCTATTTTCTTCACCATATTTGACTTCACGCTGTAGCCTGTCATAGCCAGTCAATTCTTTGATCACCCCAAGATTGATGGCCTCTTCTGCTAAGGCGTTAGCGCGGCCGGTATTGATGCCGATTAACTGCTTGTCAGGGGTGCTGCTTTGCTCCCAGGTGTGGGCATATTTACGCTTAGGGTTGTTTGATGTTGAAAACCACACAGTTTCACCGGGAAACAGGCAGTTTTTCATCGAACCCGTATTGGGGCAATGCAGCGTGATTTCTGTGCCATCGTCCAGCAGTACATCGGCCAGGAAGCGCTTGTAACGTCTTAACAAAGTACCGTGAGCCAAATTAGGGGAGTATTGCATGCTTAAACTCAGTGTGAGGGTAATGGGGCATATGGTAACAAATTTTGTCCTAGGGATTATCCTAAGCTTAGGGATCCAGTACACTGATGCCATTAGGCCGAAAAACCGGTCGCGTCGCAGTACAGCAATTTAAAGGAAACTGTAATGGAAATGATGATAGTTAGCCTTAGCAAGCAAGCACCTGCCAGCATCTGGGGTAAAGCGGATGTGAGCTTTGAGGGCAATCAAGCCAAAATCCACCTTATGGGCAGCGATGAGTTACGCCAAATTCAGATGGCAGCAAGAAAAATTCGCGGTCAAGGCATCAGCCAAGTGCAACTCGAAGGTGAATTTTGGAACCTAGACAGCCAATGGGCTTTCGCTCAAGGTTTCGCCACTGCTAAGCCTGGCTACCAAGTGCGTTGGTGCGGCACTGAAATTGAAAAAGCTCAGTTGAACCAAAGATTCGAGGCGGCAAGTTTTGCCCGTAAGCTCATTAACGACACCCCTGAAGATCAGTCACCCTTGACCTTAGCAACAGAAGCGGCTCAGTGGCTTAAAGCCATTGGCGGCGACAAGGTGAGCTTCAAGATTATTGAAGGCGATGCCCTGCTGGAAGCTAAATGGATTGGCCTGCACGCGGTTGGCCGTGGTAGTGAGCGTCCACCTGTGATGCTTGAGCTTGATTACAATCCATTGGGTCAAGATGCCCAAGTGTCTGTGGCCTTAGTGGGTAAAGGCATTACGTTTGACTCTGGTGGTTATAGCATCAAATCATCGGAAGGCATGTTAGGCATGAAGTGCGATATGGGCGGCGCTGCCACAGTGACCGCGGCCTTAGGCCTTGCCATTAAAGGCGGTTTGAACAAACGGGTTAAGCTATTTTTATGCTGCGCCGAAAACTTAATCAGCGGCCGTGCTTACAAGTTAGGGGACATCTTAACTTATAAAAATGGTGTAACCGTTGAAGTGGTTAATACGGATGCGGAAGGCCGTTTAGTGCTCGCCGATGGCTTGCAAGCGGCCTCTGACACTGGCGCGCCATTGATCATAGATGCAGCTACCTTAACCGGTGCTGCAGTGATGGCCGTGGGTGCAAATTATAACGCGATTTTCTCGCCACAAGTTGAAACTCTGCAATTGGCACAGCTGAAAGCGGCCAGTGTGGCCGAGCGTGTATGGCCACTGCCACTCGATGCATGGCACAAAGACATGTGCCCATCGGCCTATGCCGATACAGCCAACAGTCGTCCAGTGAAAGGCGGCGGTGCAGGTGGTGCATCAAATGCAGCTGGATTCCTATGGCGTTTCGTTTCACCACAAGCAAAATGGTTGCACATGGATTTAGCGGGTGCATTTGATGATTCAGGTTCAGCACTTTGGGCTGCTGGCGCGACCACTCATGGCGTGCTAACTATTGCCGAGATCTTAAAAGGCGAATAAGCCTTAGCGACACACTAAAGTCAACACAACGCCCACGATCTTGCATCGCGGGCGTTTTTTTATGTGCATTTTGCGTGTTGTCAGACTCGACGTGGTTACGCTTCACTCTTCATTGGCATAAGTGGCCAACTATGAAGAATTTGATACCGCACTGAACTTTGAGCTTTGCCGTTTTGCTCTGTGTTCACCGAGCGGGATTCATATAAATGTAACTCCCGTGGAGCTAAGTTAATTTGTCGTTCAGGAAGACAGGGCTCAGCTTGGTGCTGATTAAAGCGTGTTACTTTGCGAAACAGGCTGATGTGCGGCGTGTAGCAGTGCTCTTTTATTAAGGGGTTGTGCGCCTGGTTATGTATCAAGGGGGCTAACTGCGTGCTTACCTGTTCGGCTAAATCGGCGAGGTTCGGGCAGGCTTCTCCCTTAAGGCAGAGGATTTTGGGCCCAGGCCAAAAGCATAACTTGGTCAAGGTTTGATTAAATAAAGCGAGCCTGAGCGTGTCAATTGTCGTTAGCAGTTGCGGTAACTGAGCGGTGGGGAATCCACCTAAAAATAACAAGGTTAGGTGAAAGTTTTCTGCAGCAATAGCCTTGGCGTCAGAGTTTAAGTGAGGCGTAAGCTGTTGCTGCAGTGCAGTCAAGAGTTCAGTCTGGTTGGCTGGAATTGAAAAACCCAGAAATAATCGTTTAAATTCAATAGAATTTTGATTATTTGGACTCTGTTTTTCTGGGTTCATTTAATTAACTCACTCATCAAGCTCGTTTATCCTTATCTAATGGCAAGTGTTAACTGAGCAATAAGTGCTCTCTTTTGGTGCTCTCTTTAGGACTCTTACCTTTTTGGTGTATTTTTTTCTTGCCAGCAACAATGCGACAGAAGCCGCGTAAAATCACGGTTAACGCTAAAAAAACTAGCCATCTTTATCTTGCTACTGTAACGTCAACTGATGCTAAACTAATAGCCGCTTTAGGCGATACTCGCCGTTTATATTTCAGTCCGCACTAGAAAGGTCGCCTACAGGTTTATAGGGGGTTTTAGTGCCGCTTTTATTATCTACCATGTTTGTTGTTAAGGAAGTCTTGTTAAATCGATGGAAGATTGGGCGCTAGCAAGATTAAATACACAGCAAATCGATTTGTCTTCTCAGAGTCAGGCCGAGGCCTATGGACAATTAACGCGCAACGAGCTTGCCAGTATTTGCTCTCAGCTTAACTGTGATGCGGCCTTTATTGTGTTTCACCATCCTAACGATTATCAAGCGTTTGGCGGCATACTCCCCCATGATGTGCGCTGGATTGATGAGAAGCCGCCACAGCCAACAATTAACACTCGCCAAGTAAAGCCCAAGCAAGGAATAGAGGCTAATAGTGCCGTCAATCAGGTGATCAATAGTGCCATTGATGGTCTGATTAGCGATGATAACTATCTTGAATCCGTATTTGCGGCTAAAGATGCAAAATTTGCCACTGAAATGTTGCCGCAACGGGCACTTAATGCCCTAAAAGTGCTTACTGAGCACAGCCTGATGATGAGTCGCCCCTGTAACGTGGGTGATACCTGGCTAGTACTTGGGGTCATCACCCATAAACCTTTGGCCTTAGTATTAGATAAACATGCCTACCACTTAGCTTCATCCCTTGAGCTGCAAGCATTAAGTTTCTCCATCGCCAAGAAAGACCGCCAATACCAAGAATTATTTCAGCAGTTGCCTATTCCTTGCGCCTTGATAGATAGCGATAACAGGGTGATGGGCCTGAACCATATCGCTAAAAATAGTCTGTCTCTTGAACTGACAGCCAGTGTATTTACTCTCTTGGATGTGGATGATCATGCCATGCTGCACGACACCCTGCACATAGTCAGGGAAGGTTTGCTAAGGCAGGCATGGTGTGAGGTACCGTTATTGTTATCGGGTCAGCGTCACTGGTTTAAACTGAGTTTTTGTCATGCACTCGATGATAAGGCCCAACTCCTTATGTTGGCTGAAGATATCACCGAGCGCTATCGCTTAGCCGATGAGTTGTCGTTTCACTCTAATCACGATGTATTGACGGGTTTACCTAACCGAGTGCAGTTTGAGTTATTGCTGGATGAGGCTCTGAAAGATCCTGATAGCGCCAATGCCTGTGTGGCTTTTCTGGATTTAGATCAATTTCAAGTGATTAACGATGTCAGCGGTCATCAAGCCGGTGATGAGTTGTTATGCCAAGTGGCAAAACGCTTGAAGCTCTTGCTGCGTAAAGGTGATGTGGTTGCTCGCCTTGGTGGTGATGAATTTGGCATATTAATGTATTCGGCAACCCAAGAGTCGGCCACCTTAGTGGCAAAACGCATTTGCCTGCAGCTGTCAGAACATGAGTTTCAATGGCGCAAGGTTAAGCACAATGTCAGCGTTAGCATGGGGCTGGCAAAGCTTGATAAAAATGCGGGCGATATTTATACCGTCTTGAGTCAAATCGATGCATCTTGCCGCTTAGCCAAGGAAGAAGGCCGTAATCAGTGGCATTTTTACAGTAAAGATGATCCGCAGATAAGTAAGCTTTACAATCAGATGCTGGCTTCGGTGGATATCACAGGCGCCTTAGCGCTGGATGAGTTTGAGCTGTTTTATCAACTGATTGAACCCTTAGAAAAAGCTGACACTGGCCTTCATATGGAAGTCTTGCTGCGCATGGTGCAAAAAGATGGCAGCTATGTGTCGCCAGCCATTTTTCTGCCAGCGGCTGAACGTTACAATTTGGCCTCCCGTATCGACCGCTGGGTGATTGATAACTTGCTTAAGTGGGGGGCAAATAACTTAGCGACTTGGCAACAGCTGACCATGGTATCCATTAACCTGTCTGCCCTGTCATTAGGGGATCAAAAGTTTATGAGCTGGCTTGAAATGCGCCTCATGGTGGAGCCTGAACTGGTGGATAAACTCTGTTTTGAGATAACCGAAACCGCCGCAGTGAGTCAGTTAGATCAAGCCACTGCCTTGATTGATTTATTGCAGCCTCTAGGTTGTAAATTGGCGTTAGATGACTTTGGTTCTGGTTTTTCAAGTTTTGCTTATCTTAAGTGTTTAGACGTAGACTTTGTCAAAATTGATGGTCAATTTGTGGTGAACCTGTGTCAGGATAAGAGTGATAAAGCCATAGTCGCGGCCATCTGCCAGCTAGGTAAGGATATGGAGTTTGAAGTCATTGCCGAGTTCGTTGAAAGCGTCGAAGTGGGTTATCTGTTGAAAAACTTAGGCGTCGACTATGCCCAAGGCTACGCCATCGCTAAACCACAAAGATTATCTAGCCTAACATCTGGCTTACGTACCCCTTGGTTGGTGTCTGAAGCCTCTTTCTATTCTGGCGCCGATATTTAACCTGCCTTTGGACCTCAATTCAGAATCGTTAACCTTGCTTGCCTGTGGCCTTTGACGCCAGTACACTTGGGGCAGTTTTTTATTAAGAAGTTGTCTCCTTGTCGTCATTACCCATAGCAGACTTATTTGCAGCACTTAGGCAAAAGCTCACAAGCCATAAGCAAATCATCATAGAAGCGCCCACTGGGGCAGGTAAATCCACGGCTCTGCCCTTGGAGATGCTCGGCTGGCCTGAGATTACTGGCCGCATTCTCATGTTGGAACCCAGACGAGTAGCCACCCGCAGCGTGGCCCAGTTTATCGCCAAACAGCTTAATCAGGCTGTGGGGGAAACGGTCGGTTATCGGGTGCGAGGTGAGAGCAAGGTCAGCCGTCATACCCGCCTTGAAATCGTCACCGAAGGCATTCTGACGCGGATGATCCAAGACGATCCCGAGCTCACGGGTATAGATATCATTATTTTCGATGAAATTCATGAGCGCCACTTAACCACAGACTTAGGCCTAGCCTTAGCCTTAGAAGTGCAGCAATCCTTACGGGATGATTTGCGCTTAATTGCCATGTCGGCGACCTTAACCGGCCTGCCTTTAGAAGGCTTAATGCCTGAGGCGGCCAAGCTTATAAGCCTGGGGCGCAGTTTTAAGGTTGATATCGAATATCGCCCTGTCCCCAGTCAGCAGCAGTGGCTCGATTATATGGGACGGGTCATAGTTGAATTACTCACAAACCCCATTGACCATAAGCAAGCAAACTCTGAGGTATTCCAAGGCGGCTTGCTGGCATTTTTGCCGGGGAAAGGTGAAATTCAGCGTCTTGCCAGCGTGTTGTCTCAACGGCTTGACCCGCTAATGTTCCAAGTTTGTCCTCTCTATGGTGAGTTATCACCCGCCGAGCAAGATAAGGCGATTTCACCTGCAAAGGCTGGAGTTAGAAAAGTGGTGCTAGCCACCAATGTGGCCGAATCCAGTTTAACCATCAGCGATATCACCTTAGTCGTGGACAGCGGTTATAAACGCGGCGCCAGTTTTAATCCCAGAACCGGCGTGACTCGACTCGGGCTCAAGCGCATTAGCCAAGCGTCTGCGGTGCAGCGAAGTGGCCGCGCCGGCCGCGTTGCCCAAGGGTTTGGCATCAGGCTTTGGAGTCAGGAAGAGCAAGGGCGGTTATTAGCTGCCGATGAGGCTGAGATTGCCACCGCAGAGTTGGTTTCTATGGCACTGGAATGCGCCGCTTGGGGCGTGAGTGACTGTGAAAAACTCCCCCTGTTAAGTGCGCCGCCAGCTGTGCATGAGCAGTTAAGTTGGCAGTTGTTGCAGCGTCTTGAGCTGGTGGATGAAGGAAAAAAAATTACTGCCTTAGGTCAAGCGGCCCATGCCTTAGGCTGTCATCCAAGGCTTGGGCATATGTTACTCAAGGCCAAAGCCATATCAGCGACACAATCAATTGACAGTGCGAGTGATTTTTCAAATTTAGCCTGCCTGCTGGCGGCCATTATTGAGGCCCGCGGCTTGCCTAGAAAAGGCGCCGATATCAGTGGTTACTTAGCGTTGGCAACCCAAGGCAGTATGGGGCAACAGGCACGAAACTGGCAGCGAAAACTGGCGCTGAGTGGCAGCCTAGAACGGGCGGCAAGTCAGGCTAATAACAGTGATATCAGTCTATTACTCGCACTGGCCTTTCCCGATAGAATCGCTAAAGCCAGAGGCAAAGAAGGATTTTTATTGAGTAATGGTACCGGGGTCACTTTAGATGCCGCGGATCCTTTGTCGTTGAGCCCATGGTTAGTCGTCGCCGATTTTCAAGAGAATGAAGGTCGCAGCGCTGGGCGAGTGTACCTTGCTGCCGAACTTGACATGAGCTTATTCGACGATGAATTAGCCTACTTAGTCTCTAAAGAATCTCACTGTGGTTGGGATGAAATCAAGGGGCGTTTCTTTGGCGAAAACCGTTATAGGCTCGGGCACATAATAGTAAAAACCCAAACGGGACAAGTGCTTGATGCTGAGGGGCGCACGGCGGCGTTGATTGCGTTATTGCGCGAAAAAGGATTAAGCCTAGTTAATTTTGATGAGGCTGTTATCCAGCTGCAAAACCGCGTACAGTTAGCCAGAATTTTTGCCCCTGAATATGACTGGCCCAGCATGGATGAAGCGGCTTTGTTAGCCGAGCTGGAACATTGGCTGGGTCCTTACTTGAGTGAGGTAAATAACTTAACTAAATTGAGCAAGCTTAATCTATTGCCTTTGTTGTCATCGCGCCTTAGTTGGGAGCTGAATCAAAAATTGGAGATACTTGCCCCCACTCATTGGCCTATGGCAACGGGGACCCGTGCCCCCATTAGTTATCATTATCAGCAAGATGGTACCCAGAACCAGGCTCAAGCTAGGTTAAGTGTGCGTTTACAAGAAGCCTATGGCCTGAGTCAGAGCCCAGTGTTATTTAATGGCAAGTTAACCGTCACCATGGCCTTGTTATCACCGGCGCAGCGACCTTTGGCACTCACCTCAGATTTAGCCAGTTTTTGGAATGGCCCTTATGTGGACGTGAAGAAAGAAATGCGCGGCCGTTACCCTAAACACTTGTGGCCGGATGACCCAATAAATACTGTGCCAACTAAATTTACCAAGAAGAAAACCCCAGGTTTGAATTAACTAAAGAAGCCCCATGACGACTAAAGCAAAAACGAAATCGAAATCAACAAAAACGCGTAAATCAGGTTCTTCTTGGTTGGCTCGCCTCTGGTCCATCGGCTGGAAACTCAGCATAGTACTGCTGGCATTTTGCAGCTTTTATTCTATTTATTTGGATCAAATCATCGCCCGTAAATTTGAGGGCCAGAAATGGCACCTGCCGGCGCAAGTGTTTAGCCGTTCCATGGCGCTCTATCCTGGGGCTGCGGTGAATCATCCGCAATTAATGGCCGAACTTAAATTGCTGGGCTATCGAAAAGTCGCTAACCCGACTCAAGTGGGGGAGTTTTCAGCTTCCAGCACCCGCATCGAACTGTGGCGCCGACCTTTCTTGCACCCTGAAGGGGATCAAGCTGAGCTGCGGGTAATGATAAGTTTCGACAGTTACGGCATTAATTCCGTGAGACGCATGACTGATAAGCGTGAGCTTGCAGTGTTCCATCTGGAGCCTGTGCTGCTGGATAGAATTATCGCAGGTGACGGTGAAGACAGGGTATTTGTGAACACTGAAGCCATGCCCCAGGCGATTGTGGATGCGCTGATTTTGGTGGAAGATCGCAGCTTTTATGAGCATCATGGGGTGAATCCGTTTGCCATAGCACGAGCCGCCTTAGTCAATATAAGCGCGGGTCGTACTGTGCAAGGTGGCTCTACCTTAACTCAGCAGCTAGCGAAGAACTTTTTCTTAAGCAGTGAGCGCTCTATCGTGCGCAAATTGCGTGAAGCCTTGATGGCGCTCATCATAGATTTTCGCTACAGCAAGGATGCAATTTTAGAAGCCTACTTGAATGAAGTGTATATGGGGCAAGACAAGTCCCGCGGCGTGCATGGCATGGGGCTGGCTTCACAGTTTTATTTTGGCCGCCCAGTGGCAGAGCTCACTATAGCGCAGCAAGCCTTCTTGGTGGCTGTGATTAAAGGGCCATCCTATTACAATCCATGGCGTTACCCTGAACGCGCCCAAGAGCGCCGTGATTTAGTGCTGCGTTTATTGATGGAAGACAATAAATTAACAGTGGCACAGTACAAGGCGGCAGCGCGCTCACCCTTGGCACTGCGTGATGCTAGACGTTCGGCTCATCAACAATTACCTGCCTTCTTTGCTGTGGTTAAAAATGAGTTAAAGCAGCGCTATGGTACTGGGCTATTAAAAGAGTCTGGGGTCAAGGTCTACACTACGCTTGATCCTATGGCGCAGGAGGCGGCTGAGAAAGCCGTTGTATCCACCATGAAATCATTAGAGTCACGGACTAAAAATGTCCAAGTGGGCATGGTGGTTACCGATAAATACACAGGCGGGATTGCCGCCATGGTGGGGGATAAGGTACCTGGGTTTAGCGGCTTTAACCGTGCGGTTGAAATACGTCGCCCCATAGGCTCGTTAGTGAAACCTTTTGTTTATGCCACGGCGTTAACCCAAGGGGATAAATTTACCCTAGCGACCCCCATTGATGATAATCCAATCACCTTGAAAAACGAGCAAGGTAAGCTGTGGTCACCCAAAAACGTCGATAAGAAATTCTCGGGTTCCGTGCCACTAATGACGGCGTTTAAACAATCGATGAACGTGCCTACAGTGAACGTGGGTTTAAAAGTGGGGGTGGATAATGTTGCGCAAACCCTCGCCAATGCCGGCTGGTCTGAAGCCATTAACCCATACCCCTCTATGCTACTCGGGGCGATTAATGGCTCGCCCTTAATGGTGGCGCAAACTTATCAAACCTTAGCCAATGGTGGCCGTTTTAGGCCGCTAACTTCTATCACTGCGGTGCTCGATAGCCAAAATCGTCCTTTAGAGGTCAATCAACTCAACCCTGTACAGGCCATGTCACCGGCGGCGGATTATCTAGTTCAATATGCCATGCAGCAGGTGGTGCGCTCAGGCACGGCAAGTCGCTTAGGTCAGGCTTTCCCCGGCGTTGCGCTTGCGGGCAAGACAGGCACCAGTAACGACAGTCGCGATTCTTGGTTTGCCGGTTTTGATGAGCGAAATGTGGCCGCTATCTGGGTGGGGCGTGATGATAATGGCAAGACTAACCTCTATGGCAGCAGCGGCGCCATGGCGGTTTACCAAGCATTCTTAGCGGAGCGGCCGCCACTCAGCTTACGTATGCCGGCGGTTGAAGGTGTGGTGCAGGGCTATTTCGATCGCAGCACCGGCGTCGCCATGTCCGCCGATTGCGGTGATGTTCAAGCCTTGCCAGCTTTAACCCAGAGTTACCAGCCTGCGGCCAATTGTGGTCAGCCGCTTTCTTGGTGGCAACAGTTATTGGGGAAATAACTAAGGCAGTCGCTTCTTGCTAGACCTTTGATGACTTGAGCCTGTTGTGGGCTCAAGTCATCGGGTGAGTTGTTTTACGTTTTTGCAGTAAACTTGCGCCAAAATGAGTTTGGCATCCTGGTATATGGCTGCGTCAATTACAGAAGAATCCAATAATATGTTTTTATCTCCTTATTTTTCAAATAATAACAATAAAGTTGTTATTTCTTCCCAGCAGGCAAGTGACTTTGCTAAGCAGGTCGCTCAAGATTTTAATCCTATTCATGATGTGGGCGCTAAGCGTTTCTGCGTTCCAGGGGATCTGTTATTTGCATTGATCTTGACCCAGTGCGGGTTAAGCAAAAATATGACCTTTAAATTTGCTGGCATGGTTGGGGATGGGGTCGAGTTAGCGTTAGACCCTAACGCCGGAGATGAGTTTAGCCTGAGTGACACCCGTGGTAAAACTTATTTAAATGTAAGTCGTAGTGGCGACATGAGTCGCTGTGAGGTGCAAACAGAAGCCTTTATTCGCAGCTATGTGGCGTTTTCTGGACTTAACTTCATCCATGTATTAATTCCTTTGATGAAGGCCCGCAAGGTGATGATTAACCCTGACCGTCCCTTGGTGATATACGAGAGCATGTCGTTCCATTTGGACACCTTAGATTTCAGTGAAATGAGCCTACATTTGGCCTCACAAGAGCTGGCAATTGATGGTAAACGTGGTGATGTAACCTTAACCTTTGAGCTATTAAGTGAAGGCAAGATAATAGGTACAGGTAAAAAGACCTTAGTGCTCAGCGGTCTACGTGAGTATGAAGAAGAGGCCGCTCAAGGCATGTGCAACACTTATGAGTCGCGCAAGTTGATGTTTTCTTAAGTCATAAGCTTAAATAATAAAAATGCCTGTACTCCTAGGGAGACAGGCATTTTTTATGGCTTAGATTTAACTAAAGAGACTTAATTAAATCAATTTTATCTAGTCAGCGTTTCACTATTAACTTTGAAGCCTGAAAAGTACAGGCTTCTGTTAGCTAGGGTTAAGCCGTGGTATTGATATTGTGCCCTGAATTACCGACCGGAGTTGCAGCTTCGATTAGCTTAACTGCAATCTCACCTTCCGCCTTTTGCTGCTCTTTGGCGAGTTGGGCCACTTTTACGCCCAAATCACCATTGCTTGTATTAACTGGAATACTACTACTGTTAATCGAGATTGCCATACCAGACCTCTTTAGATAAATGGTAATTGTTTATCGACATATCTTGAACAAACTTTAGCCTAAATACATCCAGTGAGGACAAATATTCACATATTTTTTTGTCACCCAGACTTCGGTTTTAAGGTTTGCTGCTTAGGATTACAAAAGTGCTTGAGTTTGTTATTATTGTTTTAACTTGTGCGCAACCTAAATAAGGGTTCCTATGAAGCCCCCATTCGCTGTCAACCCCGAATCAACAGTCCATAGACAGGATCCCATGCCTGCTAGTCTCGATGCTCAAGTGTGTTTCTCATTATACAGTGCTGCCAATGCCATGGTGCGCGCCTATCGACCTTTTCTGGAGGAGTTGTCGCTGACTTATCCGCAATACTTAGCCATGCTAGTGCTGTGGCAGCAAGATGGGATCAGTGTGAAAACCTTAGGGGAAGCGCTACATCTGGACTCGGGGACCTTAACACCTTTGCTTAAAAGGTTGGAAAATAAGGGCTTGGTGACTCGTGGGCGTTCACAAGGTGATGAGCGAGTGCGGGTGCTCTGCCTCACCAAACAAGGTGTCGCCCTTAAAGTTGCCGCAGGGTTAATTCCTGAAAAAATGCGTTGTAAACTGGGCGACGACGCTGGTCAGTTGCAAGCGCTTAAACGGCTGTGTGACAAGGCGCTAATGCTACTAACAGATTAAAGAGCGTTATTTTACCGTAAGGCAAAATTACATGGTCATAAAAATATCATAGACTTGTCATAGTATTTCTCGAATTCAGTAATAAGTGACGCTCATCACTTTGGTTTTATTTTCGAACAAGGCATTCATTATGTGGCAGATTTTTATTCGTTTTCTCACGTTAGGCTTAATCAGTTTTGGCGGGCCTGCTGCCCATATTGGCTATTTTAGGCAGCTATTTGTACAGGAGCTGAATTGGCTTGATGATAAGCGCTACGCCAGTTTTGTCGCCCTGAGTCAATTTATGCCAGGACCTAGCTCCAGTCAGGTGGGTTTTGCCATTGGTTATCATAAAGGGGGGCTATTAGGTGCTCTGATGGCCTTTATCGGTTTTACCTTACCCTCATTTATGCTGATGTTTTTACTGGCGGTGACCAGTGCTCACTGGCTTGAGAATGTTCAAGTTGCCGGTGCTATTCATGGGTTAAAACTCTTGGCTTTGGTGGTGGTCGCTCACGCCACTATGGGCATGTTTCAGCAGTTTTGCCAGCGTAAAACGGCCCAGATTATTATGCTGGCGACCGCTGTCATCCTCTTGATATTTCCCTTCATGTTAGCTCAGTTATTAGTGCTGTTAATTGCGGCCATGCTAGGCACTGTGTTGCTCACGCGAGGGGCTGATACCCAAGTTGAACAATCGCCCATAGCGCTTAATTATTCTTGGCTGTTGTTATTCATTATCGGCTTGTTAAGCTCATTTTATTTTATTAATCATCACGATAGTTTAGTCCAAATGTTTGCTCAGTTTTATCAGGTGGGCAGCCTAGTCTTTGGTGGCGGCCATGTGGTGCTGCCATTATTGCAAGCTAATGTGGGGGAACTTGTCTCCCCAGATAGATTCTTAACAGGCTACGCCTTAGCGCAAGCGATCCCAGGACCCATGTTCACTCTAGCGACTTTTCTCGGCGCCGACATTTGGCTTGAATCACCCATTTTAGGGGCCTTAGTTGCAACGTTGGCGATATTTATTCCTGGCTTCTTACTCATGCTAGTGGGGCTTAAAAGCTGGCATGCGATTAGTGAGCGCCCAACCATTGCTGGCGCCATAGCTGGGGTAAATGCCGCCGTGGTGGGTTTGCTGTTAGCCGCGCTTTATCAACCTGTGTTCACCACAGCCGTGCTCACCCCGCTAGACATGGCGCTGGTATTATTAGGCTTTGGTATGCTTAAAATATTCAAACCTAGCATAGTGTTATTAGTGCTAGGTTTTAGTCTCGTTGGCGCAGTGATGACTTTCTTATGAGTAAAAAATGTGATGCAAAAGTGTGATGCAAATGTCTCATGAATAACTGTGATGCATAAATTCAATATCAAGTGGTACTGCCTATGAACCTACAGGGTATGCGCGCCTTAGTGCTAACGGCCGAGCTTGGCTCAGTATCGGCTGCTGCAAGGCGTATGGGTAAGCGCCAGTCTCAGGTGAGCCAGTGGCTGAGCAATCTTGAATTAGATCTTGGCTTGACCTTGTTTGAGCGTACTCAGAATCAGATTGTACTCAATGCCGCAGGGGAGGCGTTATTGCCAAGTGCCATCATGGCACTATCGCAATGGGACAGTTTTCAAGGTGCCGCCGAGGTGTTAGCCCTGCAGGGTAAAAATACCTTAGTGCTAGGTGTAGAAAACTATATTCCCATCAGCAGCCTTAATCAGGCTGTTGTACTATTTTGCCAAGCCTTCCCTAAGGTCAATGTGGAGATTATCAGCGACAGCCGTGATGCCTTGCTGGAGAGCTTTAAAACCAAAGAGATTGACCTAGTACTCGTCAATGAGGACTTGAGTCTGGCTCAGCTACAATGGGGATATTGCCGAGTAGGACGTTATCAAGATGTGTTCGTAGTAAGCCCTGACCACCCATTGGCTGGTCAAGTTTGTGATGGCCGCGAGCTGGCGCAATACCGTGAATTAATTTGGGGCAGGGGGGAGATGAAAGCGGATATCCTCGATGTGGGCTTTAGCAGCCATTATTGCATCAGCCCTGATTTACCCCAGTTGCTAACATTGCTGGGCCAATTACCTGCTTACAGCGTGCTACCTAAGGTGTTAGTGCAGTACAAGTTGGACTCAGGCGAGTTAGTTATACTAAACCTCGCCAATGAACTCGCTCCCATGGCGCGCTTTACCCAGCTGTTTTGGCATCATGGTTTCGAGCTTAGCCCCCTAGGCAAGCCTTTGCTGGCTGAACTGAAAGTCGCCTTAAACCAAATGATTTGAGCTTTGATTGTTGAGTCTTAGTCTAGTTTATTGTTGCCTTAAAGATGGTTTGAAATAAGTTCATTTGGTGAACCTGGCTATTATGTTTATTGAATAATGCCTTCCTACCAGTTAGCGATTGCTAGTGCCATAAATGTTATATAGAAATTGAAAAGTTGATCAATAATTTAAAGACCTCAAGGTGTAAACGTCTCAGTGAGCTTTAAATGTGAAAACATAATAATCACATTTTATTCACAACTGGGCGTTAAATTTCTTGAACCTAATCAATAATTTTAATAGCATCACTTTCCTTATAAGCGTTAGTTTAAATACGAGCCTACTATCAATGAGAAAAATAATTATAATCCTAGTGTCGTTAGCGACACTCATTATCACTGGATGTGGCTCTACACCGCAGCCTCTCGTCCCTTTACAAACAAATCAATTGAGCCCTGAAAAGAAAATAGGGATCTATGTCACTGACATAGGTGAAGCGACAACTAACATTTATGGTGCAGGTTGTTTGCTTTGTTATGGTGTAGCTTCTGCAGCGAACAGCTCATTAAGTTCACATTTGGAATCGTTAAGTACAGAAGATATTACTTCAATAAAGCAAGTTTTACTTGAGGGCTATAGAAAGCAGAGCAGTTCAGTTGAATTCGTTAATATTGACCCGAAAGAGTTCAAAAAATTAAAAAAATTCAAAGGTGAATTGGGCTTTGCGAAACAAGATTTTCGTTCATTAAAGGATAAGTTGAATATAGATGTACTTGTTGTATTGAACATTGTCGAGCACGGGGCATTTAGGAGCTACTCTTCATACATTCCAACGAGTGATCCGCAAGGTTATGTTAATGGTTTAGTTTATTCTGTAGATTTATCGACTAATCAATACCTGCAATATTTACAAGCGGACAAAAAAGTAGCTGTAGAAGGCGAGTGGGATGAACCCAAAGTATTTCCTGGTGTGACAAATGCTTATTATCAAGCCGTTGAGAGTGTAAAAGATACAGTAAATAGAATTTTCTTGTAATGGAAAAGTGTTTTTTTGAAGCCTTGATTTTACTGTGCATACTTACAGCCCTTTCGGGCTGTAAGTCGCCGAATCGAGACGATTATATTTCGGCAAAACTCTTATCGAAGGCTGATTTTATTCAGGAAGAGCAGTTTACCTTCTCTTTAGAATCCCTATCAGCGATTGATGTCCGAGGGGAGTATGTCAATGATGACTCAATCAATCAGCCTTCTATAATGTACGCAGGCATTGGCGCTGGCGGTATGCTGGCACAAGTGGTTGCTCATGCCGCGATCAATAGTTCATTGCAAGATAATGCACTCTCTGAACGTCAAATCATGGCTAATATGCAAATAGAACCGATTTCAAGGTTAGTTCTTGAGACTAAATTTCAGGATTTTCTAGGCAAATACCAAGATTTTTACGTATCGATAGATAAAGCAGATAATAAAACAATATTTTTGAAGCCGATCTATTTTGTTAGTCAAAATTTAGAACGCTTGTCATTGAAAATGGTTGTTTGGAGTGGAAAAAAGAATAAAGGAAAAAGGAAGCAGAACTGGGAATATCAAAATCTCATTGAGGTTAATAGCAGAGTGTTGAACAAGGATGAAATTGATAAAATTATCTCCGGTCAAGGAAAGGAACTCTTAGATGCGCTATTGATGGAAATGTCTCAACTTGCACTATCGAGTCTCCAATCTGAGGTCACAGGTGTTATATCGCAGCGCTTGCTAGATCCTTCAGTTAAACCAGCGACTATTACGATTAAAACTGGTGAGACGAAAGAGTACATTAGAGGAACAATTGTGGAGCATAGCTGCCGTTATACCTTGATTAGAAATTTACGCAACTGGTTGATCCATTACCCTACATCTCAAGTTTTATCTCCTGAGGTTGTTGGTGAGCTTACAGATTACCCTAAAGACCACCCCGCTTACTGTTTGACTAAAGCCTTATAATTGACAAAGTGGTCTAAGGAGCGCTGATCTTGCTAACCATGAACGCCGTTACGCGGCGTCCATGGTCATAACTATTAAGAGTTAAATAATAGTTTTTCGGCTTCTCAGTAAGCAATTGACATCTTTACTATGTTTTGTTTTAACATCGATAAGCGCGTGGTAGTTGTCAGTGAAATATTGCTCGGTTGTCACACTGGCATCTTTAAAACTAATAAAAGCACCTTTAGTGTGTTTGATGGGAAAATCACGGCAACTGGCTATCCAATCTTGGGCACGGTTTTCTGCTAAGCGATTGGGAATAGCATCTATAATGTCTTGTTCTGTCATTGCGCAATCTTTGCCATTTGGCTGATCCCACCATGCTTGGTATTGGATGGTAAAGGCACTGGTTTGATAAGGGAATGCAACCGGTAATTGCAGTTCCTTGGGTTCGCTGAGTTTCTTCGCATAATACTCACCACTGATAGCCCCTAGCGTGATGTAGGCGCTGACAGTGTTACACTCTTTAGTGTGCAATAGCCTTGATTGCAATGAGCAAACTAATTGTTCTCGACTGGTTTTATTCCAGTAAGGAGTCGGCATTCTAGAGGTTATTTTGTGAGGTGATGGGCAGTCATCTTCAAGGGTTAGTCCATTATTAACTCTATCCCAATGATCAAAATGCAGTGGATAGATTTGGTTATTGGCTTTAGTGTTTAATTGATACCAAGTATTTGCAGGCATGGCTTTGTCAAAACTGTCTTTAATGCTTTTTACATCGCCTTGATCCAGAAGTGGTTTACCTAAACGAGCGTAACTTTTATCCCGCCTAACTATTTGCCCTAATGTTTTCACCCATTGTAAAACCATATTCAATAAATCAAGTGGCGTACCGCCAAAATGGCCGTTAAAGTTCCAATCTAGTAACGCGTCACAGCTTACCTCTTGTTCATTTGCCACAGGCTTGGCGATCATTTGCAGATTAGTTCCTATTAAATGAGGGTTATTGCCTTGAGCAATAACCTGCTCCCAAGCGGCAATAATATGTACCGCTTTAATGTGGCTCAATACTGGAAAGGTAGTGCGTTTTATCACAAAACTTTTCGCTATTTGTGGCAAATCGAAGGGTTCAAAAAATAATTCAGTGACAATGCCATAGCTTAATCCACCGCCACCTCGTAGGGCCCATAAGAGTTCATCATTTTCCTGTTCTGTTTTAAGGTTTATGGTTAGTGTGTTGAATGTGGCGCTACTGCCCAGAAAGCGAATGTCGCCGTTGCCAAGCACTAAGGTTGCCCCGGTTAAGCGTTCACAACCCATACCATATTTGCGTGTCCAAGGTCCCCAACCCCCTCCCATGGTGTAGCCTGCAATGGCTACCGTTTTACATGTGCCGTGAGCGATAGCTAAGTGTGCTTGATCAAGAACCGGCTTAATTTTTTGAAATCTTGCACCAGGTTGTACAGCAAGCTGTTTGATCATTTGTCCTCGGTATGGGGTTAATCCTGGCTTGATTTCAACATGATCCATCAAGGAGAAATCAAGCAGCACCTTACCGGTTGCAGTACATTCCCCTTCATGGTCATGGCCACCGGATCTTACGGTAAAGGGCAAAATATGCTTGTTAGCAAAAGCCATGAACATAGCGACTTGTTCGGTGTTTTTAACCTTGATAATAAGTGGTGGCATAAAATCAAACTTACGATTAAACACCTTACGCGCTGCTTGATAGGCTAGATCCGTCTTAGGATCGCACGCCCAAATAAATTCAGGTTTTAAGGGGAAGGTGGAGAATTGGGCTTCGCAGGCCTTAAGTATTGCGAGATCTATTGACATGGGTATCTTCCTTAATGATGGCTCGATGCTGAACTTGTGACTGGACATTGTGCAAGGGTGCTGCCGTTAGTTCGATTGCTGTATTCAAATAAGCCCAAGCTTTAACTAAAATAAATGGATTTTACTAAGCCATTCAGCACTATTTTTAATCACACTACTCGCTCTGTATTTCAGTGACGATTACCCATAAGGCTATTTTTGAGTATGATTCTTAGACCCACAAGCTATGGGAGAAAATACATCGCTAACTATGGTCTGGGGCTATGGATGGTTATTTATCAGGTTTTTATTCCTAAAACAGGCTATGATCGCGGCCATTAAACTCATCGCTGCGTATTGTCACTCTAGCTTGCATGAGTTGTTATTATCCGTTCCCAATTATATTAGGCATCAGAATGGCTATCAGAATCAAACTTAAACCTGGCCGAGAGCGTTCACTAGAGCGCCGTCACCCTTGGGTGTTTTCTAACGGCATACATAACGTCAATGGCGGCAAACCCCAAGCGGGTGACACTGTTGATGTGGTCGCTCATGATGGCCGCTGGTTAGGCCGGGGTGCTTGGTCGCCTGAATCACAAATTCAAGTACGTATTTGGACCTTCGATAAAGAAGAGGCCATAGACGCCGATTTCTTTGCTCGCCGTATTCAAAGAGCTCAGGCAGGACGCGAAGATCTTATTCGTGAACAGGGGTTAACTGGTTACCGTTTGATTGCTGCAGAATCTGATGGGCTGCCAGGGATCACTATCGATCGCTATGCCGATGTGCTGGTATGCCAGCTGCTTAATACGGGCGCGGAAAAGTGGCGCGATACTCTCGTTGAGCAATTGGCGTTGCAATTCCCAGGTTGCGCCATCTATGAGCGCTCCGATGTGGATTCAAGAAAGAAGGAAGGTTTAGCGCCCGTGCAAGGATTGCTGCACGGTGAGCTGCCAGCTATGCCAATTATCATAGAAGAGAACGGCATTAAAATAGCGGTTGATGTGGTTAAAGGCCATAAAACAGGATTCTATTTAGATCAACGTGATAACCGCGCTATCGCGGCGCGTTTTGTGAAAGGTAAATCCGTGCTTAATTGCTTCTGTTACACCGGCACCTTTGGTTTGTATGCTGCCAAAGCGGGTGCTGCCAGTATTGAGAATGTCGATGTATCGGCATTAGCACTGCAAACGGCGCGTGACAATATGGCCATCAATGGTCTCGATGATAGCCATGTCAATTATCATGAAGCCGATGTGTTCAAATTATTGCGCCAATACCGTGATGAAGGTAAAACCTTCGATGTGATTGTGCTTGACCCGCCTAAATTTGCCGATAATAAGTCGCAGCTCAATGGCGCTTGTCGTGGCTACAAAGACATCAATATGATTGCCATGCAGTTACTTAATCCTGGCGGTATATTGTTGACCTTTTCTTGCTCTGGCTTGATGGAGTCTGACCTATTCCAAAAAGTGGTTGCCGATGCCGCCCTTGATGCTAAACGTGAAGTGCAGTTTGTTGAGCGCATGCATCAAGCGAGCGATCATCCTATCAGTAGTGCCTTCCCTGAGGGCTATTACCTTAAGGGACTGGTTGCCAGAGTCTGGTAGGCTAAGCCATATACGTTTAGAAAAAAATGCAGCCAAGTTGGCTGCATTTTTATTGGCTTTATATAAGGTTAGTTAGATTTTAAGTTTGTCTTTGTTGGCATTTAAGTGAATCCTGCCCAATAATTGGGTACAAATAGCAATTTAACTCACTAATGCAATAAGTATTAAGTATTTTCTTCAAGCCAAGAAGGTGAATGTATGCGATTTATTCTGTGTCTATTGTTAATGGTATCCAGTCTCACTTATGCAGCTCAGGGGCCGTCAAAGCTCAAAATTGTGCAACTCTCCGATATTGTCTACCAGCATACCTCACTATCAGATGGTGACGCTTATGGCGTTATGGCTGCAAACGGCTTAATTGTTATCGTGGGCAAGCAAGCCTATTTGATTGACACCCCATGGACGGAAGCGGATACCAACACATTAATTCAATGGGTTACCGTTAAAGGCTTAACCATAGGTGGGGTCATAGTCACCCATTTTCATCAAGACTCCAGTGGCGGGCTTGCAGTATTAAATAAACTAAAAATAAATACCTATGCGACGACACTGACAAATCAATTGTTAAAAGCCAATAACCGTGAACCGGCAAGCAATGAAATCACTTCTGAGACCTTTGATCTAGTCCCAGGAGTGATCCAAGCTTATTACCCAGGTGCGGGTCATACCCAAGATAATCTTGTTGTCTGGTTAGCGAAATCTAATTTACTCTTTGGCGGTTGTTTAGTGCAGAGTTTTAACAATAGAAAACTGCTCAACATCGAAGATGCTTCAATTAAAGATTGGCCGAAATCATTGCAAAATGTCATGGTTAAATACCCAAACATAGATATGGTTATCCCAGGGCATGGCCAAATAGGGGACGTGAGTTTGTTAGAGCTAACCCAACAGCTTGCCAGAAAAGCCTTGTGATCTTAGGGGTTTAGTTCATGAATGTTAATTCAGTTCTTCAGGGTGAAGTACGTTGAATTTGTCACACAGGAAATGTGTTTTTGAACTATACCAAAAAGTGAACCGCTGGTGGGTGATAGTTCTATAACAGTCGTGTAATTTATGTGTAACATGATGATTTATCTTGTTTTTTGTTTTTGTATCTAGTTATATATAACTTTGATATATGAAAGGTCGACAAGATGAGAACAGTACCACATGGACGAGTGGCTCTTAATAAGTACACCTTGAAACTGCTAAGAAAAAAAATGGGCTGAGTCAGGAAAAATTAGTTGATGAATGCAGGGCTCGTAGGTTGTCGATATCTATTGGTTCAATTAAAAGGGCGGAAGCTGGGAAAAACATTTTATACCGAACCCTAGTCCAATTAAGTGAGTTTTTTCATATTTCTATTGAAGATTTGATAGGTGATATCCCGGTATCATTGTGGGATTATGTGAGAGAACGGCCGACACAGTTAATACCTTGTATTGGGAGAGATTGGGAGTTATCCCTGCTGCAAAAACTTCAACTGTCATCAAAAACGGGTCTGAAAACGGCGTGTGTCTATGGCATGCAAGGTTTAGGTAAAACATCCTTAGTACGCCATTTCTTGTCTAGATTAGATCAAACTAATTGGCGCGCTTTATATTTATGTAGTCTTGACCAAGGCACATTTCTTCGCAGGTTTATTTGTACACTGTTAGATATTTCTGAAATATTTGATGATGAACAGTTGCGCTTTAGAATTAAGATGATTTCGACTTCCCCCTTAGTTTATTTTTATTTACTTCGTTTATCTGGATTGGTTCTCCATAAATCTGAGTTACAAGCCATAAATAATTTGAGCGAAAATCGATTACATGAAGTCGAAGTACTTTCTGTGATGGGGTTAATTCAAAACTTTAAACAACGAAAAGTATCGGTATTAGCCATTGATAGTTTACACATTTTAAATGAGGGGCAGCTCAGAGTTATTAAAATATTTACTCAAAACATGATAACGCAACCCATATTGATTATTTTTTCTCTTACCGATGTTCATCGGCTCTTGTATCTACCTGATTGGCTTCAAAGTTCAAACCAAATACAACTTAAACCTTTACAGGCTATTGCTATGAATGCTTTGGTCAATAATGAGGTGGAAATGAATCCGTGTCAGCCCATGAAGCTTGCGGCGTATAAAAAAATAGTCGTTCAGCGGGCAAGAGGTAACCCCTTAATACTAAAGGCACTGATTAAGTCTAAACGACCGGATCAAGATTTTCCAGAAGAGATGGTTAACAGTGTTCAAGGGATGTTAACACAGCTTACAGGCATTGAATGCCGACTTTTACAGTTTTTAGCCGCTTGTGGTCCTTGCGTTAGTATCGACACCCTTGAGTTATTCAATTCCCAATTATCGGAGCCCTGCATATGTTTATTGCACAGATTGGTTCGGATCGGATTTCTTTATCCACGCTCTGAGTGCTACATTTTTCGTCACATATTAATTTGGGAGATTGTAAAAGCACAAATGAATGACAGTGACACTGCTTCTGTTTATTCAGAACAACATAATCGATTGAATGCATAGCAAGTGATCCGAATGTGATCCTTTTTCGAGATCTCTTATTCGTTAATTTGTTCCACAGAGGCGATGCGGTTGGTTTGTTTAGCCACTCAATGCAGTAATTTCGCATTACCTCACATGGAATTGACGACATAGAGGGGAAAAAGATGAACGATATAAAACTGAAAGCGGCCATAAATAATCAGCAGCTAACATCATGGATAGGGGAGAGTGCATTTATACTGATAACGAAACAGAGATTAGGTGCCATGGCGAAAAGCGAGCTTCCTGTACTCATCATAGGAGAGAGAGGTACGGGGAAGGAAATTGCTGCACGCATGTTACATGATTGCAGTGTTAGAACTGGGGCACCCTTTATCAGCATCAGCTGTAAAAATAGCAACAAGCAACAGCTAATAGCTCAGATAGAAAAGGGCATATCCGCAGCCCAAGGAGGTAGCCTATACATTAAAAATGTTGATGACTTGGTTGAAGAGGCTACTGGATCCTTAAAAAGCTTTTGGCTTCGCAATGATGTTTCAAAGCCAGATGTTCGCCTCATCGTCAGCAGTTCGACTGCGCCTATGATCGAGGTTGAACTTATAGAAAATGAAGCTGGATTAATAAAAGAACATTTCCTACATTGGTTGCATTACCACTGCCTGAATATTGAACTACCTACACTCTCTAATCGGGAACAAGACATTGAAGCGCTCGTACAAGCGTATCAATTGAGTGATCACAATATAGGAAAACTCTCATTTCAAGCTTGTGCTTGGGATACATTGAAGCATTATTCTTGGCCTGAAAACGTTAAGCAATTGAAAAGGTGTCTTGATAAATTAGCGGTGCAGGCTGAATCATCGATTATCAATCGACAAATATTACTCAATAGTTTTCCATTAATGAGGCAAACACAAGCGTTAAGCGAGCTGTGTATAGACCCAATAAAACGGCAGATATTTACTAAACCTTACTTGAAAATTGATAATCAAGCTGTCGGATTTTCTGCCCCTGTGTTGACTGTTAACCATCAACAAGATCAGGTGGGGTCAACTGAAAGCGATAATATAGTCCACCATGCTAAGAATCATCCTGGGTTGAATAAAGCCATTACTTATTTGTATAAAAACTTCAAAGCTCATCTCACCATGGAGGAGTTGGCAAAGCATGCATGCATTAGCCCTTCTCATTTATCTTATCTGTTTAAGCATTATTTAGGGATGTCATTTAAACAGGTCTTACTACGGCTAAGAATTGTAAAAGCGATGGAAATATTCTCCCAAACCCCCCATAGGCAGGTAACACAAGTCTGTGATGATGTCGGTTTTTCGGATTTGAGTTTTTTTGTGCGTAAATTCAAAACCACGGTTGGCGTTAGCCCTGGTGTTTACCGAGATCAATTTAGTCAATCAGAATCTAGCCCAGAACTGTTGGCGTTGGTTAATGACTTAGCACATCCATTACTGCAGTTATATATTCAACATTAGCTTATAAAAAATGATTTATACCAACGAGGGCCTAGCAGTTGCCAATCAACAACGTTTTACTACCAATTAAATTTATTTTTTATTAATTATGATATCTACATTGTTTGAGATTACTGAGAGAGATTATTTCAAATAACGCAGTAGTAACAAAATCCGATGAATTAAACGACTAAACACTATGAGGCAATAACTATGGCATTTCCAACAGCGGTCAATGACCAGATCACCGACTCGGTCACTCAAGCTAACGTTAAAGTATTGGGCGATGCGCCTGCTATGTCGATGGGCAATTTATTCCAAGCCACATCACAAGCACTGAGTAATGCAGCACATAATGCAACCCTAGCACAGCAGCAATCTGCAATTACCGCTCAGGCTGCGACAACCATGGGTGTGACAACCTTGTATTCAATCGATACGGCGAGCACTGCAATGGGAACTAAATCGATTTTGACGCCATCCCCTACAAAAGTAAAAGGTCTAGGTTAAATCACACTTAGCAATATTCACGATTAATACCCACTCATAAAAGGATAGAAAAATATGGCATTTCCAACAGCAGTAAACGATCAAATTACCGACTCAGTCACTCAAGCCAATGTCAAAGTACTGGGCGATGCACCCGCGATGTCGATGGGGAATTTATTTCAAGCGACTTCGCAAGCGCTAGCCAATGCGGCGCACAATGCAACCATGGCTCAGCAGCAATCAGCAATTACCGCTCAGGCCGCAACGACCATGGGAGTGACCACCTTGTACTCCATTGATACCGCATCAACCGCAGTGGGAACGACAGATATTTTAAATAGCCTAAAAGGCTAATGGAAAATATAAGGAGGCATATTTATGGCATTTCCGACAGCAGTCAATAGTCAAATTACTGATTCAGTTACTCAAGTCAATGTAGAAGTGTTAGGAATGGCGCCCGCTATTGCCATGGGGAATTTGTTTCAAGCGACGTCACAAGCACTCGCCAATGCGGCCCACAATGCAACGTCGGCGCAACAACAAGCAAATATTACAGCGCAAGCTGTGACAACGGCAGGAGTAAGCTTACTTTACTCGGTCGATACCGCGTCCACGGCTGTTGCGACGAGTAAGATATATGCTTAATAGGTTTGATTAAACCTTGAAAGCATAGATGTTACAGCGCGACAGACGGACACACTTGCGGTCATTAAGATCGCTCCAATAACTAGTTGAAAGGAATAAACTATGGCATTTCCAACAGCAGTAAACAGTCAAATTACTGATTCAGTATCTCAAGTTAATACTAAGGTGCTCGGTGATGCGCCAGCAGTGGCTACGGGTAACTTTATGCTCGCGACCAGTCAGGCGCTATCGAATGCGGCTCACAATGCAACAACAGGCCAGCAAAACAATGGTATTACTGCACAGGCGGCGCTTGTGCAGGGTGTTAATACTATGTTTTCCATTGATGTTGCAGCGGACGCCGTCGGTACAGCAAGAATTTATCGATAGATAAATTGCTTTGGCGATATTGGCTGAGAAAGCGTGTCAATATCGCCAATTTCTTAAAAGCGTCACGGTAAAATGGTGAGTAAAAGGAGTCGTAATGGCAACTCAGGTTAACCCAGGATATGAGCAGAGCACAGCTGCTGCCGCATCATTCTCAATGGCGGTAACCGATGTTGTAATGGCCAATACGATAGGTTTATTAATGGAAAATGCCGTTAATAATGAGTCACATTCACAGTCTATTCAAAATGCATGTGTAAACCAGTGTTGTGTAATGATGCTGAGTGCAACAGCCGCAGGCATAGTGAATGGATTGAAGCAAAGCTAAGGAAAAAATATGAGCTCAGTGAACGATCAAGTGACCGATTCGGTCAGTCAGATCCAAATGCTACTCACAGGCGGCGCACCTGCACAGTCGATGGGAATGCTGGATGTCGCCGGAACAGAAACCATTGGCATGTCTATGTTCAATGCCATCACGGCGCAACAAAATTCGCAAACCTCGGCAGGTGCAGCGCTGAACGCCAGTTGTGCAAAAATGTTACGTACGCAAACCGTGCTACATCCAGGTTCTAAGTCAAAACAAGCACTGGAGTTCGAATTACAAAAACTTCAACTTGCTGAAGATAAAATCAAGAATGAATTAACCTTTAAGACACTTGTTGAGCTGAGAAAGTCCAATAAATTGATCACTCAGACCTCTCTTTTAGAAGCATTTAATACAGCGTTAGCTGAAATGAAAACAACCATAGCTGAGAGTGACAAACCACTATTGGACACGGTTTCAAAATCGTTACAAGGCCAACTTAATAAGATTGTATAACGCCCTTTGCAATAGCTTGGCAATGAAAAAGCTAATGCTCAATGGGATGACATTAACAACTAAGAAGGGGGACGCACAATGGGCAGTGAACAAGATGTGAATACTCAGATCGTAGCAACGGTAAATAAAGTGCAAGAGGCGACACTGAGTGGCAATGTAATTAAGGCGTCTGGAACAGGTAAAGCATTCCAGTCAATCTCGCAATCCTCAGCCATTGCTGTACAGGATGCGACGGATAACTTAAGAAATATTAATACTATGGCAACGACTGCCATGGGGGTTGCCTTGTCGCAAATGTTGGCAACGGGTCTGACAGAGCCATATGCAGAAATTCTAAAAGAAGTGAACACGCTAGTAATACAAAGTACCACCAACTTTACCAGTGTCGGTTCTGGAGCGAGCAAGGTGCTTGAAGATTTTTCTAAAGGTTTGTAAGCGGGCTCACAGATAAGTGATTAGGAGATAACAGGAGCAAGATATGACGATTCACATAGAGCAAAGCGACATGCAATCTGTCGAGCAATTAACAGGTAAAAACCAGCTGTTACTGACTATGATCCCGAATGCAACCTCTTGGGTTAAAGCGAATTTAGCTAATAAAAGTAATATATTATCCTTTTCATCTGAAGACGAGTTGGTTGAGCAATTAGGTATTGGCTTATCGGGTACCTCGATCATAGCGCTGCAAGGTTCGAATTTGACCGTAGAGATAAAAAAGCTCATGGAAATGAACATTGAGGATATCTTGATGCTGTTAGCCGATGAAACGTCAGCTCAGACATCGGCGGCGACTCTTGCTGAAATTGCCATGCGTTATCATTTGATCACCAATGATGAGCTCGGCTTAGTGGGGCAATTTTTGCAGGATAACGCAATAACTGTCCCTGTGGGCTGGTGGACCGGTCTTCAGGATACGATTGAGTGCTACCAATCACTGATTTATGCTGAAAAGACACTTAAGCAAAAATCTCATGTAAGGGTTGATGCAATTAACTGGGGGCTAACGCGAGCGCAGACATTGGCCGAACTCGCACGGTACTACTGTTTATACCTTCACTTACATAAACATACCCAAGGAGACTTGGTCCAAATCAATGCCCTTACAAAGCAATTAGTCAATGTCGTTTTAAGCAATCTAGACTGTCCTTTGGTGGCTTATGAGCTCGATCCGGCGAATTTACAACAAGCCATAGTCCAGTGGTTTAAGTCGGGCAGTAACCTTGGTTTTAGCTGTTTAACATCTGGGTTGCTCTGTGTCGCTAGGAATATCAATTTGACTAATGCTGATCGCATTAACGAAGAGGTGACAACGTATCTTAAACAGTTGCAACAGCTGCTCAGTGAGCAACTGAGCACAGATAACTATGTCAACCAAGCAGGAGCTTGTCGTCATTATACTTATTCGCTTCCAATGCGAACCATAATGCTGAATGTCAACCATATCGGTTGTCTAAGCCTACACAGTGACGTTCCCAGCGCCTAGCTCGTTGGGATAGAAAAGGAATAGGTTATGGATCCAATCGATTCAAATGAACAATCGACGGTGCATTTGGCTAATTACATTGGCCAACAAGGAAAAGACTCGCAGGCCAAAGTGGGATCCCAGCTAGTTTATGATCGCAAACAGGCGATGAAAAACTTGGCTGAGATGACAATGCCTGTGGACACTCACGCTATGATGGTGAATGTTGATGACGTGATAGCGGGCGCCATGCAAACCATTAACGATTCTCTTAAGCTTTCATCTCAGCATATTGATCTTGCTAGACAGCGACTAATGCAAGCACATCCTGCGCTAAAGCAAGCTTACGATCCTGAGGTGCCCTCTCCACTTAGCGCAACATCAGAAACGCAGGACACCTCCTCCACTTCAACCGCTATGGATGAATTTAATCAGCATCTCTTGAATGAATTGGATAAAGACACTAAGGATTACCAAAAGCAGGTGTTAGCGACCCATGACACTCAGCAACAGCAAGCCATGGCAAAGCAAGAGGAGATAAATAGCGTCGCGGAAAATATGCAGCAGGAACTCCTAGCGCAACAGCAGGCCTATCAACAACATATTATGGCTCAAGTTTCTCATTCATCGGTACCCGTGGTCGCCCCAAAAGCAGATCAAGAACAAAGTCAGCATGGGCAGATGACGACTCCGCAGGCTGAAGAGCAGACTGAAACGCCATCCAGTGAATCAGCACAGGCCGCCAGCTCTTCATTAAAGCCTGCAGATGAGGAAAAGTAGCAATGATACAACTTGCGTTTACCAAAACAGAGATTAGTGCTGACACCGCGGTAAAACAGGGCGCCGCACTTAGGCAGATGAATGAATTGCTTGAGCGCCTAAGCACAGCCCCTAAGTATCATACCCTGACAAAAAAAGACCGCGCACAGCTGAGTCGAGAAGGCTATGCAGCAGATCTTGTCGATAACTTGGTACTCATCACTCAGCGCAAAGAAGAATCTACAGTCACTGACAATGATAACTTAGTGGTGGGATTTACCTATGCCGCTTTCGACCCTGCGCTGTACGCCAATGAGACGCTTAAAAATCATTTTAAACAGATGAGTCAAGGCTGTTGCTGTTTCTGTGAAAGCTTTCTAATGCCAACCGCCAGTGGTCACATTAGTCATTATCGCCCTGTGCAACAGCTCGATTTAGAAGGCGTTGAACACACCAAGCCAAATTCAGAATGCTCTCCTTATTTCTCAGAGGCTTATCAGCAGGAAAACTTAGTGTATGTCTGTTCAGGCTGTGATGTGACTCATAAAGCGGGCAGATTCCCAATCGCAGGCGAGCGCTTCCCACATGTGGCACTCAGTACAGAAAACGCCTTGTTGGTGAATCCATATCAGGAAAACCCCAGAGACTTCATTCGATTTAACCTTTGCAATGGTCATGCTTACCCCTTTGATCAAGCCTGTGCATTTTACGCTGATACTCAAAAACTGACTGAGCAAGACGTCGAAGCATTGCTATGGAAAACCCCCAGTGCAATTCCCAACCAAGTGGATGAGGCCGGTGCGTTACTGACAGATAGCGGCGTAGAGCAGGCCTTTACCTTTTGGCTAAAAAGTGAGGCAAGTCAACGACAGTCTTCACGGGGAGCGGTAACGATAGTCACGCTGGGATTAAACCGCAGCGACTTGGTACTGGCCCGATTAATGACGCTAAAACAGTACCATAATGATTTTATCACGCACAAAGCGGCATTAGCACAGCCATTAATGCCAGAAGACATAGCCACAATCGCGTATCGAAGTCTAGCGCTTGATGCGTTTGCAACCTGGCAGAGCATAGCTAATGGCACAGGGAGTAACCTAGCTAATAACGAAGGTACTAACAAAGGTACTAACAAAGGTACTAACATAGGTACTAACATAGGTGCTAGCGAAGATACTAACGTAGCTAATAGTTTGCCATTGATGGCGAATACGGTTCTTAAATTAAGGGAACAAGCCAACAATACTGTTGAAAATCCAGAATTGGACATTCTATTACCCAGTTGGTTTCGTTGTTGTTTAAGTTACCTTGTCCTTGAGTCGGAGCTGCAACAAACCGGTAAACGGCGTTTGGTATTCCTTTGTAATCAAGACCGTCTCTATGGTGAAACCGACACTGAAAAATGTATTTTCCTGTCCATTAAGTGGCAGCGGGATTTGCACAAGGTGATCAAAGTGCGTTCGAAACGCAACATTTGGGAGGCATCCTTCAGTGAATTAGCGAATTCACGCCCCCATGAACTGATTAATCTGTTTGCCAATAACGATGTATGGGTTGAGGGTAACTTTCAACCTTTAGCCTAAACCAACTCACTTTAGGCCGCATATCGTGACCTAGAAAGAGGACTCGCCATCTCTGGCGTTAACATTGAAACTTCCATTAAGGAGCACCATCATGAGTCAGGAAAACCAACAAGCTAGCGCACAACAACGCGTCGTTAATCAAGAGCAAGCCGCCACTAGGGCTGTAGAGTACACAGATGAATCTGTGGCTCAGCAGATTTTTGGCACCAGCAATGTCGCTCAAGCCGTATATGAGGCTGAGCAAGAAGCGTTACGAGCCGTGGTGGCAACGGACCAATAATAAGGTTATTTGTCGCCCCTTCATGTTATTTATGACTCGCTTAATTGCTGACCATAGGTGAAGGGGCGTATTGTTTGCTCACTTTACTTCCCTTTATCGACCTCCGCCAATGTTCCTTCATTTGGTGTATTTGCTCACCCCCCCCAATGCCAATCCAATTCCCAAAATCAAGAAATCCTAAAAATTCCAAAAATCATGAGATCAAAAAAATAAAAAGTTCAAAAAATAACCTCTACAAGCCAACTTTTACCAATAGGACGGTAATTTATACCAAGTCAGAACAGGGGGGCGGGCATACAGTTAACTTACTAGAAGCGAAAAGTAGAAACTAAAAGTAGAAAGCAAAAGCAAAAGCAAAAGCAGAAGCAGAAGCAAAAGCAGAAGCTAAAAGGCAGCGCAAATGAAAACTCAACAGGATTTGAAGCGGGCAAGCCTACATAGGCTAAGCACGGAACATAACCGGACAGCCCTCCAAGGGGGCAAAGGTAAGGCACAGCCAGCAAGATGCCAAGCAGGGATAGCTCTGCGGGCCATAAACCGCTTTGCCCTGCCTTGTACTAAACTGATGATCAAGCCCTTGCCCGTTTGCCTGCGCCGGGGGATGGAAAAAATCTCAGGGCTGAATCTGCAACGGGTACGAGTGCACTATAACTCGCGTAAACCCGCCCAAGTGCAGGCCCATGCTTACGCTCAAGGGGAAGATATTTACTTAGCTCCGGGGCAAGAACAGCACCTGCCTCACGAATTGGGTCATGTAGTACAACAAGCGCTGGATATGGTAAAGCCAAATACTATGGTGAATGGTGTCGCGGTCAATGACGACCCCAAGCTTGAGCAACATGCCACCGAGTTAGGGGAGGCAGCCTTGGCGGTTGGTGGGGGTTAATGCGCCAGCATGGCAAAGAGTTGATAATGAGATAGTCGCAATAACATCTAATTTAAAGAGGATTGAGATATGTATGAACAAGTAGTTAAAAGATTTAAATCGACGAATAACTTACTTAACAATAAAAATTATAATTGGAAAAGTAGTCGCCAAAAAACTGTGGTACAAAGAGTGCTTCCTGAACTTGCAAACTTTGTGAAAGTAACTTGGAAAAAGAATAAGCAAAAAATCGCGTTAGATGTACTTGAAATTGCTGTAAATAAATTACTTAAAATTGAGCACGCAACGGGAGAGATATTTAATGTGAATAATTCAAAAAGCCAGTTATTCACCCATAAATTAAATAAAGGTGGTATGGAATATATTATGCCAACAGGACTGCTCATACCTAGCGGAGATAATCTACAGGGAAGTAACGTAGTACGAGCACACATAATGAACATTGATAAAATATCGCTGGAAGAAAACACCTTCGTATTCGCGACTAAGCAAAAACCGTCTAATAAGTTTGACCTAGGGTTGACTGGTGTAAACTGGAAAGAAGGTGAGGCAGTAAAGATGGATTTTTGGTTTATTTTAAATAAAAATTATTTGTACATGTCAGAAAACTTAAATAAAGAATTTGAAGCGTGTTATAAGGTTTATAATGAAAGTTTAATTAAGCCAATGACAAACCTAAAGGCCATTAAAATATAATTAAAAAGGTATTGGAAATGTATATATCAATAGTTCAACTTAAAACCCTTTAAGGGGGCATTTATAAGCACTCGGCTTTGTCGGTGTAATTTAACCAGATAGGAAAATTTATGAGAACAGTAAAAACAACAAGTAATTTCATTATTTCGGAATGTGAATTTAATGACATGTTTCCAAATAGAAATCCAATTTACACTTACAAAGGCTTAGTAACAGCAGCAGCTGCTTTCAGTAGTTCTTTAGTGGGGGTCACCGAAGAAATAACACTTACCAACATGCTGGCTTTTTTGGCCAATGCATCACATGAGACTACTGGTGATGGTTATGCAAGTGGTACTTTTGACAAAGGTTTGTATTTTGTGATTGAAGGTGGAGATGCTACCGCAAAATTATGTGCGATAACCCCTGCACAGACGCCATGGTGCAACGGTTACGGTATTACACCTGATGGTACACAGGCTTATTATGGCCGAGGTGCATTACAATTATCATATCAATCTAATTACCAAGCTGCGAATAACGGCATACCTAATAACCCTGAAGATATTTATAACAATCCAAATGCTGTTGCAGAGAACTCATATCTTGCGTGGGCTACTGCACTTTGGTTCTGGTGTACACCACAAGGCAATAAGCCGGCATGTTCTACAGTGATTAATGGTCAATGGGTTCCAACTGAAAACGATATACTAAAAGGTCGAATTAATACAACCTTTGCGAATCGAATGGGGGTAGTCACCGATATCATCAATGGTGGTATTGAAGCTGGGTCATGGAATGCTAAAACAAAAGAAGTGATACCATTAATACCTGCTGATAGTCAACCCAATAAGCAGGCGATTAATCGCCAACAATATTATCAATACTTTGTAAATAACTTTTTTGCTAAAAAAAATGTAGATGTGATGGCCAAAGAAGAATATGGCATTAATCAAGCTAGTCATATGGCTAACTTTAATTTTTAGAAATAATTAGAGATAGGCTTAATTAGCACTGCGATCGTCTAGGTTTGACACTTTATGGGTTTGAAACCCTAAATCATAGTTATTTGCTTTCAACTGCTTACTTAAAGTCAAAGCTTTCAGCTTCGAACTAACAATGTGTTAGACGAAGGCGATCGGTGTATTAGTTTGCTATTGAGTATAACTTAAAGCCCATAACAATGAATAAAACCAATTGAATAAGGGGAGTGATATGTATGCACAAGTAGAGAAACCAAAAGAGCATCAAAGTAAGGCAGCAGCTAGTTCTGTTGCTCAAAAGAAAAGCAATGTAAAGCAAGGCTTTGGGATTGTGGATAATCGGCCTGAAACTGTCGCTCAAAGAAGATTGAAAAAAATGGCGTACAAACCTCCAAGGACCAAGCTGTCTGGAGCAATTCAGAGCAACAGTTATAGCAAAGACCAAAAAGCTACTGAGACTGCTCAATGTGTATTGGTTGCGCAATTAGCAACACGGCAATCTTCTCCAGTACAGTTTCAAGGAGGCATGGAGAATTTAAGAGATCTCATTTTACAATGGAACTACCTTCCAGGGATCCAGGTTGTAGTCCAACCAACTGATTTTGTGGGAGGTACTTATACAGTTCGGTTCACAAGAGATAATGGCGTAATTAGTCTACAGCAGGCTAACGAATGGGTTCAAAATGCCTTAAATCATGCTCCGCAAAATGAATCAAGCTCTGATGAATCAAGCTCAGGCGATGCATTTATTGAGCATGATTGTGCAATTGTATTAGGAGATGGGACTATGACAAGTGGAAGAGTTGTAAGTGCAATGGGTGATGGTCTATTTTGGGTTAGAATCCAAGATACAAATACTCAAATACCAGCAAGAAGAAATGTTGGTGGGTGGTATGAATTCGCGGCTGAATAATATTGAGATATAACAGTGAACTAAAAGTATGGAGTGGACATTATTTCTTTTTGACGGCATAGACTCGTAAGATGAGGAGCAGGAAGTAATATCAGAAGGTCTTATTTTATTTAACATTAAAATAAGAGTGAGATATAATATTTGCATCTATAAAAATGTCGTCATCTGTATTGTGCGTAACAAGCTAGCGAATCATGATTTAAATCCAATTAAACAGGATTAATAGATGTATCAGCAAGTGGAAAAAACTAAGGGAGATGAAAGGAAGGTAATAAATAATTTCGTTATTAATGATTTGTCTGTTAATACTTTCGATATTAATACTTTCCCTATTAAAAATAGCCAACAGAAAAAGTGGTTAGACTTAAGTAATACCGTTCGAGCATGTAACAAGTTTCAGCATATTTTCGTCAATAAAAAAAGTGTCATACAAAAAATAAATAAGGTGCGTGAGGAAACCACTGAATATCATCGACTGGCAAGTCTCGGTAATGAAGAATCAGACACAACAATTGATGGTAATCGCCAAGCCATCCAACATTATGAACGTGCTATTGAATTAAGGCGTGCTGTCGCCAATAACTATGGCCATATGGGACAAAAGCATGCGCTAGCCATCAATGAGTTACAGGAGAAAATCAGAACTCGGATAATGAAGATATCCAGCATACTCAGCAACTAAATAGCCATTATTTTACAGCTAATGGGCTATTTAGTTGAGAGTCTTGTTTATTTGGCTTGGCAGCTAACTATTTTATTTCCATTGAAGATAACCTGAAAGTTCAACACCTTGATTTTTAAAGTATATCTTGGCAGCTTCATAATAGGATGCATGCACAATGCTGGGGACAATCGCCGCCTTGGTACTCGCATAGTCGCGCCAAGTGATACTCGAGCCACTGGTTAGCGCGTAGTCATTCTGTGACTCATCACCTTTGGAGTAAAGCTGAGGTGATAAAATATCGATATGTGGATTAATGAAAAATGACTTCATTAACTGATCTTTATCAGCAACATCGTAAGGCGCTGAATGGCTTATGGTCACTAACACTTTAAAGCCGCAGGCTTTCGCTGCTTCAAATGAGTTGGCAAATTGAGCTCCCAGATTTGCATCTGCAACTTCAACATCATAAGCGATACCATCATAGCCTTTAATCTGACCCTGAGTTATTGCGGTTGTTATTTCATTTAATGCTTGTTCGGTAAATTTTCCACTTTCACTTCCACCACCAAAGCTAAGGTATTTCTCCCCGTTAAGATGACTTTGTACGTCTGCTTGCTTGCCCCACTCAATGACTTTTTGTGGCCCCCAACCATAAAGGGCAACGCTGAGGGTGGCATTTTTAGGGCATGAAGCGCTATATGGGTACCAGTACCCCATAAACTCAGCTGCTGGAGTGAGCAGTGCGGGGTTATCATCAGGGATTAATCCATCAGTGGATAATGGGATATCAAGTGCTTGGCCGATTTGAAGCTGGTTTGCTTGAATAGATGGGTTTGCATCTGCTAATTGAGATACGGTTAAGGGTGTGGATTGGTTAATCTTATTTACAATGGATGTATAGGTATCACCGCTAGCGACGATATAAGTCAGTTTATTACTCATTGTTTTTCCTCTGTGTTGTGGTTTCCAATACAGTGTGAGGGTTTATATACATTTTGCCTTGGTAATACTTAGCCTTTTGTTGGTTAACACTCTGGATCTCGAGTGAATGTAGACGGCTAGCCCAAAAAATACTAAAGCTTACCTATCAAGGCGTAATTTTTACCAAGCCTCATCCTCAACTTGTACGCATACTGGCGCTAGTATTAGCGCGGCAATAGAGAAACAGAGATGATCAATGATAACGTCATAGCTTATAGAAAAGAGCGCCAGGATAGTGCAGCGCCACAGAGATGTTCACCCGCTAGCCAAAGCAATGCCGCTCTTTTAGGCGCCTACGCAACCTGGTGTGAAGCTGTTATTCAAACTCGTTTGCAGTTGCATTTTGATCAAGCGTGCCCCTTTACTGATGTATATGAGGTGCGACCTCCTGCGATAAGCGCTGAAGATGGCACGCTTGCGGCATTTGTTCAGCAGCATGAACTCGACTTCTCATGCCAATTGTTACTTACCCTTGCCTTGATGCCTATTGTTAAACCTCAGGTACTCGATGTCTTACTGATGAGAAACGACAACATAGAACGGCCCTATACCGAGTTTGGCGGGGGCGAGCATCAAGGCGGGGTTGTGGCTAACGGGGAAACGCTGGCCTTTTTGCTAGGGGGAGAGTCGATTGAAATACGTCTTAAGGTGCAGCGTCTATTGTCGGCGATACAATCCGGTGACATGCGCCAACTAACCGCTAGTGAAGCGGCCGTTATTCAATTGTTTGACGAGCCGGATGAAATCATAATAAACCCATTGAAGTTATTGCTTTTATTATCCCCTAGGCAGGTGAGTTATTTTACTGTGGGAGGAGAGTACTCCACACCTAAAGGGCGTGGTTTTCCGGCACAGTTAGTGACGCCTAGCTATTCGTTTGACTCATTAGTGTTACCTAACTCAGTCGTGCGCCAACTCGATGATATTTATGCGTGGTCGCAATATGGAGACAGGCTTAGAAATGAATGGCAAATGGCCGAACGTATTCGCCCTGGGTATCGAGCACTATTTCATGGACCTTCGGGTACGGGTAAAACCATGACCGCCAGCGTCTTGGGTCAGCGATTGGGCAAGGAGGTATATAAAGTGGATTTGTCGAGGGTGCACTCTAAATACATAGGTGAAACCGAGAAAAATCTTGAGCGAGTGTTTACATTGGCAGAGCACAATCAATGGGTGCTATTTTTTGATGAAGCCGATGCGGTATTTGGTAAACGTACTCAAGCCAGCAATGCCAATGATCAGTTTGCCAATCAAAATGTGTCCTATTTATTGCAGCGAATTGAGCGCTTCGACGGGTTAGTGATCTTGGCCTCTAACTATAAAGACAACCTTGACGATGCCTTCTTTCGTCGCTTTGAATCTGTGATTAACTTTCCCAAACCCGAGGCAGAGCAAAGGTTGGCTATCTGGCAAAAAGGCTTGTTGCCAGAGACGCAGCTCGCGGCAGATGTTGATTTACAAGATATCGCACTAAGATGCAGCTTATCAGGGGCGTCTATCATGAATGTGATCCGCTATGTGTTGCTAAAAGCCATTGCAGAAAATCGCCCGCTTATTAATCATAGCGATCTTCAAGAGGGAATTAATAGAGAGCAAGGAGGTAAAACTCAGCCTCGTTGGTGATCTTACTGTTAGCTTATTTGTTGCTCAATATTAAGTAACCTCAGCTCGGGATAATAAACACTGAAAAAAACGGCTCAGTTATCACAATCATATTGTAGATTGATTCATGCGTTAATCTAAAAACCATAGCCCATACTCAGTTATACCAATCGCACCGTCATAAATACAAACGGATAGCGAGAAACAACCAAGTTGGTAAAACCTCTGTTGCTTATAGTTAATTGCGTAAGTGCAAGACGTAATCGATGTAAAGCAGCCTGTAATCGCTACAGGTAATTAACATGACAGAGACGAGGTGGAAAAATGGGAAATTTAGCAACGGACGCAGTAGCAAGATTAACGTTGAAAACTAGCAATGCATTAGCGAATTCACAAGGTTTCATTGCTAATCAGGTAGTGACGCAAGGATATATTCAAGCAAACAGCAGCAAGGATCAGCATTATGATTTTTGTCTGCGAGAAATAGATATGAGTAGTGCCGGAAAGATCTCTGATTTTAGCACTGCAGAGTTATTATCCATAATAGACAGCAGTGGTTGCGATCTAGCTTTGATGCCATTGATTAAGTTTAACAGTAGCTCGAGCGATAAAAGCAAGATGGCAATCAGTATTGTTAAAAAATTGCAATGTTTTTTACTGCCAATAGATATCACCATTTGGTTTGACGATAAAGATTTTAAAACAGCAATTCCTTTGTTGGATGACAGAAATCAGCTGGTTGATGCGCTTGTTTCTGCAGGGTATTCGGTAGGCTATTACGGTGGTGAAGCTTGTGAGTGCTCACCTTCAAATAGCGCAATACAGAACGGGTCTATCATGTTGAATGTCGTCTCCTGCGGTAGCTCTTCAGTACCTAGCAAAACATTTCCCACGGTTAAAATTGGAGATAATAGTAATGCTTGTAAGATGCGCTGGGTAAGCCCTCAGTAACAATATTGGTGGTTAATGAGCAGGCCGTACGTTGATCCTGTAGCCTATGGCCTGTTCCTTTTATCCACATATTGTCGATTACCTTTTTATATTCAATCGTTCGTTATTCCTGCCTATTCCTCCGCTGGTTTTATCAACTCAAAGCGCAGATTAACCAAGTCCATATTTTCAACAATAGCTAGAGTAGTGTCATGACGGATAAGTCATAAATACGATGTTTTTGTTGATTAATCAAACCCGAATTGCATTGGGTCTAGTCGCTATTTAGGGGAACAATATATGGCGGAGCATAAGGATGTAGGTGAAGTACCGACAAACAATACAGAGTCAGTGTTCATGCCTCAAATTGAGTTAGCAGATGGGCTGATGAATGGATCACAGGCTGATCAAGCATTACCACAATCAGCGGCCTCAAATAACTTGTCATCGGGGCCAGAGCCGGTTACTCAGCTTAAACAGAATCATCTTACTGAAAACTATGTATACGCTGTGGGTGTGCTAAAGCCAGTATTCCCAAATAAAGGCCTGCAGCAAGCCTTTTATAGTGCGGCGCGAACGCTAAAAGTCAGTGAACATGATTATTATTCGGTGTTGAATTACATTGACCCATGCAATGGTTTTCGCCCCTATTTGTACATTGCGGAACAAATTGAATGGGTGTTAACGATACATGATATAGACAGTTACCTATTACTGCCTAGGGCTAAAGCAGAGCTGTTGTGTTTTATCGATGCGTTAAAGCCTGCTGAGAATAGTTTACTTGCCGTGCAATCTACCGCGATTGGTGTCCTTGTTAATGGCGCTACATCGCAGCCGTTAAGTTTGCCGAAGGTGATTTGTAATCATCTTTTCAGTCAAACACTCGACAATTTACATGAGGCGTTAAAAAGTGAAACTGGGGTAACAACCTCAGTGATCCAAGATGTATTAAAAGGCTTAGAGTATCAGCCCAATAATGGTCGAGGGAACTTTAGCCGCGCCAAAAATTATTTAGCCTACCGATACCCTGAAATCTATTTAACCACTCATGCGTTAAAGAATGTTTCGAAGGCTAATGAGGTTGGTTTTTTTCTCAATGATGTGAAAACCAGTTATTCAGATCTCGCCTCCCCTCATGTCATTGTTGACCTTGTATTCACTTATAAGAGTAAAAGTTCCAAGCGGGAAAAACACTACCATTGCAGTGTAGACGTCACTCATCAGTTTCCTTTTGTGAATGCACCATTACAAGTTTATATGCCGCTAACACTGATGGCAGGATGATTGAACGATTGATTATAGGTAACTTTTGATAGGAAATGACAATGAATAAAACGATGGCAAGTGCAATAAACCCGTTCACGCACATCTATGCAATCGGCTTTCTGAGGCCGTATCTTGCGACGCGAGATCTTCAAAAAGAATTTGAAGCGGCAGCAAAAGAGTTGCAGTTACCCAAAGATGACTTTTATGGCGTATTTAGCCATTCATCGACCCAAAATCCTCTCGATGTATTAACTTTTCGGCCGTATCTTTACATTGCAGAAAAAGTGAGCTGGGTGTTCAGCATCAATAATGTTGATACTTATATCTTACTCCCCAAATATAAGAATGAGCTAGATGCCTTAATTGATGCGCTTAAGCAATCCCCGCCTTATCAAAAGGTGGCCATTATTGGTGCTTTAGGAGCAAGTCTTGTTGAAGGTGAGGCAAATGATCTTAATTTGCCTACGGTTGTGTGTAATAACATCGTTAGTTTGCCCAAAGAAGAAATAATCCCCTTTACGTTAAAGGCCAATGATGGTTTATCAGCCGAACACAGAGCAGTGAATTTTGTGGTGGTTAACTTTAATGCGCTTGCCTTAAATCAATTGGATTTTAAAGGCGTATTAACGGACATCAATTATAAACCCTATTCAAAAGAAGGGGAAAGGATACTAATTGAAATTATTCTGACTTACGAAAATCATGAACTTGAAGTGTTTTATTCATGTGGTATCGATGTCACAGATGAATACCCTTTTATTGACTTCCCATTGAGAAACTTTTTGCCCCAAACAGCCTAGCGAGGTAAGACCATGATGACGGATTTAAATCAACAGAATAATCAACAACAGGTGCCAGCGATAGCACAGAGGGCACTGTCTACGTTAAGCGAGCCAGAACGCTTGGTAGAAAATGGCCACTATGCTGAAACTCACGAATACATTTATGTGGTGGGGCATATTAGTGGGTATTTTCCTAATCTAAGCATTGAAAAAGAGTTCTATCAGGCTTGCTTGTTGACAGGTGTTGATGTGTCGAGCTTAAAAGACGTTGATGATGACGTTGCCCTTACACGTTTAAATCAGGATACATCCCTTCATTCGCTTTTGTATCAGGGGCTTAGTCATAAGGACAATGAGTATGTTGCCAGAGAAATGGACTGGTTGTTCCTCAATGTCGATAACAATGATATCTACACTATGATCACGGATTCAGATGACAGCTTAATGCAGTTTATCGCCGCACTAGGGTTAAAGGATCAACAAGTGATCATGCAAGGGCAGATGATGCCAGATGGACGGGTACTCGTGAGTAATCTTATTCCTGTGAAGTCTACCCCAGTCAATAAAAGTCACATTGATCTCAATGCAAACCAACAATTGAAAGAGTTAATTGAAGAAATCCGCTCACTTAATGCCAATGACGGCGCGAGAAATGCTGATCGTGCCTTAAATTATGTTTTATATAACAATAAACGGGTGTTCGAAGAATCTTATAGCCTTTGTTATAAAGCGAACCCAGCAGGGCCTAACCCTAATGGTTACCAATTGGTTAATGTTGAAGTCATGACCTCATGGAGTGGGGAGCGGCTAGTGTCCAAAGTGATATTTAATTATCAAGGGATCAACACCAGTGCAAAACAGAGCTGGTATACCACAGTGGATGTGACAGGAGAGTATCCATTTATGCTGGTAGAGTGGAAACGTTTTTTACCACAGTTCTAAGCAGTAACGCTTTGTTTTCTTATAAAATCCAAAAAATAATTACCGCTTTACTTCAAGGGTTTAGAAAGTATGATGTTTGGTTAATCAATCACTTGAATACTGGGCTTTATCTGGATGGCCGTGTAGTAAGTTGTTAATTAAAAGGATAGAGAAATATGGCATTCCCAACAGCAGTAAACAGTCAAATTACTGATTCAGTATCTTAGGTCAATACTAAGGTACTCGGTGATACGCCAGCAGTGGCTACGGGTAACTTTATGCTCGCGACCACCCAGGCACTATCGAATGCCGCTCATAACGCAACAGCAGGCCAGCAAAACAATGGTATTACTGCACAGGCGGCGCTTGTACAGGGGGTCAATATTATGTTTGCCATGGATGTTGCATCTGGCACATCGGTGCTGCAGGAATTTATTGATAAATAAATTACTCTGGCGATATTGATTGAAGAAATGTGTCAATATCGCCAATTTCTTAAACGCGATAGAATGATGTTTAACTATGCCTAGCATCGTTAACTCCTTAGGTGTTCCATGCATGCTGAAATAGATACAACGAAAAAGTTAATCGAGGCTATCAATAAAGGAGAGCCTTTTTCAGAACAAACTGTGTTTGAATGTATGAGGCAGCTGAAAAGGTCAGTTGGTTTCGAAGAAACACCAGAAAACACTAAAATGTGGGCTACATATTACTGGTCTAAATACCAGTTAATTGGAATAGAAAAACTAATATGCATTTCCCAAGATGATGATTTACTAAGGAATACACTTTATCGCTATTTTGGTAAGTAAAAACCATACAAGAATTTCAAAAATTTAATGAGCCATCCACGATTAAACTTTAACGATCACTTTTAAATCAGCAGGTTACTCACTCTGATGCTAAAGAGGTGAACCATGCCGCTACACGGCGAGAGTTGCGAGACGACCGTCCATCCCATGGCCGCTCCTCTGGCATCGGACCCACATTGACGTGGGAAATGTCAGTATGATGTCTGGAATATCATTGACCATGCCATCGCGGCATTTGTGAGTCCCTTCACATCAGACGGGATGTTCGACTTTTGTTTAAATCAAGAGTCATGGATGACTCTGGTTTAAATCAAAAGCGCAGCGTGTCGGTGACTTCTTGTGAAGTAAAAAAGGGCATGGCAAGCCTGTATGGCGGGATTTAAGTAGCTAAGGATATATAGAAACTAATAAATTTAGTCTCAACATCCTCAACTAGGTGTGCTAATTAACCGCCTTAAGTTAAATTCAATCAGTTAACTTAAGACGGTTCACTTCAGGCGGTTAATGTAAGGTGGCAGCGGCATCACTTAGTTATGCCGAGGCTGATATTTACTCCTGCGCCTCAAATACCACTTCTCCTTCCAGTAATGTCATTAACAGTTGAGTGTTTGCGATTTCCGCTGGAGTCATTTTGGTGATGTCGCCCTCGAGAATCGCAAGGTCGGCAAACTTACCTAAAGTAATAGAGCCGGTGACTTTTTCTAACCCTAAGGCTTTGGCGGCATTGATGGTATAAGCGTCGATGGCACTATTGATATCAAGCGGCCCTGGCATCTTGATGGCGCTGGATATCCCAACTAATGGATTGATATCATTTACATTCCAATCACTGCTTAGGGTGGTGTTAGCGCCAGTTTGCCAAATGGCCTGTACGGGTAACAAGGCTTTGGCGCGCTGCTTGCCTAGGTAAGGGATGGCCCAATCGTGATCTCCTGTGGCTATGTCATGATTGCCTACCTGAAAATCGGCATCGACCTTAAGCGCTGCAAAACGCGGGATATCAGTGTCTGCCACCATCTCAAGATGAGTCATGCCGTAGGGGCGAGTGACGCCTTGCTTTCGCATCACTTCAATGGCATCCAAACCATTACGCACCCCAGCATCACCTATGGCGTGAATATGAGCGCCAAAGCCTAGATTATTCAGTTTCACCAGCCACGTGCTTAGCTCGCCAGCAGGAATGTAATCCACTCCCAAAGGGCTATCAGTCAATGGGCTGTAAACATAGGGGCTTAATACTCTGGCGGTGCCGTTATTGATGATGCCGTCAGTATAGATTTTCACTTGATTGACCAGTAATAACTCATTGGTATCATCAGTTTGAATACGTTTGAAAAAGGCTAACTGCTTTTGCGCATCTTGGCCTGGATACACCCAAGGACGCAGGCTGACTCTGGCGGTGAGGGCATTATCTTTTGCCACTTGCTGCCAAGTTTCATACCAGCCGCGCTGCCAATAGAGGCGGCCATCACCTATGGCTGTGATGCCGTGTTTGGCCGCTTCATCTAAGCCATTAATTAGGCTCTGATAGTTGGCCTTGGCTCTATTGGGCTGGGCGTTCCAGGCAAGCTCCATGAGTTCATCGCCTGCGGTATCGAGTAATACCCCTAAAAGCTTGCCAGTGTGTGGCTCTTTAAGGTACTTGCCCCCTTGAGGCGCAGTGCTTTTAGCCGTTATTCCGGCTCTTGCCAAGGCGATGGAGTTAACCCACATGGAATGAGAGGTTTGCTCCATGATGGCTACGGGCCTGTCCGGATAGAGACTATCTAATATTTCAAGCGGTGTTTGTTCACCATTACCAAGTGATTGATAATCTAATAAAACGTCTAATTCATGGCCGTAACCTAATAGCCACTCGCTGTCAGTGTCTTGATTGCCACAGGCTTTTAGCTCAGTGATATATCCAGCAAGTGAATTGACTTTATCCAGTAAGCAATCGCTGCCTATGTCGCCAGCCGCCTCGAACACATGGTTATGATTGTCGATAAAACCTGGCATCACATAAGCGCCTTCAAGGTCAATAACTCGGGTCTGAGTACCGACATAATCCATAGTGGTGCTATTACTGCCAATATGGACAATTTTACCGTCACTAATGGCCAAGCTACTGGCCTGTGGGTAACCATAAATCTGTCCATTAGTGAGTAAGGTGTCGGCTACTTCTTCTGTGGCGCAGGCCGTTAATGAGCCTAAGCCTAAGCTGGTGAACAATGCTGTGGCGGCCAATTGGGTGGCGTTGAAGGGATATTTTTTCATCGGCTAAACTCCTTGGGAAATTCAGGCCATTATCGATAATATTAGGAATAGAAAAAGTTAGTGGCTATCACAAAATTGTAATAGTAGATGCCATCATGACTTATTTTTATCTCTATCAGTGTTCACTATTATGCTGCTCTCCCATAAAGAGATAGCAAGAACTCAGGCGTAAATACGGCTAAAGTTTAGCCATTATACTTAGTTTGGACACTGAATTAACATTAAAAAAACTCGTTATCCTATCAGCTTTGCCATGGCCTAAGGGCTAGGTTTCAGGCTGGGCTTAAGGTAGAATAGCCGCCGATAAATTCTATTTTTAATTGAAGAAAGTTGAGTATTCATGTTTGAAGTCAATCCGGTAAAATTTAAAGCTAAGGACCTTGCCGAGCGCACAGTGCTTCTTAGGGGGTATCTTTGACTACGCTAATAAGAAAGAGCGTCTAGAAGAAGTTAGCCTTGAGCTTGAAAGCTCTGCAGTGTGGAACGAACCTGAGCGTGCTCAAGCCCTAGGCAAAGAGCGTTCAGCGTTAGAAGCTGTGGTGAAAACCATCGATGATTTGGACTCGGGCCTTGAAGATATTGAAGGTTTAGTTGAGCTTGCCATAGAAGAAGACGATGAAGACACCTTTAACGAAGCCAGTGCTGAGCTGGACGAATTAGAGCGCCGTTTGGAAGACCTCGAGTTTCGCCGCATGTTTTCAGGCCCCAATGATAGCGCGGATTGCTATCTGGATATTCAATCGGGTTCGGGTGGTACTGAGGCTCAAGATTGGGCCAACATGGTATTGCGCATGTACCTTCGCTGGGGTGAAGCCCACGGTTTTAGCCCAGAGCTCATGGAAGTGACTGATGGTGATGTGGCCGGTATTAAAGGCGCGACCATTAAATTCACTGGTGAATATGCTTTTGGTTGGTTGCGCACCGAAACCGGCGTACACCGCTTAGTGCGTAAATCGCCATTCGATTCTAGCGGCCGCCGCCATACTTCATTCTGCTCTGTGTTTGTCTACCCAGAAATTGATGATGATATCGAAATTGATATCAATCCGTCAGAGCTTCGTATCGACACTTACCGTGCATCTGGCGCGGGTGGTCAGCACGTCAACAAGACTGAATCTGCTATCCGTATTACTCACTTACCCACAAATACTGTGGTGCAGTGTCAGAGTGGTCGCTCGCAGCACAAGAACAAAGATTCAGCAATGAAGCAGCTTAAGGCTAAGCTGTATGAGCTTGAAATGATGAAGCAAAACGTCGACAAACAGGCCGCCGAAGACGCTAAATCAGACATAGGCTGGGGCAGTCAAATTCGCTCTTATGTACTGGATGACGCCCGCATTAAAGACCTACGCACTGGGGTTGAAAACCGCAACACCCAGACTGTGTTAGATGGTGATTTAGATAAGTTTATTGAAGCCAGCTTAAAATCAGGACTTTAATTGGTATCACATTTAATTTTCCTTAAATTGAATAATTTAGGGCAACACGAGAAAATATCATGACTGAACTAGTACAAGACGAGAACAAACTGATTGCCGAGCGCCGTGCCAAGTTAGATCACATACGCACACAATGCCCAGCTAACGCCCACCCTAATACGTGGGAGCGTAGCCATAAAGCGGCTGAGCTACAGGCGCAGTACGGTGAAAACACTAAGGAAGAATTAGAAGCTTTAGGTTATCAAACCAGCATAGCTGGCCGTGTGATGGCAAAACGTGGTCCTTTCTTGGTGATTCAAGATGTGTCTGGCCGTATTCAAGCTTATGCGGGCAAACCAGTGCAGGGCGATCTGAAAGAGCGTTATCAAGGTCTTGATATCGGTGACATTATTGGTGTTAAAGGTCAGCTGCATTTGTCTGGTAAAGGCGATTTGTATGTCAATATGGAAGAATACCAGCTGTTGACTAAAGCGCTGCGCCCATTGCCTGAAAAATTCCACGGTTTAACGGATCAAGAAACCCGTTACCGCCAGCGTTATGTTGACTTGATCGTTAACGAAGAGTCACGCAACGCCTTTATTATGCGCTCTAAAGTGGTTTCAGCTATTCGTAACTTCATGATCAAAAAAGAGTTCATGGAAGTTGAAACCCCAATGATGCACGTTATTCCAGGCGGTGCTTCTGCGCGTCCTTTCGTGACACACCACAATGCATTAGACATGGCCATGTACTTGCGTATCGCGCCAGAGCTTTATCTTAAGCGTTTAGTTGTGGGCGGTTTTGAGCGGGTGTTTGAAATCAACCGAAACTTCCGTAACGAAGGCCTATCGCCACGCCATAACCCAGAATTCACTATGATGGAATTCTATATGGCTTACGCGGATTACCAAGATCTTATGGATCTCACCGAAGAGATGCTAAGTTCAATCGCCATCGATTTATTAGGCAGTGCGCAAATGCCTTACGGCGAGCACACGGTTGATTTTGGTGGCCCTTATGCTCGCTTGAGCATGTTAGAAGCGATTCAAAAGTACAATCCAGAGAACGCGACTATTCAAGCCATGACTTACGAGCAAGTGAAAGACGTCGAGTTCATGCGTGATTTAGCATCGAGCCTAGGCATCAAGCTTGAAAAGTTCTGGACCTGTGGTCAGTTATTGGAAGAAATTTTTGGTGAAACTGCTGAACCTAAGCTGATGCAGCCGACCTTCATTACTGGCTACCCAGCGGACATTTCACCGCTTGCACGCCGTAACGATAACAATGATTTTATCACTGACAGATTCGAGTTCTTCATCGGTGGCCGTGAAGTGGCTAACGGTTTCAGCGAGCTTAATGATGCGCAAGATCAAGACAATCGTTTCAAGGCGCAAGTTAATGCTAAAGATGCCGGTGATGATGAAGCCATGTTCTATGATGCTGATTACATCACAGCCCTTGAGCACGGTTTACCGCCAACGGCAGGTCAAGGTATTGGTATCGATCGTTTAGTGATGTTATTTACTAACACTCACACTATCCGCGACGTGATTTTATTCCCAGCGATGCGCCCACAGGCGTAATTGCCAAGATCATAGTGCTAGAAATACATTAGCGCTTAAATTAAAAACCAGCCTTCAGGCTGGTTTTTTTATGCTCGCTCAATGTTAGGCAAGCAGGATAAAAGCCAGCGGAATGGCAAGACCTGTGAGGGTTAGCCAAGTTTTTCTGTGGCGACAAATATTGACGGCTTTAAACATAAATAGTGCTGAAATAGCCAAAAACATCAGTGCAATGGCATAAGCGTCGGCAAACCATACCCAAGCATTGCGAGCCTCATTAAGGTGTAAATAATTCAGCTCTGGCAGCAGGGGGCGCCGGCTTATCATTTCACTGGTGACCATGCCAGAATCCAATGCAACGCTGAGCTGACTGCCGTCTTTTAAAAAGAGTTTATAGTGGTTTTGGCTGGCCCAGTAACCGGTTCTGAGTTTGCCTTCGATAGCAAAGTGAGCCAGTAAATGGGCTTGGATTTCATTCTCACTGGCACTGCCTTTAAGCTCTGGGAGCTGTTTGTGGCTGACAGAGACATGATAATTGGGGTTCCAATCTTCAATGTGGTTTACCGCTATCCCTGAAATGGCGTAAACCAAGGTCATGCCGATGCAGAGATAGCCAATGTCACGGTGTAACAGCCTTAACCATTTACGTCCTTGGTTAGTTAGCATTTAGTGGGTTTCACGAATTTCAACACCGATGGGCTGTAGTTGATACAAGGTGACTGCTTCAATGACGGCGCTGGCATCAAACACTTGTTGGTTTTTTTTCGCCTGATTTTCAAGGTAGCTACGGCTTTGCTCGGGGCTGAGCACAATCTCGGTTAACATCCCTGTGGCATAGGCGTGTTTGCCTCTTGCGCTGATGGGAAATACCATGTCGCCATCACGGACTTTTACCCGTAAACGCTCGCTGCTTTCTTGCGCAGCAATCTCCATCCAACATCCCCGTTTAGTGCACACGGACACCACAGTGCCTTCAATGGTAACCTGTTGTTGCAGATAATCACTTGGGCTTGCCATTAATTCAGTCACAGGGATTAATTTTGTTAAATCAACCGCTTCACCAAACTTTTCAGTAGCTGCTTGAGCTAAGGGAGTCAGTAAACCTGCAAGTAATAACAGAGTGTATGTTTTCATTATCTTTCCTTGAATAAAGGGCAGTATTGACGCTTGAGCAAACAACGTAAATTAAATAAGAATCATTTGCATTTGATGTTTTCATAGTAATAGAATGCCGCTGATTTTTCAAGCAAGCTATTAAAAGGATTTATATTTATGAGAATGCCTCTCTATTCTTCAGCTTACTCAGCTAAGGCAAGTACTAACAAAGTTAACTTCACTAGCCCTAAGTTAATTGGCTCTAAGTTAATTATGCCGGGTTCGGTCAGGGTAAGGTTAGCTAAAGCATTGCGTACAGGTTCACTGCTTGGCTTAGCGTCATTGATCTTCACGCCATTATTGTCTTTCTCAATTGCGGCTGAAGAGCAAGTTAGCAGCCAAGACACTGCCAAAGTACAACTTAAAAGCCCGAATGAACAAGATAAGAATCACAGTACACTTGAAGTTATTCAGGTGATAGGTACAAGGCTGAATTTACGTCAAAAAGCCTTAGAAGTCCCAAGGTCGATGACAGTAGTGACTGACAAATATATTCAAGATACCCAAGCCACCGAGCTTACCGATGTACTGGTGCAGACTCCGAGTATTAGCGTTAGCGATAATGACAGACCTTTGATGGGGAATATTAGTATTCGCGGCTTTGGTAATGAGCGCATTAATCTAGAAGTCGACGGTGTGAGTTATAAACAATTTAGTGACGGCAGCAATGCTAATGGCTATATCAGTCCATTAGATTTGGACCCTAGCATAGTACGGGGTGTTGAAATTACCCGTGGTGCAGATGGTATTGGCAGTGGTAGTGGCGCCATTGGCGGCCAAGTTAAAGTGGTCACTAAAGGCGCTTGGGATTATACCTCTGGGGCGGCGGGTTCAGGCGTATTAGTGCGAACTGGGATGGATGATGCAACTCATATGCGCCGCGGCGGGGTTACGGGTTATGTTGCAACCGATGAGCTGGCTTTAGTGCTGCATGCTAATCGACGCACCTTCGGGGACATTAAGCTTAACCCTAGGGACAGTGAAGGTTCGCTTCGAGGCCAAACTCAGACCCTTAAAAATGATGGTCAAAGCGATGATTTGCGCCTTAAAGTAAATTGGGATAGTGCTCACGGTCAGTTAGATTCAGATACCTTTTACACCGCCAGTGAAGTGGCTGAGTTGCCTTTTGGTAATAATACTCGATGGATAGATCAAGCCTTAACTGAAAGTGAAACCGGTGAACGTTTAAGCCAGTCTTTAGCTTATCATTATGCCAGTGACTCACAGTGGTTGGATTTACGTGCTAAGGCGTATTATCAAGATTATCAAAGAGTACGTGAACAAGATGGCAAAATAGTCTTAGGCAAGAATGAGTATCCGTTTAATAAGCAGGACAGCTTTGAAGATCAAAGTTTTGGTTTATCGTTAAGTAATAGCATTAACCATCAAATGAATGACTGGAAGGGAGAGTTACAGTTATTTGCGAGTGTCGATCGCAGTCAGTTTGAAGATACAGTAACGGATCGACTCACCAACACCCAAGCGACTTATTATGGGCACAGTCAGGGAGATATGTTCGCCTTAGGTGTTAGGCATGAATCGGATTACTCGAGCTGGTTGAGTACCGAGGCTGGCATTAGGCTCGACTCGTTTAGCAATCAATCGGATAATTTTACTGAATACGGTGAAAATAGCGATGAGCAGTGGTCTTCCAATCTAGGCGTTACTATTAGACCAACTGAATGGTTGAGATTTTATGGTCGATATAATGAGAGCTTTCGCGGCGCCAATTTAAGAGAGCTATATAAGAAAGATGAATGGGTGTGTCATCGTCCTAGCAAGCATTGCTACAGCGAGCCACAACCAGGACTAAAGCCAGAGAGCAGCAGCAACTACGAGTTTGGTTTTGGTTTAGTATTCAAGGATATCGCCTTTAGTGATCAATTGTTATTCAAATTGAATTGGTTCGATACTCAAGTTGATAATTACATAGATACAGCACCTTACATGTACAAGCTGGTGGATGGTCAAAAAGTGGCTGCATCGCCAAAAGAGGCCACTCACAGAGACTACTCCAGTAAAAATATCGGTAAATTGTATTCCAAAGGGATAGAGGCTGAGCTGACGTATCAATATCAAGACTTAGATATATTTGCTAATTACAGTCGAGTGAGAATGGATGTAGAAGGCATGCCTAATTTCTATTTAGGCACGATAGAGCAAGTTCGCCAGCCGTACACGCGAGCGCCTCAAGATAGGATTAACCTTGGCCTAAGTTGGCAATTAGTCAGTGAACTGAGGCTGTCTTGGGTATCAAGTTTTGCCATGGATATGAAGCGTCTGCCTGAATTGTACCTAGAGAACGAGATGGACGCAGAAGGATACCAAGTGCATAGCCTTTATATCACTTATCAAGCTTCATGGTTAAGTGGTTTTGAGCTACGTGCTGGAGTCGAAAACCTGCTGGATGAGGCCTATTCGGTTTGGCCAGATGATGAAGACACTAGCCTTCCTGGTCGCAATGCAAAGCTTGCCTTGAGCTATCACTTTTAATGTTTAAATACTTGGTTGAGCAGCGTTGAAGAAAGCTAAAGCAGCAAGTATAAGGGACAAGGCAATTGCCGTGTCCCTTATTTTTCTAGGTCATGGCGGCGGATACGACAATGCCGATAAAGAGTAAAATCGTGGATTGGAAGATGGCGGCGGCGATATTGCCGGCTTTTATTTCTTCAATAAAATTGATCTTCCTAAAGATATACCTGTCTATGATAAGCAGAGCCACAACACTGACAAATAGGCTAATAACAGCGTAACCTAAGTTTATTAGCATGAATATTATATTTTGTTCTAGGGAGGTTATTTCCATTGATGTTATTCCTATTTGACGGCAATTTTGGGGGTAATGTTGTCTTCCACAGTAAAAGGCGTGGTGGGTAATTCACCCCAACCTATGGCCCAAGCTGTGATGGGGTCTAAACTGGCATATTTCAGATCGGCGCTGTAGTAATTCATGATATCTGTGACGGCAAAGTCTTTAGCTGTTTGAATATTATAAAGATCGGCGGCGCCAAACAGGTGCAATATCTCATGGGATTGAGTCTGAGTCGTGATATCGATACGTTTTGTTGGGCCAATTATTTTAGTCAACATTACATATTCTATTTGGCAGCCCTGATATTGTTTTCCAGCAGGGCAAGTTCTGGCAAAAGATCGGGCTTCAGCATTGGTATGGAACACCAGTGCCACTTGTGAGTCAGCACGGCCTTGGCTCAGGTTAGTGACGAAATCTTTAATACTGGCAAAACCTAATTGCTGAGCTAGCATGTCGTCAGCATAGCGAGAGAAGTCTTTACTTAATAGCCATTGGCGGCTCAAGCCTTTGGGGCTATGGACATAGAAGTAACGAATATCGAAGTTAAGATCGGTTATTTGGTAATTCGATGCCTGTTGTTGGTACCAATTGGTGACATGTTCCAAGTTAGTATGATTTTGCATTCTCGCCTTGCCAGACCACTGGCTCCAGCGACCATCATCAAGGTAGATATAGGCAATAGTGACATTATTTTTTAAGCGCTTAGCTATGCCACTGTCACGGGCGTCACGGTAATGGCTATGAAGGTGTCTTTCTTGTTGATGGGCATTTATATGCTTGTCTAAGTCATTAATGCGATTGCGATAATGGCTGCTTAGCTTATGCTTAGGTTTTAATGCTAGGGCTTGATAATAAGTTTCCCTAGCGGAATGAAAATGCAACCAGCTCTCTTCTATACTTGCCTTTTGTTCGAGTAACCATAAGGTCGCGGGCTTACCAATGGGGGCTTTTAGTGCCAGTAGCTGCTTAATTTTCGCCATGGCATTGTCATGGTCGTTATTTTTTAATTGCTGCTTCAGTGAGGTAAATTGCGCCTGGTAGCTGTCAGGTACAACAGGGTGAGCCGTGCCTGTCGGGTCGAAAAATAATAGTAAATAACCTAGTAGCAAACCGGCGCCAGTCAATAATAATTTCTTTCCTTTCAAACTCTTGACCTTATTACTTGTTAAAGAAATCTTAGATTAACATTCATTAGCCAGTAAAATAAATAAACATTTTTATAACGATAGTTTGTAAGCTTTATTGCTAGGGAGTTCATTTTTTATGGTATTTCTCTGCGTTGAATACTTTTGACATAGCACCACTATGCCTTCAAGCCTCTGCCTAGTTAATACCCTTTAAACTCCCGTTGAATCACCAGATAAATAATACTATGGGTATAAATGCTATGATGTGGATCTATTCGTTAGTACTCGTTTTTGTATGGCTGATAATGACAGTTTGTTTTTGATAATGCCGAGGTTTATGTCCATGGATGCCCCTTCTCGTTCACATCTTGCTAGTCCTATACTCGTGGCCAACTACCGTTCCTTGCCCAGTTTTATGTATCGTGACAGTTTGCCAGAGGCGGCTGTTTCGCCGCAGTTATTGGCGCTAAATACTAGGTTGCTTGAGACTCTAGAACAAGATCTTGCTTGGTTTAACAGCTCCGATGCCCTAGAGCAGTTATCAGGGAAAACCTATTACGGCAGCAATTTGCCGTTTGCGTTAGCGTATTCTGGGCATCAGTTTGGTGGCTGGTCTCCCGTGCTGGGTGATGGCCGGGCTCATGTATTGGGTCAGCTTAAAACTGCTGCAGACGAACTCATTGATGTACAACTCAAAGGCTCTGGCGCTACGCCTTTTTCTCGCGGAGGCGATGGCCGGGCGACCCTAGGCGCGGTTATCCGTGAATATTTACTCAGTGAAGCCATGGCAGGGCTTAATATTTCAACGACGGGCTCACTGGCTGTTATCGCAACGGGTGAAGATGTATGGCGTAATGGCGCCTATCCTGGGGCTATTCTAGTGCGCACCGCTAAGAGTCACCTGAGAGTGGGCAGTTTTCAATATGCAGCCGTGCACCAAGGGCCTGAGGCGGTAAAAACCTTAGCCGATTTTGCGTTAGCTCAGTATTACCCGGAACTCAGTCATGATGAAAATCCATACCAAGCCTTACTAGCGCAAGTCATTAAGGGTCAAGCTGAGCTGGTAGCCCAGTGGATGTTGGTGGGCTTTATACATGGGGTGATGAATACCGATAACAGCTCTATCACAGGGGAAACCATAGATTATGGGCCTTGTGCCTTTATGGATGAGTTTAACCCTAATAAAGTGTTTAGCTCTATTGATAGCCAAGGTCGTTATGCTTGGGGCAATCAAGGGGCGATAGCCCAGTGGAACATGGCCCGCTTAGGGGAAACCTTGCTACCGTTACTGGATAGTGATGAAGCTAAAGCCCTCGAAATCGCCCAAGCTCAGCTGGGTGATTTTAACCGTCTGTTTGCCGAACATTTCTATCAAGGAATGGCGAGAAAACTTAGCCTGGACGCATCAGATCCCGAGCTTATCCCTTTTGTTGATAGCACGTTACAACTGATGACAAATACTCGCGTCGATTTTTGCCAATTCTTCAATGCCTTAACTGAATATCACAGTACTCATAGGGAACAAGATGCGGGTCTAGTCGCTTTGTTTTCCACTGAAGCATTCCCATCTTTGTCATCGACACCAGCGCAATTATTGCAAGACTGGTTATCGCAGTGGCAAGCCAAGGCATGTGACAGTCAAGCCGCATTGGCTGCCATGATAAAAGCAAATCCTAAATTCATTGCCCGCAATCATAAGGTGGAAGCCGCCATATCGGCAGCGGAGCAAAATAATGATTATTCACTATTTTTAGATATGGCTAGGGTATTGGCTAATCCTTATGTGCTTGCAGAGCAAGATAAGCATTACCAGGATGCGCCAACTCCAGACCAAAGGGTAAAGCAAACTTTTTGTGGTACTTAGTGAGTACTTGAAGGCGTAATAAGCTTAAACGAGTAAGACAAAACCAGCCCTAAAGCTGTTTTTTTTATGGAAGCTTTAATATCAAACAGTTATGCTATTTTATTTAAAGTTATTTAACCTGAAAATCGATTAGGAAACATAAGTAATGTGGATGAAGACTTGTACCCTGAGCGGCGATCTGGTGGTGTTAGAGCCACTTTCTCTGGATCATGTGCCCGCTTTGAGTGAAGCTGTTATGGATGGTGAAGGCTGGACGCTCTGGTTTGCCAATGTGCCAAGCCCTGGCAAAATGTTTGAATATGTGAAAAGTGCCATAGAAGCGGCAAAGGAAGGCAATCTCGCCTTTGCGGTGCGGGTAAAACAGACGGGGCAAATCATAGGTACCACGCGGCTCTACAATGTTGACTCTGCTAATCGTCGCTTAATGCTAGGTTATACTTGGTATGCAGCATCCGCGCGGCGAACTGGCATTAATACTGAGTGTAAGTTGTTATTACTACAGCATGTTTTTGAAAATCAGCACGCCATAGCGGTGGAATTTAGAACCCACTTCTTTAATAGGGCGTCGCGCACTGCCATAGAGAGGCTCGGGGCCAAGCAGGACGGTATCCTAAGGCAGCACCAGATCATGCCTGACGGTTCATATCGGGATACTGTGGTGTACTCCATTATCGCGAGCGAGTGGCCAGCGGTGAAATGTCATTTACTCAGCAAACGGGCTAGTTAAGCGTCAGTCTCGAAGATCGCAGCTTATGCGATAATATCCAACGTTGGTTTTCATCATCATAACTGAGCATAGAACGATTAAGTTTGAAAGTATTATAGTGTCTTTAACTGTTTGAAAGGAAAATACAGGTTGTTGTCTGAGGCTAAATCGATGAGTTGACATACTCGAAGGGGAGAGCTAGTCATGGCAGCACTTCCCCATGACCAACCGACCCCGAAGCCTGAAAGTATGAGTTTACAAGACCGGGTTGTTAATTGTTCGGATAAACTTAAACATAGGGCTAGCGGAATGGAGGCTGAGCTCGTATTGCCAATATTTTTCATTGAGATAATGACTTGATCTGTATTTAGGCCAAGTTTTTTAGCTAAACGTTTGAGCATCATTTCATTTGCTTGGTGCATTATGCAGTAGTCAATGTCTGCCAGTCGCCAACCTTTTTGCTCAACGCACTGCATAATTGATTTGGGTATTTCACGTAAAGTAAATACAAAAACTTGCGTTCCATCCATAAATAATTCTGGTGATATGCCTGGATTTCTAGCGCCATTGTTGGGCTGAATTAAATAAGGTGCTCCTGAACCGTCACTGCCAAAGTTGAATGTTATTTCATCTGTGCTGGGTGTCTTTTCGATGGCGATCGCACTGACTGCATCACCAAAAAGAGAAGATACACTACGGTTAGAGTCACTGTATTGCTGACTTGTAGTGTCACCAACAACTAATAGTGCTTTTGAACCTTTTAATCCATTGAGTAATTGAGATACAAGCCAAAAGCCATAAATAAAACCTGAGCAACCGAGATTGACATCAAATGCTAATGTTGTTTTAGGGAGATTCAATTTATTTTGTAGTAAAACGGCATTGCCAGGCAAGGGGTAATCAGGGGTTTGAGTGACAAAAACAATGAGGGCTACATCATTGATATCCCAAGCTAACTCGGCCAATAATTGCTGGCAAGCGAAATTCCCTAAATCGAGTGCGGTTTGTTGTGGGCCCACAACTCTTCTAGAATGGATCCCAGTAGAAGCTATCACTTTTTCAATATCAGTTACGCACGTTTGGTCAATATTGGCTAATTCGATTTCAGGTAGAACTGACACTATGCCGATAATAGATATATTCTTAACTGAGGTTGTGGTCATATTGAGTCCATAATTCTTCTGTTATAGCAAAAGAGTAGTGCAAATAGGTCAATGGAAATACACTTTCAAGCTATATTATTCAATGTTATAGTTTAAAACCATTTATATTCATTAATTTTTTCGACAGGATTCGCCATGGAAGCTGTGATTAAATCGGTAAAAATAGTAGGTATGCAAGCGGCAGTTCCTACTCACAGACATTCCTATGTCGAAAATCCAGATATTTTCACTCCAGAAGAAGCCAATAAAATATACGCAAGTACAGGCATCCATAGCCGACGCATTTTACCAAAGCACTTGTGTGCTTCGGATATGTGTGTTGCTGCTGCTGAAGCATTATTAAGCCGATTGAGCTGGGATCCGGCTTCTGTCGATGTGTTAATTTTTGTCTCTCAAGACTCAGATTATGCATTGCCTGCAAGTGCCTGCCTAATGCAACATCGATTGGGGCTATCTCAAGGTGCTGCGTGTATGGACTTGAGTTTGGGTTGCTCAGGATTTGTGTATGCGACATGGATAGCGAGCCAATTACTTGCGGGCTCCAACGGAAAAAGAGCCTTAGTATTGTGTGGTGATACCTCTAGTCGCCATTTGTTACCTGATGATAGAGGAACCTTGCCTCTTTTTGGTGATGCGGGTGTGGCTACAGCTCTTGAGTTTGATGAATCATGGCCTGATTCTTATGCCGTTTTTGGTACGGATGGTACAGGTGGTCAGCATATTGCGGTCAAAGCTGGTGGCAGAAGGCACCCAACGATACCAGAATTAACGGCTCGGACAGCAGAAGATGAAGCAAGGTTGTATCGTGACTCTAGATTGTATCTTAATGGCGCAGCTGTATTCTCATTTACCCTTAAAGTTGTACCTAAATTAGTGAGTGATGTGCTAGCACTAGCTAATGTGAGCGTGGATGATATTGATATGGTTGTTATGCACCAAGCAAATCAATTTATTCTTGAACATTTAAGAAAAAAAGCAAAAATAGATAAAGATAAGTATCTCATAGATATGGCTGATTTCGGCAATACATCCAGTGCATCAGTGCCGTTAGCTATTTGCCATAAGTTGACAGATTTTTTTACTCATAAGACTCAAAAAGTTATGTTAGGCGGATTTGGAGTTGGTTGGTCTTGGGGGGCAATTATTACAGATATAGGCCCAATGGTTTCTCCTGAACTAATCGAAATTTCAGATGATTTTGAACCTCTCTCATTAGCGGTATGATGTGATACATGGATTTCAGTGGTAAGTTATATTTAGTTACAGGCGCTTCGGTCGATTCAGATATTGGCTTTGCTATCTGTAAAAAGTTAGATGAATTGGGTGCAACTTTGATATTGGTTTCACGTCGAGAAGCCTCATTGAAAGATACCGCCCAACAATTGACGGCTAACAAACATCATATTTGCCCATTTGATTTGAGCAAGCTAGATGAGATCCCTATTTGGGTGAATAATCTTGTGAAGCAGTATGGTGCCGTTGATGGATTGATCCATAGTGCAAGCTACCAAGGGTATAGCCCTTTGAGAGGCGTTACTGGGCAGCAGATCAGTAATTATTTTGATATTAATTTTTCAGCGGCCGTTATGCTCACCTCTTCATTATCAAAAGCCCGCCATTTTAACCCTAATGCAAGTTTTGTGTTTATCGGTTCAGCGGCAGGCGTTAGGGGGCTGAAAGCCCGCACTTTATATGCGGCATCTAAAGCAGCGTTGCATTCGTTAGTTCGCTCAGCAGCCCTAGAGCTTGCCAGTAAATCAATCCGAGTGAATTGCGTTGCTCCAGCAGTAGTGTCAGGTGCAAAGGCCGAAAAGCAATTTGAAATATTAGGTGAGGCACAAACTAAAATACTCATAGATGCCCATCCTTTAGGACTCAGTAAGCCTGAAGATGTAGCCAATAGCGTTAGTTTCTTGCTTAGTGATTTAAGTGCTAAAACGACAGGAATGACGTTAACCGTTGATGGAGGGTTCCTTGCAGGATAAACAGCACATTGCTTTTTATGGGAATAGCTCTGTTAATATCGGCGCTGGGCACATAATGCGATTATTTGCCCTTGCGCAAGCTGCAAGTGAACATTTCGCTATTACTTTTCTATATAAGCAATGTATCCCTACTTTATTATCTAAACTGGCGGATGAAGGCTTTAAAACTAAGGCGATTTCTTCTCCGTTAAATAAAGATGAACTATTCAGTGTGTCTTGTGATGTTATTGTTGTTGATGATTATGAGTTGTCTAAAGAAGAATGGCAATGCCTTCGCCAGCTTGGTTGTTATTTAACCTCAACTCGGGATAAAAAACTGAACTAATCGCCCTCTTTGTGATCAGATCTTTCGACCAAGAAGGAACCAATCACGCAGAGGGCTTATGGATAATTTAGTGGATGTATTTTGTGATGTCGATGATTTTTGTGCTGTATTTATGCCGCAATGGAAAAAACAATGCGTAACAGATGGCACGCGTAAGCGCCAACGTTCAAGCAGAATGAGCATGAGCGAAATAATGACTATTATCATACTCTTCCATACATCTCATCATCGTGACTTCAAAAATTACTACACTGGATATCTTGCTCGTTTTTTCAAATCTGATTTCCCCCACTTACTCAGCTATACCCGTTTTCTTGAGCTTATGCCGACAGCTGTCGTGCCACTATGCAGCTATTTCTCCAGCATCAGAAGTCTACCTACGGGGATTGAATTCGTCGATTCGACCAGTGTAAAGGTTTGCCACAATTTGCGAATTCCACGACATAAAACGTTATCTGGCCTTGCTCGCCGCGGAAAAGGGACCATGGGGTGGTTCTACGGGTTCAAGCTTCACCTCATCGTTAACCATAAGGGAGGGATTGTTGCCGCCAAAATTACTCCAGCCAATACCCATGACACTAAGCCTGTTTCAGGCATGGTGGTGAATGCTATGGACAAGCTGTATGCGGATAAAGGCTATATCAGTAAAGCGTTGGCAAGCGAGCTACTTGAGCAAGGCGTAACACTAGTAAACAATGTTCGCAAGAACATGAAAAAGAAGGTTTTATCACTGTGGGATAGGGCAATGCTTTCACGAAGATTTATTATAGAAACGATCAATGATCAGCTTAAGAATATCTCACAAATCGAGCATTCGAGGCATAGAAGTGTGCATGGTTTTATGCTGAATATGATTGGCGGTTTAATTGCCTATCAACTCAAAGAGAGTAAGCCACAACTTAATATCACAGATGTCGATTTCAATGCGATTTCTGTTATGGCTTAAACCGATCTCAGGTTATTTAGTTAAATTAGATGATTTCCTGGATAACTCGCATATTTTTGCAGACTTAATAGTGAACCCTTCTCCTAATTATGGCGCCGCAGAATACGCACTAAGAGCACCTAATGCTTTTTACTGTTTAGGCCCTTCGTACACATTCCTCAGAAAAGAGTTCTCAATTTGCTGCTTAACTCCTCTAGCGGCCAGAGATAGTGTTTTGGTGACACTCGGTGGAACTGACAGCCAATTACTGGCATATCCTATTAGCAAAGCAATTAATGAACTGCAGCTAGCGTGTAAGGTTATTTTATTGCTTGGTAATAGTCATAAAGAGCAGGCTAAATTAAATAAATTAGTTGAACAATATCCTTTGTTCTCTATTGTCTATCGTCCTATATCGGTTGCCGATATCATGATTAATTGCGGTTTAGCCATTGCCGTGGCTGGGGGGACCTTGGGTGAACTTGCTAGTTTAGGTGTTCCAACTTTAGCTCTCATTACTGTGGATAATCAGTTGTCGGCGTTAACTTCCCCATTAAATAACACTTGGTACACGGCAACTGATGTTAGGCACTTTAATGCGCAAGTGAGTCGCTTAGATGCTAATGAAGCATTGTTGAGCGAGATCAAAACAGAGGTTGAGATGCTGTGGCATGATAAATGCCTGAGAAACAAAATGAGTAACTTTGCTCGTCGTTTAGTTGACAGTCAGGGTTGTATGCGTGTTGTTGAGCAGATAAAAATAGGCTTAAAACAGAAATTGGAATTGGTATGATAGCAACCCACTCTCTTGCGCCAGAATGTTATTTCGACGAACAGCTTTTTTTAAAAGAAAAAACTGAAGTTTTTGAAAAAAATTGGATTTTTGTAGGTTTTAGTGAACAACTCGCCAATAATCATGACTTTATTACTACTCAGATTGGCGATAAATCTGTAGTTGTTCAAAATTTTGGTGGTAGTATCAGTGCTCTGCTTAATGTTTGTAGTCACAGAAAAGCGACACTACAGACACTATCGAATGGCAATAGACCCTTAGTCTGCCCATACCATTGCTGGAGTTATAAAAAAGATGGTCAGTTGTCAGGTGTCCCTCTCAATCGCACTGATTTCGGGTTGGATGATGCGGGGAAAAAAGCCTTATCACTTAGGCAGTTTGCTTTAGAAACATGTGGGAGAATGCTGTTTGTTCGAGTGGCCAAAGACGGGCCGACACTGAGCGAATTTCTTGGTCCATATTTTGATATTTTAGAACAAATTTCAACTTCTTTTATTGAACCCGTTCAACAAGACACCTTTGAGTGGAATACTAATTGGAAAATAGCATGCGAGACCGTCTTAGAGGTTTACCATGTTACAGGTGTGCATCCTGAAACCTTCGCTAAATTTGCGAAAGCAGAGTGCGAAATTAACTTTTTTGATGGGCATAGCACAGGTAATACTCCCCTACACGATGAACCTAAAAAGTGGTGGAATGGTGCAAGAAAACATTTGAAGTTTGAGAAGCATGCTTATTTTAAAGAATACAATCATTACTTTATTTACCCTAACTTAGCGATAGGCTTAACGGATGGTTCTTTGATGTCTTTGCAAACTTATCAACCGGTAACTGCCATAAGTAGTAAGTTACATTTTCAGTTAAGAATGATGAGCTCTGCTGAAAATGCCAGAGTGAGTGATGCAGTTAGGGCTGCGATAAAAGCAAATTTTACAGAATTTAATAAAATAATATTAAATGAAGATAAGCTCGTAGCTGAATCTTGCCAAGTTAATATGAGCAGTAATAATATTCCTGGTTTACTAGGAAAATGTGAAGATAGAATTCGTCATTTCCATAGCGCTTGGCGTGAAGATATGCAATATCAACAGGAAAGTTAATTATGTTTAAAGCGTCTATTACCATAGATGGCCGTCATATTGGTCCTGAATATCAGCCTTATATTATTGCTGAATTATCAGGTAATCATAAAGGAAGTTTATCTCAAGCTTTGGCTATGATAGATGCTGCTGCAGCTAGCGGCGTTGATGCGATAAAAATCCAAACTTATACTGCCAATACCATTACGTTACAGCATGATGGCCCTGAGTTTAGGATAAATGGAGGACTATGGAAAGGGCGTACCTTGTTCGATCTTTATGAGGAGGCTCATACTCCTTGGGAATGGCATAAGTCCTTATTTGAACATGCGAAAAAGCAGAATGTAACCTTGTTTTCATCCCCGTTTGACTTAAAAGCGATCGAGCTACTTGAGTCTTGTGAGTGTCCAGCTTACAAGATTTCTTCTTTTGAAATCAATGATATAGGCCTCATTATGGCGGCAGCCAAAACGGGCAAGCCTATTGTGATGTCAACGGGATTAGCAACTCTTGCTGAAATTGAAGAGGCCGTCGAAGCTGTGGCAAATGCAGGTGGTACACAACTGGCTTTGCTGCACTGCATCAGTGGCTATCCAACACCAATTGAAGACTGTAATTTGAAAACGGTAGCAGATCTATGCCAACGGTTTAATTTCCCAATTGGGTTAAGTGATCACACTACTGACATACTTGCCTCCGTGACATCTGTGGCATTAGGAGCCAGTATTATTGAGAAGCATTTTACTTTAGATAAAACTGACGGGGGGGTAGATGCTGCATTTTCATTGGAGCCTGATGAATTTGGCTTACTAAAAAAAGAAACGCAAAGGGCTCATAGTGCACTAGGCTATGCTGGTTACGATATTAAGCCCAGTGAAGCGGGAGGGAGAGATTTTCGCCGTTCAGTATATGTTGCAGATGATATAAGAAAAGGTGAACTGTTCACTGCGAGTAATGTACGCTCTGTCAGACCGGGGCTTGGATTGCATACTCGATATTTACCTCAAATAATCGGTCAAAAATCCAGTCAGGATATTGCTTTTGGATCACCCATGAAAGAAGAGTATTTATCAGTGCCTTTGTTGAAAAGAGACCCGTCATGAAAGTGATTTGCATAACCCAAGCTAGGATGGGGTCTTCACGCTTGCCGGGTAAAGTTCTTAAAATAATTGGAACTAGGCCTATGTTGGAATATCATGTTAGGCGCGTTGCCAAATCTAAGTTAATTAATCACCATATTATTGCTACATCAAATCAAGAAAATGATCTTCCTATCGTAGAATATTGCCAACAAAATAACATTGATTACTATCGCGGTAATGAAACTGATGTTTTAGGCCGCTTTTATGAAACAGCCTTGTCAGTTCATGCTGAACCTGATGATATCATTATTAGATTGACCGGTGATTGCCCGCTAATTTGTCCACAATTAATCGATGATGCAATTAAGCTGCAATTCTCAGGAGAGTCCCAACAATACACTCATGTCAGTCTAGCGTATTTCCCCCGCGGATTTGATGTAGAAGTATTTCGCATGAGAAGCTTGAGTGAGGCTTATTTCAAAGCGTTGGCACCAGCGCAGCGTGAGCATGTTACCTTGTACCTTTACTCTAAGCCGGATGCGTTAATCGTACCAGTTACCTTGCACGGTAATCCGAGCTGGAGCCATTTTAGATTGTGTGTGGATGAGCAAGACGATTTTTTGTTAGTAGAGCAATTAATCTGTCGTTTAGGTGAACAATGGTTGGATGCTGGTCCAAGACAAATCTGTGAGTTACTAGAAGGCAATCCGCAATTAGTCACCATTAATGCTCATATTCATCAACGGACGGCACATTAATCGCTTTATTGAGGTCGTGTTGGATTTTTAGTTTTAGTTTTAGTTTTAGTTAAGCAAGCTGATATGATAAATACCATGTTGGATAATATTTTGACTAGTTTAAAGGTATAACACTATGAACAAAAAAGAATTTTTGAATAATTTAGAAGAAATTTTAGAGCTAGATGCGAATACACTTTCAGGCGACGAAGTTCTTATGGATTTGGAGCAATGGGATTCATTGGCCTTTTTAAGCGTAATTGCTATGGCTGATGAAAATTTTAACATCATTATTCAAGGTGATAAGTTAGAGAAAATTAAAACAATTGCAGATTTGAGCGCTTTGGTTGAAGAGCATTTGACTGCTTAATGATGCTAGATACAAAAATAAATCCGATGGATTTAACTGGAAAGCAAGTGTTAGTTACGGGAGCGTCAGCGGGTATTGGACGCGCTTGTTGTACCTTGCTCAGCCAGCTCGGTGCAAAGATCATTTTAACGGGGCGAAATCAAGCCGGGCTTGAGGAGACTTTGTCTAGTCTGAGTGGTAATGGTCATAAAATCGCAGTATTTGATATCAAGAATATTAATGGCTTGGGGGATTGGGTTAAATATCTCAGAAGTGAATACGGCTATCTTGATAGTTTTGTACATTGTGCTGGGGTGCAAATAACCAAACCTATTCGGTCATTTGACCAAGGTTTTTTCGATGACACTATGCATGTCAATCTTGCGAGTGCAATGGCTATCACCCAAGGCTTTAGATTAAAACGTGATCGATCCAAACAAGGTTCCATTGTGTTTGTATCTTCCATCGCTGGTCTCATTGGCCAAACAGGCAATACGGTTTATGGTGCTAGTAAAGCAGGGCTCATGTCCTTAACTCGTGGTTTAGCAATGGAATTACTCAGAGACAATATTAGAGTTAATTGCGTTGCCCCCGCCTTGGTTGAGACAGAAATGGCTCAACGAGCACAAGACAGCATGACTGCAGCACAGTTTCAACACATGCTTGATCAACACCCTATGGGTTTAGGTAAACCAGATGACGTCGCAAATGCTGTGGCTTTTTTGCTCAGCGATGCTGCAAAATGGATAAATGCCGTAACCTTACCGGTGGAAGGTGGGTATCTAGCTAACTAAGAAGTACGAAATGGCATTGAATTTTAAGCGCGTAACTCAAGATGATGCAGAGCTTTTACTTAAATGGCGAACTTCAGCCGAAATAACTAAGCATATGTTTACAGATCTTGAAAATCCAACCACAGAAAAGCAGCGAACTTGGATAGCTTCTCTTGAAAATAGGGAGGACTACCGAGGTTATATGATCCAGGATGATGGTATTTCTATCGGTTTCCTTTGTTTTAATGAGATAGACAAAATTAATCAGCGCTGCAGTACGGGGTCTTATATTTATGAGCGAGAAGCAAGAGTTAAGTATGGTGTTACGATGCACACCTATATCTGTAATTATGTTTTTCATCACCTTAAACTGAATAAAGTTGTGAATTTAGTACTAGACGCGAATGAGAAGGTCGTCAAATTGCAGCTATTACATAAGACGCGTTTAGTAGGGTATTTAAAGCAGCATATTTATAAAAACGGTCAGTTTTTAGACTTGTATATCTTTGAGTTACTGAAAGATGATTGGGCTAATCAGAAGCAACATTTTGATTTAGCTAAGATAGCAACAGCATTTAATGATTGGGGAATCCATGACTGAGTTATTAGACGAGATATATTCACAAACGCGTCAGATCATAGAGGAAAAGGGAGAGCTATGCCCTGAGCTCAATGTAGGTTCAATTTTTTTAACTGATTTACCTATGGACTCCTTGGATCTTGCGACTTTAATTGTAAATCTTGAATTGCATACTGGTTTAGATCCATTTAAAGATGGTTTTAAACATTTCCAGAGCATTGGAGAGTTAACCAGTCTTTACGAGAGTATGGAAAAGTAATGCTCTTTTCAGCAGGGGAATTTACCTTAATCGAAAATGAACGTTGTTTTACATCTGCTGATTTTATTCCACAACAAAGGAGTAGCGCTAGTGCTTACATTGAAGTTAAGTATCAGCCAACCTCCACGAATAGTTTAATCGTTTCAGCTATGTTACAAGCCTTAGTTAATGCTCAGGCTTATGGTATTCCTGTGATTTTTAATCGGACATCACAAGACATTGAATTATCAGAATTGCCAGAAGGATGTGCTGTCGGCATACTGACTTCTGGGACGACAGGTGCTCCCAAGTTGGTATATCACCAATTAGAGGCATTATTGCCTAAGAACACTAAAGTCAGTGATGCTAAAACATGTTGGTTGCTTTGTTACCATCCTATGAGTTATGCAGGCTTACAGGTGATATTGCAGGCGATTGTAGCTAATGACACGTTAGTAGTAGATGTAGATGCAAGTCTTCAAAAAAAATCCCAGCTCGCGATTGAGTTAAATGTTACCGCCATTAGCGCAACACCTTCATTTATGCGTACTTTATTGATGGCTTGGCATCAGCGTCAGCCCGAGTTAAGGCTTATCAGTTTAGGGGGGGAGATAGCTGAACAGTCGACACTCGATACCTTGAAAAGACAATTCCCTCGAGCGAGCATTAGGCATATCTATGCAACGACAGAGACAGGAGTTATTTTTTCAGTGAAAGATGGGTTGGCGGGCTTCCCATTTGAATGGTGTAACACTGTGGTCAATGGCTGGTTATTGAAAATTGATGATACATTAAAACTTATTAAGGGAAACGTAGAGATTGATACGGGTGATTGTATTCAATCTACCTCCTCACGAGTTATATTTTCCGGCCGGGCTGATAACGTCGTGAATATCGGTGGTGTGAAAGTTAATCTAGAATTACTTGAGCAACAAATTATTGCTTTTGATATTATTTTAGACGCTCGTGTTTATGTGAAAGCCAATCCTATTACTGGCTTTTTAACCTGCGTCGAAATATGTACTGAGGACGAAGAAAAAGCCAGACGGGTTCTACGTGCTTTTTTCTCTGGTTTAGCACCAGCATCTCGCCCTAGAGTGATAACTTTTTCGAAGCAAATTGCACTTAATTTAAGCGGGAAAAAGCAGAGGATTGTTTAATGAGGCATGTCATCGTCAGCGGTGGAAGTCGTGGATTAGGGCTCGGTATCGTTAAATACTTGTTGAAAAATGGGTATATGGTATCGACTTGTAGCCGTAATAAAACAGATGAAATATCTGAATTGGAAAAAGAGTTCTCTCAACTACGTTGGTTTAAAGCTGAAATCGGTAACGCAGAGCAAACTTCAATATTTGTTAAAGATGCGTGTAATTGGGCTGGAGATATCCCTTTATGGGGAGTTGTTAACAATGCTGGCATAGCCAAAGAGGGAGTGTTAGCTACATTCCCAAATACTGAGTCTGATGCCTTGATCCAAGTAAATTTAAATGGTGCTCTATATTTGGCTCGTGATGTGCTTAGGGTCTTCCTAAGGCAAAGGAGTGCGGGACGAATTATCAATATTAGTTCGATTATCGGCAGCCGTGGTTATGCTGGTTTAGCGGCATATTCCGCCTCTAAAGCAGGACTCGATGGGCTAACTCGGGCGTTAGCCAGAGAAAATGGACGCAGAGGAATAACGGTTAACTCTGTTGCGCCAGGTTATCTAGAGACTGAAATGTCTTCTACTTTATCGGAACAAAAAAGAAATCAAATTATTCGCAGAACACCCATCAATAGATTGGGGTTTGTCGACGATATCACCCCTGCAATTGGTTTTTTACTTTCAGAAGATGCGAATTTTATTACTGGTCAGACTTTGATCATTGATGGCGGTATCACCAATTAGGAGCTTTTATGTTACAGGCAAGGTGTCAACTTTGTAACTCTCAGCAATGGCAGCAGTTCACATCTATCTGCTTTGGTACTTGGGCTTTCGAAAATACAGAAATAGAGCGTGATAGTGCCCTGTATCCCATAGGTCTATGCCTTGATTGTGGGCATGTGCAAGTTATGAGCTCATATACACCTGAATTGTTTGATAAGTTGTATTTCCATTCGGCACAAGAGTCCGTAATGTGGCATGAGTCATTGATTAATGATGATAGCCCATATCAAGATATGATTAACTTTGCCATCAGTAAAGAAGCGAACTTAAAGACTGTCGTTGATTTTGGTTGCGGTGAAGGTAAATTGTTACATCTAGCCAAACAATCTGCTTCGATATCCAAGTTAGTGGGTATTGATTTCAATGATAGATTTGCTCAAGAAGGTATAGATTATTTTGCTTATGATTTAAATAATTTATCTGATTTACCGTTAACGCTGTGGCCATGCGGTATTGATCTTGCAATGGCTTCTCATGTGCTTGAGCACGTAGTAGATCCTGTCAATTTTTTGAAAAATATTAAAAGCCATCTCAGTGACACTGGCGTAGTGTTCGTCGAAGTGCCTGATTTTACCTCTCCACATGAACTCAAGTCGATAGGTAAAAGTAACTTAGTTAATTTACAACATATTCATTACTTTTCATTGGCATCTTTGACCTATGCCGCCAATCAGGCTGGCTTCAACGTTGTGAAGAGTCAGCAAGTGACGACAGGATACATTCCTCGATTACAGGTTATGCTAAAGGTGGCTGCAGAGCAGAATGCTACCATTTCGTTTAACGGAACTGTGAAAGTCATCTCTCAATATCAAGAGCAAGTTCAATATTTACGGCAGCAACTCGCACAAGAGTTAATAGAAACGATAAGACTAAATGGAACTGTCGGAGTTTGGGGCGTAGGTGCTGATTTTTATAACTTGATCACCGAACAGCCTTTACTGATTGAATCAATAAAAAATGCACAAATAAGAATGTTTGATTATGAGTTGGCTGGAAAAACGTTTTGCTTTCAAAAAATACACTCAAGTACAGAAATTCCAGAATACGACGGCGCAGTTTATATGTCACCGATTTTAGCTGAAACAAGAGTTAAAATGGCTCGTGTTAGTAAAAACTGGATGAATGTTAGGGATATATTTAAATAACCTTAATTCAGATTAAGTAACATTAACATACACCCTAGTGTTCATTATTGATTAAGTGGTTATGGAGTTAGCATGGATTATCAGCAAGAGCACTGTAAAGTGTGCCAGAAACATGACTGGGATCACTTTGGGACTCTATTGTCTGGAATATGGTCGCAAGAGCCAAATGATTTGGTCAGAGAAGAGCTCGTGTTACCTATCGGTGAATGTCAATATTGTGGTCACGTACAAATGATGAGGCGCTACGATGCGCATATCTTTGAGTGTTTATATTTTTCTAATATAAGACCCCCTGCGATGTTTTTCTTACCAAAAGAAGGTGAAGTGTCGCCTTATTTTCAAATGGTTGATTTTTTCCGAGAACATGTTTCTACGGACAGTAATGTAGTTGATTTTGGTTGCGGTGCTGGCAATATCTTTAAAGAAATGAAGCAACAACACTTAACCGGTGGGGTGTTAACGGGCGTTGATTTTCTTCCTATGATTGAAGATGAGTTTATTAATCAACTGGCTTGGAATTTAAATAGCAAGGAAGAAATACCTAAAACATTCTGGCCACAAGGAGTGGATTTAGCTCTTAATACACATGTGTTAGAACATGTGGAAAATCCAGTGGCTTTCTTATCTATGATCCGTAATCAATTAAAGCCTGATGGAAAAGTCTTTATAGAAGTTCCTGATTGTAGCGAAAACACAGATCTGACTCACCTTGCTTTTACAAACGTAGTACATGGTCAGCATATCCATTATTTTACCAAAGATAGCCTCGCACAAATTGCCCAGGTTGCAGGGTTTACCGTTATAAAAACCGCTCAGATAATGACACGAAGTATTCCGCGGTTACTTATGCTGTTAGAAAATGGACCTATTTCTCAACAAATTGCGAAAGTACCCAATAGTGCAAAAAAAGCCGTTTGGTTCCAGTTAGAGCAAACAGCAGCTCTTCATAATATGCTGGCATTGAAAATTGAAGAAAAAATTAAGTATGAAGGTGTTGTCGGACTATGGGGAGTTGGGGGGGATACCTATCAACTATTTAAGGCTCATAAAAATCTCATTCCATTGCTATTAAATGGTCAAATCACTTTATTTGATGGCGATTTACAGGGTCATAGCTTCAAAGACGCGGAGATTTTATCAAGTCGTGACATTGAAAACTCAAAGCTCAGTATTTTTATTACACCGCTTTATGAATTAACGAAAGAAAAAATGTTGGCGATTAGTGTGGATTGGGCGTCGACTATACTTGACCCATATTGTTAGTTTTTGGGTTAGCCTATATCAAGAGATATAGACTAACTACTAGGTTAGTCGTATCTGTTGGTTGATGACTGGAAATTAGTGTCTATTTTAGCTTCAAGCTTAACTTTTATTCCCCTTATGCTTTTTTATCCTCTATATTCACTTTTTTTTGTTTTAAGTTAATTCGCTGTTGAGCTAAGGCAAAGGTTGCCTGCTTAAGTTCTAGTACGGTTAAAGTCTGCTGTTTTTGTTCAGATTTTCCAGCGTCTAAGTGTTGGCTAATATCTATTCCTTGGGTCAATACGGTCAGTGCTTCTGTTACATGTTCTATGGACCAAATATGAAAGCTCCCTTGGGCGATAGCATCGACAATGTCTTGTCTTAACATCAAATGATGGACGTTGCTTTTAGGGATGATAACGCCCTGATATTGGCTGCGGCCTTTAATGCTACACACATCGAAAAAGCCTTCAATTTTTTCATTCACCCCACCGATGGGCTGGGCTTCACCGAATTGATTCATCGAGCCTGTAATGGCGATATCTTGTCTAAGTGGCTGTTGTGAGAATGCCGAGACGATAGCGCATAGCTCTGCCATGGAGGCGCTATCTCCATCGACACCGCTGTAAGACTGCTCGAAGGTTAAGTGAGTGCAGAAGGGCAGTATGTTCTCTTTGGCAAAAATGGATTTCAAATAAGCAGAGAGGATCATCACTCCTTTTGAATGGATTTTACCCCCTAGTTTGGCATGATGCTCGATATCAAAAATCTCCCCCTTGCCTTTTGCTGTGGTTGCGGTGATTCGAGTTGGGATGCCAAAGCTATGATCTGTAGTGCTCAATACGGATAACGCATTGATCTGACCTATGGCCTCGCCTTGAGTCTGCAGCAACAGAGTGCCATTGGCAAAATCTTGCATCATGCTGTCTTTAAGGCGACTCACCCTTTGCTCTTGCTTAAATAGCGCCTGCTCCACATGTTGTTTACGTATGGTTCTGGCATTGGCTTGGCGAGCACAATAATTGGTTTCCCGTAATAAATTGGCGATATCCGCCGAATGCAAGGACAGCTTATGTTGATCCCCAGCCTGACGTGAACTGTATTCTATTATTCTGGCGATGGCGCTCTTATCACAATGGAGCATGTGGTTGTCGTGCACTATGCTGGCAATGAAGCGGGCATAGTTTTCTTCTGAGCTATCTGTACGGGGCATTTCATCTTCAAAATCTGCAGTTACCCTAAATAACTCACTGAATTCGGAGTCGTAATTCTGTAATAGCTGATAAGTTTGATAATCACCAAACAAGATGATTTTGACATTAAGTGGAATAGGTTCAGGTTCCAGTGAGATGGTGCCCGACAGCGTAAGCTCCTGCTCCAGTGAGTTTAAATTCAGTTTTCGCGATCTTAAGGCTCGCTTGAGCCCATCCCACACATAGGGGCGCTCCAACACCTTGACCGCATCTATCATTAACACGCCGCCATTGGCTTTGTGCAGACTGCCAGAGCGGATAAGTGAAAAGTCGGTGAACACTGTGCCTTTGTAGGTGGCGTTTTCTATGTAACCAAAGATGGTGTGATAGTTAGGGCTTTCTTCCACCACAATGGGGAAGGGGGTCTCATCTTGGCTTACCAAGACATTGACTTGATAACGGCGCGGCAGTTTTTTATCTAAAGAAGCATAGGCAAGGCCCACGAGTTCCTCACTTTCTTCCATGAAGATATCTATGTTATCTAGCATGTCCTTTTGCATGGCGTTGAGGTGGGCTTTGATTTGTGGCAACTGACGAAAGGTTTCTTTTAACGGATCGAAGGCCTTAATGAATACCTTGTTGGCGACTTGTTCATTGTGTTTATCTTGCTTGTCGCAAAACTCATCTTCCCATTGCGCCAGTTTACGCAGGATGCCTCTTAATTTTATTTCCAATGAGGCTATGCTGGTCTCAAAGGCGCTTTTTTCTTTTTCACTAAGCCGTTCGAATGAAGCCTCATCGTGAGGTTCGTCGCCATTGAGGGCAAACAGTTGATAATCTCCTTCGGCGGAAATACTTAACACTACACCTTGGGATTTGGCTTCTTTGGTCAGGCTTAGCAGCGCTGATTCTTGTTTTTTTAACAGCTGATTTTTCAATTTTTCGGAGCGGGTGTAATAGATTTCCGTATCGAAGGCTTGGGGTAGCGCCTTCATCAACTGCTGTAACAGGTTATCGATGGCTTTTTTTAATGCCAGCGCGCTACCCGCGGGCAGCTTTAATACTTTTGGGATTCGTGCATCATCAAAATTGGCCACATAACACCAATCAAATGACTGCTGGCCTTTCATCGGCTGATGGCGATTGAGGTACCTTTGCATCATGGTGCGTTTGCCAAGGCCATTACGACCGACGGCATAGATGTTATACCCTTTATCCTTAATGGACATGGCAAATTCGACCGCTTGCTGCGCTCTTTCTTGGCCGACAATTTCATCCAGTGGGGTTAATTGCTTGGTGGTACGTAACATGGGGTCGAGTTGGGATAATGACGAGGTGCGGTAAACTTGCTCTGTGGTTAATCGTTCTATTGTCATAGGCTTACCTCGATAAGGCCGTAATCGTCACCGTCAATGGCTGACTAAGGCTAGGGCTGACTAGGGCTAGCTAGTCTGTGGTTCACGGGTAAAAGTTGATGCTGTGAACAAATAAAAATAAATAATTGATAATTAAAACATATCTATAAAATTGTGAATTAGCAAGTGCCCCTGTGTATATATCTAAGGCTGGACACAAGGTTTATGGCGAAGCGCTAATCTATGGCAGAAGTCTTGTCATTTAAAATAAATAATCATCATTTGCAGTTTACTCATCGCTGTTTTGACTATTTTCAACTGCCTGACTTTCCTATGCAAATCTCATCATCTTATCAACTATACTCTACTGAATATGACTAACGAGAAGCGATGAGTATGCTTGGTTTTGTTCGATTTATTTTCATCTTGCTGAGTGTTACTGGAATGGCTTTTTCTGCTGTGGCCGAAAGCCTTCCACGGGTTTTGCTGTTGAATTCTTACCATCCTCAATATCAATGGACCAAAGAATTAACTCGGGGGGTTCAGGAAACTCTGGCGAGCAGTATTCCCATGGAGAATCTTCATATCGAGTTTATGGATGAGCGCAGGTTTGCCGATGATGCAGTTTACAAAACTAAGCTTGTGAGTCTGTTTAAGCACAAGTATCAGCAATACTCGCCGGATCTTATTATTACTAGTGACGACTATGCCTATGATTTTATGATTGAATATGGTGATTTGCTGTTTCCTGGCAAGCCCATGGTATTTAGTGGCGTCAATGTCTTCAAGCCTGAAACGCTACAAGGTCGAAGCCAGATCACCGGGATCTTGGAAGGCATGGAGATTATCGGCAACTTGGAATTGATAAAGACAATACAGCCAGATGTAAAACGCATTGTTTTACTGGGGGATACCACAGGGTTTGGCCGAGGCATGACAGATCTTGCCCGTGAGGTAAAGGCAAGCTGGCAGGCAGATCCTAGCTTGGCAGCAGGGGTGAGCTTAGATATTTGGGATAAGTTTACCTTAGTTGAGCTACACCAGAGGGTGGCTGAGTTACCTACTGGCAGCGCAATTTTAGTGTTAGCGATTCATAAAGACAGCCAAGGGCAATACTTTTCCTACGAGGAGCAGCTCCCTATCCTGAGTCAAATCAGCAAAGTTCCCATTTATGGCATGTGGGGCGCCTTGATGATAGGAAAAGGTGCCATGGGAGGGCTGATGAATGACCCATTTGAGCATGGCGCTAGCGCGGCTAAGATGGCGCTGGCCATACTCGATGGCATCCCTATCGCCCAATTACCCATAAAGGAAAAGGCGGCCTTTACCCCAAGCTTCGATTTCGCTCTATTAAATCGCTTCGCTATCGATAGGGCGCTTTTACCCCAAGGCAGCAAGCTTGTCGGTGAGCCTAAGTCTCTCTATCAAGAATATGGCGGCCTGATAAATAGCGTCTTGTTGTTATTAACCTTTTTGATGCTTGTCATTTCCGTGTTATTGACCAATATTCGCAAGAGAATAGCCGTTCAAATCCAATTAGATAAACTCAATCGAGAGCTTGAGTTTCAAGTGCAAGAGCGAACCCAAGATCTTAACTTGCGTAACAGCCAGTTGCATGATGCCACGATAAATATGCGTCAATTAGCATTTACAGACCCTTTAACCGGGCTATCCAATCGAAGGGCTGGCACGGTTGAAACTGGGGCTTATTTGTCACGCTTTAAACAAGATAACCTCGCGTTATCAGTGGCGATATTGGACATAGACTTTTTCAAACGTGTTAATGATACCTATGGTCACAGTCGCGGTGATGAAGTTTTGATTAGTTTTGCTCGTTTGCTTAAGGCAACAGTCAGGCCTAGCGATCGCTTGTATCGCTGGGGAGGGGAAGAGTTTCTGGTTTTATTTCCTGGGGCGGATATTGCCGCTGCGACCCAAGTTTGTGAGCGTTTATGTCACACCATAGCGAGCAAACACTTCGAGGGCGTTGGCCGCATAACAAGCAGCCTTGGGGTGACTGAAGCTAGCCTAGATGATAGCTTAGATTCCTTAGTATCCCGTGCGGATGTCGCCTTGTATCAAGCCAAACAGCAAGGGCGAAACCGAGTTTGTATTGGTGAACGAGCCCCATAAAGTAAATTATTTATCAAGGAAAATCAGCAGTCTGCCTAAGCCTGTCTTATGCTTACACTAATGTAAAATCGATTGCCGAGATCAATCCTTGAGTGAATGCTTCAAGCCAAAGATTGACGCTATGTAAACCTAATTGGGAAGCCCAATGACGAAAAGAGCCTTAGTGTTATCCGGTGGTGGTGCCAGGGGAGCCTATCAAGTAGGGGTACTTAAAGCCATTGCCGACATGCATGATAAAAATAGCCATAATCCTTTTTCTATTATCAGCGGTACTTCATCTGGGGCGATTAATGCCGTGGGGCTTGCTGCCTCGGCCAACAATTTTCGCCTAGCGGTTAAAAAGGTCGAATATTTTTGGCAGCAAATCAGTGTCGAACAAGTGTACAAAGCCGGCGCACTGGATCTGGTTAAAAGTGGCGGCACCTTGTTGCTCTCGTTGTTAAATCAAGGCATAGGCATGAATCGGCCTTTAGCCTTTCTTAATAATGCACCATTGCGGGAATTACTTGGTAGCACCATACAGTTTAAAAATATTCAAAAACGCATAGATGCGGGCTACTTAGATGCGGTAGCAATCAATGCTACCGGATATACCTCGGGTGAGTCGGTGAGTTTTTTCCAAGGTAAGCCTGGCTTCAAGGGCTGGCGCAAAGGCCGTCGAGTCGGGGTGCCGACACGGCTTGCTGTACAACACTTGATGGCATCCTCGGCAATTCCGACCATTTTCCCCGCCGAACAAGTGAGCCGTGAATATTTTGGTGACGGCGCCTTAAGACAGCTTGCGCCCTTAAGTCCGGCGCTTAAATTTGGTGCCGACAAGATTTTGGTCATAGGGGTTAGCGGTAACCCTCGAATTATCCCCAAGCGTGAAACCACCACTCATTCACCATCACTTGCGCAGATGGTTGGCCATCTGTTTAACAGCGCCTTTGTCGATAGCTTAGAGCATGACGTGGATATTATGTTGCGGATGAACGATCTTATTCGTATTAATCAAAATACCGCGGCCCACACGGAACAAGGTGAGGTCAGGGCGGTCAATTTACTGGCTTTAAATCCCAAGGTGGAGTTCGACAAGGTCGCGGCTCGCCATGTGCATACCCTGCCAATGGCCATGCGTTACATGATGAAAACCACAGGTGCGACAGGTAAGGGGGGCGGTGCGAGTTTTGCCAGTTACCTGTTATTCGAGCCGGGATTCTGTAAAGAGTTAATTAGCCAAGGCTATCAAGATGCCATGGAAGAAGAAGTGGCCATACGTGAGTTTTTTGCTAAAGATTAAAGTCGATTACCCTGACTAAATCTATGTTAGGTGTTCATCTAAGCCAGCCTCTTTAAATCAAAACTACAGTAAAGAATACTCGTCAAAGACGAGTATTCTTTCACATGCACTGGGTTAGGTTTTGAATCTACCCACCGAACTTTGCAGTTCTTGTGCTTGTTCCCCCAGTTGTTGTGAGACAAGTTTTAAGCGACTGATATCTTCGGTGGATTCATTGATGGCCAGTGCCATATTTTGAATATTCTGGTTAATTTCTTCGATGGCATTGCTTTCCTCTCCCATGGAGTGAGCGACATGGGCCGTTTCTTGAGAAATTTTCTCGCTGGATGAGGTGATTTTTTCCAAGATCAATAAGGACTGAGCACCGTGTTCGACACTGGCATTAATTTCTTGATTCAATAACTCGATTTGACCGCAGGATGCATTAGATTGCTGCTGCAATCCCTTAATCAGCTCGGAAACCTGAGTAGCGGCTTTTGAGGTGCGAACCGACAGGGTGCGCACTTCATCGGCGACCACGGCAAAGCCGCGGCCGGCTTCCCCAGCACGGGCTGACTCGATGGCGGCATTGAGTGCCAATAAGTTGGTCATATTGGCAATATCAGTGATAAGGCTAATGATCTCATTGATTTCATCGGAGGATTTATTGAGATCTTGCAAGGTGGTTGTCAGGCCGCCCATATCACTGGCGACTCGGCTCATGCGGGTGATCACATCTTTAATCACGCCGCTGCCTTGATCTACTTCCAGTTTAGATTGTTTGGATAGCTCATCGGCTCCCTTGATGGTTTGCGCTATTTGCCCTGAGGTGATGGAAATTTGATTTAAGGCTGCGGCGATGGAATGGGATTGTGAATTTTGCTCCTCCGTTGCTACTGACAAGCTATCGCTAGCCCCTGACACTTGACTTGCCATGGTGCTGACATGCTTGGCATTGTCTATGACTTGCAAAATCAACTCACGAATTTTTTCCACAAACAGGTTAAAGGCGAAGGCAAGCTCCGCGGTTTCATCATCCTTACTATGGGTAACAATGCGGCAGGTCAGATCGCCATCTCCAGATGCCACTTCCTGCAGCAAGTTTTTTACATCATCTATGGGGCGAGTAATCAGGTTCGATACCCAAAAAGACAAACTAATGAAAATAACCAGCATGATCGCTTCAATCAACAGCATAAGATAGATGAGGAAATTGGCGGTGGAAAAAATCTCATCCATAGTCACTAAGCCAATGAATTTCCAGCCAAACTTGCTTGATGTTATCACGTTAACCTGATAACTCTTGCCGTCTAGTTCAATCGTGACCTGACCTTGTTCTATTTGGGCCAGTTGCTGGTAAGCAGTGTCTTTTATCTCGCTGAGTTTTTTGAAATTATTCTCAGGTCGGCGGGGGTCCACCAATAAGGTGCCATCACTCTCGGCCAGCATAAGAAAGCCAGTTTCTCCTAAGCTTATTTGCTTTATGTATTCAGTCAACCCTTTAAGGCTCATGTCCATACCTTGCACACCTATCTTGTTGCCGCGAGCATCTTTGACTTGAGTGACTGTACTAATAATGGTGGCATTGTCGGTGGCATAAAAGTAGGCACTGGTGCGGGTGATACCGTCATTTTTCATCGCATGTTGGTAGAAGGGCCGAGTGCGGGGATCATAGTTGGCCGAGATACTGCCCTCGGGCCACTGAACATAACCGCCATCTTGATTGGCATAATAAATATAGGCGAGGCCATCGTGACTCTTGGCAAACATATCAAACAAGTCATACATTTGGCTTTCGTTGCCACCATTGCGTGATGGGGTCATAGGACCTCCCGCCCCATTAGCATAGGACGTCATCCCGGCGCTATTGTTCGTGGCTACCGGGTGGGTGGCAAGAAAGCGCACATTGTCTTCTATGTCTTTAAACAAGATGGAGATGCCGTTTTCTATTTGGCGTATTTCACGGCTGGAGACATCCACAAATTGCTTTTGGGCTTCCTCATTGAGCTTGTTACTGAGCACCACGGAAATGATCAGAGCTGGGATCACTAATGCAGATAATATACTGAGCTGAATTTTGCTTCTTATTTTCATATTGTTACTCTCGAGCAGGTTAGAAATAATAACCAAAGTTGATATTCACTCGGGTATTCCAGTTATCTTCATCACCCGCCATGGTGCCGCCAATAAAGGGGTGATTCTTGGCACTGACCAAATCTATGTAGGTGTAAAGTCCGCCAGCGGAGACGGCAACACCGAGCACATTCATCACAGTATCTTCAGTTAAATTGCCCGATTTATTAAACATCAAGTTGTAGTCGTTATAGAAAGTCAGGCTAGTAATTGGCCCCCAGTTGACGGGCAATTGATAGGCTAGGTTAGCGTTAATGAGTTCGGCTTCACTTGGGATAGTATCGAAAAAATGATAAGCCCCCACAGCAAGGCGAGTTAAGGCGTTGTCTAGGGCGTATTCATAATGTGTGTATTGAAGTTGCAAGTTCCATCTGTCTATCTGGGTTTTGCTGTGGACGGCAAATGCCTGACGATGACCGACAGAGGCGTTACTGTCTCGTAAGTCGCCATATTGCGCCGATGCGCCAAGCTCAGTATTGCCCCATAAGTAACTGTAACGCGCTGCCATACTATTGTGTTCGGCGATAGCCTGACTGATGCCGTCATATATGCCTTCACTAGGGGGGCGAATACCAACGACATCATAGGAGTAGCGATCGCTGCGATCGTTGACATAACCATCTATACCGCCCATCTCATCGGTGAAGAAATAGCCGAGACGCAGATCGTGGTTATCCCATTTACCGATAAACTTGATGCCCGCATCATAGTCGTCTTCTAGGCCTACATAATAGTTGCTTGAAAAGAAAAAATTGTGAGAGTTGTAGTCCAAGTTGCCAAAGGGCACGCGAGTCACCCCCGCTTGTACTTGCCAGCTTGGGGTTAAGTCATAACCTACCCAAGCATGGTGTATAACATGCATATATTGAAACCAGCGATATTGGGCCGAGAGCTGCACATCACCAAGTTTTCCATTGAGATCCAGGCGAAACACATCGAAATCAAAATCGCCGCCTCTGTCTCGATTACCTTGGTTGTAATCTTCGAAAGAATACTGAAATCGCACAGCGCCCCCCACTTTGATGCCATCACTGGGTTCAGATTTAGGTTCAGACTCAGCTTCAAGCTTAGCTTCAGCCTTAGCAGCCTCAACTCGAGCCAATTGTGCTTGTTGGAACTGCGCTTGTTGTTTTTCTTGGGCAGCTTGTCTGGCCTTAGACTCTGAGAGTTCCTGCTTGAGCTGCAGCAGCTCTTGTTCCATTGTGAGTATGCGCTGCTCAATATCGACTTCTGTGGCTAACACTAAGCATGGAAGCATGGCTGGGAGGAGTAACAGTGGGCTAAATCGTTTCATGGGCAGATCCTGTACTAGCCGAAGAAGGTTCTAGTTGATAAGTGTAGACAAAATAAGAAAACCTAGGCGTCGATTACTAAAAAATTATCGTTTTTGTTATGCTTCCTTGCCTAGCAAGGTAAAAACGAAACAGGAGTAGCGTGAAAAAAACGCCTAGCGCTTAAAAACAAAAGATTTAGTTGTTTAGGCTATATCTAAATATTTCCCCCATCTGGTAAAATTGCGCCGAAGAGAAACCGCAATAGGTCTTATCTTGCTTGCTTAAAAGTGTACAACTTTTTATTTTTCGATGGAGTGATCGTGCTAAGCCCTGAATCGCAGTTTGATAATTACCGGCCCCGTGAACATAAGGTTGAAACGGTGCGCCGCAGCAAGGCCGGATTACTGTTTATCCTTTTATGTTTGTCGATTGCAGGATTGATTGCTTTCGAGGTCAAGACATCCTATTACCAAGCCAAGTTTTTGCACCAATATGCCAAGACCTTAACCTATCATTTGGTGCCTGAAGCCACCCAATCGGTGATTTACCCAAGTTATGGGCCTTTCGATGAGCGTCATGGTTACAGTAAACTGCCAGAGCGGTTAGCACGCTTAACCGAGCGCAATTTCCACATTACTAAGCAAGTCGCTTTTTCTCCGAGGCTACAAGAATACACTCAGCTGGGTTTTTTCCCGCCCTATCATGAGAAAGCTCAATCGGGTTTAAGCCTGCTCGATTGTGGACGACGGGATTTGTTTTCTTTTGCCTATCCAAAGCGTGCCTACCAAGACAGCGATATTATTCCTAAGGAAATAATTAACACTCTATTATTTATTGAAAATAGAGAGATGTGGACCACAGAACCTAAGCTTAATCCTGTGGTGGATTGGCCGCGTTTCGTGGTTGCGGGATTGAGTCAAATTGCCGAAATGTTGGGGGCCAATGTGTCAACCGCTGGGGGCAGCACGCTCGCGACCCAGATTGAAAAGTTTAGGCATTCATCCCAAGGTCTTACCCTAAGTATTAAAGACAAGTTGCTGCAAATTGGTTCGGCCAGTATTCGGGTGTATCAACAAGGGGAGCAAACTGAGCCTGCCAGAAAGCGCATAGTACAAGACTATTTGAATACAGTACCTTTATCTTCGGCGCCCAATTATGGCGAAGTTCATGGCATAGGTGATGGCTTATGGGCTTGGTTTAAAACAGACTTTGACTTTGCTAATACCTTATTAAAAAGCCGGCATACCGCAGATAATGCGGTGAGGCGTGGGCAAGTGTTTCGCCAAATTGTGGCGCTAATGATAGCCCAGCGACGACCTTCCTATTATTTGCTCAAAGGCCACGCGGACCTTGAGGTACTTGTGGATAGCCACTTGCGCTTACTGGAGAAATTTAATCTTATCGATCCGGCGTTAATGAGCGCGACCTTAGCACAAAAATTAGCATTTAATACTAGCAAGAGCCATGACTTTGGTCAGAGCGTGGTGGATAAGGGCATCAATTCTGTGCGTATTCGCACTGCAGGTTTACTGGGGATGAATTTGTATGAATTGGACCGATTAGATTTAAAGGCCAGCACTAGTTTGCACGGTGAGTTACAAAGGCAATTGAGCCAATACCTTCGCAGCTTGTCGAAGGTGGAGGTTGCTCAATCTGTGGGTTTGCTCGGCGAGCGTTTGTTGCAGGCCGATAAATTGGACGAAGTGCTGTACAGTTTTACTTTGTACCAAAAAACCGCTAACTCGAACAAGGTGCGAGTGCAAACGGACAGTACCGATCAGCCCTTCGATATCAATGAGGGCAGTAAACTCGAATTGGGCTCAACCGCTAAATTAAGAGTATTAGCCACCTATTTAGAAATCGTCGCCGAATTGCATCAGAAATTTGCCCCTAAATCTGTCGCTGAGTTATATCGCGTCGACATAGAAGCCAAAGATCACATTACCCGCTGGGTGGTGGATTATTTAATTCAAACTCGAAACTTAAATTTAAAACAAATGTTAGATGCAGCCTTGCAGCGCACCTATTCTGCCTCACCCCATGAACGGTTTTTTACCGGTGGTGGCTTGCACGTGTTTAATAACTTTAGAAAAGAAGAAAATAGCCGCAATCCTACCTTGTATCAGGCATTGCAGGACTCGATTAACTTACCTTTTGTGCGATTAATGCGTGACTTAGTTAATTACAGTAGCAGCTACAATAACGACGGCAGCTTGGCTCAGTTATTACGCAATGATAAAGACCCTCGCCGTGAGGAATACCTGAGGGCGTTCGCCGATCGTGAAGGGGCCATCTTCGTCACCCGTTCATTCCAAAAATACCAGAATAAGACCACCCCTGAGCGGCTTGAGCTGTTTTTTAATTCCATAGGGCAGGCAGAGCATAAGTTAGCGGCCAGCTATCGCTATTTATTACCCGATGAAAGCATTGCCAGTTTTAAGCGCTTCTTACAAAAACGTTTGCCTGAATACCATGCCGAAGATAAGCAGATAGAGCGCTTATATTATAAATACGGTCCCGATAAATTTAACTTGGCAGACCAAGGCTATATTGCTCGGGTTCATCCGTTGGAATTGTGGGTGCTGAGTTATTTGATAGAGCATCCAGAGGCGAGCCGAGCTGACGTTAGGCAAGCCAGCAGTGCAAAGCGCCAAGAAGTGTATCGTTGGTTGTTTCGTACTCGACATAAAAATGCCCGTGATGTGCGCCTTAAGGTGATGCTGGAAGTGGAGGCATTTTTAAATATTCATGCTCGTTGGGTGCGACTTGGTTATCCCTTCGATCATTTAGTGCCTTCACTGGGCTCGGCGCTTGGAAGCTCTGGAGACAGACCCGCAGCCTTGGCTGAGTTGATGGGTATTATTCAAAACCAGGGTAATAGATTGCCCACCGTGAAACTTGATGAGCTGCACTTTGCCGAGCGCACTCCTTACGAAGTGCTACTTAACCACAGCAGCAAACAAGCTGAATATGTTATGCGCCCAGAAGTGGCACAGACCCTAAAGGCGGCCCTTGCCAATGTAGTGCAGCAGGGGACGGCAAGGCGCTTAAAAGGCAGTTTTAAGGACAGTCAAGGCCAAGATTTAGCCATAGGCGGTAAGACAGGGACTGGGGATAATCGCATCGTCACTGAGATGCGTTTCGGAAAGAAGGTGTCAACCACGGCGATGAACCGCACTGCGACCTTTGTGTTTTACCTGGGAGATGATTATTTTGGTACCTTGACGGCATTTGTGCCTGGCGCTAAGTCTGATGACTTTAGTTTTACCTCGGCGCTGCCACTGCAAGTCTTTAAGGGCATGCTGCCCATTTTATCTCCTTACTTGCAGCGTTCTGAACCCATCTGCGATTAAGTTTTTGGATTGCAATGTTAGATGAAAAACGCCCTCATCAGTGACTGATGAGGGCGTTTCAGTAATGTAAACCAGCTGAACTCGGATTGTTAACAATAAGCCTAGAATAAGACGCGAGTGCGAATGGTGCCGTCAATTGCCTTAAGTTCGACTAGAGCCTCTTCGGCTTGATCTGAGTCAACTTCCATTACCACATAACCTATGACAGCGGTTGTTTGCAGATACTGGGCCGCGATGTTGATGCCTTTCTCAGAAAACGCTTGGTTAATCTTAATTAACACCCCTGGACGGTTGTGGTGAATGTGTAATAACCGCGAAGTGCCCTTGTGTTGTGGCAAGGAGACTTCGGGGAAGTTTACCGCAGACAAGGTAGAGCCATTGTCTGAATATTTAGCCAACTTACCAGCCACTTCAATACCGATGTTTTCCTGTGCTTCAGCGGTACTACCACCAATATGCGGGGTGAGGATGACATTATCTAAGCCGCGTAGCGGACTTTGAAATTCATCATCATTGGATTGTGGCTCGACGGGAAACACGTCGATAGCCGCGCCTGCAAGGTGCTCAGACTTAAGGGCATTAGCGAGGTTGTCGATATCCACTACAGTGCCACGGGAAGCATTAATAAAGATAGCGCCCTTTTTCATCATGGCAAATTCTTCAGCAGCAAACATGTCTTTTGTTTGCGGGGTTTCTGGCACATGTAAGGTGACGACATCTGCCTGTGCGAGTAACGCTTCCATGGAGTGAATTTGCACGGCGTTACCTAGGGGGAGCTTATCTTCGATGTCGAAAAATACCACTCGCATGCCCAAAGTCTCAGCCAAAATACCTAGCTGAGTGCCAATATGGCCATAACCAATGACGCCTAGTGTTTTTCCCCTGACTTCGAAGCTGCCATTAGCGCTTTTAAGCCAGCCTCCTCGGTGAGCATGGGCATTGCGCTGGGGAATACCGCGCATCAACATAATGATTTCGCCAAGTACTAGCTCTGCTACTGAGCGAGTATTTGAAAAAGGTGCATTAAACACAGGAATGCCCAGCTTTTCTGCGGCATCGATATCAACCTGATTGGTGCCAATGCAGAAGCAGCCAATGGCAACTAACTTTTCAGCTTGTTGCAATACAGATGCTGTGATTTGAGTGCGAGAGCGTAGGCCGACGAAATGGGCATCTTTTATGGCATCTTTTAGGGCCTCATCACTGAGAGACGCCTTATGATATTCAATATTGGTGTAACCCGCTCGCTCCAATACGTCTATTGCTGTCTGGTGTACGCCTTCCAACAGCAGGATTTTGATTTTATCCTTGTCAAGCGAGTGTTTCGCCATTGTTTGTCTGCCTCTTTGCTCAGTTGTAGATGAAATGTTGAATTTGAACCAAAGTAGCACTTTTTTTCACAGTTGTGGAGCGCTGGACGTCTAAAGTTAATATTCTAATTTTAGAACAATCGAACCTGTGAATTAATTGCTCTATATAACAAACTCATAGAAATAATTTTTAGAGTTACAACTCTATTTATGGGCTGAAAAATATTCATATTTCTTGTAGAAAGTAGGGTTAGTTAACTGTGGATGATCGTTGAATTTAAGGAACTCGCTTAGCTTGATGTAAAGAGTAAAGTGATCTTTTAATTTGTAAAACGGTTTAGAATTCAAGTTTTAATCTGTTTTAATGGGTTATATGCTGAAATTTACTTTGCGCTAGAAATGTTTAATACTTTTAGCTGATGGATTCATCCCTTGAACTAGTCAGAATTCACCCACTAAGTTATCAGGATGTTAACTACAGAATTTGGTTTAGCTGTGTTATGGTGAAAATGCCTAAGTAATACCAGCTAAGAATGGACGCGTTTAGGGAGCGATGTATGAGTTCAAATATCGACGAATTAGTATTTTTACATCAGGTGGCAGCGCCTTGCCACTTGGCTATTTTAGCCGAATCAATCGGAATGAAAACCCGTATCGTAAGACAAGCCTCAGAGTTAGAACAAGAGAAAAAAATTAATAGTTTCTATATGATAGCCCAAAAAGGCGCGGCCTTAGATAACAAGGGTATCCCTCTATTGGTGTCTCGTTTGGTTAACCATGTCCCGGTGGCCTTATACCAAGTTGAACGCGGCTCTCTGGATCAAGAATCGGCGTTATTGTTGGGGGTGCGTGGGCTGTTATATGCTGATCAGCGAATGGATTTAATGCTTACGGGTCTTAGGAAGATGGTGGCTAATGAACTTTGGTATGATAGACCTTTGATTAGTCGGATTTTCCGCCGGTTAGTACAAAAGCTGGATGCGAATAATGATATGCCTGCAGATACTATCGCCATGCTGCAGATGCTCACCAATCGTGAGAGAACCATAATTCAATTAGTGTCCAGTGGTGCAAGAAATAAAGAAATTGCCCATCGATTATGTATCAGTGAGCATACCGTTAAGGCGCACTTGTCTTCAGTTTTCCGTAAAACTCAATCCCGCAATCGAGTCGAGTTACTGCGTTGGGCGCAAACTTACCAAGCGCATTTCGAATTTCAATCTTGAGCTAATAACTTCTGTTGACATAAAAAGAGCGGGCATAAAAAAAGGAGCAATTGCTCCTTTTTTTTATGCCTCTTGAAAGAGGCATTTATTAACTAAGTTTGTATTTTAGTTCTGTACGATAGTTGCGACGTTAAAATCACCTATCTGGGTCGCGTTGGCAATATTGTTCATGCCAGTTTGTGAACCTTCAACTAGGTTATCATTACCTGTCTGCACTATTGTTAGGCTGTTTTCATTGCCGTTGACTGTGAACGAAGCCACACCATCAGTACCGCCAACCCAGTTAGCTGAGCCTGTTTGAGCTATGTCGGCAAAGTTCTCATCACCTGTGATGATTAAATCAACCAGGTTCAAATCACCATCTTGTGCAACGCGTATGTCAGTGTTGTCATAACCCATTACAGATACGATAGCTTCATTCATACCAAGACCGTCTTGGATAACATCCACTTCGTTATCGTCACCTTGCATTTCAACGTAAGCGTAGTTTTCATCACCTTCTTGGCTGATGTCGGCATCGTTATCTTCACCAATAGCGAAGGCGAAAATTTGGTTATCATTACCTTCAGAGGACAGGTCAAAATCGTTGTCATTACCAGCATAAGTACCAAAAGCGGCGTAGTTGTTATTACCATCTTGTTCAAGGTCTGCATCGTTATCGTCTGTAGTGACTTCAAACTCTGCTAAATTGGTGTCGCCCGTTTGCTCGATGTCGATGTGATTGTTACTGCCATTGATCACGGCTGTATTCGTGTCACCGATCATGTTGCCATTGCCGTCTTGTAATACGCTAACATCGTTATCATTGCCAGTGGCGAACTGGAGTACCGTATTGTTGTTATTACCAAACTGGTCAATATCGATTTCGTTATCAGAACCTTCTAGGGCATAGATAAAGCCAGTGTTGTTGTCGCCTTCTTGCATTATAGTGACAGTGTTATCATCACCCGCAACGCCGCGAACGCCGGCTAGGTTGTCATCACCTACTTGACCTAAGGTTACGTCGTTGTTGTTGCCCACGTTAGGTGATAAATCAAGGGCAATCATACCCGCCTGGTTGTTATTACCTTCTTGAGATATGTCACCGTCGTTGCCGTTACCTTGAACACGGAATACACTGAAGTTGTCATCGCCATTCTGGTTCACAAGAGTAGAGTTGGCATCACCCACTAATTCAATGTTTGACTCGTTTGTTGCGCCAGCCTGAGTCACCTCAACGCCGTTGTCATTGCCTGTTACATCGGCAACGCTTTTGTTCCAGAAGCCAGACTGAGTCACAGTGGCTTCATTATTATTGCCGCCTACATTGACTGTAGACACGTGCCAATCATCGCTTTGCTCTGTGATTATTGAGTTTTCATCACCGACAGAATCGATATAAGACTCGTTCCAAACACCGTTTTGAGTCACTTCTGCAGTTTGTAAATTTCCCTCTTGAGAGACTGTGGTGATGTTAAGGTTACCGGTTTGGCTAACAGTCACTTCTTGCTCGGTACCATCTTGAGTCACAGTGGCTTGATTTTCATTGGCGGCATAAGCTTGTGCACTAAACGTAGTGGCAATAGCTAATGCGATTAAGGTTTTTTTAGTATGCGAATTCATTTGACGCTCCCTGTATAGAGTTTTTAGTACTGAGTTATTGTGATTGCTGCATTATCAGCAATTTGTTCAATAGCGAACGTTGCACTGCCTAATTGATTAATTTGAATTAAATTATCATTACCAATTTGAGTGACATCCGCGCGATTGTTATCACCTTGCTGTAACAGCTCAAGTTCATTATTACTGCCAATTTGGATAACGCTTGTCTGGTTACCTATACCGAGTTGAGTTAAATAGGCACTGTTTTCTATGCCTGTTTGACTCAAAATGGCTTGGTTAAAGCTGCCATGTTGAAAGAGATTGACCAAATTGTCTCGGCCATGACTTTCAAGCAGTCCTTGCAAGGTTACCGGTAGCTCTATCTCATAAGCTTGTTTTGATTCATCAGCAGTAAGTGCAAAGCTACACAGAAGGAGACAAGTGACCAAAAAATGTATTAGCTGTCTTGGCACTGAACACTCCTTTGCAATGGTTGAAACAAAATGATTTTTGCTTCGGTGAATCAAATTCAATGCCCAAGTTACTGGCTGAAGACTTATGAAACAATTGCACCTATGGCTATAAATTTGAATAAAAATAAGTCGTTTAGATGAAAGAGTAAATTCTATATCTCACTGTTTTAATAGCTTTATACATTGTTTTCGGTCGTGTTTTTTTAATGTTCATAGGCTAATGGGACTAGTAGTTAAGTCGTAATTAAGCTGAGTGGGCTTTCTTTATCTTTAACATTGTGACAACAATTCAAGGGTAAAAAAAATGCCGGATTTCATGATGTTTTCGCCAATAGCAGCAGGCTAGCGAAGTGACAGTGAGGGTTGTAATGCCGGTTCTGGGATATAAAAAGGACGATAGGAAGCCAGTATATGTTGAATAAAAAGACTCCAGTAGCAATGGCCATTGCCGGTGCTATGGCATTAACAGTAGCGCCAGCAATGGCTAAATCTACTGTAACTTATGAAAAAGACAGCATTTTAGTTGTCTATAAAGACAATGTAACAAATTACGAGCGTTCATCGGCGCAGCGCATCGTCGGTGGGACATTACGTGACTTAAATCGTGATGGTGTTGATGATAAATTTAAGCATGTGATGGGCGGTAAGTTAGCACAAATATCCCTAAGAAAAGGTGCTGACGTTCACGCTGCTATTAAGATGATCAGTAAGCATCCCGCGGTAAAATATGCTGAACCAAATTACATAGTGAGAGCCATTGGTGTGCCCGATGACCCTGACTTTGTCAGCCTTTGGGGCATGAATAACACTGGCCAAAATGGTGGCACAGCAGATGCAGATATCGATGCGGTTGAAGCATGGGATATCACCACAGGTAGCACAGGTGTAGTGGTTGGGGTTATCGATACGGGTGTTGATTATAACCACCCAGATTTACAGGGAAATATCTGGACTAACCCAGGTGAAATCCCTGCAGATGGTATAGATAACGATGGCAACGGCGTAATCGATGACGTGCATGGTTTTAACGCCAATGCTAACAATGGCGACCCTATGGATGGCAATGGCCACGGTACGCACGTATCGGGCACTATTGGCGCTAAAGGTAATAATGGCGTCGGTGTTGTGGGTGTTAACTGGGATGTGAGCATCATAGGCTGTCAATTCCTGGATGCTAGCGGTTCAGGTTCGACAGCCGGTGCGATTTCTTGTATTGACTACATGACCAACCTTAAGCTTAACCATGGTGTTGATGTCAGAGCGACCAACAACTCTTGGGGCGGCGGTGGCTTTAGCCAAGCGTTAAAGGATTCAATCGACAGCGCAGGTGATGCAGGCATTTTATTCTTAGCGGCAGCGGGTAACGGTGCATCTGACAATGATGTCACCCCAAGCTACCCAGCAAGTTATGATTCAGCTGCAGTAATGGCTATTGCCAGTACAGACCGCAATGACAACATGTCAAGCTTCTCACAGTGGGGCTTAACCAGTGTTGATATGGGCGCGCCAGGTTCAGCGATTTTATCTACCACACCGGGTAATACCTACAGCACTTATTCTGGTACTTCCATGGCAACGCCTCATGTCACAGGTGCAGCAGCTTTGGTATGGTCGCTTAATCCAGACTTATCACCAGTTGAAATGAAAGAGCTGTTGATGGTGTCAGGGGATGTGAACGCTGCACTAACGGGCAAAACGGTTTCAGGTACTCGTCTTAACGTGGCCAATGCCTTAGATCAAGCCAACCCAGCACCAGGCTATCGTTTCACTGTTACGCCAACATCACAAAGTGTTGAAGCGGGCAGTGCGGTAAGTTATGACTTTGGTGTCGGCAGTGTTGCTGGCTGGAATGGCAGTGTGGCTTTGAGTGTTGACGTTCAACCTGCACTTAACGGTGTAAGCTTGTCCGCGGCAACTGCGGGTGCTGGTGATAGCTTTACCTTAAATGTAGCCACAGACTCAGGCGCTGTTTGGGGTGATTATGACATTACCGTGACCGGTGATGATGGCGCTAGCGTGAAGTCGAAAGTGGTTTCTCTTTCTGTCTACCCTGCGGGTTTAACTGACTTCCCATATAACAACACTACGCCTGTTGCTATCCCTGACAATACGCCAGCGGGTATTACCAGCACAATTGACGTTACAGATACCGTTCAGGTATTTGGTTTAACTGCTAACGTCGATATTAGCCATACTTGGATTGGTGACTTGGTTGTCAAGTTAACTTCGCCTACGGGTACTGAAGCTGTATTGCATAACCGTGAAGGTGGCAGTGCCGACAATATCGTTAAGTCTTGGGACCTAAGTGCATTTAATGGCGAAATGGCTACAGGGGCTTGGACCTTATCTGTCAGTGATAACGTCGGTGCCGATGTGGGCACATTAAACAACTGGGGTCTAGTGATCACAGGCCTAGGTGATGCAGCTCCTGCAGCGCCAGTGGCAGGTTTTAGCTACTCAGTTGAAGGCTTAGAAGCCAGCTTCACTAACACTAGCTCTGACATTAACGATGATATCGTTAGCTACAGCTGGGATTTTGGTGATGCCCAAACATCAAGCGACATGAGCCCAGTGCACAGCTATGCTGCTGCGGGTGTCTACAGTGTTACTCTGACTGTTACAGACAGTGAAGGTAACATGGATAGCGAGTCAATGGATGTTGAAGTGTTTGCTCACAGCATCACTGCGGGCGTGACTCGTACACGTCTATCTCGTCGTGGAAGTGCATTAGTCGACCTTAACTGGGATGGCGCTATGGGTGAAACGGTTAACATCATGCGTGATGGTGCGATGGTTGCCACTACAGATAACGATGGTAACTACCGTGACCGCTTTACTGCGACCACCACCTCAGTGACTTATCAAATCTGTGAAGCCTCAGGTAACTTATGTTCTGATCCTGTTGTTGCCGAGTTTTAATTTACAGCAATAATAAAGTCAGTAATATAGACATAAGAAGGGACAGCTAGCTGTCCCTTTTTTTATGGTTATTTTTGAAACATCTTGATTAATATTTTATTTTCCCCCGCTTATGAGTAGACTGAGACCAAAATTTTGTAAGGATAGTTTGATGAGCATTTGGTTTAGAGAAGTCACATTAGCAGATTGCCAAAAATTAGATTTAGGTATGCATGGCAAAGGCACCTTGATGCAGACCTTAGGCATACAAATCACAGAAATTGGTGAAGATTTCATGGTGGCGACTATGCCAGCAACGCCCTCCATCCATAACCCACTAGGGATAGTCCATGGTGGTGCCAATGTCGCACTGGCTGAAACCGTTGCCAGTTACGCGGCCAATTTCGCCGTGGATTTTGAGCGTTTTTATTGTGTTGGCCAAGAAATTAATGCCAATCACTTAAAAGCGTCTCGTAACGGGGTGTTAACCGCCACCACTAAGCCGGTGCATTTAGGTAAGCGCAGCTCGGTATGGGAAGTGCTTATCCACAATAGCGCCGGTGAACTGTGCTGCATTTCGCGCATGACAGCCGCTGTGGTTGAGCGCTAAGACTAGGACTAAGAACCGGCTAAGTCTCAGTTTTGGCTAGCCTTAAGTTTTTGGCGAGTCTAAAAGCAGAATAAGCTAAACTTCTGCTTAACTCTCTTTGATAAGTACTAGGAATAACCATGGAACACGCAGTAATTTGGGAATGGGTGGGCTATTTAGCCTCAGTGGTGGTGGCAATATCTTTGATGATGGCCAATATCAAGAAACTTCGCTGGTGGAACCTTGTGGGCGCAGCGCTTTTTGTCGCCTATGGCTTGGCCATTGATGCGCTGCCAGTGGCATTGGTTAATTTCTTCATCGTACTGATTGATATTTATTATTTAGTCAAACTCTACAAAGCACCAGAGCAAGCACAGCCAAAAGAGCCGTCAAATTAAACACTCATGTTATTTGAGTGGTATCAGCTAAAGCTGAAGCGAGTCTTCAGCTTTTTTGTATCTGTTTTCTGTATCGTGTTGAATTTAAAGTGTATTGCATGATATTCTTGTAGAGGTTTGATAGGAATCAATCCAATTTTTAGATGTTTTTTTAGTTGTAAGCCTTTGGGCTTTAGCTTGATTCTAAAAGCTCATTAATAAACAAGGAAATGACATGAAGTCGTTAAAATTTATTGCGTTAATCTCAGTCTTTACCACTCCATTAGCCTTCGCAGGCACTGCTATCTCTGACCAAGCTGATCCAGCCGCTGATGTTTCTTCAGAGGTGTATATTGAATTATCAACGGCAGATATCCTTGATAATTTTCCTATAGGTGAAGGGCGAAATATTCCTAGAGAAACTAAAGTAAATTTAGTTACTTCACTTAGAACATCCTTGTCAAAAGTACAAGGAGGGGCCAAGTTAAGAGGTTTAATGATGGAGAGTCCTAAGGTGGCTAATACTACCAGTGCCGCTCCTCATCAGATCAATTGTGCACAAGCTTATAATCTGAGTGAAGATATTGTTTATACGGATACAATCTCCAGTGTAGGAGAACAGCACTGTTTCGTTATGCCCTTGAGCCAGAAATCTAAAGTAGTAGGTCAATTACTCGCAGCAGATATGGCATCAAATTTTAATCTTTATTTATATCAGTATGATGACACCCAGGGCATTCTAGCTCATGTGGATAGTAGTGAAAATGCTGCAGGTATTATAGAGAAAGCCTACGCCGTGTTACCTAAAGCAAGCTACATATTAGTTGCAGAGCTAATGTCTGGTGCTGGAGGTGCGTTTAACCTTATCGGTAATAGCTTCAGCAGTTACGATAATTTTGAACCAAACGATAGTGATATTACGAGCAAGATTCCAGCTATTACGGTAGGTCAAATTGTAACAGGTAACCTAGATAATCCAGAAGATGTGGATTACTTTGGCTATAAGCTTAAAAGCAATGAGACTGAACTTAAGATTAATGTTAGTGGTAGTGCAGAGCATCAAGTTGAAATTTTTAATGCTGGCGCGTGGCAGGTTTTACCTCATGATCAATTAATTAACGCCAATGGCAGCGCAGGAGCGACTTATTATATTCGTACGCTAGCAAAGCCAAGTACAATACCATCAGCGCTAAATAATTATAAAATTACCACAAGTAACTCATTCGCTAAATTTGCAGATTTTGATGTGTGGACTACAGATCGTAATTTGACTGATTTGGTTGACTATGTCCACACTGAAGCGTTCTCAAATCTGAGTGCTGGTGGCAAGGTTGTAGACTCTAGCGGCAGCCCTCTTGTTGGCGAGAAAATGGTTGTAGCAACCGTGGTTAATGGTGAACAGATACATAAAATAGTAACAACAAATGCCTTAGGCAAATTTTCAGCCTCATTTGATTTACCTAGATGTAGTGGTGATATTATCACCGGTACATTTGATTCCAATTTTGGTACGCCTAGAAATATTTGGGAAATTAAGTATAAAGCGCCTCAAGTTATTGAAATTTATCCTTTGACTAAAAAAAATCAGAACACGCTAAGACCTATGTATATCCATATTTGTAAGGAAACTTTAAAACAGCACATTCCAGGCTAATATGTGGCTTCTATAGCGTGGGTGTCGAGATGCCCACGTTATATTTAAGCTGGTCATTGCGCGTTTCTATAATAAGTATCCGTGAAAGTATTACTCTACCCCACATTGATAAAACCTTTTTTTTCATGTTCTCAAGTTCGGTATTAAGCGCGGCTTCGGTAAGCTGTTTAATCAAAGTGCTGAGGATGGCATCCTTCAAAAGAGCACGTTGTCTTAATGAGTCAATAGCATGGCAAAAAAATCAAGAAGATAACTGTACTGGTCGTTTTTATTCGCAGCCATCCATGGCGCTCACCCTTTCGGGCTAGCTGAAGCTATTCAAATTCGTTCTTGACGAATTTGTGGGTATGGCCTTCTAAACTTTGGGTTAATTATGATAACCATCGCTACACTGTGAATAGTGTTTAATCGCCCTTACATTTGTGGAACAAGAGTCAACCATGGATCCCTTAGTCAAATCACACGATCTCGATACCGCAGTCAGTGACATTATTGAGCGCTGTGGCGAGAACATCATACTCGCTACCGCGCTCGGTTTAGGCAAACCGAATCGGCTGTTAAATCGACTCTATCAGAAGGTAAAATCACAACCCGATAAGTGTAAACTCACTATCTACACTGCGCTTTCATTGCAAGTGCCGCAGGCTAAATCGGATGTAGAGCAACGTTTTTTAGGCCCCTTTGCGGCGCGTCATTTTGGCGAAGATTATCTTGGGTTAGATTATTTGGATGACGCAAACCAAAACACGCTTCCCGATAATATTAGTTTGCATGAGTTTTACTTCAGTTCGGGCAGCCAATTGCATCATGCCAGCGCGCAACAAAACTACATTAGTCAAAACTATACCCATGTGGCGCGAGATTTGGTTGCCGCAGGGGTGAATCTGGTGGTACAGCAAGTGGCTAAACGGGGAGACAGGTTAAGCCTCTCCTGTAATCCCGATGTGATGCTGGATTTGATTGAACAAATGCAAGCTGCCAATAAACCCTTAATGGTCGTGGGTGTGGTTAATGCAGCGCTGCCTTTTCTTGGCGGTGATGCTGATGTGAGCGAGTCGATTTTTGATTTGCTGGTGGATGATGCCATACCGCAAACCTTGTTTGGTATTCCCCGCGAGTCAGTTAGCCTAGTGGATCATGCTATTGGATTACATGCCAGCCGCTTAGTTAAAGATGGCGGAACCCTGCAAATTGGCATTGGCGCCTTGTCCGACGCAATAGTGAATGCATTGATTTTACGCCATCAAAACAATGCTGATTATCACCAAGCGTTAACAGCGATAGATAGCGTTCTAGACAGCACGCTGGTAAAAGACATTGGTGGTATCTCGCCGTTTAAGCAAGGACTTTACGGCGCAACGGAAATGGTCATGGACGGCTTCATGCATCTTAGAAATGCGGGGATATTAAGGCGTTTGGTTTTCGATGATCTAGCGCTGCAAACCTTGTTAGACCAACACATGATCTGTAATCCGTTAGCCAAGAGCGATCTTCAAGTGCTCATTGAGCAAGGCCTCATAGCTCCAGTCATTACCGACAAAGATGTGGCCTGGATGAAAAAATTCGGATTAGTCGACATAAACGCCAAGATCATCGGGGCTAATTTAGCGCTCGCGCCAGATAGCATGTTAACGGTGCCAGCCACATTCATGGAAGATTATTGGCTTTTGTGTTAATGGTGCCATCCACATTCATGGAAGCTTACTAGCTTTTGAACTAGGCTTACACTCTGGACAAACATTAACGAAGGTGAGCTTATGCCGCGCCCTAGAAGAAGTCAGGTGAGTGTAGAAGATACACCCATGTACCATTGTTGCAGCCGCGTAGTCAGAAGAGCCTATCTCTGCGGCGATGATAAATTCTCTGGTAAAAACTATGACCATAGACGGGGATGGGTTGAGGCTCAATTGCTTAAATTAGCAGAGGTTTTTGCAATCGACGTTGCAGCTTATGCTGTGATGAGTAATCACCTACATGTGGTGCTTAGTATCGATATTTACCAAGCTAATCGCTGGACGGATATTGAAGTCATAAACCATTGGCATCAATTGTTTAAAGGTACTGAGATTACTCAAAAGTTTGCCAAGGGTGAAACCCTCGAAGATTATGAAGCGTTAGAGCTTAGCCACGCTATTGCCCTGTATCGCAGCCGTTTAAGCGATATTTCCTGGTTTATGCGAGCCTTAAATGAGCCTATCGCCCGCAGAGCCAATGAAGAAGATGAATGCACAGGGCGATTCTGGGAAGGGCGGTTTAAATCTCAAGCGCTACTCGATGAAGCAGCAGTACTCGCTTGCATGGTGTATGTCGACCTCAACCCTATTCGCTCAAAGATAGCCAAAACTCCTGAATCCTCAGACTTTACCAGCATTAAACGTAGAATAACTGCAGCCCTAAATGGGACTCAACCCAAAGCTTTGCTGCCTTTTGTAGGCAATGATCGTAAAGACATGCCAAAAGGGCTCACATTTCATCTGAAAGACTATCTGCAATTAGTTGAAGATACGGGTAAAGCAGTCCGGAATGATAAAAGAGGCAGTATCAGCCCTAACAGTCACAGCATCTTGAATCGACTCAATATTCCTGCCGATAACTGGCTTAAAATCATCAATGAATTTGGCAAGTTATTCAAAGGCCCTGTAGGCACATTGCAAGAGTTAACTGCGTACTGTGAACACCTTGAAAAACGAAGGCGGCATTACTGTCACGCTTGTCAGCATCTAGCAGCGAGCTAAGCCATTTACACAAAAATACGTATGAAGCAGTACCGAAACCCTTAACAGGATGAATCGTCATGTCTGGACATGGCATTTTTAACTCATCATTCTCTCAAATCGCACAGCGTGAATAGGTAAAACCAATTTTAGAGGTGCAATAATATTCCCAGAAAGTGAACACTTCATATTAAGCGCTGTTGGGCAGGTTCAAACTAGACTATTTTGTTTATGGATGGCAGGTTCAATTTGGTTCAATTATGGATGGCAGGTTCAATTTGGTTCAATTATGGATGGCAGGTTCAATTTTCTACGGGCGTTATGCATTTTTTTGGGGAAAAAGGATTATGGTCATTGAAGTAAGGCGGACTGAGCCGTCAGATGCCAAAGCGATAAAAGAAATCTATGAATGCCAGAATGCTTACAGCGACACATTACAACTGCCATTTCCATCTGCTGATATGTGGGAAAAACGACGTCAAAATGTACCTGACCATGTTTACGCGTATGTTGCGGTCATCGATGGTGAGGTAGTGGGCAATATAGATTTTGAAGTCTGCACCAATCCGAGGCGACGTCACGTAGCTACATTCGGCATGGGTATTAAAGACAAGGTTCAGGGCCTAGGTGTCGGTAGCGCTCTACTTGAAACGGTTATAGATTTGGCTGACAACTGGCTCAACCTTAAGCGAATTGAACTGACGGTTTATGTGGACAACGAACGTGCAATCAAACTGTACAAGAAATTTGGTTTTGAAATAGAAGGTGAGTCCAAAGCTTATGCTTTCAGAAATGGCCACTATGTTGATGCTTACCATATGGCGCGGCTTGTAACACAGAAATAACGAGTAAAAATGAGAGGTATCGATGTCAGAGTCTGGTATGAACTAGGTTGGCCTCAAGCTCAACAGGCAGCAGAAATACATTCCATATTGACCTTCTAGCAATGAAGCACCTAAATCTTGCTTGAGCGCATAGCGAAAGTGCTCTATGTTGTTGTTTTATAGTGGTTTATTCAATTTGTCGTGGAGAATTAGAGTGTGTGTGGCGAGTAGTGTTGATCTCAACATTAATAGTAATGGCAAGCATAAACGTACTTCTCGATTTTCTGCGTAATGCTTCTATTTCAGACATTCATGTAAATGTGGCTTTCTCTGTTTTGGTCGCAGGTTTTGCCACGGGCCTTCCTGCTGCTGTAGCGTTTCTAGTCTCAGCTAAAACAAGCTTTAAACTATGGGGCATCAATATTTATCGTTTGGCAGCTGATTTTGTACTTACTCTGGGCCTATTAGCATGGGGCTACTTGGTGTTTATACGTGATCGTCCCGAGTTCTATGAAGGTGCGTCACATATGTACATTGCAACTTGGCCTGTATTGCTTGGTGTCATCGCAATGGGTATTTATTTATTTTGTTTGTTAACTCAAGGCCTACATTGGGTTGTTAAACATAACCAGCGAAGGTCAGGCAATGTATAAATCCGCGTTAGTTTTGGACTGTTAACGGTGCAGACTGTTAACGGTGCCATCCACCTTCATGGTGTTAATGGTGCCAGCCACATCCATGCTATGAAGGTGCGTCACATATGTACATTGCAACTTGGCCTGTATTGCTTGGTGTCATCGCAATGGGTATTTATTTATTTTGTTTGTTAACTCAAGGCCTACATTGGGTTGTTAAACATAACCAGCGAAGGTCAGGCAATGTATAAATCCGCGTTAGTTTTGGACTGTTAACGGTGCAGACTGTTAATGGTGCCATCCACCTTCATGGTGTTAATGGTGCCAGCCACATCCATGCTATGAAGGTGCGTCACATATGTACATTGCAACTTGGCCTGTATTGCTTGGTGTCATCGCAATGGGTATTTATTTATTTTTTTTGTTAACTCAAGGCCTACATTGGGTTGTTAAACATAACCAGCGAAGGTCAGGCAATGTATAAATCCGCGTTAGTTTTGGACTGTTAACGGTGCCATCCACCTTCATGGTGTTAATGGTGCCAGCCACATCCATGGAAGATTATTGGCTTTTGAACTAGTCTTACACTCTGGACAGACATTAACGAAGGTGAGCTTATGCCGCGCCCTAGAAGAAGTCAGGTGAGTGTAGAAGATACACCCATGTACCATTGTTGTAGTCGCGTAGTCAGAAGAGCCTATCTCTGCGGCGATGATAAATTCTCTGGTAAAAACTATGACCATAGACGGGGCTGGGTTGAGGCTCAATTGCTTAAATTAGCGGAGGTTTTTGCAATCGACGTTGCAGCTTATGCTGTGATGAGCAACCATTTGCATGTCGTGCTGAGTATCGACATTTATCAAGCCAATCGCTGGACGGGTATTGAAGTGATAAACCAGTGGCATCTGCTGTTTAAAGGCACTGACATTACTCAAAAATTTGCCAAGGGTGAAACCCTTGAAGATTATGAAGCGCTAGAGCTTACCTACACCATTGCCCTGTATCGCAGCCGTTTAAGCGATATTTCCTGGTTTATGCGAGCCTTAAATGAGCCTATCGCCCGCAGAGCCAATGAAGAAGATGAATGCACAGGGCGTTTCTGGGAAGGCCGATTTAAATCTCAAGCGTTACTCGATGAAGCCGCTGTACTTGCCTGCATGGTGTATGTTGACCTCAATCCCATCCGCTCAACGATAGCCAAAACCCCTGAAACCTCGGACTTTACCAGCATTAAACGCCGGATCACCGCCGCCTTAAATGGCACTCAACCCAAAGCACTGCTGCCTTTTGTGGGTAATGAGCGTAAAGACATGCCTAAAGGGCTCACATTTCATCTGAAAGACTATCTGCAATTGGTTGAAGATACGGGTAAAGCAGTCCGAAATGATAAAAGAGGCTGTATCAGCCCTAACAGTCACAGCATCTTGAATCGACTCAATATTCCTGCCGATAACTGGCTTAAAATCATCAATGAATTTGGCAAGTTATTCAAAGGCCCAGTGGGCACCTTGCAAGAATTAACTGCGTACTGTGAACACCTTGAAAAACAAAGGCGGCATTACTGTCACGCTTGTCAGCATCTAGCAGCGAGCTAAGCCATTTACTCAAAAGAACATATAAAGCAGTACCGAAACCCTTCACAGGACGAATCGTCATGTCTGGACTTGGCATTTTTAACTCATCATTCTCTCAAATCGCACAGCGTGAATAGGTAAAACCAATTTTAGAGGTGTAATAATATTCCCAGAAAGTGAACACTTCATATTAAGCGCTGTTGGGCAGGTTCAAACTAGACTATTTTGTTTATGGATGGCAGGTTCAATTAGGTTCAAACTAGACTATTTTGTTTATGGATGGCAGGTTCAATTTGGTTCAATTATGGATGGCAGGTTCAATTTTAAAGTGATAGTTTTTTATCCAGCCTGAACTGAATACCTTACTCTGTTCGACTTTGCTTCTCGTTATGTCAATCTTAATGGGTGGTAAAAACACTTGGTGTTATCTGAAGTTAAATATATCTTGCTGAAAAATAACAATATAAACTCTTCCTGCAGTTATATCATGTGAAGCTAGTGGTTCTCGATTATCTAAAGTCTTACTTCTTTCCACTAAAGAGTATCTAGCATCAAAGGGATTGAAAAACCTTGTGCCAACTGATAAGTTGCTAAAATTAATGACAATTTAAGTATCTTACACGATTTTTGGAATGAGTATTCTAGGATGTTAACCGCAATTCGCGTTAAACTTCATTAACTGGATAAAACAAGGAATATACTTCGAATGGATATCAATCAAATTGTAAATGACGCGACAGAAGAAGATGCTAAATCTGCGCTTTCATACTTTCTTCAAAGCTATATGACACCTGCTTTTGGTGCTCTTCCTAAAAACGAAGTCGAGTTAATCGTTCTAAATGTATTAGGAAAATTAAAAGCGATTGAGGATGAACCAGAATTATACGAATTTGTATCAAAGCTGAAAGTTACGCGTTCAAAGGCACGCGGATTGATCTACGATCGAGAGCTCAGACTATCTTCTGAAGATGATTTAGACAAAAAAGTGAAAAGTCTTCTAAAGAGGCCGCTAATTCAGAAGAATGGTGATCTATATGTACTTGAAGTAGACAACCCTCTAGTTTCAGATCATCTTCGTTCAAAAGTTCAAAAACTTGGCTATGTTTCCGATGGCTCATTTTCCCCTAGTATTATTAAACTGGGTCTTGATGCTATTACTGCGCTTATACAGTCATATTTATCTCCTCAAGAGAAAGAAGATATTAAGGCTGTTTTGGTAGCTGCTGGCGCACCGGATACATCATTTACAGGTGTTTTAAAGGCCACCTTTAAAAAGGTGGCCAGCAAAGTGGCATCAGATACAGGTGAAGCTTTAATGAACAAAGCATCCGACTTTATTTCGCCAATCATTGACGCAGGTATCGATTTGATTAAAGAGAAAGCTGGTGAGCTATTTGAACCAACAGCAGAATAGAACGGTTATCAAGCGCATGTTGTCGGATTGGTTTTCCGCTGCGCTCCAAACCAACCACAAATGCGAGCGTTAGCTGCTTTGTGGCAAAAAGTATAATAAGAAGTTGGAGAAATAATGAGAAAACCAAGAGTATTTATAGGCTCATCTGTCGAAAGCTTGCCTATTGCAGATGCAATTGCTGAGAACTTAGAGTTTGATGCGGAAGTTACAATATGGCGGAACGGAACATTTAATCTATCGAGTAACGCTCTTGATGATTTAATTTCAAAAGCTAAATCCGTGGATTTCTCAATTTTTATTTTCTCTCCAGACGACCTGACAATTATGAAGTCTAGAGAAAAGTACGCTGTAAGAGACAATGTGGTTTTTGAACTTGGTTTGTTTATTGGTGCAATTGGAAAGAACAGGTGCTTTATTGTTAAGCCACGTGACGTTGACCTGCATTTCCCAAGTGATCTTCTAGGGATTACTCCAACTGACTTTGATGCAAACAGAAGTGATGAGGACTTAGCGTCATCTCTTAATTACTCCGCTACACAAATCAAGCGAGCTTTCAAAGCGCAAGGCTTGCTTGAACTTGATTCTGTGCAGGAAAAGCCACGCATTGATGTCAATGCTCAATTAGCAACGCTCACCGACACTGATATGATCGCATTGTCTGTGTTGCTTGAGTCTGTTAACTCTGATGTAGATGGCTGCGCTAGTTGGGACTTGTATAACCGTTTTAATAATTATGATTTTAGTTCAGCACAGGTCAACTTGGCAGTAATAAAGCTCACTCGTTCAGGTATGATCGAAAAGTTAAATACTTCGGACTTTAATGGCAATGAGTATTTTAGCTACAAGTTAACTGAGTACGGAATTGACGTTTGCTTATCAAATCAAAATCGTATTGAAACTCTTATTGCACCAAAGAAACGACAATCTGGCAGGGACGTTCCTCAACAACCTCCAGTACGCAGCTAACAGAAATGGATACTACAAATCGCGTGATTTAGCATCGTCTACAGAATTTAACCGGCCACCCACAACTAAATTTTCACGCCCGCTTTTTAAGTCAACAGGTTCCACCAATGCTAAAAATGTGAACCATGGCAATTTGCGAGACGACCGTCTGAGACAGGACGTCGAAGCGAGCTACATGGATGTATCCACGCGTGTCGATGAGTGAATGCCATGGCGAGCCTATACGCCTGAGTTTAAATTACTCACCTAATTTCCAGCTTCTTTAGCCGTATCAATAAGAAGCTAAAAAGCAAAAAGCCAGCGTTTGTGTGCTGGCTTTGCTTTAGGCTTTAAGTTCTCGGGCCTAGGATCTCGCACCTAGAACCTAGAACCTAGAACCTAGAACCTTGACCTCTTACCCCTCCGTTAGGCTCAAACTCCCCGCGAAACTGCGGTAGACATTGACCAACTGGCTGAAGCTTTGTTGCTGCATCTGGGCGAGTTTGTCTTGGCTGCGAAGCTGCTCACGTTCGGCATCGAGCAGTGCTAGAAACTCGCTGGTTCCGGCCTGATAACGGGCTTTTTCGATATTGAGCGCTGTGAGTGTGGCTTGCCATTGCAGCTCGGTTTTAGCCAGCTGCTGCTGACTTAGGCTGTAACCGGTTAAGGATAAGCGCATGTCGGCTAAGGCATTAAATACCGTTTGCTCAAATTCGGCCAGCGCAATTTGCTGCTCTATCTCAGTTACCTTGATGCGTGACTTAATTGAAGATAAATCGGCCAACTGCCAGCTGATGTTAGGGGCTACCGACCAGGCTTGATTATCACTGCTTAAGCTCACGCCTGCTGGGGCAATAAAGCCTAAGAAACCGCTGACCGATACGTTAGGGTATAAGTCGGCACTGGCAACACCGATTTTGGCGCTGGTGCTGGCAATGGCGCGCTCGGCGGCGGCGACGTCAGCTCTGTGTTGTAGATAATTTACCGGCTCTGCGGCAGTGTCCATCATTGCTAGAGGCTGCTTTAGGGTCGGGATTTGGCTAACGGCCGAGCCCTTGGTCGCTATGCTTTGCGCAGCACTGGCACTAACGCTAGCATTGGCCGCATACACCTCTGTCTGGCCAAGTAGGGCAGAAAGCGTCGCCTTAGCGCGGGCCTTATCTTGCTCAAGTTGCAGCAGATTGGCTTCTAGCTCATAGCGCTGGGCATCGATGCGCGCAAGCTCTAACTCAGAGGCAAAACCTGCTTCAAAGCGCGAATGAATAATGCTGCGACTTTGGGCTATGCTGGCACGGTTGTCCTTGGCCACTTGGTGCCTTAATTCTGCGCCGCGAAGCTCGCCATAACTGCTGGCGACTTGGCTTATCAGCTGAATTTTGGCTTCACGCCATAAGAGTCTTGCCTGCTCAGAGTTAGCCTTGGCGGCCTCTGATGCGCGGCGCAGCTTGCCAAATAAATCCACATCCCAGCTTAAGTTAGCGCCCACTTGGTTGGTGCGTATTATGCTGTCGTTATCTTGCATGCTGGCACTTGGGTTCGCGCTTGGGGACTTGAGGGACTGATGACTGCCGCCTAAGCTGCCCTTAGGTAGCGTGTCGTTGTCAGTATCACCAAAGATTGCCTGAGCGCGCTCAACATTAAGGCTTGCCTGCAGTAAGGTGCGGTTTTGCGCTAATGCTAAGCTAACGATACGGTTAAGTTCTGCATCATCAAAGGCTTGCCACCAATCTAGGCTGTGCTCAGCTTGGCTATATTGGCTATCTATAACTTGCTCATTCACCTTAGTAGGCGCCTGATAGTCAGGGCCAACACTGGCACAAGCAGTCAAGGAGGCCACTAAGATGGCAATAGCCGTTCGTTTAAAAGTCACTCGTTTAACTCGCTTTGATTGAGATAAGTTAAGCATCTGCATTGGCTCCTTTGTGAGTCACTAACGTGTTAACAGCAGGGTTAACGACAGGCGCAAATAACTGACCTTGGCTGTCATCGGGTTCAACATTTTTGTCGACATTAGTCTTTTGACGTTTAGCCATAAAGTGATAGAAGAGCGGCGTTAATAGTAGGCCAAAGATGGTCACGCCTATCATGCCTGCAAATACCGCAACCCCCATGGCTTGACGCATTTCAGCGCCAGCACCCGTTGAGAACACCATAGGCACTACACCCATGATAAAGGCGATGGAGGTCATTAATATCGGGCGTAAACGCAGACGGGTGGCCTCTAAAATCGCGTCCATGACATTCATGCCTTCATCTTGCAGTTCTTTCGCAAATTCAACGATTAAGATGGCATTTTTGGTCGCCAGCCCCACCAAGACAATTAAGCCAATCTGAGTGAAGATGTTGTTATCTCCGCCGTAAAGCAGCACGCCGCTTAAGGCTGACAATAAGGTCATAGGGATAATCAATATGATGGCCATAGGTAAGCTTAGGCTTTCATACTGGGCGGCTAACACCATAAACACTAACAAGATCACTAGCGGGAAGACTAACAAGCCGGCGTTGCCTGCCAGAATTTGCTGGTAGGTGATTTCAGTCCACTCATAGGTCATGCCGTTTGGCAGGGTTTCAGCCAAAATTTTCTCAATCGCAGCTTGGGCTTCACCCGAACTATAACCGGGTGCTGGGCCGCCGTTTAACTCTGCCGTAGTGTAAGCGTTGTAATGCATGACTCTGTCAGGGCCTGCCACTTGGGTGACATTAATAAACGAGCCCAGCGGCACCATGTCGCCTTGCTGGTTACGCACTTTTATCTGGCTAATTTGCTCTGGCGTTTGACGGAACTGCTCATCGGCCTGCATTTTTACTTGATAAGTACGACCAAACTGGTTGAAGTCGTTAACGTAAGTCGAGCCCATGTAGGTTTGCAGGGTTTGGAATACTTCATCCAGTGACACGCCTTGCTGCTTAGCCTTGGTGCGATCGATATTGAGATCAAGCTGCGGCACATTCACCTGATAGCTTGAAAATACCCCAGTAAGCTCTGGGGTGCCCCAAGCTTTTTGCATTACCTGCATAGTGACTTTGTATAGCTCGTCGTAACCTAAGTTGCCCTTGTCTTGAATTTGCAATCTAAAGCCACCAATAGTGCCTAAGCCTTGCACTGGCGGCGGCGGGAAGATAGCGATATAGGCATCTTCTATTCCAGCAAACTTTTGGTTTAGCTGCATGGCGATAGCCTCTGCCGACAAACTTGGATCGGTGCGCTCACTAAAGTCATCCAGTGGGGTAAAGACGATGCCGCTGTTCGGGCTATTGGTGAAACCATTGATGCTAAGGCCTGGGAAGGCGACCGAGTGAGCAACACCGGGTTGTGCTAGGGCAATTTCTGACATCTGCTTGATTACCGCTTCGGTGCGATCCAGTGATGCTGCATCGGGGAGCTGTGCAAACGCCACTAGGTATTGCTTGTCTTGCCCCGGCACATACCCTGTTGGTGTGCTAGCAAACATCACCCCAGTTAAGGCAACTAGCGCTAGGTAGATGATGCCGACTATGGCGCCAAAGCGGATGACTTTTTTAACGATAAAACCGTAGCCTCGTGACGCCTTTTCAAACATGCGGTTAAAAGGATTGAATAACCAAGTGCCGAATAGTTTATCCATGGCGCGGGTTAAGCGATCTTTTGGCGCATCATGGCCTTTAAGCAATAATGCGGCGAGGGCTGGGCTTAATGTCAGCGAGTTTAACGCCGATATAAAGGTCGAAATGGTGATGGTTAGCGCAAACTGTTTATAGAATTGCCCGGTTAATCCTGCCATAAAGGCGGTGGGGATAAATACTGCCGCCAGTACTAAGGTGGTGGCAATAATAGGACCAGTCACTTCTCTCATGGCTTTTTGAGTAGCCGCGATTGGGGAGAGACCATCGCCAATATTACGCTCAACGTTTTCAACCACGACTATGGCGTCATCGACCACGATACCAATCGCCAGCACTAGACCAAAGAGTGACAGCGCATTTAACGAGAAGCCCAATAAATGCATGAAGGCAAAGGTACCCACCAAGGACACAGGCACGGCCACTAAGGGGATTATTGAGGCGCGCCATGTCTGCAAGAAGAGCACCACCACTAATACCACCAACAATATGGCTTCAAACAAGGTTTTAACCACAGCTTCAATAGAGCCGCGCACAAACACTGTGGGGTCATACACTATGTCATAGCTTAAGCCGTCGGGGAAAGAGGCTGACAGCTCGCTCATTTTTGCGCGCACATCATCAGAAATCTGAATCGCATTTGAGCCTGAGGCTTGGAACACAGGAATGGCGATAGCGTCTTGATTATCCAGTAGCGAGCGCAGGGCATAAGTGCTGGCGCCTAACTCGACTCTGGCCACATCCCTTAGGCGGCTAAGTTCGCCTTGTGGGCCTACATTGATAATGATGTCTTCAAATTCTTCAACCGTGCTTAAGCGGCCTTTCACGTTAATCAGCAATTGAAAATCCGCGCCGCCACTGGGCTGAGCGCCAAGGCTACCTGCTGCGGCTTGCTGGTTTTGCTCACGCACTGCCGCAAGGACTTGTGCGGGTGACAAGTTTAAGCCCGCCATTTTGTTGGGTTCTAGCCAAATACGCAGGCTGTATTCGCCGGCGCCAAATAAGCGCACAGCGCCCACACCTTCAATACGGGCGAGCTCATCTTTAACATTCAGCGCCGCATAATTTGACAAGTACAGCATGTCATAGCGTTTATCCGGCGAGGTTAAATGCACCACCATGGTTAAATCAGGGGATGATTTTTCTGTCACTATGCCTAGGCGCTGCACTTCTTGAGGCAGGCGAGGGCTGGCTCTATCGACACGGGCTTGCACCTGAGTCTGAGCGCGGTCCACATCTGTGCCAATGGCAAAGGTAATGGTCAGCGTCATCAGGCCATCGGAGGTGGCTTGGGATGACATATACAACATGTCTTCTACGCCGTTAATTTCCTGCTCAAGGGGGGATGCCACAGTTTGCGCAATCACCTTAGGGTTAGCGCCTGGGTAACTGGCGGTAACCACCACAGTTGGCGGCACTACTTCTGGGTATTCGGTGATAGGTAACTTCCACACCGCGATAGCGCCCGCGATGAAAAACATCAAGGAGATCACAGCGGCGAAGATAGGCCGTTTAATGAAAAATTGTGAGAACATAAGTCTATTTCCTTAGCCGCGGGTGCTGCTGGTGGCAGTTTGCGCTGTTAATGCTTGTTGTGCTTTGTCTAAACGGGCTTGTTTCTGGCGCAGCTGCTCAAGTTCGGCCTCTGGTGCCATGGGAAGCATGTTCGGCTCCACCTGCATACCAGGTCTGACTTTTTGCATGCCATTGATAACAATTCTGTCTTTGGCCGTTAATCCTTGGGTGACGATGCGAAGGCCGTGAACTTTTTCACCTAAGGTCACAGGGCGGTATTCCAACTGGTTGGTGTCGGTGACTAGCAGCACATATTTACTGCTTAAATCTGTGCCTATGGCTTTGTCATCGATTAATACCCCGTCATAGCTTGCGCTACCCGCGAGGCGAATTTTGGCAAAAAGCCCAGGCAGTAAATCGCCATCCGTATTATCAAAACTTGCGCGAAGGCGCAGTGTGCCTGTCTGCTGGTTTAGGGCGTTATCGACAAAATCTACCTTGCCTAAACGATTGAACTCAGTCTCGTTGGCGAGCGCCAGGTACACGCTTTGCTCGCTGCTGCGGTTATCGGCGCGCTTACCTTGCTCGCTAAGCTGGGCGTATTTGAGGTAGGTTTGCTCGTCGATATCGAAATAGGCATACATTTGCGCGGTTGAAACGATATGAGTGAGCGGGCTTTGACCGGCATTGACATAGTTACCACGGGTGATAAGCGCGTTAGACACTCGGCCTGTAATGGGGGCCGTGACTGTGGTGAATGACAAATCGAGTTCGGCTTTCATTAATGCCGCTTCAATGGCGGCCACTTCGGCAAGGGTTTGCTGCTTGCGGGCGAAACGGCTGTCTAGCATTTCGGCTGAAATGGCTTTTTGCTCGCTCAGCGTCTTGGCTCGCTGATAGTCATTGATGGCTAAGTTGTTGGCGGTTTTAGCACTGTCAAGATTGGCTTTTAAACGGTCGACTTCGGCTTTAAAAGCGCGATTGTCGATTTGAAATAATGGCTCACCTTGCTTGACTAACGCGCCTTCGACAAAGTTTACCGATTCAATATAACCCGACACCCTAGGCATCAGAGTCACAGTTTCTGGGGCTTGCAGGCGGCCGGTGAATTCATCCCACTCTGTGATGCGCTCAACTAACACATTAGCCACGGAGACTGGCGGCGCCATCATTTGTTGCTGCGTCGGCGATGCTTCTGGACTGCCACAGGCCGACAAAGCCAACGCCGATAGCACCAGAGCGGTCAGGTTACCTAAGATAAATTTTTTACGCGTATTTGTCGTCGCCATGACAATTTCCTTAATAGTGTTTGCAATCGTTGCTAAAAAGAGCAAGAATATTTGTACCGGTCGGTATGATTATCCATTTTAAAAAGTGAGTCAACCTTTTTTGTACCGATTGGTAATTTAATCTAAAGGCTGATTGTTAATCCCATGAAGGCTAACTGTGATTGCCTAGACAAGGACTGTGAGGCTGTTTATTATGTGGATAATTGTTAAACGAGGAGTTTTCTATGTCTGCCACATCCTGTTCTGCCTTAGGCCGTCCAAGGGCTTTTGATCCCGAAGAAGCCCTAGAAAAGGCCTTAGAAGTGTTTTGGCAAAAGGGCTATGAAGGCACCTCATTAACTGATTTAACTAAGGCCATGGGGATCAACAAACCTAGCCTGTACTCCACCTTTGGTAACAAAGAAGAGTTATTTCTTAAGGCCATCGATCTTTATTCAAATCGTCCTTGTGGCTTTTTTATGCCTGCATTAGCCCAGCCTAACTTATACGCTGTGCTAGAAGCCTTGCTCAAAGGTGCCGCCTTGAGTTTGGCGGATAAAAACCATCCCCAAGGTTGTGTGGTGGTGCAAGGTGCACTGGCTTGCAGTGATGAAAACTCTAGCATTAAGCAGGCCTTGATAAAACGTCGCCTGGAAGGTGAGGATGCGGTGAGAGCTCGATTGGAGCAAGCAGTACTCGCGGGTGAAATGCCTAATGGGTACTCGGCGGCCGTGATGGCGCGTTATTTGATGACCTTACTCAATGGCATGACGATTCAATCGACCAATGGTGCCACGGCTGAAGAGCTGATGGATATTGCCGAATTTAGCCTATCTTTGTTGCGCAGCCAAGATTAGTTAAGGCTCAACACCTACATAGCCCCCATCTTTGGCAGGTTTATGCAGGGGGAGATAAATGATCCAACCAGAGGAATGCGATGAATTGGCAAGTGCTCTCTTTTTCCCAGCTAACCACAGACAGCTTGTATGAGTTACTCACACTCAGAACCGATATTTTTGTGGTGGAGCAGGCCTGTGCTTATCCTGAGCTTGATGGCAAAGACAGGCACTCGCAAACCTTACATGTACTGGGCACAGACGATGGAGGCCGCTTATTGGCCTATAGCCGTTTGTTGGCCCCAGGCCTGAGTTACCCCCAAGCCAGCATAGGCCGCGTGGCGGTCGCCAAAGCAGGGCGGGGCCAAGGTCTGGCTCAGCAATTGATGCAAATAAGCATAGACAGTGTGCTTAAGACTTGGCCTGAGGCCGGCATTCAAATTGGCGCCCAAGAATATTTAAGCCACTTCTACCAAGGGCTTCATTTTGTCGTTAATTCAGAGGTCTACCTCGAAGATGGCATTCCCCATTTAGACATGTTATTTCAAGGTCCCACAGCACAATGATCGATTATATTGAACCGGTATTTCGCCCTCCTTCGGAGTGGAAGTCACTCATTTTACAAGTTACCAATGGCTGTAGCTGGAATAATTGCAGTTTTTGCGACATGTATACTCAGCCGCAAAAGCAATTTCGCGCTCAAAAACTCGATAAGATAGAACAAGATATTCTCAACGCTGCTGCCTCTGGCTATCCCATCAGTCGGGTTTTCTTAGCCGATGGCGATGCCATGAGCCTGCCTTTTAAGCGCCTGAAAGAAATCTGTGAGTTAATTAATACTCATCTGCCCAGTGTGACCCGCATCAGCAGCTATTGCTTGCCCCGTAACTTGACCAATAAAACGGTTGAACAGCTTAAAGAGCTCAGAGAAATGGGGTTATCTCTTTTGTATGTGGGCTGTGAGAGTGGCGATGATCAAGTGTTGACCCTGATCGAAAAGGGCGAGAATTTTGCATCATCCCTTGCCGCGCTTGAGAAAATTAAACAAGCGGGGATGAAATCATCTGTGATGATTTTAATGGGCCTGGGCGGGGTGGAATTATCTGAGCAGCATGCGCTTAATTCGGCGCGATTAATGAATGCCGCCCAGCCTGATTATCTGTCGACCTTAGTGGTGAGTTTACCCTTGGGCACAGAGCGGATGGACAAAGTCTTTGGCGGCAAGTTTGTATTGCCCGATACCCAAGGCTTGCTCAAAGAAATGGGCATATTACTTAGCCATTTAGAGCTTGAGAAAACCATCTTCCGCTCAGATCATGCGTCTAATTATTTAGTGCTGAAAGGCGTACTGGGTAAAGACAAAGCCGCGCTGGTGGCCCAAGTGGATCATGCAATCAAAGGGACTATCCCACTTCGCCAAGAATGGCAGCGGGGTTTATAATAAGCTCATTGGGCATTTGCAGCAGTAATACGGAAAGCCTAAACTAAGTGTGCTAAGTTAATAGTGTTTCCTTTGAATTGGCTTTCAAAGGCTTGAGCATAAAAAACTACTCTTTATGCATATAAATTCGTTGCGTATTGCGTGAAAATATCGTTTACTGCGCGTGTTTTCAAATCAACACCCAAATGCTATTTTTATCGCCCAACTATAGGAGGCACTGGCCTAATGAGCCAATTTCAATCGATTGATGTTGCAGATTATTATGAGACGGACACTTTTAACCAGATCAAGGAGTTTGCCAAAGACAAACCGACTCCTTTCGTGGTCATAGATACCAAGATCATTGCGAAACAATACGATGACATGGTGAAGAATTTCCCTTATGCGAATGTGTATTATGCAGTCAAGGCAAATCCGGCCAAAGAAGTGTTAACCCTGTTGCGGGATAAAGGCTCCAATTTCGATATCGCCTCAATTTATGAATTAGAAATGGTGACCTCTATCGGTGTGTCTGCCGATCGTATCAGTTACGGTAACACCATTAAGAAGCGTGTGGATGTGCGTTCTTTCTATGAGCAAGGGGTACGCATGTTTGCCTCTGACTCAGAAGCCGATTTACGCATGATCGCCGAAGAAGCCCCAGGCTCAAAAATCTACGTGCGCATTCTTACTGAAGGCACCCACACGGCTGACTGGCCGTTATCGCGCAAATTTGGCTGTCAAAATGAAATGGCCTATGACTTATTGGTCTTAGCTCGTGAGCTTGGCCTAGTGCCACACGGTATTTCATTCCATGTGGGTTCTCAGCAGCGTGATATCGGTGCTTGGGACAGTGCAATTGGCAAAGTTAAAGGCATCTACGATCGCCTTAAAGAAGAGCACGGTATCCAGCTTAAGATGATTAACTTAGGTGGCGGTTTCCCAGCCAACTATATCGACAAGACCAACGAACTGGCGACCTATGCCGAGCAGATCACCCATTTCCTAAAAGAAGATTTCGGTGATGATTTACCTGAGGTTATTTTAGAGCCAGGGCGTTCATTATTGTCTAATGCGGGTGTGCTAGTGTCTGAAGTGGTATTGATTTCTCGCAAGTCAAACACCGCCCTTGAGCGCTGGGTCTTTACCGATGTGGGTAAGTTTTCAGGCTTAATTGAAACCACAGATGAAGCGATTAAGTTCCCTATATATACCGATAGAACCGGTGAGTTAGATAAGTGCGTTATCGCAGGACCAACCTGTGACAGTGCCGATATCATGTATGAGCACTACAGCTACGGCTTACCTAAAGATCTTGCCATTGGCGATCGCATGTTCTGGTTAACGGCGGGTGCCTATACCACCACGTATTCGGCGGTATGCTTTAATGGTTTCCCACCACTTAAAGATTACTATTTGTAAGTGATACAGGTGATAAAAAGGACGCCTCGGCGTCCTTTTTTGTTTCTATGGGTTTAAGGTTTGAGTCTTGCCACAACCATTATTGGTGATTTTGTAAGAGAGTAAAAATCTCTTGTTTTAGATGCAGCTTTTTAGCCTTAAGGGTTTTCACTTCTGGGGTCAGAACGCTAGTTGTATGTAATTCAACTGTTGACTATTTTTTATACGGATAAGAGAAAAAGTATCAGTTTCATAAGTTATCGCTTAATTACAGTTTAAGTAATTATCTAACATGATAAGATTTAGCTATTCACGATATAACTGTGATGAAGTTAACCAAATCGATTTCTATACTGAGTTAACATCATGGTAATTAGAATTTAATATACAAAAATGAAAGGGGTTTACAAAATGTCGGATGTATTTCACTTAGGTTTAACTAAAAAAATGTTAGATGGTGCCAGCTTAGCAATCGTTCCAGGTGATCCTGAGCGTGTTAAGCGTATTGCTGAGTTGATGGAGAATGCTACTTTCCTCGCGAGCCACCGTGAATACACTAGCTACTTAGCTTATATCGATGGCAAGCCTGTGGTGGTTTGTTCAACGGGTATTGGTGGTCCATCGACGTCTATTGCGGTAGAAGAGTTGGCGCAACTTGGCGTGCGTACCTTCCTTCGCGTGGGTACTACTGGTGCTATCCAGCCTCATGTAAATGTCGGTGATGTGATAGTGACTCAAGCATCGGTACGTTTAGATGGCGCGAGCTTACATTTTGCGCCACTTGAGTTCCCAGCCGCTGCAGATTTTGAATGTACCACAGCTATGGTCGCAGCAGCTCGTGAAGCGGGTCTTGAGCCACACGTTGGTATTACAGCATCTTCTGATACTTTCTATCCAGGCCAAGAGCGTTATGACACAGTGTCGGGCCGTGTGACCAGCCGTTATGTGGGCTCGATGAAAGAGTGGCAGTCTATGGGCGTGCTGAACTATGAAATGGAGTCGGCAACCTTGTTTACCATGTGTGCGACTCAAGGCTGGAAAGCGGCTTGTGTTGCTGGCGTGATTGTAAACCGTACCCAGCAAGAAATTCCTAACGAAGCGACCATGAAGCAAACTGAAGTGAGCGCAGTGTCTATTGTGGTTGCGGCTGCGAAGAAGTTATTAGCATAATTGAGCTTGTTTTTAAGCTTAACTGCCATAAAAAAAGGCGCCTAGGGCGCCTTTTTTGTGTCTCATACCCTTGCGTTAAAGCGCCTGAATTAGAAATGATATTGGGCTATTACTGAGTAGGTGTTTTGATCTATGCCATCGACACCATACTTACTTTTCCAATAATCATATTCGATACCCACATAGAGCTTATTGGCTCGTTTGTCGCCGAAAAGCGCCTTGCCTAAATCAAATTTAAGCTGGGGATTAAAGTGAATATTCTCGTCATAACCTACATTATCAGCGGAGAATACCCAGTCCATGAAACCATCGAAGACAAAGTTAGCGTTACCGATAGGGAAGTCTATTCTAAAGGCTGGGGTCACCTGCCAGCCATCGCTGATATTGCCTGTGCTAATGGCATCACGCTTATAAGTGTTAAGACTGAAGTAGGTAAAACCTGGAATGGCTAAATCTAATCCCACACCGTAGAGGAAACTCTGCACCGGACCTTCGCCTTCTTCATAGGTCAGTGCGATTAGCACATCTTTAACTGGGCCAAATTTAAACTCACCACCAGTCATTTTACCTAGACTGAAACGCGGCGAAATTTCACCATAAGTTGTCGATGTCACGCCAAAATTGTCACCGTTGTAAATGATCAGATCTTGGAAAGTAAACCAATCGCCGTATTTCCAACCACCGGCAGTTTCTAAGGTTAAGGTCGTTTGGTTTGCCGAAGGGGCAAGGTCGTAGTCATCACCATAGAGGAAGGTGCCGCTGACGTCCCACCAGTGGATCAGATCTTCAGCCTGAACAGGAGCGGTTGCTGCGAGTAACAAAAGCGCAAAGCATGATTTATTCATTGTGTTACCTTAATGGGACTCATGTCCTAGGAAAAATAGTACAGCTACCAAAAAATTGCCACATTGTTGATTAATATTTGTTTCTAGGAGAGAAATTAACCCATACGCCTATGGTGATAGTCATTTAATCGAGCGAACTCAGTAAATATGAAATTGTTGACATATTATGTCGATTGTTTATTTGTCTGCTGTTATAGTAAATCATCAAGCAAAGAATAAGCAGTTGATTGCCAAGGGTCTTCAGGCTGCAAAGGAGGAAATATGGAGCTTTCAAATCCTATTATAATTTGGGCTAGCCTAGGACTAGTGCTGATGTTAGCCGAAATTATTGTGCCAGGAGGCATAGTGGTGTTACTCGGCATGGCTAGCCTGTTAGTGGCTGGCGCGTTAGCATTGGGGGTTGTCGAAGGAATAGTTCAAAGCCTGACCTTATGGTTTATCCTGTCCATTGTATTATTGTTGAGTTTTAGGCATATCACCCAAGGGCTCATAGGCGGTGATTCACACCAAGACAATACCGATGAAGAGTTAGATCTTTATAATAAAATCGCCTTAGTTAAAGAGGCGATAGGGCCGGGCGAAAAGTCAGGTCGTGTGACATTTCAAGGCGCAGATTGGCCTGCATTGGGTGATGGCAGTGAAATTCTTGTCGGTACTCAAGTAAGGATCATTTGCCGGGAAAATATTGCACTTATAGTCGAGCCTTGTCCATATCCAGAGACACAATCAGTTTCATCTTAAAGGGAGTTAGTTATGTTAATTTTCACCATAGGTTTTTTATTGGTTTTGTTTGTGCTTTATAAGTTGATGCTTATTGTGCCCATGCGAGAAGTGCATGTGATTGAGCGCTTAGGTAAGTTTTTAACTGTGTTGCCCCCCGGATTTCATTTCTTGGTGCCTTTTGTCGACAGAGTGGCGTATCGCCATGACACCCGTGAAGAAGTATTGGATGTGCCGCCGCAAAGCTGTATCTCTAAAGACAATACCCAACTAGAAGTGGATGGCCTGGTTTATTTAAAAGTGATGGACGGTAAGCTTGCAAGTTATGGTATTGAAAATTATAGAAAAGCTGCGGTTAATTTAGCCCAAACTACCATGCGTTCTGAAATCGGTAAATTAAGCCTGTCGCAGACCTTTTCTGAGCGCGACAGCCTCAATGAATCCATAGTGCGGGAAATCGATAAGGCATCGGATCCTTGGGGGATCAAAGTGTTGCGCTATGAAATTAAGAATATTACCCCCTCTACTAAAGTGATTAACACCTTAGAGAAACAGATGGAAGCGGAGCGGCGTAAGCGCGCCGAAATCACCCTCGCCAATGCGGAAAAAGCGGCGATGATCAACATGTCTGAAGGTGAACGCCAAGAGGCGATTAATTTATCAGAAGGGCAGAAACAAAAACGCATCAATGAGGCGCTAGGTAAAGGGCAGGAAATCTCCATTATTGCTAAGGCTAAAGCCGAAGGAATGCAGATGATCTGTACCGCCTTAGAAGCGAACGGCGGCAATGATGCAATGAACATGCTATTAAAAGAGCAGTTTATTGGCCAAATCGGCAATATTTTATCTGAAGCACAAATCTCTGTGGTACCAGCGGAAATGGCTAAGCTTGAAGGTTTTTTTGAAGGTATGGATCAAGTGACTCATAACATGTCAGGCAAGGGCAATCACAAAGCCACCACAGAGCAGGGAGCATAATAATGGAAGAATTAATGAGTTCGAATTTGCTGCAGACTAATTTTGCCGTGATGATTATTTGGGGGGGAATTTTTGCTATTTTCATCCTTAAATTGTTTCAGTCTATCCGTCTAGTGCCAACCAAGTCGGCATATATTGTCGAGCGTTTAGGTAAATATCACAGCACCTTAGATGCGGGCTTTCATGCGCTTATTCCTTTTATTGATAAAGTGGCCTATATCCATGACTTAAAAGAAGAAACTATAGATGTGCCGCCTCAAGAGTGCTTCTCCAGTGATGAAGTGAATGTGGAGGTTGATGGGGTGATTTATATTTCGGTTACCGATCCCGTTAAGGCGAGCTATGGCATCACTAACTATCGCTATGCCGCGATTCAATTAGCCCAGACTACAACACGCTCTGTAATTGGCACCTTAGACTTAGATCGCACCTTCGAAGAGCGCGATCTTATCTCGGCAAAAGTGGTGGAAGTACTGGATGAAGCGGGGGCGACTTGGGGGATCCGAGTGCATCGCTATGAAATTAAAAATATCACTCCACCAGAAACCGTCAAAAATGCCATGGAGATGCAAGTCAACGCCGAGCGTGAACGCCGGGCACTATTGGCGAAGAGTGAAGGCGATAAGCAGAGTAAAATCAATCGTTCAGAAGGTGTGATGGCTGAGACCATCAACCGCTCAGAAGGTGAGATGCAGCGCAGGATCAATGAGGCTGAAGGTAAGTCAGAGGAGATCTTAACCTTGGCTAAGGCGACTTCTGAGTCTATTGAGCGCCTTGCCAGTGTGATTTCATCCCCAGGTGGCCAAAGTGCACTGCGGATGCAACTGGGCGAGCAGTATCTAAAACAACTGGACGGCTTAAGTAAGAAGGACACTCGGGTGGTGTTGCCTGGCAACATGGTCGATTTTGACTATTGGTTGCAAAGCATAGGACTTAAAGAAGATAAGTAATACATTGGTTTAAGTATTAACAGCCAACAAAAAAGGACCTGAATTCAGGTCCTTTTTTTATGGGCAAATAAGGGCGATGACCTTACTGTGAATTAATTAGAGCAAGGGCACATTGAAGGTTAATTGCGTCGCGACACCTTTAGGGGTGGTAACTGTCAATGTCACTGTGCTGGTGCCCGTGGCGGTATTGACTAAGGTGAACTCTGTGTTGGTGCCGCCCGCTCTTGTGGTATTAGGCACAGTATGGCCATTAAATATCGCGTCACCTTCGCTTGCTTCTACATCGAGTGTTGTTTGAGCTGGTAATATTTGATTGGCACTATCAAATAGTTGCACACTAAAATGTGAACGACCGGCAGCAGGGATTGGTCTGATATCTGTGTTGAAATCATTAATCACTACTCCATCTTGCTTGATGATGAAGTTTGCTTGGGAGCCAGACATGGTCAGCACTAAAGCCTTACGTATGTAAGTCTTATTGGCTTGGCCTGTTCCACAAAGGCTACCCGTACACTGGGGACCATTGAACTTACCATCTGGACCTGAATAAGCGGTTTTTGCTTGGGCATTAAAATAGGGCTTGCCAGCTTCGTAGACGCCGGTTTCATTATCATCCCTGAAGGCATCGCCTAAGTCACTAAAACCGCTATTGTGATAGGTCTCGATATCCATACCGTTGCCGGTACAGGCGACGGCAAGATTATTCGAGTTAACACAGGCATGGGTGATAGCGCCGCCGTCTGCGGCATCGAATTGGTTATTACCATTTGTGTCGAAGAAGGTTTCATGACCGAGTGCATAGGCTAATATGGTGATTCGATGATCGCTTACTCGCGGCGCTGTTGAGGTCCAAGTGACAAAGCAACTGCCATTATTGGTCAAACATGAAGGCTCAATTTGCCCGCCTTCTGCGGTAAAGTTAACCGTAGTGTCATCGGGGGCTGGATTACCAAAACTGTCTGAGGCGTAAATAGTGATAGTCACTTTTTCACCATTATAAGCAGCCGCTTCAGGGTTGAAAGTGCTTGCTGCAATGCTAAAGCCCAGTTGTTGCGGCAAGCCAGTATTCACAGTTAACTGCTCAGACTGGCTGGTGATGATTTCATTGGTGTCTTTATCTGTGGCAGTAGCTGTGACCCTAACTGGAGTCGGTACTGTGCCAGCTTGTATTCGTACCGTGGCTAAGCCATTGGCATTAGTGATACTGCTGGCTTTCGATGGCTGGTTGGCCAAGGCATTAGCGAAGGTAAGCCCGCCAATGACAGTGTCTAGGCTGAAATCCACTTGTTGCTGCGCCGTGGGTTGACCATTGGCGCTGGTCACTAAAAAGGTGACCAGTGATGACTCCGTTGAACCTGTGCCGCCGCTGCCTTTAATGCGAATGCTTGAAGGTGTAGCCGAGACGAAGCTTAAACTGGCTAAAGTTTGACGAGCTAAGGTAAAATCTAAACTCGCAGTTAACACTGAGCCATCGACTTGTACCGTGGCCGTGATGCTGTCACTGCGCTCACTGTTACCGCTGCAATTAATGTCTTGGAAGGTTGCGCCTGCGGTGCCTGAAAGGGTAGTCACAGGAGAATCAAGGCTTGCTAGGTTGTTAGCACCACAGTCAGAGCTAAATACTACGCTGTAAGGGCTTTGTAGGCGGCTAATAGCGCCACTGGTATCCTCGAGGACTAAACTTGCGTTCACACCAAAGCTACCGCCTGCACTGATTTGGTATTTGCCATCTTGATCTGCAATTAGACTGGTACCGAGTTTACCTTCAATGAACTGATTATTACTGTCGAAATGGCCCAGTTTGACTGTGCCTAGGGCGATAGCATCGGCACTGACTACCTGGTAATTACTGCTACGGCTGAGTGTTGTACCTTGGTAATTTGTAGTTGTGACTAAGGAGTATGCGCCCAATTCAGCGACCGTAGGTGTGTAGCTGAGTTTGGCTATGCCTTGGGTGTCAGTGAGTGAGGTATTAGGTGCTAGGTTGGCGTTGCCTGCTTGAAAAGTCACTATCTGATTAGCAACCCCTTGGCTTGAGCCATCCAGTAACCTTGCTTGTAACTCGACGGTTTCGCCAATTTTGAATTGGGCGACAGAGAAACCATTTTTAAATACCCCATTCATTAAGCTGGTATTTTCAGGCAAATTCACAGTGGATTGAATAAATTCATAACTGCGGCTAGCACTGACACTGTCAGCGCCTGCTGGCGCATACATGACACTCAGTGTGCCGGCACTGGGCACCGCGGCGTTTAATGAAATAATGGCTGTCGCCTGACCATTAGCATCTGTGAGTTTAGAGGCCGGGGCAGCAGCACCAATGCTGGCGATAAATTCGACAATGGCACCAGATAAATTAGCATCGCCTTGTTTTACTTGAGCTATGGCACAAAAGCTTTCAACACTGGTGAAGCTTTGACGTGTGGTGACGTCACCACATTGGCCATTGCTTGCGGTTGCAAAGCTTAAGTTAATGCTTAGGGCGCCAGTGGGCGTGCTTGAACTATCTTCTGAGGCGCCATTACAAGCCGAAAGGCTTATGGCGCTGATGAGTACGACAAACGCAGCAAAGCTCTTTCTTATGAGCATCAATAACATCCTTGTCTAGGGTGAATTATTCGGTGATTTCTGAACGAAGATACTTGAAAAGTTCCCGAGATGACTTAGAGTCTGGGCCTTTGGCGAGTTCTTTATTGGCTTGTCTTATCAATTGGCGCAATTTTTGTCTGTCAAGTTGTGGATGCAGCTCAATTAAGGCGTTAATCTCATCATCACCTAATGTCAGCAAGCGTTCACGCATTTTTTCAAATATGTGTACTTGAGCCGTTTCATTATTGTTTTTATTGAGAATTTTATCCAATGTTGCTTCAATTGGCTCAGGGTCAAAACCACGCATCAGCTTGCCTATGTATTGCAGGTGGCGGCGATAGGCTTCGGTTTTTGTCTTGATATTCTTAGAATGCAAAATAGCGTCATAGAGGAATTCATCTAACTCCATTCTGGCCAATTGTGACTTGCTTAGGTCAACTAAACGCATACCTAATTTTTGTGCGGCTTCACTTTCTACTTTTTGGCCAGTACGGCTGACGTATTCGTCATCATTGTCATAGGGCTGTTGAAAGTGCTCTGAATCGCCAACGATCTTCATAATCTTAAACCTCAAATAAATATCTGCTAATAGTAGCACTTTTCAGGATTGGCAAGCCAGATAATATGTGCCAAATAACCCCCATCGGTGGCCACGATATCTAGACATATTTTCCTTAATAATTAAATCACAACGGCGAAGTTATCAATCATATATTGAATTTGCTATGCTAATGAAAAGTCGATTAGCTTAAAGAGTGAAAACGTGTCATCACCTAATATAGATATTGAATTGGATGCCCTAAAAGAAGCAGTTTCAGTGGCTTTGGCTCATGCTAAAAAATTAGGCTCGAGCGCCGCAGAAGTGGCCATCAGCAAACAGCAGGGGTTATCTGTTTCAACTCGTACACAAGAAGTTGAAACCGTTGAGTTTAATAAAGATGGCGCCCTAGGGATCACAGTTTATCGTGGTGGTTGTAAAGGCAGTTCTTCCACCTCAGATCTGAGCACAGATGCCATTGCCCTAGCGGTAAAAGCGGCGGATGATATCGCTCGTTATACTTCAGAAGATCCCTTTAGCGGTCTTGCTGATAGTGCGCTAATGGCTAAAAATATTCGCGATTTACAGCTTTATTATCCTCAAGATATTGGTGCAGAAGAACTGGCTGACTTGGCTATTAGGGCTGAAAAAGCAGGTGTTGATGCCGATACTCGTATTAAATATTCAGATGGTGCCACAGCCAATGCTCATACCTCAGCCAAGGTTTATGCCAATAGTCATGGTTTTTTACAAGGGTATTGCAGCTCGCGTTATAGTTTAAGCAGTGTGGTCATTGGCGAAGAGTCAGACGGCAATATGCAGCGGGATTATGACTATACGGTATCCCGTAAATTTGCTGACTTACTGAGTCCTGAAGAAGTGGGAGCTAAAGCCGCTGAAAAGACGCTGAGCCGCTTAGATGCACGCAAAATAGCCACGGCTAAATTGCCTGTGTTATTTGCCCCGGAGATAGCCACAGGTTTAATAGGGCATCTAATTGGTGCCATCAGTGGCGGCAGTTTATATCGTAAGTCGAGTTTTTTATTAGACTCATTACACACTCACATTTTTCCTGATTGGTTTAGCATTGAAGAGCAGCCCCATATACTGTCAGGGTTGGCAAGTGCTAACTATGATAGCGAAGGGGTGGCCACTCAAGACAGGCGCATTATAGACAGGGGACAATTAGAGACCTATTTACTCACCAGTTATTCTGCCAGAAAGCTAGGAATGACAAATACCGGTCATGCCGGCGGGATTTATAACTGGACCTTAAGCCACAGCAATCAAACCTTTGCGGATTTGATAAAGGCGATGAATACCGGCTTGATCGTTACCGAAGTCATGGGCCAAGGCGTAAATGGCGTGACGGGTGATTATTCTCGCGGTGCGGCAGGCTTTTACGTGGAGAATGGCGTTATCCAATACCCAGTAGAAGAAATCACCATAGCGGGAAATCTAAAAGACATGTTTATAGGCATTCAAGGGGTGGCCATGGACAGAGACCTGCGCTCATCCATCCGCACAGGCGGTATCTTACTCAGCGAGATGAAGATAGCCGGTAACTAATCTCAATTGGGTTAACTAGGTATCATAGATAATCTACCCTATTTAGAAAAACGGCGCATAACAGCGCCGTTTTTTATGTTCCAAAAAACCTTCAGTTATCGTGATTACCCCGTGGTTCTGGGGTGAATGGGATAAAAAAATGCCTAAGTTTAGCTTAGGCATTTAATGGGTTAGAACACAGTGAATGCTTAATCAATACTGCGTTTGAAATCTGTCTTAGCTGTGTGATAGTTAGAAAGTATTTTTCCTAATTTATCAGACGCTTGTGATAATTCGACCACCCCGTGAGACGATTGTCTCGCTAAGTCGCGAATGGTGTTTGATTTAGTGCGAATTTCGCTTAGTTCAGATGAGATTTCATTGGCAACCGTGCTCTGCTCTTCGGCTGAAGCGGCAATTTGGTAGCTCATATCGATAATAGACTGGGACGATTGAGTAATCGAATTTACATCTGTGCCTATATTTGAGATAAGTTCCCGGCTCGACTGAGCTTGCTTAACCGTATTTTGGGTAATGCTAGAGATATTACTGGTTTCAGATTGCAAGTTGGCAATCATGGCCTGAATTTCAACCGTAGCTGCCTGAGTGCGGCTGGCCAAGGTTCTCACTTCATCGGCAACGACCGCAAAGCCGCGGCCCATTTCACCCGCACGGGCCGCTTCAATCGCGGCGTTGAGTGCCAATAAGTTGGTTTGCTCTGAGATTGAATTAATGGTGGTTATCACGTCATTAATCTTGGTGGCGTTCAGTTGCAATGTGGTCACAGAATCTGAAGTCTGTTCAATATAGTTAGACAACTGCTGAATTTCACCTATGGCTTTTTGAACCCGGCCATAACTTTGCTTTATATATTCAGAATCTTGTTCTACTTGCTTCGATGCTTTCTGCGAAATACCAGACACAACCAGTGAAGAGGCGGTCATTTCTTCCATTGCCGTCGCCACTGAGTCTAATGACTCATACTGGGAATCGATTTGCTCTTCGCTCTGGCGAGTCTCATTGGCAAAGGACGTCGATGTGGTATGTAAGGTCTTGGCGCTGCCTTTAACGGTAATAACTAATTCAGTTAGAGTGTCCATGGCCTTGTCTAATGCACAGCCTATGGTGCCAAATTCATCACGCCCAGGATGGAAACCTAAACGAGAGCTCAAGTCACCCTTGGCGATTTTCTCTGTAGTATCCCATAGCACCCACAAGGCACCGCCGAGAAAAGTGGCGATCCAATAGAGCACTAAAGAGAAAGGCAATACCCAAAGGAAAGACAATAACAGGGAATAAAACGCCGCTTGCTTGGTATCGGCTTCGATATTAGGTGCCCCTTGAGTTTGAGACACGTATTCTTGGCTACTGGTTTTTACCACGGCCGTAATGGTGTTTCTTTGTCTGCTGGAGCTGGTTGCCGAGGTAGAGTTAATACCTAGCTGAGCAAACTTATCCGTTTGACCTGTGGTCTCTAATGCTTGCACCATACCCGAGAGTTGAGATTCTAATGCAATAACAGATTGCTGCTCTATTTGGTTGATAGAGTGCTGATAGCGGCCGAGGGACAGTGTCAGTAAGACGATCATAAATAGACTGAATATCGACCAAAACTTATCATTGATTGACATCTTAATGAACAATCTATCAATAGTTCGGAAATCTACTTCCTTCATAATTTCTCCAAAATGGGCAGGCAGGCAAGCAATCATTTTTTGCAATAGTAATTTAGTTTAAAGCAATTTGACATACAAGGTCATTAACTTGTTAGTTAAATTGTGCGCTCGCTAGTATCTAATACCTATTTTCGGCCAGTTTGAATTTTAGTTTAATGCGATTTGGATAAATTTTTAATAAATATCATCATAATGGCTAATATTCTGTGAATTAATTAGCCGCATAGAGAGTTAAAACGCATATTGTTAACAGTGTTAAAAATGTCGTTAACATTCGGTTAGTGGTAAGGCGGGCCTTAACAAGGAAAAATGCACTCGACTCTGTGAGTCGAGTGCATAGGGTGCGACTTTTCCTAGTGGAATATTTGGGCAGCTCGCTGAGTTAATTCTCTTTAAGCAGGCTTTGGGGTTCTTAATGGGAATATGGCTAGTTTTTGCCGCAGGGCATACATATAAATCCCAGTCAGGCCTAATATCAAAGGCATGAGTCCAACCATGCACCAAAGAACACGGCTGAGAAGGCCGCCAAAATAGCCAAAGTGAAGTTTTCTAAAACTGTCTAAAAACACCATGAGTATGCTAGCCTGGCGAATATCTTGTTCATAAATGAGTTCGCCTGTGAGTTTATCAAAACCGACTGTGCTGGCGTATTCGCTATGGAGTGGGTTGTGACTATCAACGTCACCATAGAAGACGATATCTAAATCTTTTTTGTGTGGCATGGCAAGGTAACCTGCCTGAAAACTTGGGATGTGAGTTTCAGCTTGGATCTTAAGTGATTCAAAAGAAATCTGCGCAGCATGTAATGGCTGCTCAATGAATACATGCCCCCCTCTTGGGTGCTCATCGACCTCATGTAAGATGCTGGCGATGTTCCAGTAGGCTCCAGTTGCAGCAATGACAATCAACATAGGTGAGCTGGTGATACCGGTAAATTTATGAATATCACTGAGTAGCATACGAGTTGCGGCTTTTATTCTAAAAGTGAGCAGTTTAGACCAAAACTTTTTATATAAGATGATGCCGCTTATCCCCAAAAAAAGCATAATCAAGGCCATCACAAAGCCGAAGCTAGTACCAACCAGGTGAAGCAAAAAGGTGTAATGCAGCTCAAGCAGCCAGTCGGTGAGATAATGCCCCATGATGTACGGCTGGGATAGCAGCTCACCAGTATATTGATTAATATAAACTTTATACCATTCTTCTGTACCACGTTTTATGAGGTAAGCCGCATCTGAGCGGCTGTGATTATCAAATAGCTCCCATCCTCCCAGTTCAAATTCGATGTTTTGTGTAAGCACTTTGCTCATCATGCTGTCTAGACTAACCCGCGCAGCATCTGGCGCAGCGTTAACTAACATGTGCGCAGGTCTTAGCAGGCTATCTAACTCAACTTTAAATACTAAAATGCTGCCAGTGATTGAGATTATCAATAACGGCAGCAGGGTGATAAGGGCGGTGTAGGAGTGCCATTTAAATAATTTCTTTCTCATGCTAATGCCTTAATGCCTTGGTGCTTAGGTTTTACGACGCTTCAATGTGAAAAATGCCCTCAAGTTGAACTTGAGGGCTGGTAGAATGATGAAAATCGTTACATTTTCCAGCTTAATGTTGCACCATAATTTGCGGGGGCACCGTAATAACCTTGGGCCCAATAGAGGCTATTAATGTACTTCTCATCGGTGACATTCTTAGCGTGTAAGGCCAGAGTTAGATTGTCATTGAACTGGTATTTAGCCATTAAATCGATGACAGCATAGGCTTCTTGAGTAGTGATTATTTTCTCCCCTGCTTTATTAAAGCCTGCGGTGACTACGCCTTGTTCACGGGAAATATCATCTTGCCAGCGTGCATTCATGCCAATGCTTAAACCGTCGATGCTGCTAAATTCATAAGTTGCAGCTAATTTAAGGATTTTACTTGGGGTATAGGCTGAGACTTGATCGTCACCTGTGATAGTAAAGTCGGTATAACCTATGCTGGTATTAAGGCCAGGGTAGATTTCGCCGGCAATATCAAGCTCAATACCATGGCTGTGGATCCCGTCAATACCGATATAGCGCTGCTCTGTAGGAGGCAGTAATGCGGTAATTGGATCGGGTTTTGCCAAGTTAGTTTGTTTCACATCGAAATAGGCAAGGCTTGCTATCAAGTTACCATTAAAGAGTTCGCTCTTAAGGCCGATTTCGCGGCTTTCGCCAGTGACAGGGTCGAGTATGCGATTGTTAATATCTAGCTCTTTTTGCACCATGTAGGTTTCGGTGTAACTGGTGTAAGCAACAAGCTCTGGCAGTAAGCGATAAACCACACCTGCAAAAGGAATAAACTCATTATCATCGGCATCTTGCTTGGTTTCGTAGGTAATGCCTTGTTGTTGCCAATCGTTATAACGTCCACCCAACATTAAGTGTAAATCATCTATTAAGTTGAAACGAGCTGTAAAATAAGCGGCTTGTTGCTCGCGGCTAACATCACTGCCACGGGGATTATCTTTGAATGTTGGCATGGACGTGTTGCCATCCCAGCTGTTGAGATCTGGCATGACTGGAAAGCCATTACCTGTGCTGTAGTCATAGAGCGAGCTGTCTATATAGCTCATTTTTGAATGATTGAGTCCAAATACCAGTTGGTGCTCTCGGCCAAAGAGGCTGATGTCGCCATTGATATACACATCAAATAAATCATGCTTATCATCAAGGTCGTACTCACTGCCATAACCAGTCAATCCAAGACCAGTCGCTTTATCTGGGGTGCCAAAGACGTAGAATAGCTCGGTATCTTCATCTGTGGTTTTGTGTGAATAGGTCGCGCGTAATCGCCAGTTATCATTAAAAAAATGGCTTAGCTCTAGCACAGTATTATTTTTCACGACTTGCCAGTTTGACCAATTCGCTGAGGTGTTGGTTGATCTGGCATAATGAGTTGCGCTGCCATCGATGTAAAACAGCGGCAGTGCGCCCCAGTTGTTGCCCTTAGCATCATTATTAAGATAGCTATGGCTCAATGACACATTGGTATCATCAGTTAAGTTGGCTTCTAAAAAGAGGTAAAAAACATCTTTATCTGTTTGGTATCTGTCTAAATAAGAGTCTTTAGTTTGGTTGGCGGCTACCGCTCTGATAGCAAAGGTGTCATTAAGGCGTGCTGAACCGTCGGCTTCTAAACGCAGATCATTGAAGCTGCCATAGCTTGTGCTTAATGACAGCATGTTATCGGCAGTGGGGCGTTTACGGATAAAGTTAACCGTTGCAGACGGATTGCCCACTCCCGTCATCAAGCCATTAGCACCGCGAATGACTTCTATTCTGTCATAAATCGCGGTGTCTTCATCTGAGTGGTTATTGCCTGAGGTTAAAGGCAAGCCAATACCGTCAATCTGAAAGTTGGTAATATCAAAACCACGGGCAGTATAGTAGGTTCTGTCAGTTTCAATACGTTCTACGTTAACACCGGTTGCCGTGTCTAATGCGCTGTTAATATCCTTGATTTGAAAGTCATCGAGCTGGGCGCTGGTAATGACAGACACTGACTGAGGAATGTCGCTAATGGCCAAATCTAAGCGGGAGGCGCCGCTGACAGAATGTGGATTATAGCCTTGAATATAACGGCCTGTGACTTCAATTTTTTCGATATTCTCATTATTATCTAGCGAGACTTTTTGCTCGGCAGCGACATGGCCAGATAGGCCTATGCTGGTTATTACGGCGAGGTAAATCGGTGTTAGTTTCATTGTGTCATCATCTTCAACGAGTTATGAACTGTCCTTGTTCTTGTTAACGGGCATAAGCTAGAGATTTGCCCACTGAAGATACAATAATTCACTGTGCCAGCAAATGATAATCATTATTATTTACATTGTTTGCTGTTATGTTAATTGAATAAAAAAGCGCCCGAAGGCGCTTTGTCTGTATTGCAAGAATATATAAGATGATAAATAAGGTTTACTTCATTTTTATCAAGCAGGGTATTTAGTCGATTAACCCATAATTTTTTTTGAGTATAGCTATGATATCGGCTTTAGGATTTGCTGCCAGAGTAATGGTTTTACCTGTGACTTTTTCTGCAACGCCTGTGTAGGTGCGCGATACATTCATCATGGCATCCAGTGGCAAAGCATTGTCTCTGGCTAGGGCTTCACGCTCTGGCATTCTGTCTTTATTAAGTAAGACATCTGCATCGGCAACATGATTTAACAGAAACTGGCGGAATCCTTCCTTAGAATTTTCGACTATTTTACTATCTCGATAAGCCGCGCCGTCCCAAATGCGAGATGAATCCGGTGTGCCCACTTCATCCATATAGATTAATTTAGATTGACCATTTTTATCTGTCACATAACCAAACTCAAATTTAGTATCCACAAAGACTTGGTCTAACTGAGCAAGCGCATCGCTAATCACCTTAAAACCATCTTTAAGTAAGGTTTCGTAAAGGTCGATATCGGACAGTGACTCAAAACCAAAGGCTTGGTAGTTAGCTTCGATATCTTGGCGACTGATGTTGACGTCATCTTGCGCGGGTACCCCAGGAATACCGGTTAAAATGCCTTTGGTTGATGGCGTGATGATAAGTTCTGGCAGCTTTTGATCTTTTTTAAGCCCTTCAGGTAGCCTAATACCACAAAATTCACGCTCGCCTTTTGCATAAGCACGCCACATAGAACCGGTAATGTATTGACGGCAAATGGCTTCAACCTTGATGGGCCTCGCTTTTTGCACTATCCACACAAAAGGGTGTGGTATGTCGAGTATGTGGCTATCGGCTAAGCCTTGCTCGGCAAATAATTTAAACCAATGATTCGATATGGCATTGAGTGCCGCGCCTTTACCAGGAATACCTTGCAGGCCGCCTTCACCATGGAAAATACAATCAAAGGCTGAAATTCTGTCGCTAATCACCATGATAGCTAAGGGCGTATCTAAGGGGACTTTATAGCCTTTGTCATTAATTAACCGGCGACTATCAGACTCAGTTAGCCAGTAAACGCTGCGTACCTTGCCGCTATGGACTGGCTTATCGGTACGTATGGGTAGATCGTTATTAACGGCTAAAACAGAATCGGCAAGACTCATCACGAGGATCCCTCTGGAATAAAAATAAATGATGTAAAGGGTATTAATCACGCTATTTTAGCCTGAATGGGGGATTTATTCATGTGCTAAGTCGGACTCTGAGCCGTAAAGTCTTATCGTAAAAAAGATTAGTGATTGAATTTACATCTGAACTTATTTATGGGAGCTTGACTTGGTTTCACTTCTATATTGGTCTATTAATGACCTTTAAATTCACTGGCATTGTGGCAAGCTCACCCCTTTCTTGCCATAGAAATCTAAGGATAGGTTAAGTTTTTCTTCTACTGCGGTGATGGTGTGCTTTAGCTGGTGGTCAAAGGCTATCAAGGCTGACATATCGATATGCTTTCTCTGGTTGGAATTGTCATTATAAGTTGTGTGTTTATTATCCAGCTATGGCCGCAATACCAGAGGTCACGTCACTTAAGAAATAAGTGCGAGGCGTAAATCTCGTCGGCATATTTGCTCTGGGTTAAAGGCTGACAGCATTTTATATCTCAACTGAAGTTATAGATCTTTACGCTTATTTTACTGTGGTTTAGCTATTTTGTTTTGGCCTAAGCAAATTTTAAACTCCAGACTACACTTAAACTTCCTTAAGCATTCACAAACAATAATAATGATTAGATTAGCACTGATATTAACGGGATTTATCTTAGCGACAGGGGTTATCTACAAAAGTGTATTTGCAACGGCGAATTTCCCCATAATACCCCACACCTATCGGATAGCAGTGTCTAGTACTCCCTTGTCTGCGCCTTTTTTTGTCGCCGAGCAACAAGGTTTATTTAAAAAGTTTGGCTTAAATATTGAGTTGCAGCTGTTAAATGGCGGGGTTAAGTGTTTTGAGCAGATGATAGCGGGTGATGCGGAATTTGCTACAGCCTCAGAAACCGTGGTGATGTTTAATAGCTTTTTCAGGGATGATTTCACTGTGCTGACAAGTTTTGTCGAGTCTGATAATGATGTAAAGCTCTTGAGTTTGAATCCTGATAAATATCCTAATATCGCTAATCTCAAAGGTGCACGCGTCGGTATGATTAAAAGCAGTGCCAGTGAGTTTTTTATTGATAACACGCTTATCCTGCATTCAAAAAGTTTAGATTTTATCGATAGAGTCTACTTGAGTGCCAGTGAGCTAGTCCCAGCTTTGCTGGCCGGGAAGGTTGATATCATTTCCGCTTGGGAGCCGCTTGGGTATCAAGTGTCTCAGCTTGCTACTGGGCCAATTCAAGTACTGAGTACTAAAGGTTTGTATAGTCTCTCATTCAATTTAATCACAAAAAAAAATCTAGCTAAAAAGAATGTCGAGGCAAATGCCAGGATATTACAAGCACTATCAGAGGCTATCGACCTTATTAATGCCGCACCAGAGCAGTATCAACAAGATGTGAGTCAATTACTTCAGGTATCACAATCTGAGCTGAGTTATTCGTGGCGAGATTATGTGTTTCGCCTTTCTCTTGGGAATTCACTCGTATCTAACTTGCAAACTCAAGCACGGTGGGCATTACAGAATCGTTTAGTGCCAGGGGATGTGACTGTGGATTTTCGTAATGTTATACATACTCAAGCCTTCGAGGATATGAGTCGCCAGCGGAGCCTGTGGTAAGCCTATGATGATAGCTCTTAGATTACAGCTGATCGTGTATTTATGTGCGCTGCTCATTTTAGGGATTAGTTCATTTTTGTATAAGGCCTACGATTATCAGGAGTTTATTTATAACCAACTTAATCAAGTGATGGAAATTCAACTCAATATAGATAATTTAAGAAGCCAGTTGTGGCTTTATCAAGAATATTCAGATGAGTTGAGTCTGAAAGTGCTTAATAATCGTCAAGCGAATTTAGCTCGTCAGCTACAAATCCCCATGGGCTGGGATGAAAAGCAGCAAAGACTGTTGAATAATCTGAACCGGCTAAATACTAACACTCGGGTCTTGGTCAATACTCAGCTGCCCGCGGAAACTGCATTAAATCGATCGGCTAAATTAAACTCGAACAAATCTGCAAGGGGCAATACTCGCTTCAGTGAATCTGAATATGCTGAATATATTGCGCTGGAAGACGCTCATGCTGCATCAAACAATGAGACCTTTAATACCAAGGCGAGCTTGTTAGAGGCAAGGTACAATATGATCACTCAAGAGATGACAGAAGATGTGTTTAGCTTGCACCATATGTCCATTCAGCGGGCCAAGTACATCCAGCGAAACCTGATTTATGTCACAGGTGTCTGCTTGTTGTTGATGACATTACTGGTTACCGTGTTTTCTTATTTAACCCTTAGGCGTTTTCGTAGCGCAATTCATTCATTAGTGACTGGGGTTAAAGTGCTGGCGAAAGGCGATCTCAATAGCAAGATAGAGGTCAATAATCAGGATGAGTTTTCTTGCCTTGCCCAAGACTTTAACGAGATGAAAGCCTCACTGAAGGGAATGACCATCAAGAAGGATGAACTTAAGCGGGAAGTGGAAAAGCAGACGCAGATTCTTACTGAGCAACAGATCAAACTTAAGTTTTTGGCTGAGCACGATGAGCTGACGGGGATTTTTAATCGCCGTGCCTTAATTAAGCAAGTGGATATTGCCATCGCCCGTGCTATACGTTCTAACTCTCAAGCGGCATTACTCTTTCTCGATCTGAATAATTTTAAGACGATTAACGATACCTTAGGTCATGGCGTTGGAGATAAGGTGATTATGACCATAGCTAAACGCTTGCATGACAATCTACGTAATACCGATATTGTTGGACGCTTAGGAGGGGATGAATTTGTTGTTTGGCTGGATGTCATCGCCCACAGACAAGATGTTATCAACAAAATTAATCAATTACAGGCTTTAATAAACGAGCCCATCACAGTAGAAGAGCATGAGTTGAAAATAGGGGCCAGCTTTGGAGTCAGCCTATTACCCACAGATGGCAACGCCAGTGGCTTATTGTTAAGGGCTGCTGATACGGCCATGTATCATGCCAAGATGCATTCAAAAACAGATTATTATTTCTTTGAAGACATGGAGTAGATTTATTCTTCGGTTTTATCTGTGATGGCTAGATATGTCTGAGTGCTCCAATCGAAGCGGTAACTGACCCCTTGCCATTCATAGACAATGCCACTGTCTTGCTGCACCACTCTAGCATTCGCGGGTAAGCTGGTTAACCCAGTGCTGTGACTCACCTGAGTGCTTAACCGTGAAATAGGTGCGACCTGTATTGCAGTGTCTTGTATTATCTGGTTAGCCTGCAAGTATTCTTGTTTACGCCAAGCATTCTGTCTGCGAGCATTTCCAGTGTCTGAATAGACATAGCTTGCATAATCATTAGTTGAGTAAACTCGAGAATTATTATGCCATGGGCTAAAGGCATTATTGTCTTCAAAGTCGTCTTCAAAGTTGTCTTCAAAACCATTCCAATGACGCCATCTTGGCTGCTGATAGAAACCGCTGTTGTGATAATAAGGGCTATTGCCCCAACTAATGCTCAAGGATGAATTTGGCGACAGTCTATTTCCCCAGCGTGAATACCTAGTGTGGTGAAATGGGTAAGGTTCAGCGCGAACATAACCATGGACGTTATGCCTAGGTGTTAACCACCAAGCTGAAGGATGAGCATGTCGGTCATTATGATTGAGTTGGTATCCTTGACTGAATGACACTCGAGTTTCATCCCTCGCTTGTACTGCACCGCTGAGGAAAGTCGCAAGGCACAGTGAGGCTAAGATAACTCGAATTATTGAAGGCAAGTCGAAGGCTGTAAACTTACGTTTGAGGCGATGAAGTGAGGTTATGGCGTTTGCCATTTTACAGTGTGCCATTATGATACCCAGACCGCTGGAGATAGATAAAGCTTACTCCAATATCTTGCACTTGAGTAGCCAAATTGAGTTATCTCGAGCAGATAAAAAATGCTATAGTGCGCGGCATAACAGGTTTGAAATGATAGGCATTTAGTTATGAGTTTTAAGGATTTACGCAGCTTTATTGATCACTTAGAAGCCAATGGCGAACTTAAACGCATTAGTTATCCCGTTGATCCTTATTTAGAAATGACTGAAATTGCCGATCGCGTACTGCGCTCAGGTGGTCCTGCGTTATTGTTTGAAAACCCAAAAGATAACACTATGCCTGTATTGGTTAACCTCTTCGGTACCCCTAAACGGGTTGCCATGGCGTTGGGTAAGGAAGACCCTTTAGCCCTGCGGGAAGTAGGGGAATTACTGGCTTTTTTAAAAGAGCCCGAGCCACCAACGGGTTTCAAAGATGCCCTAGCCAAACTGCCTAAGTTTAAGCAAGCCTTAAACATGCCGCCTAAATCTGTGAGTCATGCCCCTTGTCAGCAAGTGGTGATCACAGGTGATGAGGTTGATTTAACCGCATTACCTATTCAGCATTGCTGGCCCGGCGACGTAGCTCCACTAGTGACTTGGGGACTGACCATTACCAAAGGCCCGAGACAAAAAAGGCAAAACTTAGGTATCTACCGCCAACAGTTATTGGGCAAAAATAAACTGATTATGCGCTGGCTCGATCATCGTGGTGGCGCTTTAGACTTTAAAGACTTTAAGGAGCTTCATCCTGGAGAGCGCTACCCTGTGGTAGTAGCTCTTGGTAGCGATCCTGTGACAATTCTAGCTGCGGTGACCCCGGTACCTGATTCTATGAGTGAATACGCCTTTGCCGGCCTGCTCAGGGGCGAGCGCACTGAGGTGTGTAAAGCCATCAGTTGCGATTTAGAAGTGCCTGCGACCAGTGAGATCATTTTAGAAGGCTATATCGATCCTAATGAAATGGCTGAAGAAGGGCCATACGGGGATCACACGGGTTACTACAATGAGACCGACAGTTTCCCTGTCTTTACTGTAACTCATATCACTAAGCGCAAAGATGCCATTTACCACAGCACGTACACAGGTCGTCCGCCGGATGAGCCTGCCATGCTTGGGGTTGCGCTTAATGAAGTGTTTGTGCCGATTTTACGTAAGCAATACCCTGAAATTATTGATTTTTACTTGCCACCGGAAGGTTGCTCATACCGTATGGCGGTGATCTCCATTCGTAAACAATACCCAGGGCATGCCAAGCGAGTGATGATGGGGGCTTGGTCTTTTTTACGCCAATTTATGTATACCAAGTTCATCATAGTGGTGGATGAGGACGTAAATTGTCGCGACTGGCAAGATGTTATTTGGGCGATCACGACTCGCATGGATCCCACCCGTGACACTACCTTGATCGATCACACTCCTATAGATTACTTGGACTTTGCCTCTCCTGTGGCGGGGCTTGGCTCGAAAATGGGCCTAGATGCCACTAATAAATGGCCAGGTGAAACCCAAAGAGAATGGGGCACCCCCATAGTCATGGACCCCAATGTAAAGCAAAAAGTAGATGAAATTTGGCAAGACTTAGGCATAGACAGTCATCCGACCCTCTAAGCCAGTTGCAACAATCCTATTCTATAATTGAATTTGTTAGTATTAACCTTAATAAAGGTGTTTAAAGGACGTTAGATGAAAACCATTCGTTGTCAGGTAGAAAAAATTACGCCATTTAATGATGCTGTTTATCAGGTATTGCTTAGACCTGAGGCTGGCTTTGAATTTAAAGCAGGGCAATATCTTAGTGTTGTTATGGCAGAAAATGACAAACGTCCTTTCTCTATTGCCTCAGCACCAGGACTCGATACCCTTGAATTGCATATCGGTGCCGCGGTCAGCGAAAGCTACCCTATGCAAGTGGTGGAGCGGTTAAAGAATTCGACTCATATTGATATCGAAGCGCCAGCGGGTGACGCTTTTTTACGTCAAGAAAGTCAAAGACCTCGACTTATGATCGCGGGTGGCACAGGTTTTTCTTACATCAAAAGCATTATCGAGTCACAAATTTCCCTTGGTCAGACAGTTCACACTCAGTTTTATTGGGGTTGCCGAAACCAAGATGCCATGTATTACCAAGGCATTGCCCGTGAGTGGCACAAGGCTCACACATGGCTTGAATTTATTCCTGTCGTTGAAGATGCACCACAAGGTTGGCAAGGCAAACAGGGCAACCTGTTGAAACAAATCGAGCAAGATTTTGTTAGCCTAATCGGCTATGACATCTATATCGCCGGCCGTTTCGATATGGTCGGCGCTGCAAGGCAGGTGTTTCGTGAAATGGGCGTCGAAGAAGCGCATTTATACGGCGATGCTTTTGCTTTTATTAAATAGTTAGCCTATTAGAATGTGTCTTAAGCTGAAGCGAGTCTTCGGCTTTTTTATTGTGTTTCAACTTATCATTTATCGAGGGAACTATGGAATTTACTCAACTAACCCAGTCACTTTATGAGCATTTATATCGCGATATCAGTGAGTTTCGCCAAACCTTTGATTTACCGCTCAATGACAAGGCAAGTCTTGACGCTAAAGCAGACATCTTGCATACCTCATTGATTATTGAGGAGCTTACCGAATTGGCACAAGCCGATAGCTTGATTGAACAGGCCGATGCCATAGTCGATTCCGTGTATGTCTTGATGGGCCGCCTAGTCCACTTAGGTTCGACTCAAGTCGAAGACACAGTGGAAATAAGCTATTTGGTTGATTTGCTACTGAATGTTGCCAAGAACCTATCCATAAACTTCATTGGCTGTTGGGATGAGGTTCATTCGAGCAATATGAGTAAAGTGTGCCGCAATGAGCAAGAGTTTGCTGAAACCCAGGCCTTCTATGCCAAGCAAGGGGTTGAGATCATGGCTAGCAAACAAGGCGACTTTATTATTGCTAAGTGTGCAAAAGATGTGGAAATGGCGGGCAAAACAGTGCGTCAGGGCAAGGTGCTCAAGTCGGTTTATTATCGCCCTGCGGATCTCGAGAAAATGATTCAAGCGTAACCCCAGCCCCAGAGACAAGTGAGAGAAGGGTAATACCATGACTCCAAGTAGTGAGTTAGCGTTACGACGCATAGCCGGGATCCCAGGCCCTAGGCTTGCTGCAGAATCTAGGCCTGATAACTTTATCGATGCCTTTGCCCTGCAACAGCAAATTTCCCAGGAGGTGTGCCAGCAAGCGAATACACAAGTGATTGGCTGGAAGTGCTTGCTCCCTGTGACGGATAGCCTTACAGGCGACACAAAATACGTAGTAGCGCCCATTTTTGCTTCCACAGTCACCACTGAGTGCAAAAGTAGCGCCACATTAAGCACCCTATGCAGTGTGTATCCTTCATCTAAAGGACTGGCGCGAGTCGAGCCGGAACTCGCCTTTGAATTTAACAAGGCGCTCGCTCCCCAGGAGGGTGAATATACCCATGCTCAGATAGATGATGCCATTGGTAGTGTACGCTTGGCCCTTGAGCTTATTCAGAGTCGTTATAGTCAGCCCAGTGAGGTCAGTTATTTTGAGGCCTTGGCTGATGGTCTTGTGAATCAAGGCCTGTATCTTGGTCCTAAAATCGATTACCCCAAGGGGGATGATTTAAGCTCAGTGGCGGCATTTGAGCTTCAAGTAAGCCAAGGAGAAAGGTCCCTGCCTCGTCGGTACCAAGCTAAACACCCCAATCACACCCCCAAAGCTGGGCTCTATTGGTTGGTGAACTTCTTATCTCAGCAAGGGATAGGCGTACAGGCGGGCCAGCAAGTGATAACCGGTTCCTATGCTGGCGTGCTGGATTTGCCAATGGATCAAGATATTCAGTTTAGCTATGGCGACTTAGGTCAATTTAAGCTGATGTTTCGAGTTAAATAATTCCTAACTCTAAGCCTTTTAGCACGGCGCGGGTGCGATCACGACAGCCGAGTTTGGACAAGATATTCGACACGTGATTTTTGACAGTGCCTTCGGCTAAAAATACCCCAGTGGCTATTTCTTTGTTCGAGCAGCCATTAGCCATAAACTTAAGTATGCTGGTTTCTCGCTCCGATAGCGGGTTAACTTCAGGGGCATTAATTGGCGCCTGTTGGCTTAATTGATTGAGAACCACAGGCTCAATGAGCACACCGCCTTGGGCTATGACTTCGATGGCATTGAGTAATTTATCTAAGGACACATCTTTTAATAAAAAGCCATTAGCGCCGGCATGTAAACTGGTCAGAAACAATTCACTGTCATCGAAGGTGGTGAGCATAAGCGTTGGTAGTTGATTATTGTCGGCGCGAATGTGGCTCAGCAAACTTATCCCATCCATCACAGGCATTCTTATATCACTGAGCAGTATATCTATAGCAGTGCTTGCCAGTAGAGTAAGTGCTTGCTGACCGTTTTCGGCTTGCCAGGTGACCTCTATCTTATCCGAAAGCGCCAGTAGGCTAGCGATTCCTTGACGCACAAGTTGTTGGTCGTCAACCAGACCAACACGAATTTTACTGGGCTTTGCTGTATTGGTTTGCTGAATTTCCATGCTGTTTAGGTATCCTTACTGCATCGCTTTTATAAGTAGTGTTGTTATGTGTGTGGCCGTTTATCAATGAACTTAAGCTAAGGGGTGAACGCAGCGGATCTCAAGCTGAGATCCTCGATGAGCTTGACCCTTTTTAGCATGTTCTACTCGGGGCTTTACCTCAACTTTGCCATCGAATGCCTGCATTCTTTCTTGCATGCCTAGTAGGCCTGAGCCTGGGATGTAATCCCCACCTTGACCATTATCCATGAGTGTCAGTAAGAGTTGCTCTCCCTCTTGTCGCATAATTAATTCAAGCTCAGTCGCTTTACCGTGGCGCACCGCATTGGCTATGCCTTCTTGGAGTACGCAGAGTAGCTCTTGGGCTAACAGGGCCGACTGCAGAGGCTGCATCTTAGTAAAGCGCAGGCTTATCCCAGGAAGCCGGGTCATTATTGCTTCCAGCGGGGTCAGCAGATCAAGATGGGTTTGATGACGCTTTTCTTTTACCACAGCGCGAATGTTGGCCAATAAATCTTTGGCAAGTCGTTGGCTTTGCTGCACTTGAGGCTTAGTCTCAGTGGCAACTTGATGGCTAAGTACTTCTAATTGAAGTGACAACGCCGTGAGTTGATGGCCTAAAATATCGTGTAAGTCTCGGGCTATTCTGAGCCTTTCTTGCTGCTGGCTGGTTTGTGCAAGCAATGAACGCGTGCTTAATAGCTGCTGATTAAGCTGCTCTTGTTCAAGCCTTGCATGCTTTTCGCTGAGCTTAGCGAGGCTACTACTGTAAGCAAATAGTTGAAAGCCACTAAAAATAAGCAGATTAAACTCACTACTATCCAAATTCCAATAATAGGCACTCAGGCTATAAAATGCCGCATTGACCCCCACAAGCTGTAATAGGGCTTGGCGTTTATCGAACCACTCGGCAAGCTGGGATGCCCAAATAATCAATAGAATAGCCAAATAAGCATTAGGGTTCAATGCCAGTAAGCTGAGTATTAATGCAGCTTGTAGGAGTATGGCCGTTCGGATAAGTAAATAATGCCGGTTAGGTAAAATATCTAAAGCCACCAGTAAAAATAAGCCGATAAAGCCGCATAACCCCATAGATTGCAGCCAGAAATTCTGCCCTTGCAGAGTGGATAAGTCTAACCAACTTACCAAGCTCCAACTAATAAGTGCCGCAAGGATTAACAGCCACTCGGCGAGTGCTAATGGATATTTCAACAATGGCATCTCTATCTCTTATTGTTATGGTTTAACACTCAGTTAACGGCGTGGGGAATAACATAACCCAGTATTTGCATATTCATGACTTTTGGCACCTGTCTCTCTCTGTCATATCGCTTATCTTAGGGTTCTTGAGTGCCATCGGGTTTATGTCGAAGGTAAAAATACCGCCAGTAGAGGTTTATGATGAAAGCTAACAACAGTAGCAACAGTAACAGCAAAAAAAACACTTATATTAGCGCCCTAACACTTTTGGGTTTAAGCCTATGCGGCGGCATCGCCCATGGGCATACCTTAAATTTAGTGGTAGACAATATTCCTAAACACACCGGTCAGTTAATGATCCAGATATTTGATAGTAAAGAAAAATATGACTCAGGTCGAGGGGCTTTTATATCCGCATTAACGCCAGTAACCCAGACTCGCCATGAGATTGTTTTTAGTCAATTACCCACAGCCGATTACGCCGTCAGAATCGTCCACGATGAGAATGGCAATGGCAGTTTAGATGTTAATTTTTTGGGCGTGCCGTTAGAAGGTTATGGTTTTAGCAATGATGCTGGAAGCCTGGGGCCAGCGTCTTTTGAAGATGCCAAAGTCGGCATAGACAGCGACATAGAACTTATTATTCATATTCGTTAATTGCTTGAGATAAGGGGACATCACATGGACAGAAGACAGTTTGTTACATCATCACTAGCCTTATTAACGACAGCCGCTTGGGGCGGCGCTGCCGCTAAGCTACTGTCGCTGAATAAGGTGTCTGAGCTTAAGCGTCAGCCGTGGGCGATAGGTTTTTTGGGGGCAGAGCCAAGTCCGCTTAAAAAAATGACAGTCACAGGGACCTTTCCATTAGCGCTTGAAGGCTGCTTATATCGTAATGGTCCGGCTAAGATGTCACGAGCTGGGTTGGATTATCAACATTGGTTTGATGGCGATGGCATGGTGCAAAAATTTACCATTAAAGCCGGCGAGGTAAGCCATCAGAGTGAGTTTATCAAGACAGAGAAATACCTCGCCGAGGAGCAGGCTGGAAAATTCCTGTTCAATAGTGCCGGCACAGTGATCCCCAATAGCCGAGCGATTGGCAACAATGATGATATCAATACCGCCAATACCAGTTTACTCCCTAGGAATGGTCAATTGCTTGCTTTGTGGGAGGCGGGTTCTCCCCATATGATAGACCCAGACAATTTATCGACCCAAGGCATTAAGAGTTTTGGTGCTAAGTTCACAGGACTACCTTTTTCTGCTCATCCCTTAGCAGATGGTGACGGTGGATTGTGGAATTTCGGTTGCTGGTACGTAGGTGGCAACAAGACGCTCTTGGTCTATCAGGTGGGCAGTGATGATAATGTATCTCGCTTAGCCAGTATTGAATTACCGCAAGCTGGCTATATTCACGATTTTGCTCAAAGCCAAAACAAATTGGTGTTCTATATTCCCCCTTGTGTATATCAGCACTGTGATACTTATATCGACTCATTTACATGGCAACAAGGGCTTGGGTCTAAGTTACTTATTATAGATAAGCATGACTTTGAGAAGCGCCAGTACGTGGACTTGCCCGATGGTTTTGTCTTTCATTTTGGCCAAGCATTCGAAGAAGAGAACCAGATGTGGGTGGAGTTAAGTCTCTATAACAACGCCGATATCTTAACCCAAGGGATGAAGTCCCTGTTAAAAGGTGATCAAGCCGAGATAACTCCTGAGGCACAGTGGGTGCGAATTAGCATTGAGCTTGAAAGCACTACAGCATCTAACTCCGAGTTGCTAAGACTGAATGGGAAAGCTTTGTCAGCTCAAAAAACTAATGAAGCGCAAATAAGCTATTCAGGGGTCATGATGGAGTTTCCTCAATTTGATCAAAGTGGTCATGGCATGAGACTGGGTAAGGCAACCTATGGCATTGGCGCTTCAGCGTTGAGTCTCTCTGGATTAAGCGACACCTTGTACCGTGTGGCAAGTCAGCCAGAGCAAGCTGTGCAATCCTACCATTTAGGCGCCAATATTATTGCCGAAGAAGCCTTGTTTATTGAAAGTCATGATGACACGGAAGGTTACTTAGTGATGACCTGGCTTGATTATGGCAGACAAGTATCAGGGCTCAGCGTGTTTGATGCGAGCAAGATCACACAAGGGCCAATAGCAACGGCCAAGTTAGATGCCGTCATTCCCTTAGGATTTCATGGCTGTTTTATAAAAAGTGAATAATTGGATGGGAATGCTAAACAACAGCGAATCAACAGCAAGCATTACCCATCATAGGTGTTAAATTGCACTATGGATAAACATCATCTATTTTGTTGGTATGTGTTATTTTTTATAAAAGCATCGTTATTACCAATACTTAGGGAAGGTTTATGGAACAGGTTTTCGCAGTAGAAATTCAACACTTTAAGAAAGTCTCAAAGCTGCCTAATGCATGGAGCAATCAAGATTACCACGCCTTGATGGCACTCATGGATCTCGATGAGGGTTTGGACGGTATGGATGCCAGTGAGCTTAGGGAAATGTGCATGATGTCACTCAGCGATTTAGAACCCGCAGCAGCGGCTAAAATCGTGTTGACTCATCAATTTTCCGAACAACTGGTAGAAGGAAAGATAGATCAACTAAGTCATGATTTAGCCGGTGATAAAATGTGGGAAGAGTATTCCGATTGCCAACTGCATCACAAATTATTTAGCTGCTACGCGTTATTAAGAGAAGCCTTCAATGGTATTTTTGCCGAACCGACAGGGGTGATATTTAGCGTTAAAGTCAGCGCCGATGAAGAAGGACTTAAAGTATTTGATGAGACGCCTCATGCTGCCATGGTACGGCTATTGGCTAAAGGGTTAAGTCCAGATGCTTTATTGCATAGATTGTATGAAGATCAGTTAATGGGCGACACATTCGAAGAGGCGACAGGTATCTTGTGGCGGTGCGAGCAAAGCAGCGCGAGTAGCCAAAGCCGAGAGTTCAATTTAATCAGTTCCGCTTTCTGGTTCGCCGCCCTTGAAGATGTACAAGATTTCTCAGGCGAGACCCATGGTGATGTAAAGCCTGAGTAGTGCTGGTCATTTAGAAAATAAAAATTTGAGACAATAAAAAAGCCAAGAGCAAGGCTCTTGGCTTTTTTGTTTGTCTATTTTTTAAAGATTAAACATCAATAATTAAGACTTGCGACGACGCAATGCAGCTAGAGGTAGTAACAACATAGTTAACCAACCCATAGAACCACCGCTTGAAGCAGCAGTAACAGTAATAGTTGCTGTGCCTGGCTCACTTGTTAGGCGGCCATCAGAGGCTGTCACAGAAAACTCATAGACACCATCACCCGCTGGTGCTTTAAAGTTAATTTTTGATGTAGCACCGTTTGCAAATGAGACTGTTTTACCGCCAGTTTGCACCCAGTTATAGGTTAGTTTATCACCGTCAGCATCTTGAGCATTTGCACTCGCTATGACAACCGAACCCTCTTCACCAGTCATACCAGTAGGAGCCACAGTTGGTTTAAGATTATTAATATTTACAGAGACTGTCGCAGGTGCTGAGCTGTTACCCATAGTGTCTACAGCAACAACTTGCGCCGTGAGTGTTTCACTTGCTTGGCTAATCACTGCAGTATCACTTAGGCTAACTACACCCTTAGCACTAATTGCTAACATACTTGAATTGGAGTTTAAGACAATAAATTCAGATACGGGGCTAGTCAGCATATCAGGATCTGTTGCGATAATTTGCCCTAACACTGTGTTAGCTGCAGTTCCCTTGTCTACAGATAAAGTGAGATCTTGAACTGTAGGCGCAGAGTTGCCTGCTGCAGAAGTATTGGCTACTACTGACATAGCCCCACTATCTGAGAGCAGCATGTATCCCATAGCGTTCTTGCCAACGGTTGTAACTAACTTGGCACTTTCACCAGGCTTAAGTTCAGTGACCTCTTCATCGTCAGCAGACTCTACCGCAGATGGAGTCACCCCAGCAGCAGGGATCTTAACTAATTTTGCAGAAGCATCAGGTGCAGCTAAGGTTAACGAAGTCGTGACTTCATCACCCGTTCCTGTAGATACCGGCGCCCAATCGCTTTCTTCAACACGGTAGCGGACGCCAATTTTGGCACCTAAGTCGGTTGCAGCTAATCCCATATCTTCAAAACAAGCTTTGGTAGTAAGAAAGTTATTACCTGTTATATGGAATGCAGGTTCTAAAGTTCCGTTTTCAGTACCATAGGTTGTTACCATAGCGTATAAAGAACGAGGGTAAGCATCGTTAAACCATTGGAGGTTGACGGTTTTAGAGGTGTAATCCCAAGTGCCATCATTGTCTAAGTCATAATCAACGTTATAACTGGCAACTAAGCCATGAACAATGGGATCGCGCATTTGGAATGTATTGTAAATGGCAATGCCAGCATCACATGATGAGCTAGAAGCCAATTCACTTGATGCATTCAATAAGTCATGACGCAAATTCATGTTCTTAGGGCTGGTAGCAGTCAGAGGAGCGCTAAATGGATCTGTGATTGATGTTGAACCAATATTAGTTAATGTTCTCACAACACCTTTATCAGTGACCTCAGTTTTAACAGAAACGGCAGCTGCCGCTCTTGGTAAAATATGATAAACCACATGAAGTGCTTGTGTTTCACCATCCATAAACTTGATAGCACCATCGTACTCAGAAAGAGTCAGCGCATCAGAGGCTTCTTGAGCTGTGCCATCTAATTCATATGATGAGGTTAACGACCATTTTGGTAGCTTCGTTGGGTTAATGGTGACCTTTACATCAAAAGATTTAGTTTGACCTGCATTGACTGTCACGCTTGTAGGCATTTCGAAAGAAACCGCACCAGACTCGATATCATTCATGAAACGCTGTTCAGCCATAAGTGAATATGTTTTAACGTCTTTAGAAAAGTTCTTCACTTGGATGGTTTTGGTTATTGAGGTTGTTTCAGTTAAAGAAACTAAACCAAAAGCCAATGCAGCTTGCTTTGTATCTTTATTCCATGCAATAACAGGTAAGTTGATTGCTTTTTCTACATCAACTAAACCAGCACCGATATAACTGATTGGTGCTAATTCTGCATCAGGGTTTAAGCCTCTTGGTTCTGCTGTGACATCTAAATTAGCAGAGTTCATCATGGTTGCTTTAATTTCAAGAGCATTACGTTTTGGTAATGCTTCTTTGATAATACTCATAGCACCCGCAGTAATAGGGCTTGAAAACGACGTTCCACTAATAGGCGTTAAGCCTTCACCAAGACCTGGGTGAGCTGTCATGATAGACGTGCCTGGAGCTGTGATTTCAGGCTTTAAAGTACCCGCAATTGACGGTCCACGAGAAGTAAATGTTGCAATAGCACCGGCAGTAGCAACTTCTTTTGAGACTACGGAATAAGCACCGTTTCCAGAAGCTAATGCTGCTTTAATTGCATCGCCATCTTCTTTAGAAATCATTACAGAAGGAATGGTGATGGCCGAATCACTGCCACCCATTGAGAATGCGCCATCATTAACTTTGTTATTAGCTACAATAACAAAAGATGCACCTTTCTTTTGGGCATTAAGCACTTTGACTGTAAAACCACATGTGCCGCGATCTATGATGACAGCTTTGCCTGTAAAATCTACATCATCAGCAAATGCTGTACAGCCATTTTGATTTGTAGTTGGTACAACTAAAGGTGCAGTGGTGTCATTAAAGCTGAACACGTTGCTGGTGTTAAAACTGGCTCCAAATGATTCAAAGGCTTCACCTGCGGCTACAGCATCAATCTTTGCCGATTTAGTCGTTGGGTGAGTCATAGCACCAACTGAAATAGCGCCATCAGAGGTACTAGGGCCACCGACTACAAATGGAGTTGGGCCATCATTGCCTGCAGAAATAACTAAGTTTACACCTAGAGCAACCATTTCATCGATGAGCTCTTGAACTGCACCGCCCTTGCTGTCACCAAAATCGCCACCAAGCGACATGTTTACAGTATTAACACGATCTGAAATATCACCGTCATCATTAGGATCCATTGCAGCTTCTAAGGCATTTAATTGCGCAAGACCTGGACAACCTGAATTACATACAGAGTAAACATAGAGTTCAACATCTGGTGCAATACCTACAACAGAGTGGCTAACATGTGTTCCGTGGTTGGTGTTGACATCGATAGGGTTAGGATCATCATTCATGAAGTCATAACCGCCGATTATTTTACCTTGCGGCCAATTCGGCATTTCTGATTTTGCAGCTACAGCCGCATTATAATCAGCGACTAGGCCTGAGCCACCGAGTGCTTTATGGGTGTAGTCAACCCCTGTATCTAATACCGCTACTCGTTGACCTTTACCCGTTGCGGTGCCTGCAGCAATAACCTTAGTGGCATTGATGTAGTCTGCACTGTCTGCAACATCCAATTGATAATCATATATTGGTAGGATATCTGCGATATCTGAGTGAGATAAAAGCGCAGTAAGCTGGCTCTTATCTGCTTTAACAAGAATAGAGTTCACTAGTTTAGACGTTTGTCCTACAACTTGAATATCTGCATCAAGTTGCATAATTGCACTTTTAACACGTTGTTGTGACTGCTGAACATTATGAGAGGCTAAAGAAAAGTCTGTGTTAGATGTACGGTGCTGCTGAGAAATTGACGGTACATTTAGTTTTATCATCCATGCAGAGGCTACTTTTTTAACTTGCTCTGACTTGGTTACTTGTAAACCGGCATATTCATCATTTGACTGATTAGTCGTGTTGTATTTATCTCCAGTACCTGCAAAACAAGCGCCTGAAATAAGAGCTGCTGAAACAGCAAGTGATAGTTTAGTTTTCACAACTTCTTCCTTGTTCAACTGCGCAACCTTTGGAGTTAAAGAGTCCAGTGGTATTAAACCAAGTTAAGAGGCTACGCAAAGTTTATAATTTTTGGGTTCATAGATGCATTCTGCGATGCAAGCCATATCTTTTAACATAAAACCACCGCGCTTGTAACGAAAAGTTTTTCAATGTTGCTTTTTTGTTTCGGCGTTTAAAGAGGGCAAAGAGCTTAACTGTCTATACTTTTTTTAATATTTGTAGTTGTAAATATTAAATTTTAATAAATTCAATTATTTGCCTTATTTTTTGATGGTTTAATTTGAGTTGAACATAGCTAAGTGACATTGCCAGTAAATCAGAGTAGTTAACCTTAATTCGGAATGATAAATGCATATCAAACAGCCGTTTGTAACATTAACTGTGTTATTCCTTTACATAAGAAGACTTGCCATAGGCTAGCTATAGACACATAAATTGGTTTTGTTATCAGCGAGAAGCTAAAAATTTAATGTAAGGTATTGAATTTATGTTGTTTCAATACCATTTGTGTCTCTCTCAACCCGAGTTAAAGTGAGTTAATATAAAGCTGCATTCACAGGAGTGAGTAAAATGTATTTTTTCTTTCTTGTCTTACATAAGCTATGGTTTTACGCTTCTGACTATGGGGTTTTGTAGGCTGATGAGGGTTTCTGTGGATTGGATTTCATCGATAGATTGAATGCGATTTATCAACACATGCTGTAACGCTTCTATGGATTGACACATGACTTTAACAAAGATGCTGTAGTTGCCTGTGGTGTAATAGGCTTCGACAACTTCTTCTAGGGCATTAAGCTTGGCTATGGCGGCTGGATAATCTCCAGCGCTTTTAAGATTAATCCCGATAAAACAACAGACATCATAACCTAGGGCTTTGGGATTGACGGTAATTTGTGCCCCAGTAATGATGCCAGCTTGTTTCATTTTTTCCACTCGTACGTGGATGGTGCCAGCGCTAACATTAAAGCGTTTTGCCAGTTCGGCAAAGGGGGTGCGGGCGTCTTGCATTAGGGCTTCAAGAATATGATTGTCGAGTTGGTCGCGCTGAAATGCGGTATCCACGGTGAATGGCCAATTATATGATTAATAATCTATAAATTTACGTCTTCCATTAGATAATAGCCAGCAAAATTACCTAGATAACTAGCAAAAATGAGTTAACAATTGTTAATCTTGCTGGCGTTAGTTAACAGTGTCGGTTGATATTTAACATCCACCAAAAAGTAGGCTAATTAGTTAGCGACTCATGCTATGAAAACCTTCATCTTAAACAGTAGCGTCTTAATACAAAATCGTCTTATTGTTCACCTTCCGGCAGCATAAAGCTGGCATCGGCACTAAAGTGCAACGTATCTTGGGAGTAAGGATGGCAGAAAGTGAGCTCTGCAGCATGAAGTAACAGCCTTGGCGCTAAGCGTTTAGCGAGCGCATCAGCATAGAAGCCATCACCTAGGATAGGATGACCCAGCGCCATCATATGTACCCTGAGTTGGTGAGAGCGCCCAGTAATAGGGCTAAGCTTGACCAATGTAGAGCGCTTACCATAACTAATGATTTTAACTAGCGTGCTGGACGGCTTACCGAGTTTATGATCCACTTTTTGTTTGGGCCTATTTGGCCAATCACAAATTAACGGTAAATCGACACGGGTATGGACAGGGCTTAAGTGACCTGCGACCCTTGCATAATAGACTTTCTTGGTTTCACGGTCATGAAATTGGCGCTTTAGCTCTCGCTCTGCACTGCGTCTCAGTGCTACCACCATGACCCCAGATGTTGCCATGTCTAGCCTGTGGACGATATGCGCGTTAGGAAATTGCGCGAGAACTCGACTGTAGATGCTGTCGCTGTGAGCGGGGTCTCGTCCAGGAACAGACAATAGTCCTGAAGGCTTATTAACCACCAACACGTCTTTATCTTGATGTAAAATCTCAAGCCAAGGTGTCGTAGGGGGCTGGTAAACAAAATCAGTCATAGGGAGTCGTCTGTGGTTAGTGCAAATTCGCCCGCAAAGATACGCTGTCGAGGTAATAGGTGCAAGCGCTTGGGGCTTATGTTTAATGAAGCCAAAGATAAATTCTATTACACTTGGGTCGTTCAGAAGGGAATTATGCTATTTATGGTTTTCTGTTCTTATACCAATCACATTAATTATGTGATCAAACAGAGGGCCTCAAGCTTTTCAATTCAAGGCGCATTAATGCAGTAAGGGTTGCTCCCTTTCAAACCTCATTCTTACACAGGAATGCAACGATGAAGTGGAACGCTTGAGACGCCCCGAGGGGCGGGTTTCAAAGGGGATTTCTCTGCGTTGAAGACTTTTGACATAGCACCACTATGTCTTCAAGCCTCCGCCTTGATTAACCCCCTTTGAACTCCCGCTGAATGACCAGATAATTAATACGATTGGTATTAGCTAATGTTCTCCAGCTGCAACTCAATATCCACTAAAACAAAGAATCAATGAAGAGGTCAGTCCCATGATGAAAATAGGTTTTTTTAGCGCCAAGCATTACGACATAGTGCATTTTTCTGCGATCAATAAAGACTTTGGTGCCCACATTGAATATTTTGACTCTCGGATCTGCATGCAAAATGCCAAGCTTGCTCAAGGATTTGAAGTGGTGTGTGCTTTCGTTAATGATTCTTTATGTGAAGAAGTGTTAATCGAGTTGGCTAAAGGCGGCACTAAAATTCTCGCCATGCGCTGTGCGGGGGTTAACAATGTGGATTTGCTTGCGGCACAGCGCTTAGGGATCACTGTGGTTAACGTGCCAGCCTATTCTCCAGAGTCGGTTGCCGAACATAGCATAGCCTTGATGCTGACCCTAAATCGTAAGATCCATAAGGCCTATCATAGAACACGGGATTCAAACTTCGATTTAAACGGTTTAGTCGGCTTTAATATGCAGGGCAAAACTGTGGGCGTAATAGGCACAGGGAAAATTGGCCTCGCCACCATTAAAATTTTGCTTGGCTTTGGCTGTAAGGTGCTGGCTTTTGATCCTTATCCTAATCAAGCCGTGATTGATTTAGGTATTAGCTATATCGAGCTCGACAGCCTCTATGCCCAGAGTGATATTATCAGCCTGCATTGCCCTCAAACCAAAGATAATCATCACTTACTCAATAATAATAGCTTTGCCAAAATGAAGCCTGGCGTCATGATAATTAATACCAGTCGCGGCGGACTATTGAATGCTTTCGATGCCATGGAAGCCCTTAAAACAGGTAAAATTGGTGCCTTAGGGTTAGATGTTTACGAAAATGAGAAAGGGCTATTTTTTGAGGATAAGTCCAATGAGATTATGCAAGATGATGTATTTAGCCGTCTATCGGCTTGTCATAATGTCATTTTTACTGGCCATCAAGCATTTCTAACCGAAGAGGCGCTCAATGCTATTGCAGAGACGACTTTGACCAACATTCAAACACTGGCCGCAGGGCAAGTGTGTGGTAATGAGTTGCACTAATATAAGTCATGTACTGCTGGGAACAACCATAGCGAGCAAGACTTGTTCTTGCTGTTAATTTATAGCGCTAAATTCAAAATTAGGGTGATATGAAATGAAAGTGATCCAATCCGTGCATGACTTAATCACTAAGACAGGTCCTATGCGCACCCAAGTATACCGCCCTAAAAGTGACGGCCAGTTTGCGAGCATTATCTTTTATTCAGAAATTTTTCAGCAAACGGCGCCAATAGCCAGAATGGCAACTATGCTCGCAGGGCATGGATTTGTGGTGTTAGTACCGGAAATATTTCATGAACTGAATCCCATTGGCACAGTGTTAGGTTATGACGAGGCGGGTAAAAATAAAGGCAATCAAGACAAGTCGATTAAACCCTTAGAGCAACATGATAGTGATACTCAGGCCTTGGTGGATTTTGCGTTAAGCCAGGCCTATTGCAGTAATAAAATTGGGACTATTGGGGTGTGCATTGGTGGGCATCTTGCTTATCGCGCCGCATTAAATGCCGATGTCTGCGCGGCATTTTGTTTATACCCAACTGACATTCACTCAGGCAGTTTACCTAGCCTAGCTGGTAATGACAGCTTAAGCCGCACTAAAGATATTCATGCAGAGCTTGTTATGGTCTTTGGTAAACAAGACCCACACGTTTCCAGTGAAGGGCGTAAAATTATCTATCAAGCATTAGAAGCTCAAGGGATAGATTTTACTTGGCAAGAAGTCAATGCAGAGCACGCCTTTATGCGTGATGAAGATGAACGGTACGATGCTGCCTTAGCATTGCAAATGTATACGCATGCTGTGTCATTATTTAATCGAGTATTAAAATAATAATGTTTCACCTAGGAAATCGCGCTAAATTAAAAGTCTGATATAAGATTAAAATAGAATGTGCTTAATTAAGATTTGTTTGAAATTCATTCGAATTAATTGTCGGCCATGTGAATTAATTGTTAATTGGCGGCTTTGGGCCTAGCAAAGTTGAATCATTTTTTGCTGTAAATATAAGCAAAAAATAAATATCAAAAAATGACTATGCCTTTAGTCTTTGATTTTATTTAACATCTTTATTACAATTTGCGTTTAAAACATTATTGCATGTTACTTATCTGAGATGGGATTTATGTATACCGTCTTTAAATGGAGGTTAATTGTGTTTTATGTTTTACTTTTGGTGTTTGTGTGTTAAAAAACATTCCTCTGCAAGTTAATATCAAATTTTGTAGATAGTGAACACCAAAAAATTAGATTTATAAATTAATCAAGCGTAGTGAAATGCTTGATTTTTAGTCTATGTAGTTTAAAAGACATGAAGGAATGTTAAATGCAAATGCAGAAGTCAATTGTTGCGATGAGTATAACTGCGGCCCTATTAATGGGTTGTGGCAGTGATAAAAAGCCTGTAGTGGAAGTTATCAATACAGCCCCTGTAAGTGAAGATGTGGCATTTAATGCGACTCAATCTATTGCAATTAAGGGCATGTTAAGTGGAAAAGATGCTGAAGGTAATATCACATTTTCTGTGAATGCCGCTGATTTTGCCCACGGTACTTTTACTTTAGTGAATGCTGCTACCGGTGAATTTACGTATTTAACAAACGCTATGGAAGGCAAGGAAGTTGTTCAATTTAAAGTCAGTGATGGAAAATTAGATTCAATGTCAACGTTATCGATTGACATTGAAGGTGGTGATCCACTTTACGTACATCAGTGGCATTTAAATAATTCAGGCCAAAGTGCGTTTGCTATTAATCGTGGTAAAGCGGGTGAAGACATGAATGTGGCTGAGGCAATTGCCCAGAAGACATTTGGTCAAGGCGTTACAGTTGCAGTTGTCGATGATGGCTTGGAAATAGCGCACCCAGATCTTAAAAACAACGTTGTTTCTGGTGGTTCATATAATTTAATCACAGGCACCATAGATTCAACGCCATTTAGTGGCGCTTCAGGACATGGCACTGCCGTTGCTGGTATTATTGCAGCCGAAGGTTGGAATGGCATTGGTGGCCGTGGCGTCGCGCCAAAAGCTAAATTGATCGGCTTTAACTTTTTAGATAGTGATCCAACTGGCGCAGTGACTAGCGTGCAAACGTTTGAGAATTTCGTGAAATCTCACGGCGGTAATTCACTGAGTGACTACGCGCGCGTATTTAATCAAAGCTATGGATACTCGATTCCCTTCCCAGATCTTTTTGATGAAGATGAAAACGAAGTCTATGCCGAAACTTCTACAAAAAGTGCCGACGGGAAAGGAAGTGTTTTTGTGAAGTCTGCTGGTAATGGTTATCAGTATTTCCGTTATTCTGGCACATACTGGATCCCGGGTGATTATTTCTCAGCTCGTGCCTTAGGCGTTCCAGCAAACCAAGGGTTACCTTTCCATAACTCTAATATGACCTCTAGCAACGCTAACGTTTATAACTTAGTTGTCAGTGCGATTAATGCAAAAGGTGAGTTGTCTAGCTACTCTTCCGCAGGGGCAAACATTTTTGTGACAGCACCAGGTGGTGAGTATGGGGAAGATAACCCTGCTATCGTTACTACTGATAGAGAAGGTTGTACTAACGGTTATGCAATTACAGAAGACCGTCCAGGCACACCATTCCACGGTGGTTTACATCCATTGAATCTGGATTGTAACTATACTTCTACTATGAATGGTACCTCTTCTGCAGCCCCTAATACCTCAGGTGCAGTAGCTATGATAATGAGTGCCAACCCAGCACTAACGTGGCGTGATGTGCGTCATGTATTGGCAACGACAGCCACTAAGGTAGATGCAGATATTGCAGCTAAAAAAGTGAAGTTAGGTACAGCTGAAGATGCACTGGAATATACTGCTATCGCAGGCTGGGAAACCAATGCTGCCGGTCTAAATTTCCATAACCTATATGGTTTTGGTCGTGTTGATGTCAGCGCTGCTGTAAAAGCAGCCAAAGAATATAAGACTGATCTAGGTAAGTATGTTGTTACTGATTGGGTGAGCTCTGAGGATCTTGCTAAGGCCATTCCAGATCAAAGCTTAACGGGAGCAACTGACAAGCTTGCCATCGAAGATAACTTGATTGTTGAAGCGGTTCAAATTGAGCTGACTGCAGACCATTTACGTCTTCCTGATCTAGCGGTTGAGTTGATTTCGCCCGCTGGAACTAAGAGCGTTATCATGACTCCATACAATGGTATGGTGTATCAAGGCGTGATGAATGCAACAGATCCTGATGATTTAGTTACTGGCTATAATAAGACTCCTATGCTATCAAACGCATTCTATGGCGAGTCGACTAAAGGCGAATGGACTCTGAAAGTAATAGACGTTAACAGCGGTGATTATAGTTTCATCAAGTACAATGTACGGGGTAGCATTGCCATCCCAAATGAAGCTAATGGTGAGCTAAAAGGTTGGTCAATTCGCTTCCATGGTCACGCAGCTGGTTAATCTAAATTAAGGAGTATAAAGATGAAATTATTAAACTTAACTTTGCTTGCTGCGGCAATCTCAATGTCAGTACAAGCATTTGCGCACGATAAAATAACGTTAACGGAAGATGCAGCGCAAGCTGTAACTAAAGCGAATGTTTCAAGAGCTGACTTTCTTGGATTGGAATCAATTCACTATGTGAAAACAGCTAAAGGCGTGCAAAAAGCCCAAGCTTTGAGCAAAAATCAACAATTAGTGACTGAAAGTGGTTCGCCTTTTGGCACCCTTACAGGCCAATTGGTTGTGAAGCTAAAAGAAGATGTTGATGCGGCTGCATTTGCAAAATCTAAAGGTTTGAAGCTTGAATGGCAGAGTAATAATAACTTAGTTATTTTAGCCACCCCTGAAAATGCTGAACTATTAAGTGTATTAGAGGCCGTAAAAGCTAGCGACAGCGTAGTACGCGCTAAGTTAGATCGTGCAGTTAATAAGAATGAAATTCACTAATATCACGTTTTGGAAACTTTCTTTAGCGGGATAGTTTCCAAATTATGTCGATTAAAGCCAAAAGACCGATATCTTAGAGATATCGGTCTTTTTTTGCAGAAAAACATTTAAAATTATTGCGATTGCTTATCTTCAAGAGCTTCAACGTGAGGGGATACGTCAGTGAGTGGGCTTAATTTGATGACGGCCTTTTGCAGCATTAAGCTATTAGGGTAGGTCATTAAGTCACCCACATCTCGTTTTATCAGCACATGAAAAATACTGATTTCAACGATGACACCTGTTAGGTCTTCATCTTTCTCAACGATGCGGATCCTGTCGCCAATGCGATAGGGAAACACAAAAAATATCAGCACCCCAGCGGTAATATTACTAAGAATCGACCACTGTGCAAATAAGGCGACGCCCAATACGGCAAACGCCGACGACACGAATAATGACACCTCTTGGTAACCTAAGCCTAGGGAGACCGCCATAACAGATGCAGTCACGAAAAACATCAGGTAGGAGATAAGCTGGATAACTAATCGACTGCGAACTTCACTGATTTGCTTGCGATTAGCCTGAGATAAAATCCATTTTTTGACTTGATGCTGGGCAAAGAAGAACACAGCTAAATAACTTAAACTTAATAAAATATGATTCGACATAATCCCATCTGTGACTCATGACTAGAGTAAAAAGCCATTTTACTCCCTTACGCTGCCAGATTGTAGGTCCCCCATGCTAGAATTGCCGATTTGAATATCATCACTCTTATTGAGTGCAAGTTGAGCACAAGCCGAAGCCATGTCAGATATCAAGGTATTACACCAATCCAACGATCAGCTCGGGACCATTTCAGTGATCGATGACGATCATTTTCGGATTCTCTCCTTTGGCGATAACGACGAACAAAGCAAGATGCTGCGGCTTGCCCCCTATATTCCCCAGCACACTTATGTGCAAGCCATGCTGTTGTCCTTACTCTTTATTAAACCTAAGAGTGCCATTATTTTAGGGCTAGGAGGTGGCGCCCTAGTGCATGCACTGCGTCATTGTGATGCTGCCATTAAGCTTACTGCCGTTGAATTAAGAGCGGATGTGATTGAGATAGCTAAACGCTATTTTCAGCTGCCTATAGGCAAAAAATTACAACTTATCAATCAAGATGCTAGCGTGTTTTTACAGGAGAGCCAGCATAAACGAGTCGATGTTATCTACGCCGATATGTATATAGAGCAAGGAGTGGACAAAAATCAGCTAACCCAAAGCTTTATTACGTCTTGTCAGCAGCAACTCAAAGTCGATGGCTTGCTGGTGCTCAATTGCTGGAAAGAGCACAGCCGGGACAGGCAATTACTCGAGCATTTAAAAGCGCAGTTTACTGAGGTATATGCCTGCTTAACCAATGGCGGCAATTGGGTGGTTTTTGCCACCAATACCTTAGGTCGCTTCGAGGCGGCAAACAATAAAACGGCGATACAAGCCTTATCGCAGCAGCTGGAAGTTAATTTGAGCAGAACACTGACCCGATTCGGTCCTTGGGATTAATATCATTTACAAGTTATGCGGTTAATTAAATAGTCGTGGTATAAGACTCTGTATTATGGGTAAAACTCAGTTTAACCATTGTTAATATAGAGTAATATAACAAAAAAATAGCGACCTAAGGTCGCTATTTTTGCTCTTGAATATTGAGTAATTATTGAACCAGTCTCTCGCTCAGTCTATGTAGATTTAATCTGCACATTAAGCTAAAAATCAGTCTAGAAGTTGGTCTTGAAACCGATCTAGAAGTCTAAGTACTGCGGCCAGCCGAGGAGACCACTAAGGCCTTCTTTGTGCTCAAAACGCTCGAGCTTTTCTGGGCTTGCGCCTTGCATCTGCAGCTCGCGGTAACCTTTGGCGAAGTGCAGGGTGCGCAGCAGGCCTTGGGTGTAATGCTTGCTCAGATCTTGGCGTATAGTGTCGGCTAAGTGTTGCGGCAACTTTGCCAGTGCTTGGTCGGTTTGAACCATTAAATAGTCGCTATCGAACCAAGCATCATCTAGCTCAATTTTACCTAAACGCTTCTTAAGATCTTGTCTTACGCCGCTGCCTGCAAATAAGGTGCGGTACAATACGGCTTCAGCCAATACGGCTTCAAGATTGAGGCAGTCGAGTGGGTCGTGATCTGAGCTTAGATAAAACTCGGTCAGTAAGGCGCTAATGGCCTGCTGACGCTTGTGTTCATCTAAGGCATCTTGATAACTCTGCCAGCCTTGCCACTCATCCATATCTGGCGGGCTAGAAACCTTCTCCAGTAGGCTCTGGCTCACATCACCATAGAGTGATTTAGCCGTATTAAGGCTGCTGGCTTGTGTTAATAAGCTCCAGCCCTTTTGAAAACATTTAACCACCCCGTTAGGATCCTTCAACAAGGGTAAAGAAATGGCCGGCTCATCTCCTGTGAGAGAAATAAGCCCAAGGCTTACCACCCCGATGACGTCGTGAGCGGCTTGTTCCAGCAAGTGCATCTTATGCTTGTTGTAAAACTTGTCGGCAAGTTTAAGGCTCATTAAAACGGCCTTACTCTTGATTTGCGACAGCTCTTCTTGGCTAAGTTTTTCTTCACTCTGGCCATAGGCCAGCACTTTAGTTAAATATGGGCCTTGGTTTAGGTCCCGTAATGCCAATTGCATATCTGGGTCCTTAATCTAAAAAGCTAAACATATCATCAACTTCAGCGTATTCGTCCGCCACTTGGTTTTTCTCTTTCGCTTGCAGTACCAGCTCATTAACGAACTTGGAAATAATTTGCTCCCAGCCAGAGCTCTCATTGCGCAGTAAGTTCTTGATGGATTTCGCCACTTCCGGTGCCAGTTCTTGAATTAGCGCCATTAGGCTGCGAGGGTCATCAATGCCTAGGCTGTGGGACTCTTCACTGGCGTGCCAGCTGTCGAAGCCTACCGTGGTGCCATCATCTTCATCGTCATGTAATTCGTGGCCGCCGTCTTCGTTAAATTCACTTGGGGCTAAGATAAGTTCGATAAAAGGTATCGACAAATAGAACAGACCGGCAGGATCTTCTGCAATACACTCTAAAATAGCGGCTTGTTTTTCTTCACTTTCTTGAATGCGAATAAGGTACGTCAAAAATTCAAAGGTGTGAGCGATAAGCTCATCGGCGTTAGTTTTGACTTGCTCTTCCCAGTACAGCGGCTGCTGGCAAACGATGTCGCGAATTTGCTCAGGGCTCATGAGTTCCGACATGATTGACGGGCAAGAAATATCATGATGACTATTAATTTGAGTCAGGGTGACGATATCCATGTGCTCAATCACTTCCACCAATTGGGCATCCGTCATGGTGTTGGCTATGATCTCAAACCGCTTGCTGGCCTGCTTAGGCTCGACGTCGGCAAGTTGTTTTATTTCTTGAGCGGTAATTTCAATCAGACTGGTTGTCATTATCTGTCCTCATCATCGTATTGATCGTAATAGCCTTCTTCTTCGCTATCTTCATCGTCTTCGTCGTCATAATCACTATTTGACTGGCCGTACTCTTCATTGTCGTCATCATTGTCAGATGGCTTGGCCTTTTTCTTGACGCCACTGGCTTCTTGATTGAGCAAATACAATACCGCGCAGCTTTCAATCAGCAAAGATTCGCTGTGGGCCCGTACCGCTTGCACTAAGGGAATATCTGCATTATTAAAGGCGATACTCACCTTGAACTCGTCCCATTCAGGTTGGATGGCGTTATCGAGCCAGTGGGACCACTTAATCATGGATTCAGCCGAGAATTTTACTTGACCAAATAGGGCCACTGGCAAGTATTCAGGCACAGAAGACAGCATGCTGATATCAGCCAGTAACACTTGCTTTATCTGGCGGGTAAAATTGTCCAACGCCTTTGGGGTATCAGGATCATTGTATGACTCGATATTGTCATAGGCATTGCTTTTAAGCTCTTGAATGCGAGCGATATTTAATGATTTGGCCATGGGGTACTCAAGGGTAAAATTGGTCCCACAACTCGCGCATGGCGGTAGTAGGATCTGTCACTATCACATTATTAAAGTCTTTAATGAACGCGTTTCTTAGCTTTTTATCGCTTAGCACGTCATAGGCTTGCTTCACTCTTTGCAGCTGAATTTCGGCTTGCTGTTTTTCCTCATCGGAGGCTAAGAGTAGTTTATCTGGGTGATACTTGTTGGATAAGCGTTTATAGGCTTTTTTTATTTCATCTTCTTTGGCACTGGCTTTGACGCCCAGTACAGTGAAGTGGTTAATCATAAAGGTTACCTGTAGGCGATAATGCTATCGAAACGTCATCCCTGTGAGGATGAATACTTTTAGGGACGGTATTAAGCTGAATGATACCAGAGAAGGCCCATTTGCAGCAATTAACCTAAAATATAAGTCTGTGTGATTAAACACTCAAAAAATAACTCAAAATAGCAATAAAGAGTCCAGTCTTGCTTGAAAAAACTCCAGTTAAAACACTTTTAATAAAAAACACTTTACCTTTGAGAACCCTTTTTGCATAATGCCCCACATCAACAGGGGTGTAGTTCCAATTGGTAGAACAGCGGTCTCCAAAACCGATGGTTGCGAGTTCGAGTCTTGCCACCCCTGCCAAATAAAATAACGGCTTGCATAGCAATATGCGAGCCGTTTTCTTTTGTCTAAAATAAAATACTCAGATAATGACAAGCGTATTCAATTGGCATTGCGCTTTTATCCTGTTGGCTATGTAGACACAGTTAAGGTGCACATAGCCAACAAGATTGGTATTAGTCACTTCACTTAGCGATTTTCACCATTTTTGTCTTTATACATGGCCGCATCGGCTTGCTCAATCATTTGTTCTAATGACTTATCTGTATCATGGGGGAAGCTTGCTACTCCTGCGCTGAATTCAATCTTATAGGGTTTGTTAATTTCAATATTTGTCCTGTCTAATATCTCGCTAAATCGGATCAGAATATCATCTATCTTGTCTTTGCTGGTATCGGTAAGCATGACAACAAACTCATCCCCCCCGAGCCTGCCAATCACATCGCACTCTCGAAAACACTCTTGCAAAGCCTGGGCAAAGGTCGTTAAAGCGAAATCACCTTCATGGTGACCATGTTCATCATTAATAAGCTTAAATTTATTCAGATCAAACAAGATTAATGACACTGACATCTGTTTGCGGCGACAAACTTTAAGGCTGTAATCTGCAAGGGATAAAAAACCACGTCTATTGGAGATCATGGTCAGTTCATCTAAGGTGGCTAATTGAACGGACTTAATTTCTTGCTCTATCATAGCCCCCAGATCGTTTAATAACTGCCGATCTTCGCTATCTAATATCTTGGGTTTAGAATCGATGAGGCACAAAGTGCCTAGATTAATCCCGTGACGTAGTTTAAGGGGGTATCCCGCATAGAAACGAATATTGGGTGCATCTGTCACCAAAGGATTATCGGCGAAGCGCGCATCCTCATTGGTATCGGGAATGATAAACAAGCCATCTTGATTAATGGCATGGCCACAAAAGGAGATTTCTCTTGAGGTTTCTTCGGCATCGAGTCCTTGTTTGGATTTAAACCATTGGCGATTTTCATCAACCAAGCTTACCAATGAAATCTGCACCCCAAACATGCGTTTTGCCATGCGGGTGACCCTATCAAACCTTTCTTCATCTGAGGTATCGAGGATTTGTAATGTCCTTAATGCATGCAGTCTCTCAGCTTCGTTCGCGGGGATTTTCGGTGGGATCATAGTGTGTTTTCCGTCTTAACATTAGCCAATAAAATAAGCATAGCTGCTTGACTGAAAAAAAATGCGCTTTAGTCTGGATAAGATTTTGATTGTTCATTAGCTTTATTCAATAGTGCAACATAACTAATAAGAGCCCTAGATGATAACTTTACTCACTTCCTTGAAATCTAACATGACGTCAGTCTCTGTGATGCAACAGCGCCCGCAGCCTAAACTCATATTATTCACTATGCCGAGCCTAATCGCATTAGCGTTATCAGTGTTGCTAAGCCCTGCACTTTTTGCGAAAACACAGGGTGTTTTAGCTCAAACACAGGTGGCTCAAACACAGGTGATCCATGCTGGGAAATTACTGGCAGTTCCAGGCAAGGCTCCGTTAGCGCAGCAAACCTTAGTGATAAAGGACGGACGGATAACCCATGTTGAAGCGGGCTTTAGACCAGTTTCGCACTATGTAACCGCAAGTGAGCAGGCCCAATTAATCGACTTGTCGAGCCGTTTTGTTATGCCAGGCCTCATGGATATGCATGTTCACTTACAGTCCGAACTTGGCCCTAATAATGATCGCGACACGGTTAAGCTTTCCAATGAAGATTTGGCAATGCAGAGTGTCTTTTTTGCTAAAAAAACTTTGCTAGCAGGGTTTACCACAGTGCGAGATTTGTTAAGTGAGCCTGAGCAAATATATGCGTTACGTGACGGGATAAATAAAGGTTGGATTGACGGGCCAAGGATCATTGCTGCAGCGGGTGTTTCAGTGACAGGTGGGCATTTAGATGCTGATGGTATGGCACATAAACTACTCGAAATCAAATCGATTAAAACTCGCTGTGATGGCCCTTATGAGTGCAGGAAAGTAACCCGAAAAGCGATCAAGTATGGTGCTGATTTGATAAAAATCGCCTCCACTGGTGGCGTGCTGTCCGACACTAATACGGGCACTGGTCAGCAGATGACTCAGGATGAATTAAAGGAAATTGTCGATACCGCCCACAGTCTCGGGAAAAAAGTAGCCAGCCACGCCCATGCCAAAGCCGGCATAGATGCTGCGCTCATGGCGGGCGTCGACAGTATTGAGCATGGGAGCTACGCAGATAAAGGCACGATTAAGTTATTCAAAAAAACCGGCGCATATTTAGTGCCGACCCTGTTGGCTGGCGCAACTGTGGTTGAGATGGCCAATAGCACGGACTTTATGTCGCCAGCGGTGCGCGCCAAAGCGATTCGGGTTGGCGCTGATATGCAACACAACTTCAAAGCCGCCTATGAAGCAGGCGTCAATATTGCTTTTGGCACAGACAGCGGCGTGTCTCGCCATGGAACCAATGCACAAGAAGCCATACTCATGCATCAAGCGGGTATGAGTAATAGTGATATTTTAACCTCTGCGACAGTCAATGGCGCCGACTTGATCGGCATGGGTGATAGTTTAGGTACGCTGGAAGTCGGTAAAATTGCCGATATTATCGCCCTTGAAATGAACCCTCTGGAGCAGATAGAAGCCTTGCTGGACGTCGCATTTGTGATGAAGCAAGGAAAGATTTACAAGCAGTAGGCAGAGCCGTGGCTCAGCACCAAACTGAGTCACAGCAGCCCCTATGAGGTTAACCGCTAAGCTTTGAGTTATCTGCGGTTTTTTTATCGTAATACTCGAAGGGAAACAAGTTTCTGACCTGTTGCACTAGGTTATCGCCGACATTGGCCGAAACATGCAACCGGACGTCGCCTTGTTTTTCGCAGCGTACCGTCATGGAAAGCTTTTCTGCTTTGGCGAGCGCGCGGCAATCTTGTTTGAATTTCTCGGGGATCTTGCCTTTGTGGCTACTGAGCTTGCCATCTTTAAAATGCATTTCAAACAGAGTTAAGCCTTTGTTCGAATTGAATATGAGCTTATAAGCGAGCGCAAATAAAATCAATACAAAGGCTATCTTCAGCACTGTTTCTAACATGTTAATGTCCCTTTTACAGCATCGGCTAATTGATTGAGATATAACATACTGTCTCTGCAAAGAAATGCAAAATATTTCACCCAGATTTTTGCGGCTAACCCCATGCTCACCTCAAGGGGTATCGCGTTATTTTCACACAGATGTAAAATAAATTGTTTGATTGTAACTAAGTGTTGAACTTTTCACCTTGGGCAGCGTAATCTAAGCTCACAGATCCGCATGTGGATTTAAGCGACTTGCTCGCTTAAATGAGTCGCTAAAAAGACTCGTGCTAAATAACCTCAACTCGGGTTAAGAGATGGATAAACGGTAGTGAATTATCAAAAATTCCATCTCTTACATTCAAACTTGAACTTTGCGCTGAAAACAAGGCGAATTTGCGCGTCAATAGCTAGCCTATTGCAAGTGAATTCAACGCAGTTAGCGGTGCAAAGGGCTGTTTGATATGCATTTATTATCCCGAGCTGAGGTTAAATATTCTTCACCACACTGGTCACCCCATATTCTAAGGACAAGAGGTCAATATGAGCGCAGTAAAAACACGCAATGATTGGGAAAGCATGGCACAGGCGCTGTCTATCCAAGGTCAGGCATTCATTAATGGCAAGTATCAAGCCGCCGCTTCCAAACAGACATTCGATTGTTTAAGCCCCATAGATGGCCGCTTGCTCGCCAAAGTCGCCAGTTGCGATCTCGCCGATGCTAATTTAGCCGTGGATAATGCCAGAGACGTATTTGAAGCCGGCACTTGGTCACAACTGCCGCCGGTTAAGCGCAAGCAAGTATTAATACGTTTTGCCGAGCTGATGGAAGAAAATGCCGATGAATTAGCGCTGCTTGAAACCTTGGACATGGGGAAACCCATACGTTATTCAAAATCTGTGGATGTGATGGCCGCCGCCAGAGCCATACGTTGGTGCGGTGAAGCCGTTGATAAAATTTACGATGAGATTGCGCCGACAGCACACAATGAAATTGGCATGATAACCCGTGAACCTGTGGGGGTGGTGGCGGCCATAGTGCCGTGGAATTTCCCTATGATCATGGCCAGTTGGAAATTAGGTCCAGCACTCGCCACAGGCAATAGCGTGATTTTAAAGCCTTCTGAAAAATCACCATTGACCGCCATTCGTCTGGCTCAGCTGGCATTGGATGCGGGCATGCCCGCTGGCGTGCTCAATGTGTTGCCAGGTTTTGGTCACACTGTGGGTAAAGCCTTGGCGCTGCACATGGATGTGGACACCTTAGTGTTCACAGGTTCAACCAAGATTGCCAAGCAGTTAATGATCTACGCGGGTGAATCAAATATGAAGCGGGTCTGGCTGGAGGCAGGCGGTAAGAGCCCGAACATAGTCTTTAATGATGCGCCGAATTTACAAGCCGCCGCAGAAGCTGCTGCCAGCGCCATCGCCTTTAACCAAGGGGAAGTCTGCACCGCAGGCTCCAGATTATTGGTGGAATCAGGCATTAAAGATGAGCTGATTGCCTTAATTGCTAAAGAGTTTGAAGGCTGGCAACCGGGTAACCCATTGGATCCTGCCACCACCTGCGGCGCCATGGTGGACAAGCAGCAGCTAGACAATGTATTAGGTTATATTCAAGCGGGTAAAAAAGAAGGGGCGGCCGTGGTGTCTGGTGGCTCACAAGTGCTGGCAGATACCGGCGGGGTTTATGTGCAGCCGACTATTTTTAGCGGCGTCACCAATCAGATGACCATAGCCAAGGAAGAGATTTTCGGCCCAGTGCTCGCGGTAATCGAATTCGAAGGCATGGAGCAAGCCATAGAAATTGCCAACGACACCATTTACGGCTTAGCGGCAGGGGTGTGGACCAGTAACTTGAGTAAGGCCCATAAAACCGCCAAAGCACTGCGCTCTGGCATGGTGTGGATCAATCATTACGACGGCGGTGACATGACGGCGCCATTCGGTGGTTATAAACAGTCAGGCAATGGCCGAGATAAATCTTTGCATGCGTTTGATAAATATACTGAAATTAAAGCAACCTGGATAGCGCTCGATTAAGAGTGCCAGGCTTAAATGTTGCAACTATTAAATTTGAATTAACAAGGGCTTAACTTCTTGCCTGAGGTTAATATTGAGTGTAGTGTGGGAAAAATGGCCAATATATTTAGCACTAGTGCTTTGTTATTGCGCTATTTATAGCATCCAGGGTATGTGGGAATAGTAGGATTACTTAAGGTGAGATATGACAAGCTCCAAGCTTCCTCTGATCGGTGTCGTTGCCTGCAATAGTCAGCTCGGATTGCACCCTTTTTCTATTGTTGGCGAGAAATATTTACTCAGTGTGGTCGAGGGCTCGGGAGGCTGGCCTTTGGTTATTCCCTCCTTGGGCGGCGCTCAGCCTATCGCCGCCATACTCGACAGCCTAGACGGCATACTCTTTACCGGTTCACCTTCCAATGTTGAACCTCACCATTATCAAGGGCCTGCCAGCAGCGAAGGAACCCATCATGATCCTAATCGCGACGCCAGTACCTTGCCGTTGATCAAAGCGGCCGTCGCGGCGGGAGTGCCTATATTAGGCGTCTGCCGAGGCTTTCAAGAAATGAATGTCGCCTACGGTGGCAGCTTGTACCAAAAACTCCATGAGATAGGTGAATTTATTGAGCACAGGGAAGATAAAACAGCCCCTTTAGATGTGCAATATGGCTTAGCTCATGAAATCAAGATTGAAACAGACAGCCTGTTGTTTAAGGCCTGGGGGCAAGCAAAGGCCCAAGTCAATTCAGTTCATACCCAAGGCGTCGAACGTCTTGGTGTCGGGCTTCGGATAGAAGCCCGCGCGCCAGATGGTTTAATCGAAGCCTTCTCAGTGATTGACGCCAAGTCTTTTGCCTTAGGCGTCCAATGGCATCCCGAATGGAAAGTTACCGAAAATCCGTTTTACTCATCGATTTTCAAGTCCTTTGGTGATGCGTGCAGAAATCGTGCTACAACCCGAGCGAGATAAACATGGATAAACTCATAGCGTTTTTAAAAGAAAAAAAAATTACCGAAGTAGAATGTGTCATCAGTGACATGACAGGCATAGCCAGGGGCAAAATCGCCCCAGTGGATAAGTTTGTCTCTGAGCGTGGCATGCGCTTACCTGAATCTGTATTGCTACAGACAGTGACGGGCGATTACATCAAAGAAGATATTTACTACCAGTTACTCGATGATGCCGAGGTGGACTTTAATTGTGTCCCCGATGAGAACGCAGTATTTATGTTGCCTTGGACCGCAGAAGCCACGGCGCAGGTCATCCATGATTGCTACGATAGAATGGGTAACCCCATAGAGCTATCACCGCGCAACGTGCTTAAAAAAGTCATCGCCCTCTATGACGAGAAAGGCTGGGAGCCAGTGATTGCCCCTGAGATGGAGTTTTATTTAACCCTGCGCAGTGACGATCATGATTTACCCCTTAAGCCGCCAATAGGCCGTTCTGGCAGACCAGAAGCGGGGCGTCAGTCCTTCTCTATCGATGCCGCTAACGAGTACGACCCCTTATTTGAAGACATGTACGATTGGTGTGAAATTCAAGGGCTGGATATCGATACCTTGATCCATGAAGATGGCCCAGCGCAGATGGAGATTAACTTCAGCCACGGTAATGCCCTTAATCTGGCGGACCAAGTGTTTGTGTTTAAACGTACCTTGCGTGAAGCCGCCCTTAAGCACAATGTGTGCGTGACCTTTATGGCCAAACCTGTCACCGACGAGCCTGGCAGTGCCATGCATATTCACCAGAGCATAATCAACAAAGACACAGGTAAAAATATCTTCACCAACGATGATGGCACTAAAAGCGTGTTGTTTTTAGGCTATATCGCAGGGTTGCAGAAATACATTCCTGAATTGTTGCCGCTAATGGCGCCTAATGCTAATTCATTTAGACGTTTCTTACCGGGCACTTCTGCGCCAGTAAACTTAGAGTGGGGCGATGAAAACCGCACTTGTGGCCTGCGCATTCCTGAATCATCACCGCAAAATCGCCGTATCGAAAACCGCATACCTGGGGCGGATGCCAACTGTTATCTGGCCATAGCCGCAAGTCTGTTATGTGGTTATATCGGCATGGTGGATGAGCTTAAACCGTCGACGCCAGTGCAGGGGCGTGCCAACGAGAGCCGCACCAATAACCCTAATTGCCTGCCAGTGACCTTAGAAGAAGCGCTCGCGGCTATGCAGGACAGTGATGCCTGTAAAACCTATTTAGGCGAGGCCTTCACCACGGGCTTTATTGCAGTAAAACAGGCCGAACTTGAGAATTTCCGCCGGGTGGTGAGCTCGTGGGAACGTGAGTTTCTATTGTTGACTGTATAATTTTTTGGAGCATCATTTGAGCGAGAGGCTGGCGTTATTTTCAGCATGAACAATGAGTTTTTATGCAAATAGAGTATAGCCTCTAGCCAAATGCGATTTTTTTGATAAAATCCGCGCCTTAAATAAGTCTGGCGATTATTTAGCTTAAGTATTGGCTGATTAATCATGCAAATTGTTAATCTGTGCACATGAGTGGTGGCACGGGATAAGGGCCCAAAGTAAGTTTGGGCAAGGTAAGCCGCATAGAACGGCATAACTTGGTCCGAGTATTCGCCTCAATCGACGAATGCTTTGGTCATTTACACCAGGGAGTTTATATGAAGTTATTAACCAAATTATCCGCACTAGCATTGGTCTCTGCCAGTCTATTGTCTGCCACAGTTGCCCAGGCCGAAGAAGTGGTACGCATGTACAACTGGTCTGACTATATTGCAGAAGATACGCTGGAAAATTTCCAAAAAGAGACAGGCATTAGAGTCGTTTATGACGTGTTTGACAGCAACGAGCTGGTGGAAGCTAAATTGCTTTCTGGTCGTAGCGGTTATGACATAGTTGTGCCTTCAAACCATTTCCTCGCTAAGCAAATTATTGCCGGTGCATTCCAGCCATTAGACAGAAGCAAACTGACTAACTATGGCAACCTAGCCACAGATCTGATGAAGCAGCTCGAAACCGCCGATCCCGGCAACAAGTTTGCCGTGCCTTATCTGTGGGGAACCAATGGTATTGGTTATAACGAAGGTAAAGTAAAAGCACTGTTAGGTGATGATGCGCCAGTAGATTCACTTGAATTAATATTCAATCCTAAGTATTCATCAAAATTGGCCGAATGCGGTATCGCTATGCTGGACTCATCGGAAGACATGATGCCAGAAGCGCTGATCTATTTAGGCTTAAACCCAAACAGTAAAAATATTGGTGATTATCAAAAAGCCGCCGATTTAATGATGACGATTCGTCCCTACATCACCTATTTCCATTCATCACGTTACATTTCCGATCTTGCCAATGGCAACATCTGTGTCGCTTATGGATTCTCCGGTGACGTATTCCAAGCGGCGGCCCGTGCCGATGAAGCGAAAAATGGTCACAAGATTGGCTACGCTATTCCAAAAGAAGGCGCGAACTTGTGGTTTGATATGTTAGCCATCCCAGCGGATGCCGAAAACGTTGAAAATGCCCATAAGCTTATCAACTACTTACTGCGCCCTGAGGTCATAGCCCCAATCACTAACTATGTGGCATATGCAAACCCAAATAAGCCTGCCCAAGCCTTAGTGGATGAAGCGATTCGCACCGATCCTGCCATCTATCCTTCTCAGGAAGTGATAGACAAGCTGTACATAGGTGAAATTCGTCCCCTTAAAGTGCAGCGCGCCATGACACGTGCTTGGACCAAGGTTAAATCAGGACAATAAGTTTTAAGCCTAAGTGGTAAGCCTAGACTCATGGAGAAGCTTGCTTCTCCATGATTGTTTAATGACAATCAAAAATAACAAAATAAAGGTTTTAGCCTCTTGGCTTTGGGCCGGTAAGACGGAGAAGTATTATGTCAAGCACCTCGGGCACTGCCCAACACACGGCGCCGCAGCCACTAACAACACAGCCACTAGCACCACAGCAAGCCGCCGAACCACAAGTGCTGCTAAAGATAGATGGCGTGAGTAAGTTGTTTGATGGCGTGCGTGCCGTAGACAAAGTGTCACTGACTATCAATAAAGGCGAAATATTTGCGTTGCTTGGTGGCTCAGGTTCTGGCAAGTCGACCCTACTTCGCATGCTTGCAGGCTTTGAGCGCCCCAGTGAAGGCCGAATTTACTTGGATGGCGTAGACATTACCGACATGCCGCCTTATGAGCGGCCAATCAATATGATGTTCCAGTCCTATGCGTTATTTCCGCACATGACGGTTGAGCAAAATATTGCCTTCGGCTTGAAGCAAGATAAATTACCTAAGGATGAAATCACTCAGCGAGTGGCAGAGATGCTCAAGCTGGTGCACATGGAAAAATACGCTAAGCGTAAGCCGCAGCAATTGTCAGGTGGCCAGCGTCAGCGGGTGGCCTTGGCGCGCTCCCTTGCCAAACGGCCTAAGCTGTTGTTATTGGATGAGCCCATGGGGGCCTTGGATAAAAAACTGCGTACTGAAATGCAGCTCGAAGTGGTCGAAATTCTCGAGCGTGTCGGCGTGACTTGCGTCATGGTGACCCATGATCAAGAAGAAGCCATGACCATGGCAGGGCGTATCTCCATCATGAGTGAAGGCTGGATAGCCCAAACTGGCTCACCCATGGACATTTACGAGAGCCCCAATAGCCGCATGATCGCCGAATTTATCGGTACGGTTAACTTGTTTGAAGGTGATATCGTCGAAGATGAAGCGGCCCATGTGATCATCGCCTCTAAGACCTTGTCGCAGCAGTTTTATGTGGACTATGGCGTCTCGACCAGCGTGGAAGACAAGCACGTTTGGCTGGCGCTGCGTCCAGAGAAAACCATTATTTGCCGTGAGCAGCCAGAGGGTGAATACAACTGGGCCAAGGGTGTGGTGCATGACATCGCCTATCTTGGGGGCATTTCTGTGTACTACATCAAGCTTGAAGATGGTCAAATCGTGCAGTCGAGCATGGCCAACCGTGAACGTCGAAGCGATCGCCCGACTTGGGAAGACCAAGTCTTCATCAGCTGGGAGGCCAGCAGCGGCATGGTATTAAGATCATGAAAATAAAATCCCTATTTGGTTTTATCAAGGGTCGGCACCTCACCATGGGTATTCCATACCTGTGGTTATTGCTGTTCTTTGCTTTGCCCTTTGCCATAGTATTAAAGATAAGCTTCTCTTCGGCGGCGATTGCCATCCCGCCCTATGAACCGACCTTTAATTATGTGGATGAGGCGCTGAACATCTTCCTTAACCTAGGTAACTACCTGTTATTGCTTGATGATCAACTCTACTACATGGCGTACCTAAGCTCGATTAAGACGGCGTTTGTGGCGACCTTAGGCTGTTTGCTCTTGGGCTACCCCATGGCCTATGCCATCGCTAAAGCGCCAGCTAGACTGCAAACTGTGCTGTTGCTGCTTATTTTGCTGCCCTCTTGGACGTCGTTTCTTATTCGAGTCTATGCCTGGATGGGGCTATTGAGTAACAACGGCCTGATTAATAACTTCCTGCTGTGGACTGGGGTTATTAGTGATCCCATCCAAATGTTGAATACCAATTTCGCCGTCTATATCGGCATAGTGTACGCCTACCTGCCGTTTATGATTTTGCCCTTGTATGCCACCTTAGTAAAACTGGATATGAGCTTAATCGAGGCTGCATCGGATCTGGGTTCACGCAGCATCAATACCTTCTGGCGGGTGACCTTGCCCCTATCAAAGAGTGGCGTTATTGCTGGCTCCATGTTGGTGTTTATTCCTGCCGTAGGCGAGTTTGTTATCCCTGAGCTGCTGGGCGGCCCAGATTCTTTGATGATAGGTAAAATTCTCTGGCAAGAGTTTTTCAATAACCGCGATTGGCCTGTGGCATCGGCACTGGCAATTGTGATGTTGGCTTTGCTTATTATCCCCATTACCTTGTTCCACCGCTATCAGGCAAGAGAGTTGGAGAAAGACCTATGAAAAAGTTAAGTTTCTCCAACATCATGCTGTGGCTAGGGCTGATTTTCCTCTATGCCCCCATGTTCATCTTGATTTTTTACTCCTTCAACGGCTCAAAGCTGGTGACTGTGTGGGGCGGTTTCTCCACTAAATGGTACAGCGAGTTGTTTGAGGATCAACAGATCTTGGACGCCGTCTGGACCAGTCTGCAAATTGCCTTCTACAGCGCCAGCATGGCGGTGATCATAGGCACTATGGCAGCCTTCGTGATGACCCGCTTTCGCCGCTCTTGGGGCAAGATAACCCTGTCAAACATGATAACCGCGCCCTTGGTGATGCCAGAGGTGATCACAGGTTTATCCTTGATGCTGCTATTTGTGCATATGGCGGACTTAATTGGCTGGCCGACCCAGCGGGGCATGTTAACCGTTTGGCTGGCTCACTCGACCTTCTGCGCCGCGTATGTGGCGGTGGTGGTGTCATCTAGGCTTCGCGACCTTGATTTATCCATCGAAGAAGCGGCCATGGACTTAGGGGCTACGCCCTTTAAGACCTTTATGCAGATAACTGTGCCTATGATAGCGCCCGCGCTGTCGGCGGGTTGGTTATTGTCATTTAGTTTGTCCTTGGATGACTTAGTCATCGCAAGCTTTGCCTCGGGACCTGGGGCGACTACCTTGCCGATGATCGTCTTTTCCTCGGTGCGCCTCGGGGTCTCGCCTAAGATCAATGCGCTAGCGACCTTGATCATTTTGAGCGTGTCCTTGATCGCCTTCCTGTTGTGGTTTTTTGCCAGAAGGGCAGAGAAGAAAGCCAATATGCAGTGATGCGCTGATACGTTAATGTAATGTTGGTGGAGAGTCACACCCAGTTGTTAGAGCAGTTTGGCAACTCTACGTTCGTGGCTCACGAACACATTCAGAAAAGGTGATGACTCACCCATTAAATCAAAGTCGCAGGGTTCCACCCTGCACTGGCCAAGAGGGGAAAACAACAGCATTATCCCCTCTTGCCGATCTGCTGCGAGAGTCCCCCGTGCCGCCCGCGAAGTTGTACTCTTGTGACGTGAAGCTCATATTCACCTAAAAATTCCTAACAGCTCGACGGCACGTCCATGTGCCCTACGAGCCTTAACCATTTCTGATAGGCAGGATGCCTGAATGCCATGTAATCCATGGACGGATGAGAGTGGCCCTGATGGTTACACGGTATTTTTAAGTGAATATTTCGGCACCTTCGAGGGTAATAGGTGCAATCTGTGACAGTTGTGTCAATTGAGAGTTAGGTGTGTTGATTTTATGAGTAATAGATCAAAGCTGATGTGTAAGAGAAAGTGAGTAGCATAAGGTGATAAAGTTAAAACAATATCAAGTCATTAGCCGTCAAATAGTCTAAAAAACAACTACCCCGTAAAAGCAAATTCCTATAGCATCTTACGTTAAGTCAAGAGCTACCAATTAATCTGGATGTGGCAGCGGCCATATTTGGGAATAAGTCCAACACGCGATTTATGCCTTGCAAACAGCGCAAGGCATAAAGACTAAGACGTTATGTGTAATAGAGGCTCCACAGGAATGGTCAGTTTCTTTAGTAAAATATCTATAGTATTACTTGTAGCCATTTCGTTGTCCGGTTGCCCTAGATTTGCGTATATTGATTTATATAACAACACATCAGAGGTTATATTTGTATCTGCATCTAATGAAGAACTGAAAGTAGATGTAGGTACTCGCGGTAGCTTCAAACTTACAGGTTCAGAGTTTATTGTGACTTCCGAGTTAGGTAACTGGAAATACGAAAGGGTAGTTCCACATAAAGGTGAAGATGGTCCTTATTTTAATGGCACGTTAAAAGCACAGATAAACCAAGATGGTAAAATCTATGCATTAAAATTAGAGGAAAGTGCTCCAAAACTAACATTTGAATCGCAACCTAAGGGGTACCCAATTGAGTCAACAACACATCACCAGTAGCACCAACGGACTCCGTAATATTGGCACCTTTTGCGCAAAGAAACGCACAAAAGTCGCCTACATCATTAGACCATTACAGAGTAAGGGGCTTTGTGTTTAAACCATGATTAGTCTATTTAGACGGACAAGAATAATTGATACGCCACTCAAAGCTGAAAAGGCTATTGAGAAGTTGTATCAGCTTAATAATAAGTACGTAAGTCGTGTTAAGTTTGTTGAGGTTGTCAGCAAAGGAACACGAACCTTTGGTGTTTCTTTTTATAAAAATATCGCTTACCAACAGCTGAATTATTCTGTATCCAAAGAACTTTGGATTGAGAATTGTGAGTCTGGCTCGAAACTTCATGTAAGAACAAGGCCTATCGTTTTTATCTGGGCCTTTCCTGTCATTATGTTAACAATGTTGCCTCACTGGTTATATGTGCATGGCCTTGCCGGTTTTATTATTTATGCGGCACCAATACTCTGCTTAGATATCTTATTTTTAGGAAAGTCGATCCCTGAAAATAGAAAGCTTGATTCCTTGATAGATGGGATATTTTCTTGAGATGTAATAAACGTTAATTGTGCCACCTAGGGTAAAATTTTTGGGCTTTATGCTTTTAGTTAAGTGATTTACATCAATGCTAAAAGGGTGAGCCATGGCGCTGTAGTAAGAGAGTTGCTAGACGACCGTCCATTCCATGGCTGCTCCTCGGCATGTTACTTATAGGCCATTGATGTTTACACAAGAGTCTTCAAAAAATAATAAAAATGGGGATGATATGATCATCCCCATTTTTTATATTCACGATATACGAGCCAAACACTTGGCTGAGATGATTAGTCTCTGTTGCCCCAAGGGTTTGTAGCGCCTTTGCTTGGATTGGCGTTAGCCGCCTGGCCTTCATTTGAGGCTGAGCGTCTTGGGCTACGAGTAGGGCGTGAAGGCGTGTTTGCGCCAAGTGCCGCTTCACCAGCTGGTTTTGGGGCGCGGCGTGGACGCTTTGCAGGCTTCTCTTCTAAGCCTATGCTTTGGGCGACTCTGTCGTTGGCCTTACGGTCATTGGCATGCTGGGCATGCTTAGGGCGATTAGGGTTCGGCTGCTTGTGCTGTGGCTGGCTCTTGGCTTGACTGCTGCGTGCGCCATGGCCGTGATTCGATGCAGTGCGGCCCTTAAGGTTTGGCTCGGGCAAGCTGTGTCTTGGCTCGTGCCCTGGAATGGCTTTTCTGTCGATGACTCGGCCAATCAAGCGCTCGATGTCGTGCAGTAATTTGACTTCTTCATCGGCCACTAACGACACGGCTTGTCCACTGGCTCCAGCGCGGCCGGTACGGCCAATACGATGCACATAATCTTCTGACACGTTAGGTAAATCGAAGTTAACCACAAATGGTAATTGGTCGATATCGATACCGCGGGCGGCGATATCTGTGGCCACCATGACTTGCACTTTACCGGCTTTAAAATCCGCAAGGGCTTTAGTGCGCGCGCCTTGGCTTTTATTGCCATGAATGGCCGCGGCTTTGATGCTGGCGGCTTCAAGGTTTTTGGCAATACGGTTGGCGCCGTGCTTAGTGCGAGAAAACACTAACACTTGCTGCCAATTATTGTCTTTAATCAAATCGATAAGCACAGAGGTCTTGTCGCTCTGGCCCACTGGGGTGACCCACTGAGTCACAGTGTTGGCGGTGGCGTTGCGCGGCGTAACTGAAATCTCAACCGGATTGTTCACTAACCCTTTGGCAAGCTCGCGAATGTCATCGCTGAAGGTGGCCGAGAACATCAGGTTCTGACGCTGCTTTGGCAGCATGGCTAATACTTTACGGATATCACGAATGAAGCCCATGTCCAGCATGCGGTCGGCTTCATCTAACACTAGAATTTCTAAGGTGCTAAAACTGAGCGCCCTCTGGTTGCACAAATCCAGTAGTCGACCTGGGGTTGCCACCAAAATATCCACGCCCTGCTTTAACGCCGCAATTTGCGGCACTATGGACACGCCGCCAAACACGACCGCAGATTTAAGCGGTAAGTTGTGACCATAAGTCTCAACACTGTCGGCCACTTGAGCTGCCAGTTCACGAGTTGGGGTGAGCACTAAGGCACGCACTTGGCCACGTTGTGCAGGTTTGCCTTTAGACAAAATTTCTAATAATGGTAATGTAAAACCAGCGGTTTTCCCTGTCCCTGTTTGGGCCGCAGCCATGACGTCTTTGCCTTCCAATACAGCTGGAATAGCTTGGGCCTGAATGGCTGTTGGTGTGTCATAGCCTTGTTTAGCGATGGCTTTTAGCAGGGCGGCACTGAGGCCTAGGGAGGAAAAACTCATACAAAATACTCTTCGGCAGCTAATGCGCTGCAATAAATGATCGGGTGCCAGATCTGGCGGCCGTGAAGCTTACCCTAAGTTGGGGTAAATCGCCATCAATACCCGTTTTCAGGGGCTAACATAAATGCCTGGCGGCTCGCTGGAGTCGATTTCAAATCACTTAGGCTTAATTGTGTGGTTTTTATCTTCTATGTGGCACATTTTTCTACACTTTTTATAATATCCAGTGCTAAATTTGAGCTTATTACCTACAATGCGACTTTGCCACTCATGACCTATCCTAAAATTAGGGCGTAATGAGTCCCCTTAATATCGAGGCCTAAATGACCAGTAAGCTAGCAGCGGTTTCTCATATAGAGAAAATAGCCCTTGGGTTAAGGGATCAAGCCCATGCAGTGATAAAAAACATCCTGATGATGTCTGACATTCCTACTCAAGAACTGCAGCATGCCATGAAGCAGCTCAGTCATCAGGGGCGGGTGGCACTGCATTTTCATCCGGACCGGATCGATAATCGCGGCCTAACCGTAGTGCAAGGCTTATTGCGCGATGGCATTTACAAGAGCCAATTCGAAACCCATATCTCCAATGGCCAATTGTCACCAGAATTAGGCGGCCCACGGGATCATTGGGAGAACCAGCTATTTGGCAATAGCTATTCGGGGATCAAGTCTCGGCCTAAATACGGGGCGCTGGATTTAGGCCTGTGCCCATTAGGCCCAGCGCCACGCTTTGGTAGCTGCTATTTTTTGACTCACTCTCAAGTCTTGTCTCGCTGCACATTCAGCTACATGGACTCCTATCGCTTGCCAAAAGAAAAGGGCACCTTAAGCTGTTTCGATGCCATCTTGGCGGCGCTCTTGAGTGAGAGTTTTGAGCGTTGTTATGCTTTAGGTCGCCAGCCATTTAAGCCCAGAGACATCATGGCCCACATGGCCTGTGAGGCTAAGTCATCGGTGGCGGCGCGGTTCGAACTGCCAGGTTTAGGCAATCTGGATCACTATATCGAAGCTCAGATCCACGGTGATGTGTCTCTTGCCGACGACATTGGCTATCTAGTGGCGGACCCAAGTTTTAAAGGCACTGAAACTGAGGAGTACTTCAATCAGCTGTGCAGTGACTATCAAATAAACCTTCATTGGCACAATGGCTTAACCTTAGCCTGCGATAAGGTGCCGACAGACTTTCGCGGCGCCGCAATGCCTGTACTGGCCAAGCAAATTGCCATCGATGAGGTTATTGACGCCAAGACAGTTGGCGCAGAAGCCGCAAGACTGCAAAAGCAGCCCAGTTCATGGAGTGAGCGCGGCTCTCAGGCCAAGAAAACCCAAGAACTTAAGTTGTTATGGCATGTGTTGGTGAGATTCGGCAAACCTAGGGAAGACAATTTTGATAATCATTGAATTTGTCAATAAATACAGGCAGTAAGTTTAAAGATGAGTGTAGGGATGAGTTTAAGGAAGAGTTTAAGGAAGAGTATGATAAGACAATTTTATCCTGAGGAATGGTCTGTCTATAAAGGCTTACGATTAGCGGCGTTGACAGAAGCGCCCGATGCCTTTGGTAGTACAGTTGCCGCTGAAAGTGGCCGCAGTGATGCTGATTGGCAAGACTTTTTAAACCAAGGGATTAATTGCAGCAATTCAATGCCACTGCTGGCGCTGCATAATGGCAAAGCCGCTGGGCTTGCATGGGGTAAAATGGATAGCCTTAGCTCGAACCCTAGCCCTAGTATCAGCCAAGATACCGCCTATCTGTATCGAATGTGGGTTCATCCTGACTATCGAGGCTTAGGGATAGCACGGCAGTTAATGGCCGCGTTTAAGACTTGGGCTATCAGTGGCGGCGCCACTGTGCTGGCACTCGATGTTGCCATAGACAATAGCGGTGCGTACCACTTATACCGTGCTTTTGGCTTTAATGATGCGGGGCAACCAACGCCGTTAAGGCAAGGCAGTCAATTACAAGTTCAACCTATGGTTTACCAATTAGCTTAAGGAAAATAGATGTCTGTAGTATCAACCCAAAACGCCGAGCATTATCTCTGGGGCGACCATTGTGATGGATGGCATTTAGCTAAAAGTCCGAATTTAAGTGTCATTCAAGAATCCGTGCCCAGTGGCTGCGCCGAAATACGTCACTATCATGCCCACAGTGAGCAGTTCTTCTATGTGTTATCAGGAGTGGCCACACTAGAACTTGATGGCACAATTCATCAGTTAGCAGCAAATCAAGGGTTGCACGTCCCTGTTTTGATGGCGCATCAATTAAGCAACGTGAACGAGGAAACGCTGGTATTTATCGTGGTCTCAACGCCGCCAAGTCATGGGGATAGGATCAATGCCTAGTCTCTTTTTAGCCATTTTTTAATTTAAGACTCGCAGAAGAACACAATGCTTCATATCGAGTCTAGTACTGACATAAGGTGTAATAATCAACTGCTTGCAGACTGTTTGTTGCGGCTGTATATTAACACTTGTGCATTTATCAAGCGCATCTAACGCTAATCAATCAAGGATGGGATCATGGTTCAAAAAGGAAGTTGTTTATGTCAAAAGGTGACATTTGAGATAGACAGTGAATTCGAAGATGTACTCAACTGTCATTGTACTATGTGCCGTAAATTGCACGCCTCGGCATTTCGCACCAGAGCTAAAATTAGCAGCCATGGCTGGAACACCTTAACCGGTGAGGATTTGATCCGCTTTTATGAGTCATCACCCGGTGAGCACAAAGGATTTTGTTCCAACTGCGGCTCGAGTCTATTCACCAAGTTTGATGCTAATCCAGATGTGCTAGGTTTTCCCTTAGGCACCTTAGACACCAATCCCAATGTTAAAGCGACTCGACATATCTTTGTTGCTAACAAAGCCGATTGGCATGAAATCACAGATACACTGCCCCAGCATCAAGAGTTTGGTTAAGCTACAAAATTAATGCAGAGTAAATATGGGATTTGTTGAAGCTTTCAGCCTACGGTAAGGTTTTCAATAATATAAAAGGATTTAGATTTTATGCTGTATTTAAAAGAATGTTGGTTTTGGCTTAGCCTAAGCCTGCTTCCTCTGTGCGCTTTGTTTTCTGCTGGCTATTTAGCAGGGCAGGTCCTTTACTCAGATCCATTTACCTTTGAAAGTATCGGCCAATTCTCCATTATTCCTTTTTGCATCTGTGTTGCTTTTGAGTTGAAACGCAATCTAGCTCACGCAAAAGTTAGGTTTAATTGGGAGTACTTCTAAGGCGGGTTGGTCTGAACTTTTGTCATAACAATGGGTGTACTGGTCAACCCAAATTGGACACTTTTAGTTGAGAATTTTCAAATTCTACAGGTGACAGATCACCATTAGCAGAATGAAGTCGCTCCAAGTTGTAATATTTCATGTAAGCAGTCACATCTTGCTTCATAAACTCCCTTGTTGGTTGAGCAACTTTAAAAATCCAATCGTGTTTCAAACTACCAAAGAAACGTTCAACGACGGCATTATCCCAACACGCACCCACATCCCCCATACTGGCTCGGATACCATAGCTCGATAGCAGCTTACCGAATTGCTTGCTGGTATACTGTGAGCCTCGGTCACTGTGAAATACCAGCCCTCTGGCCGGTTGACGCAGGTTGTAGGCTTTCATTAATGCCTTAGATATCAAATCCGTGGTCATACGCTTGTCTATGTGCCATCCAACAATCCGGCGTGAATATAAATCCATTACCACTGCCAAGTACATCCAGCCTTCACCTGTCTTTAAATAGGTCACGTCACCTGCCCAAACCTGATTTGCGGATACTGGGTTAAAGTTCATGTTTAACAGATTATCAGCCACTGCATCAGAGTGTTTTCGCTGTGTCGTCACCTTGTAAGCTCGTCGCTGGGTAGCTTTGAGTCGAAGGCGGTGCATAATTTTACGAACGAGATAGCGACCAACCTGGTAGCCTTCCTTGCGCAATTTCTTCACCATTTCACGATTCCCTAAGCTGCCTCGACTTTGCTTAAATAGCTGTCGAACAAGGCGATAAAGCTTCAATGTTTCAAGGCTTATCACATTTGTAGGGCGTTTATGCCAATCGTAATAGCCTGACTTACTGACACTCATTACTCGACATAACAGTGCTATAGGGAACAGGTTTGATTGCTGTTTGATGAAGCGAAATTTTACTTCATTTCTCTCGCAAAGAAGGCACTTGCCTTTTTTAGAATTTCTTTCTCCATGCGTAATTCTTTGTTTTCTCTACGCAATCTTTTTAACTCATCACGTTCCGATTCTTCTAAGGCGATACCTTGTTGTAGGGCTTGGTGTTTTTCCTTCCAGTTGTAAAGCAGACTAGTGCTAACCCCAAGAGACTTTGCTGCATCAGCAACGCTATAACCTTGCTCTAGCACCATCAAGACGGCTTCATCTTTATATGCTTGAGGATAACTCTTATGTGATTTTTTTAGACTCATATAGACCTCTTAATTTATTGACCATACTGTCTCAAAATTAAGTGTCCGATGGAATTAGACCAGAACAGGTTGCATTATGGTGAAACCGAAGCGTCAGCAATGTGGCAGTGTAGAGAGCAATGCATTGCAGCGTTGAGCGCCTAAACCCTAAGGTGCTAGATCCTAGATCCTAGATCCTAGATCCTAGAACCTAGAACCTAGTCACTGTGGTATTTACCGCACAGGGCCGACAGCTGTTTTTGCTGCTCAGTATGGGTTTGCCCTAGGGGCAGGGCGAGGCCGACTGTGCGTTTAAGCTCTATGTCCGCAAGGGGGCGAAAGACGATGTCTTTGTGTTCTAGAATCGCGGGAATGGCTGGCACCAAAGCGATTCCTAGGCCGGCGGCGACTAGGCCAACGGCGTATTCCACGGTTTGAATTCTGGCTCTTATCTGCATCTTAATCCCTTCCATATCTAACAGCTGCTGCAAGCTAGTGAGTGCCTCACAGGGGGCGCGGTGGATGAAAGCTTGCTGCTGTAAATCGCCTAAATTGATGGATGATTTAAGGCTCAAACTAAAGGCGGGCGGAATGGCCAGCAGGTAAGTGTCATGCCACATGGGCAGAAAGTTTTCATTACTGGTGAGATCGCAGGTGCTGATGATTTTCGCATCGGCATCTTCGCTAGGCTCCACTAAGGTCAAGTCCATATCCGGGCAGGCATTGGTAAAGTCTTTAAGCAACATACTCATGCGCTGTACACCCAGGGAGCGTATTAGCCCCAGCTTAAAGGGCACTTGAATCTCGGGTTTGCTAAACAGGGCTTGAATGGCTTTAGACTCATTCAATAAGCGTTTAGCCAGTGGATACAAACGAGTGCCAGCATCTGTGGGGCTCACTCCCTTACCATGGCGCTGAAATAATTGAGTATTAAGCTCATTTTCTAACGTGCCTATGGCGGCTGAAATGGATGGCTGAGAAATGTAGCACAGCTTAGCAGCGGCGCTGATGGAGCCGCGTTCTACCACGGCAACGAAATAACCTAGGGCCCTGAGATTCACTTTACCTTCCCGTAAGATATAGATAAAAGCTATGGATGCTAAAGAAAAAGAATATTTTGCCTAAGGTAATATTGTGGATATGCTAAGTCAATCAAAGCAATGCCTTGTAGCACTAAAAACACAAATCGCTACCGCGCACTGGCTTAGAACAATAATAAACAGCTGCGGCTTTGCTGCGTCGAATAAAAACAGACTCAACACATCATTCATCACTTAAGTAGAGTGGCAATCGGTCCCATGCCTTATATGTGGTAGGCGAAAGGAAGGGTTAGCCAATAGATAATTAAAAGGAATGCTCATGTCCCGCGTTAAATTTGATTGGCAAGACCCGTTACAATTCGACAGCTTACTCACAGAAGAAGAGCGGATGATCCGCGATATGGTGCATGATTATGCCCAAGAAAAGTTAATGAGCCGCGTCTTGATGGCTAACCGAAATGAGCATTTTGATCGCGAGATCATGTCTGAACTTGGGGCATTAGGGTTACTGGGCTCAACCTTGCCTGAGCAATACGGCGGCTCCGATGCCAATTATGTCAGCTATGGGTTAGTGGCCCGTGAAATTGAGCGGGTCGACAGCGGCTATCGCTCGGCCATGAGCGTGCAATCTTCATTAGTCATGCACCCTATTTATGCCTACGGCAGCGAAGCGCAGCGGATGAAGTACTTACCTAAACTTGCCAGTGGTGAATGGGTGGGCTGCTTTGGCTTAACTGAACCCGATGTAGGCTCAGATCCCGGCGGCATGAAGACCCGCGCCACTAAAACCCAGGGCGGTTATGTGTTAACGGGCGCCAAAATGTGGATAACCAACTCGCCTATCGCCGATGTGTTTGTCGTCTGGGCCAAGCTTGACGGTGAAATTCGCGGCTTCGTGCTCGAAAAAGGCATGAAAGGCTTAAGCGCGCCTAAGATTGAAGGCAAGTTTTCGCTGCGCGCCTCTATCACAGGTGAAATCGTGATGGACAATGTGGAAGTGGGTGAAGATGCACTGCTGCCTAATGTGTCTGGCTTAAAAGGGCCATTTGGCTGTTTAAACAAGGCCCGTTACGGTATCGCATGGGGCGCACTGGGCGCGGCTGAGTTCTGCTGGCATGCAGCCCGTCAATATAGCCTAGATAGAATTCAATTCAATCGCCCATTAGCGGCAACCCAACTTATTCAGAAAAAACTTGCCGATATGCAAACCGATATCACCATGGGGTTATTCGCTTGCTTGCAAGCTGGCCGCTTGATGGACAGTGAAGCCCTGCCGGTTGAAGCCATTTCTATGATTAAACGTAACTCTTGTGGTAAGGCGCTGGATATTGCCCGTATGGCCCGTGATATGCACGGTGGCAACGGTATTAGCGATGAGTTCCATGTCATACGTCATGTGATGAACCTAGAAGCGGTTAACACCTATGAAGGCACCCATGATATTCATGCGCTGATCTTAGGCCGTGCCCAAACGGGTCTGCAAGCCTTCGGTTAACCTAAGGCCATGTAATCTGCGACATATTTACTGACCTCAGGGCTTAGCCCTGAGGCGATATCTATCATCCCAAGCTTGGTAAATTGGTGATAAATAATGCAGTTTTGGTGCTGATGTCGCTCAAAACTGACTATTTCAACTCAATTAACAAGCAGTGATGACGCAGTGAAACAGGGGATCGGGTTAGGTGGTTAACAATTCAGGCGAAACACTTAAGGTGGCTGGAATGGAAGACAGAGCAATAGCATTAGAGCGTCAGTTTATTGAGCGGGTATTAGCACAAGATTTTGAAGACATAGGCGAAGGCTGGGATCATAAGCAATTAGGCTTAAGCGATGCCGACTTTTTAGGCCTATTCGAGTCGCAATTAAAGAGCCGGTTGCTGGATTTAGAGTCCCGCAGAATGCGCGCCCGCAACCAAGGTTTTTATACCATAGGCAGTTCGGGCCACGAGGGCAACGCGGCTTATGCCTTGGCCACAAGGCCAACGGACATGGCGTTCCTGCATTATCGCAGCGCCGCCTTTATGATAGAGCGTGGCAGGCAAGTGCCAGGGGAGACTCAGCTGTGGGACATGCTGTTATCTTTTTCGGCCTCCAGCGATGACCCCATTTCTGGTGGTCGCCATAAGGTATTGGGCAGTAAGAGATTATTTATCCCGCCGCAAACCTCGACTATTGCCTCACATCTGCCAAAGGCTGTAGGCGCCGCCTTAAGTATTCCGCTTACCGATAGGCTAGCCATAGAGGCTAATATGCCTAAAGACAGCATAGTGGTGTGTAATTTTGGCGATGCATCCGCAAACCATGCCAGTGCTCAGACGGCCATCAATGCCGCCTGTTGGACAGCCTATCAGCAAGTGCCACTGCCACTTTTGTTTGTCTGTGAAGACAACGGCATAGGTATTTCTACCCGCACGCCAAAGGGCTGGATAACCGCCAACTTTAGTCAGCGTCCTGGGCTTAAGTATTTTTATTGTGATGGCAGAGATTTACTGGATACCTATCGTGTGGGTAAGCAGGCGGCAGATTATGCCCGTAAGCACAGAAAGCCGGTGTTCTTACATGTGCGCACAGTGCGGTTAATGGGTCATGCTGGCAGTGATGCAGAAATCGCCTACATGAAAAAAGACTATATTCTGCAAAATGAAGCCCAAGATCCTTTATTGGTGTCGGCGCAGCAGCTGATTGAAGCTAAGCTTTTGACGCCACAAGGGGTTATAGACCTTTATCATGAGCTAAAGGCAAGAATTACCGCCATCGCTATGGAAGTGATCCACAGGCCAAAATTGCAAACCGTAGAACAAGCCATGGCGAGTATCATCCCGCCCAAATTAGTCCCTTCTAAACTAGCAGCTTCCCAAGCGCCCATGCTCAGCGAAGCTGCTTTCAATAAGTTGATGTGCGCTGATAAGTTGTCCTTAGATAAACCAGTACACATGGGTAAGCTTATCAACCTCACCTTAACCGAGCTCATGGGGCGGCACGACAATATCGTGGTGTGCGGTGAAGATGTGGGCAAGAAGGGCGGGGTTTATCACGTGACCTCGCGCTTAGTGGAGCGCTTTGGGCCAAATCGGGTGATCAACACCTTGCTGGATGAGACCTCTATTTTAGGCTTAGCCATAGGCATGGCCCACAACGGTATTCTGCCCATTCCTGAGATCCAGTTCCTCGCCTATGTGCATAACGCCGAAGATCAAATTCGCGGTGAGGCGGCGACTTTATCTTTCTTCTCTAATGGTCAGTTTACTAACCCTATGGTTATCCGTATTGCCGGCCTAGGTTATCAAAAAGGCTTTGGTGGTCACTTCCATAATGACAACTCTTTCACCTTATTTAGGGACATACCTGGGCTGATTTTAGCTTGCCCCTCTAACGGTGAAGATGCCATGGCCATGCTGCGAGAATGTGTGCGCCTTGCCCAAGAAGAGCAAAGAGTGGTGATATTTCTTGAGCCCATCGCTCTGTACATGACTCGTGATTTACATGAAACCGGAGACAACCTGTGGGCGGGGCAATATTTGCCTCAAGCGAATGCGCCAAGGCTTGCCTATGGCGAGCTGGGTCAATACGGCAACGGCAAAGACCTGTGCATTATCAGTTATGGCAATGGTTATTACTTAAGCCGCCAAGCTGAAAAAATCTTATCAGAGCAAGGCATTGGCGTTACTGTGATTGATTTACGTTATTTAGCACCATTAAACGAGGCGGGCATTGCCGAAAAAGCCCGAGATTGCCGCCACATCTTGATCGTGGATGAATGTCGCCGCAGTGGTTCAGTGAGTGAAGCCATTATCACTAGCTTGCACGAGCAGTTAGGGGACTTATGCCCACCGATGGCGCGTATTACCGCAGAGGACTGCTTTATTCCGCTGGCGGATGCCGCCACCTTACCTTTACCAGTGCGAGACACCATAGTCGAAGCGGCGCTCGCCTTAGTGAAAGGCGAGTTAACTGCACAGGCTGCAAAAGCTGCTCGCAGCGCCGTAACTCGGGAGAAACAATCATGAGCCTAAGCCTAGTCGAGAGCCCAAAGCCTAAGCAAAGAATACTGGTGGTCGCCCCAGGGCGCGGCTGCTACAACAAGGATGAACTAGGGTATTTAAATCGATATCATGCTGATAAAAAAGATTTTATCGAAAACATTGATGAATATAGGCATCTCCATAAGCAGCCCAGTATTGCAAGCCTTGATGCTGAAGCTAAATACTCATTTAAGCTGCACACCCCAGGGGAAAACGCTTCGGCCTTGATCTATGCCTGCTCCATGAGTGATTTTATGGATATCGACCGTGAGCAGTACGAGATAGTGGCGGTCACAGGCAACTCCATGGGTTGGTATATTGCCTTGGCGCTTGCTGGCGCCTTGGATGAGGATGGCGCTATTAGTGTCATCAACACCATGGGATCTATGATGGCCGATGGCTTAATTGGCGGTCAGCTTATCTACCCAGAAATGGATGAGCTGTGGCGTTTAGATAGCGCTAAAACCCAGCTGTTAGATACTGTCATCGCAGAGGTGAATAACGAGGAAGGCTGTGCGCTGTTCACCTCAATTTACTTAGGCGGTTATCGGGTGTTGGCGGGCAATGAAGCCGGGCTTAAGCGCGCCGAAACCTTGCTGCCAAGCATTGATGATAAGTATCCGATGCGGCTTTATAACCATGGGGCGTTTCATTCACCTTTATTAGGGCAGGTAAGCGAGCGCGGTAAGGCGGCTTTGGCCGCTGAGTTATTCCACAAGCCGACTATTCCTATGATAGACGGCGAAGGCCGCATTTGGACTCAATACAGCACAGATACCCAAAAGCTACATGATTACACCTTGGGACATCAGGTATTGGCACCCTATGATTTTACTAAGGCCATCGCCGTCGGGGTCAAGGAGTTTGCCCCAGATAAAGTGCTGGTACTGGGTCCAGGTAACACCTTAGGTGGCCCTGTCGCCCAAGCGCTGATTGCCATGCAAGGTTTTGGCTGGCAATCAAAAACTGATTTTACGCAAGCGCAAGAAAACGAGCCCAAGCTGCTTGCCATGGGCCAAGAAGTTCAGCGTGCCCTTGCTAAAGGCGAGTGAGCTTGAGTAAGGGGTTCGCCTTAAAAACTGCATAAAAAATGCCACTCAATAAATGAGTGGCATTTTTATGTTTTCTATTTCACATGTCGTTCAAATTGAGTGATTTTGTGGCGCCGACATAAGCGGTTATCGCCACAAAACCTTAACATTGCCTTAAAAATTAACGTTGGATTCGTTTGAACAAGGGCCGTTGGTTTCACAGACTTTATAGTTGAAACTTGTGCCGGCTGAGTCTCGGAAGCGGTCAACAAAGGATGTGCGGCTTGAAGTGCCCACAGCAACACCGTCACGGTAGATGGTGTACTGAGCGGCATGACTATCACTCCAAGAAAGCGCGACCCGTATGCTACCACGGCGTGACTTGTTAGCACTGTCTATTGCTATGTCTAGGGCGACTTCTGGTACTTCAACGGCAAACTCTGCGGCTGTAGTGTCAGTTGCGCCATCGTTATCAGTTACAGTCAGCGACACTGTGTATGAACCCGATTGTGCATATTGATGAGTGACATTTGTGCCAGTGGCAGTTTGACCATCACCAAAGTCCCAGCTCCATGAAACCAGTTCACCGTCACTGTCTGTACTTGTGCTGTTGAAGCTGGCATTGCCATTGTTAAAGCTTGCGTCAAAGCTAGCAGCTGGGTTGTGATTTGGTGCATCATCTCCCACATAGCTACCCACTAAATTTGCCCCAGAGTAACGACTATAAGCATTAATCATTACCCAATAAGTACCTGCTTGGGCTGGAACTATGGGGCAGCTTTCAGTATTGCCATTTTTGAAGGGGCGGCAATCATAGTTGCTTGAGCTGGGGGCTTGGCCGTATTTAACATACATGTCAGCATCACCAGTACCACCTGACATAACAAAACTCAAATCAGTCGCGCCACTAGCCACGTCTAGGGTGAAGTATTGCTTGTTGCCAGCGTTGCCAGCTAAGTCAGTCACTGGCGTACCGTTTGTCAGTTTATATGCTGCTGGTGGAGGTGGTGGTGGCGGAGTTTCACAAGGAGTAATACCCACAACGGCAAAGGCTGTGACCACGTCGGCAGCACTTAAGCCAAGATCCGTTGCCGCAGATTTAACGCCGCAGGCACCCTGCCAAAATAAGCTATTAGCAGTCCAATAGAGTTGGTTTGCGACAACAAAAGTTTGAAATGCGCTGCGGGTATCCCAACCTGGCATGTTGGCTAAGGTGTAGAAGGCTTTATTGAAAACACCTGAACTATGGTGAACGTTCATACCATCATAATAATCGTCGATATGGCCGATTGAGTTACCATCTAAGGTCGGATCTGCCATGTAACGCAGTGCGCCGCTGGCTTTAAAAATGTCGGCACCCACTAACCAGTCGTTAGCGCCGCGCATATAAAACTCAGCCGCTTCACCAGCCATATCTGAGAAGGCTTCGTTCATGCCTCCAGATTGGTTGGCATATATTAAGCCTGAGTTTTGCTCAGTGAAACCATGGCTGACTTCATGGGCGGATACATCTAAGCTCACCAAGGGATGGAATCGTGTAGCACCATCACCAAAAGTCATGGCACTGCCATCCCAGAAGGCATTTTCATAACCGCTGCCGTAATGAACCCGCATGGTTAACTGGAAGGTTAGCGGCGCTGTGTTGTACCAGTCGCTATACATGTTATAAATCACGTTGCCGAAGTAGTGTGCATCGTTTAAAGGCGCATAAGCACCATTGATTTCTTTGACTGTGTTACGCGGGCAAACGTAAGAAAAAGCACTAGAGCCAGAGGTTGCGCCATTTAGGTTCACGGTTTTGACGTTAGCGGAATTCATGGTGCAGGTATCACCATTGACTGCAACGTCAAGGTTTAAAAAATCGACGCCGTACTCATATTGACCTGTTTTGATGTTGCCGCCAGGGCCCGTGCCTACTGTGGCGTGATTAATGCCTTCCCAGCGCTTAATGATTTCACCAGAGTGTGCATCAACAATAGTGAATGGACGGCTTGGTTGTTCACCGTAAACGACAAATGAGGTGATGTATACAAGGCGAGTTTGCGCTGCATCATCAAGGTAAATCCACAACTTGGCTTGTTGATTTTCAGCCTTCACACTAGCCACGGTTTTGTCTGATTTACCGCGAACTGCAATAGCTAATGCTTGGTCTACTGTTAGCTTAGGTTTGGCAAAATCAGCGGTTTTTTCAATGTTCTGTAATACACGGCCCGACATGTCGCTGTAAAAGCCCATGCTAGATTGCGAAGCCGCAACAGAGAAGCCAAAAATGGGCACGCCATGGAAATACTGCTGTAAACGCTGCTTCTGCAAGCCTTTACTTAGGTTGAGCTGTTTCTCAACTTTAAGTTGGCTGCCTTTATCTAAATTAAGCCCAGAGACTAAGTCATTGCTAGCTGCGCTACTTTTGAGGGTTGCGACATCGACCACATCAGCGGCAAATACCGATGTGCCTAATGTCGCTGACATGGCAATGAAAATCAGTGACAGTTTCTTATTTAACATCATGCTTGAAATCCTTTTTTACTGTGTGAATCGCCTTAATGCGCCATACATGATCATTGGCTGGGCAGATGATTTGAGAACGACGGCTTTATTTGGCTGTAGAGATCCTTTGGTGTTGAGGCACAAAAGAAGCAATTACACAGTTCAAAGCATTCAGGATATTAAGCTGTGCTTAGCCGAATAAGCTTATATCACCCAGATGTTACCAAAATGTAATATTTGATCAATCGGATAAAAAGACTATCTTGAGTGCCGAACTGAGTACTTTCGGACCTAGAATAGGCGCTTTGGCTTAGTTAGATGAGAGTGGCGAAAGTACGCTCGTGTGGGGGGGATGAGCATGCTGCTATAGGCGAGAAAAAGTCAGTATATGGCCTTTAAATGCTTGCTCTAAGTAGTCTGTGTGAAGGGGTTTAGTGTGTAGGCTGCTGAAACCGTATTCCAGCATGAGTGTGCTGAGTTTACTCTTTCGCCCACGGCCTGGGTCGACGATAATAACTTCACATTTTTTGTTCGCATGTTGTTGAATAAAATAGGCTAAGAGCTTTATATGTTCGTCTTCATACAATAAATCACTGCCAATAATTAAATCAAATAGGCCAAGTTTACTCTGATCATTGGCCCAATCCACCCGCTCAAAGGCTATGGTTTTGTCATTATTAAGCAAGGTATTGCGCGTAAGGAAGGCTTCCACTTCGGGATGATAATCTGTGGCGGTAATATCATCGTGCCTTTGGTTGAGCATTAAACTCGATAATGCAATGCCGCAGCCAATTTCCAAAATGCGCAGCCCAGCAGTGTGGTAATTAGCGAGGTGATTGGCAAGGACTAGGCTTGAGGGCCAGATAATACCGAAAATAGGCCAAGTGGCGGAGGAAATTCCCAAGCTGAGTGCCAGCCCTAAAGGATCGCTAAATTGTTGGTTGTCACGCAGGGTGCATAGGTGGAGATCCGTATCACCAATCTCAATAGTCTGATAACGGACGCGAAGGGGAGAAACTAATGGTGTAGTTATGGGAGGAGTTAAGGGGCTTGTCATAGGGTATCCGAAGTAAGCAGCTAGGCTCAGTCAGATATCCAATGAAGATATAAATGACAAAACAGGGTATTCCCCACAGTAAAGCATTTTGAGGCCAGCACAAGGGGATTCGACTAAAGCCTAGATAATAAACCTATGCTAATTGGCACAGGCTTATACCAATAATAGATTAGTGTGTGATCAAAGTGTTTCAATTTAGAAGCCAGAAAAGCAATTGCGCAATCTCAATCAAGTATTCTCATTGGGTCGCTGGCACACTCTCTCCTGTTGTGAACTTAAGGCGTGCTTTATAAAAAGAGTATTTGATGAAACAGAGTAAAAATCGTGGTCAGTTGAATAGAGTAAAAGAGGTGTGTAGCTATATTGGTCAACATCTGGATGAGGAGCTTAACTTAACCCATTTGAGCCAAGTTGGGCTATTGTCTCGATTTCACTTTCATCGGTTATTTTTAGCCGCCACAGGCATGCAATTGAACCGTTATATATTGCTTTTGCGACTTAAGCGGGCGTCATTTCGGTTAGCTTTCGAATCCAAACGCAAGATCCTCGATATTGGTATCGAGGCTGGATTTGACAGCGCCGAAGCCTTTAGTCGTGCCTTTAAACGAACCTTTCAGCAAAGTCCTTCACAGTTTCGCAGCAACCCCGATTGGCCTCATTGGCATTCGGTGATGACCTTAGTTAATCCACCTCAAGGAGACATTATTGTGGATGTGAAGCTTATTGAACTACCTATACAAAAAGTCGCTCAGTTAGAGCACAGCGGCGCCCCTGAAAAACTAATGGAAACGGCTAAACAATTTATTGAATGGCGCAAGACTACTGGGCTATCACCTGTGGCGATTAGCCGCACGTATGGCGTGCCTAATGGTGATCCTAATACCATGGCAGCTGAAGACTTCCGTTTTCGATTTTGTGGTTCAGTCAATGAAGCTGTGCCTGACAACGAGTACGGCGTCGTTACTGGTACCCTTGCCGGAGGCTGCTATGCTGTCATCCGCCATGAAGGCAGTCACGATGCCATGGAGTCGAGCATTTATGGGTTCTTCCGAGAGTGGTTACCACAAAGCGGCAAAGCTATGCGGGATGAGCCGCTGTTTTTTCATTATCTGAATTTTATTCACCAGGTAGATGAATGCGACTTGCTCACGGATATTTATCTGCCCCTTGAATAGCTGTTTGAGGTTAAGGGCTGAATGGGCTTGGTTAAGTTGTGATTTGATAATTCGATTAGGGTGATAGTTTTTATCCGTTATATTTAATTTAGATATGTCGCTATTCTATTTGCATCAACCAAGAGCGAGGCGTTTTTGGTTTTGTATTTAAACACAATGGAGCACGACATGACTCAATCAATTATCAATAGCACTATCAAGCCATTCAAAGCCACAGCATTTCACAACGGCGCATTTGTTGATGTGACAGAGCAAGACTTATTAGGCAAATGGTCGGTAGTCTTCTTCTACCCAGCCGATTTTACTTTTGTATGCCCAACAGAATTAGGCGACATGGCAGATCATTATGAGAAGCTGCAAGCAATGGGCGTTGAAGTTTACTCAGTATCAACTGACACACATTTCACCCACAAAGCGTGGCATGCAAGCTCAGACACAATCGGCAAAATTACTTACCCTATGATTGGCGACCCAACAGGCACTATCACACGTAACTTCGGCGTGATGATCGAAGAAGATGGCCTAGCACTGCGTGGTACCTTTGTTATCAACCCAGAAGGTCAAGTGAAAGTGGCTGAAATTCATGACCTAGGCATAGGCCGCAGCGCGCAAGAGTTAGTGCGTAAAATTCAAGCTGCTCAGTATGTTGCTTCTCACGATGGTGAAGTTTGCCCAGCAAAATGGCAGCCAGGTGAAGAAACACTAGCCCCATCAATTGATCTCGTCGGTAAAATCTAAACCTTAGCTGTAGATTAAGGTCAAAGTACCCCTTTTCTACTTTGACCTTAAGTTTGCCTAAGCTCCCCTGCAGTAATGCGATGTTAAGGCGTTAACGCTTGTATCGCAGCTGACGCTTAGGCAAGTGCTTTCATATTATTTAAGCCAATCATTATTGCTGAGATCTAGGTTGTTCCCCATTAAGCCGCCAATCCTTTAAGAGATCAGGCCTTAGTGGCAGCAAACTGTTATCAAAATTTCACTGATGCTAAATGAGTATCAGGTCAAAATTTAGGAGTTGTTATGTTAGATGCGAATGTAAAAAATCAACTGAAAACCTACCTGCAAAACCTCAAGCGCCCAGTTGAACTTGTCGTGTCTGCAGATGACTCGAAAAAATCTCAAGAGTTAACAAGCTTAGCCCAAGACATAGTCGACAGCTCAGCCTTGGTGACCTTGAGCAAAGTACAAGGCGCGCGCACACCAAGTATGGCGGTGATAAATCCTGACAATAATAGCCAGATTACCTTTGCAGGTCTGCCTATGGGTCACGAGTTTACCTCGTTAGTATTGGCACTACTGCACAGCGGTGGCCATCCATTAAAGCTCGACACCGATGTGATTGAACAAATTAAACAGTTGCCGGGTAAATACCAATTTGAGACCTATGTGTCCTTAAGTTGCCAGACTTGCCCCGAAGTTATCCAAGCATTGAATATGATGGCCGCGATAAACCCTAACATTACTAATGTCATGATAGATGGCGCATTATTTCAAGATGAAGTGGCACAGCGTAATATTCTCTCTGTACCTGCTGTGTATCTTAATGGCGAGCCGTTCTCTGTGGGCGCTATCAGTGTGGTAGAAATTTTAAATAAATTAGATACGGGGGCAGCAAGCCGTAAAGCGGAAGCTTTAAGCCAAAAGTCAGCTTTCGATGTGCTGGTTGTGGGCGGCGGTCCTGCGGGCGCTGCTGCGGCCATTTACGCGGCCCGTAAAGGTTTAGTCACAGGTATCGTTGCCGATAAATTTGGCGGTCAAGTGGCAGAAACCGTAGGTATTGAAAACTTTATTTCGGTATCTAAAACAGAAGGCCCAAAGCTTGTGGCTAACCTTGAGTCACACGTGCATGACTATGATGTAGATATCATGGCCAATCAAAAAGCCAATACTTTGGTTAAAGAAGGTCTATTTAAGCTAGGCCTTGAAAGCGGCGCCAGCTTAAGCAGTAAAACCATTTTACTGGCAACTGGCGCAAGGTGGCGTGAAATGAATGTCCCTGGTGAGCAAGAGTACCGCGGAAAAGGCGTGGCCTATTGCCCCCATTGTGACGGCCCCTTATTTAAAGGTAAGCGAGTGGCTGTGATTGGCGGCGGTAACTCAGGTATTGAAGCCGCTATCGATTTGGCCAACCTAGTTGAGCATGTGACAGTGCTCGAATTTGATGTGAACCTTCGAGCTGATGAAGTGTTGCAGCGTAAAGCTAAGTCTATGGGGAATATCACCATTATTACCCAGGCGATGACGACGAAAGTACTGGGTGATGGCAAGCGAGTGACAGGCCTTAGCTACACAGATAGAAAGAGTGGCGAGAGCCATGAAGTGACACTTGCGGGTATTTTCGTGCAAATCGGCCTAGTACCCAATACTGAGTGGTTAAGAGGCGTGGTGGAGCTAACCGAACGAGGTGAGATTATTGTCGATGCCAAAGGTCAGACTTCAATTCCTGGGGTATTTGCCGCGGGGGATGTCACCAACGTGCCCTTTAAGCAGATTATTATTGCTATGGGCAGTGGCGCTAGCGCATCCCTTGGGGCATTTGATTACCTTATTCGCCACTCGGATGAAGCTGTTATCCAACAGGTCAAAGCAAGTGAAACAGCAGCCAGCGCGGCATGATTGTTAGCTTTGTTAAATTTAAGCCAGCCTAGTGCTGGCTTTTTCTATTGACTTGAAATGATTTATTTAAATTATTTTTGCTGTCTATCAGCGATTTTAAAATTTAGAGACTAGAATAAGTTACAGATGAAAAGCTTGTGTATGTTAACTCAAGGATGGGTAAGCAAAATCTAGCGACTGTGTGCGGGTGTTTGACTTGTTCTGCAGTGACTCTATCGATGACACAAAGCGCTATTTATTGTGTGTTCTAGTATGAAAAAAGGGCTAGGGATGCAGTTTAGTTTAACTTTGCTTATTACTTTAACGATTGGGCCGAGGCTCAATCAGGGGTTCGTATCGCTCGGGGGCGGAACATGAATTGGCTTAGTAACATTTCAATTTTTAAAAAAGTGGCAATAATTTTTATTTTATCTGTGATTATTTTTGCAGTTAACTTAGGCATTAGTGTCGTTGCCATCAATAAAAACCGTGACACCATGGACTTCATGCAGACTAAGGTGAGTCAGAGAATAGAGCTTGCCAATCAAAACGTCATTTTTATCGAAAGGCTCGATGAACTTTATACGCAAGCGGTATCCTTTGCCGATGAAGATTTAATAAAAACGGCTAATAAGACCTTCACCTCTTTGAAGAATATCTTGACTCAACTGGGGGCGATAGACCTTGAACAGGCACAGAACTTGTCGCAGTTGTCCGCTCAGCTAGAGCAATATAATACTATGACCTTAAATTTAGCCACTAGCATGCTAGATGGTACCGCCGATATGTCTAAATTGGGGGAGATCAGTAAGGCTAAAGCGAAAGTGTTTTCTACACTCACCAGTGGCATTCAAGAATACAAGAAAGCCAAGGTCAATGAATTTAGTCTGACTATCAAGGAAGCGGGGGACCGCTCGGATCAAAGCCTGTATTTAAGCTTGTCTATCGGACTTGTTCTCTTGATTGTGATGGCGGTAACGACCATGTCTATCGCCAGATCCATCAGCGGCTCGGCAAGCAATGTGGCGGACTCTCTCGGTGAACTTGCCGATGGTAAAGGAAACTTAAAGCATCAACTGGAGGTCAGGGGTACGGATGAGCTGAGCCAAGTGTCGGCTAACTTTAATCGCTTTCTGCGCTTACTTGCAGGCTCAATTCAACAAGTGGTGAATGTCACTAGCCCCTTGTTTGAAAGTGCGCATACCTTAAAAGAGCGTATGTCTGTGGCCACTAAAGCGACTCAAAAGCAGAGCCGCGACGCCAAAAACGTGCAAACTTCCATGGAAGACATGCGTCACAGTGTGATCGATATCTCTCATAGCGCGCAGCAGGCGGCAGAGGCCGCTCATGTGGCAGAGCAAGAAGCCACCGATGGCCTCGCTGTGGTGCAGCGCACCATTAACATTTCTCAGGAGTTAAATGCCGGTATTGAGCTTGCCTCGAATTCAATTAATGAACTGGCTAAAGATACCGTCAGTGTTGGCTCAATTTTAAACGTCATCACCTCCATTGCCGAGCAAACCAACTTATTGGCCTTGAATGCGGCCATCGAAGCAGCCCGAGCCGGAGAGCAAGGGCGAGGTTTTGCCGTGGTAGCTGATGAGGTGAGGGCATTAGCCTCCAAAACCGCCGATGCCACCAAGGAAATACGCTTGGTACTTGAGCGTTTAAAGGGGGCGGCAGAATCGACGGTTAATACCATGGGCGGCGCGATTACTAAAGCCTCTAGCAATGAGAAGTTTGCTCAAGATACTGGCAATGTGCTTAAGTCGATTCAAGCAAAGATTGTGAGTATTAACAAGATGAACACCGATATCGCATCTTCTACTGAGGAGCAGTCCAATGTGGCGACCCTAGTGGGGAATAATGTAGTAGAGATGAATGCCTCGTTCGATCAAACCTTGCAAATTCTCTCCGAAGTGAGGGATGTATCAGAAGGTTTATTGGGCCTGGCGGACGATCTTAAGAGCGCCACCTCGCAATTTAAACTTTAGCCTTTAAGAGCTTAAATTGTATTTTTAGCTTGTTTTATGTTTGGAGGGGAGTTGATCAAAGTCTGAAATTTGTCTCATTAATAATTATAATTTTTAATTAAGTATTAAAATAAAATTGCGGCACTCTCCTTGAAGGATGGTGTCGCATTTTTATAGGGTGAATTAATTATTAAATAAAGTTAAATTATTAAATGAAAATATTAGCGTAGCAAAGAATATTGCTTTTAGTGTTGTTGGTATTAAATAAGTTTTAAATTCATGAGAAAGTATTACAAGCATTCTTGATTTGTCAGCCTTATTGATGAAATAGAAAGTGTTTTTTTAAAACCAATACGGTCAAGCTGTATTTTACCTCCGCCTGGGTTCGTCCTTGTCACATAAATGTTTATTAATCCATTGATTTAATTCGAATTTTAAACTTTCGTTGAGTAGGGTTGATAATTAATGTTAATAAGTTGTTATCTTTTTTGCTTTTTGAAAAACCTTGTGCTAGTTTTTTAATGGCATTAATTTTTCATGTTTTCATGGTATCTAGTTTGTCAATGTTGAACTCTTCTTGTGTAAGCTTTACCTGCTATCTTGAACTTGATAGAAAAGGGTAATCAAGATCTGTTTCTGTAGGGAAATATAAAGCTCACTCAAAGCATGAAATTTACATTTCGATTTTTTTTATGCTTTGTCTCGGTGCTTTTATCGCAGCATTTTATTGCAGCCTTCTATTGTAGAGATGTGGATGAGGAGTTGATTTTTGTTACTGTCATGCACGAGTCATATCGCATTTAGACTCAATCAATATTTAAAAAACAAATTCGAATTGTCCGAAGACATAGTCGTAGTGTCAAATTTGGTAAACCATGATGGCAGTGCCTGTGCGCATGTGAATAATCGTGTTGTGCTTTTTATTGCCAATATTGAGAAAGAAACGGCGATGAACACCAACAGCCAACTTAGGTCGGGGCATTTCTCAACGGCGAAACCTGTATTTTTAAACCTCTACTTAATGGTTTCGGCTAATTTCACAGGAACTAACTATCTAGAATCCCTAAAGTTTATCTCCAGCATCATAGGTTTCTTCCAGATGCAGCCTGTGTTTAATCATCAAAATTCCCCCGAGTTAGATGCCAACATAGAAAAAATTATCTTAGATATAGAAAACACTCAGACTCAAGAGTTAAGCAATATGTGGAGCATGTTTGGCGCTAAATATGTGCCATCAATTTTATATAAAGTGCGCATGATAACCATAGACACTAACGCTGAAGTGACAAGAACGCCGCGAATTTCCGATGCGGGTGTTTCAGTTAACCCTGAGGCTGATTGACCATGCTGAGCTATTTGCCGCTGTTCTCAATCAATCTCAAGCACAAATACTTTGCCTCATCACAGTGTGAAGGCTTGAGCTTTCACCCAAGCACTAAGACCTTAGCCCAGAGCCGTAACACTGGCGTCATGTTTAAGTCGTCAATGGCGGGCATTCAGGTGTTGTTCGATAAACAAAAACTTAACGTGATGCAGATGTATGCCGCGGATGTCGATGAGCCGCTGGAGTTCGAATTTTACCTGGTATCCGACGAGCCTAGGCTCAGTGATTTTTCCTCTTTAGGCCTTTTTAGAGCAGATGAAGTACTGACTTTCCACAAGGCCCTAGACATAAAAATAGCCGATCATATGGATGAAAGCGCTTGCTACAACTTAGCCAAAGGCGCTGTGGTTTCAAGCTTAGATTTTCAAAAAAAAGTCAGTCATGACGCGGAACCCATGGGCGATGAAAAGCGCTTAAGGGCGCAGTCGTTATTTTTTATTCGTTTGCAGTTATCACCAATCGATTTGAGTTTTCTTTATGAGATGGCGGTCAACAAGCCACAGCCAGTGCAGTTTTTGGCAACAATCGATAATAGCCGTGCTCATTGGGAATACAGGGTGAATGGCCCAGCCATGAGCCAGGAATTTAGCATCATAGATAGGCAAGGCGCGGTCAATTTTTTACTGAAAAATATTGAGTCATGCGCAAGCGGTAAATCCACAGCCATCTTTAGAAGTGATGCAGAAATTGAGTTGAAAGAGAGAGCGGAAAATCATTTTCAACTTATTGAAAAGCGAGCCAGTGGCAACAAGGTGGTAATTAGTCGTTTGCCTGTGGCTCAAGCTGGGAAAGGGTATCAAGAAGTCATTGATAATAAATTAATTAAAATTTCTGAAATTTTCGTTAATTTTTAACTTTAAAGGAATAAATTATGGGCGTGATGAAAACACCTGGTGTGTACATAGTTGAGAAGAATGCATTTCCGAATTCGGTGGTCGAAGTAGCAACCGCCGTACCCGCCTTCATAGGTTTTACACAGAAGGCCATTAATGGCAATAAATCACTACTCAATAAACCCTGGCGAATTACCTCGATGGCGGAATTTCGCCGTTACTATGGTGAGGCACCTGAGCCTGAGTTTGAGATAGCTGAAAAGCCTGCCGACTCCTTAGAGGATGCGGCAATTGTAATGGGGGATAAATCCTATGTGATCTCTCAATCCAATACCAAATACTTACTCTATTACAGCATGATGTTGTTTTTCCAAAATGGCGGTGGCCCTTGCTATATCGTCTCAGTGGGAAATTATACTAACGATGTTGAAGCGGCAAAATTACTGGCAGGCATCCCCACGCTACTGAAAGAGCAGGAACCCACTATGCTGGCAATTCCTGAGGCTATTTTGCTCGCCGAGGATGACTGCATCAGTGTTCAGCAAGCATCCTTAGCCCATTGTGGCGGGGTAATGCGCAATCGCGTGGCGATTCTAGATGTGTGGAACGGCCATCTGGATAGGCAAGACCCAAGCGGTGATTGCATCGAGAGTTTTAGATCTAAACTTGGCATCAACTATCTGGATTTCTCCTCGGCCTACTACCCTTGGCTACACACCACCATAGTGCAGGACAGCGATCTGAGTTTTAAAAATATCGCGAATACCGATGTGCTCATTGGGCTGTTAAAAGAGGAAGTGACGGCAAGTTTTACCGATCTCGACGGCTTGACTGATGATCAGTTAGCCAGCCCAAGTAATAAACTCAGGGTGGCCAAACGTGATCAGATGTTGACCGAGGTCGACAGTCTAGCAACTGTGGCTGGGGACGCTCAAATTGTGCTGTTGAATAAAACCTTAAGCTCCATGAGCCCATTGTACATGAGCATTTTATTGGACATTAAGGGCAAGCTTAATTTATTGCCTCCCTCAGCCTGCATGGCTGGGATTTATACCATGGTGGATAACGCCCGTGGTGTGTGGAAGGCACCGGCTAATGTCAGTCTCAATGCCGTGGTTTCTCCTGCGGTGAATATCTCCCACGATGAACAAGAAGATCTTAACGTTACCACCCAAGGTAAGTCCATCAATGCTATCCGCACCTTTATCGGCGAAGGCACCTTAGTTTGGGGCGCCAGAACCTTAGACGGTAATAGCCTGGATTGGCGTTATATCAGTGTGCGCAGAACCATGATCATGCTGGAAGAGTCGATTCGTCTTGCGGCGAAAGCTTATGTGTTTGAACCCAATACCGCCAATACCTGGACCACACTTAACAGCATGATAACCAACTTCTTAACCGGAATTTGGAAGCGGGGTGGCTTGGCTGGTTCAGTGCCTGCAGATGCCTTCAGTGTCAGTGTTGGCCTTGGCAGCACTATGACAAGTGAAGATATTCTCGAGGGCATTTTACGCATCACAGTGCTAGTGGCTGTGACCCGCCCAGCAGAGTTTATTGAGATCACCTTCCAGCAGCAGATGCAAAAATCTTAAGCACTGAATTGCGCTACGTGGATTTATTTAAGTAAGAGTTAAGGAGAACAATATGTCAGATGATGGTTCAAAACAGTCAGCTAATGTATGGCCAATGGCGAAGTTTTATTTCGAAGTGAAATGGGCCGGCGGTGCGGGTGAAGGCATGGTGTCATCTTTTCAAGAAGTATCAGGATTAGATGTTGAGGCTCAGGTCATCGAATACCGCGCAGGAGATAACAAGATTTTCTCCACCATAAAAATGCCGGGAATAGTGAAAACCAGCAACGTCACCTTGAAGAAGGGTATTTTTGCCAAAGACAACAAGTTTTATGACTGGTACAGCAAGATCAAGCTCAATACTGTGGCCCGTACTGCAGTGACCATAAGTCTGCTAGATGAGACAGGGTCACCCACCATGGTATGGACCCTAGCGAATGCTTGGCCCACGAAAGTGACAGGAACAGATCTTAAGTCCGACGGTAACGAAGTTGCAGTTGAAACCATAGAGCTGGCCCACGAAGGTTTGGCCATAGTGAATAAGTAAGGTTAGTTATATTAACCCTAAGCTCACCGCCAGTCAGGTCAGCAATCGATGTTTTGAGTGCTGGCCTGATTGGATTTTCATTGAGCTTTAATGCCTAGAGGATAACCCATATGTCCGATGGTTCTACCCAAGATGAAGGGATCTGGCCGGTACCCGCCTTCTATTTCAAGGTGGCTTTTCATGGCGCGAAAAATAAGTCCGATACATCCTTTCAAGATATTAGCGGCATAGGGTCGCAAATCGAGACGGAAGATTATGTGGAAGGTGGGGAAAATCGCTTTGTTTATCAGCTTCCTAAGTCAATTAAACACAGTAATCTTACTTTGAAGCGCGGCATGACTAAGCTAGATTCATTTCTGGTTAAATGGTGTAAAAGCTTCTTCGATGGTGACTTTAAAACCGCCTTGGAACCTAAAGACTTGTCGGTGCACTTGTTAGGGGAGAAAGGCACAGTGATCCGCAGTTGGAATTTTTTTCAAGCCTATCCAGTGAATTGGAAAGTCGACAGCTTTAACTCGACCAAGAATGAGGTTGCCATCGAAGAGGTGGAACTCAGTTATCAATATTCCAATCGAGTGATGTAAATATGGCCATAGAAATTAAACAGTTGGTGATTAAATCCAGTGTGGTGGAAGGGGGCGACAGTGGCAATGTGGCCTTAGTAACAGAAGCCGAGCTGGAACAACAAAAAGAGCAATTATTAAAGGCCTGTCTGCGGCTCATTAATCAAAGGCAGACAGAAACCCGTGAGCGTTAAGGGGGCAAGATGGCTAAAAAGATGACCATAGAGACTGAGGATGGCGCCAGTAAGTTTGAATTGATGTTAAACCCATCGAGTTTTAATCATGGTTATGGCATCAAATACGACGATAAGAAGAAAAAACCCTTAGGCACAGCGGCCTCAGAATTGAAATTTGCCGGTTACGACAACGAAACTTTAGACTTCACCACAGTGATTGATGGTACAGGTGTGGTGAAAACCACTCAGCCCATAGATGTTAACCAGCAAATCAGCGCCTTCAAGAAAGTGGCCTATAACTATGTTGGCGATAAGCATGAACCTAACGTGGTGCACCTGAGTTGGGGGACCTTGTATTTTATCTGCCGCCTCACCAGTTTTAAGGTCGAATATGTGTTGTTTAAGCCTGACGGTACCCCACTCAGGGCTAAGCTGAGCCTCACCTTTTCTGGCTACATGACCAATAAAGAAGAAGCACTTAAATCTAAGCGCTCCTCCCCAGATCTCACCCATATCATAGAGTTCAAGGCCGGCGATACCTTGCCTTTACTGTGCCATAAAGTGTATCAGGACGGCTCGTATTATATGGCGGTCGCCAAGGCGAATAATCTCGCCTGTTTTAGGCAGATTAAACCTGGTACTCGGCTCATTTTTCCGCCTCTTATTTAGGCGCTATTGAAGATGTTACAGGACGGAAATGACTATGGCGGCATCCCCATTAGCCAATAGCGATGGTGTAGTAAATTACAGTATTAGCGCCGATGGTAGTGCGCTGAAGGAGAGCATTAATGTGCTCTTGATTGAAGTGAACACTGGGGTAAACCAAGTCCCCATGGCGCGGTTTGTGGTCAGTGACGGTGACATGCCAGATAAAGATTTTCCTGTCAGCACTGAGGCCTGCTTTAAGCCCGGTACTAAGATAGTCATCAAGGCAGGTTATGCCAGTGAAGCCAAGGTGATTTTTAGTGGCATCATCATAGGCCTTGGCATTTCAATTGGACGCAATAATGACTCCAATTTAATTGTCGAATGTAAAGATCAATGCGTGGCCATGACTATAGCTCGCAAGAGTGCCAATTATGTAAAGCAAAAAGACAGCCAGATAATCGAAACCATCATAGGGCAATACGGGAGTCTCAGTAGCCAAGTGACGGCGACAGAGTCCCAATACAGTGAGTTGGTGCAATTTAACTGCACAGATTGGGATTTTATCTTGGCTCGCGCCGAAGTGAATGCGTATCTCGTGTGTGTCGATGCTGCCAAGGTGACAGTGGCGCCGCCCAATGTCAGTGACGCCAGCGTCTTAACTGTGACCTATGGCGAAGACCTCATCGACTTTCAAGCGGATATCGATGCTAGGTATCAGCTGTCATCGGTAAAGAGTGTCTGCTGGGATCCAAGCGAGCAGACCAGCCAAGAGCAAGAGGTGGCATCCCAAAGCTTGAATCAACAAGGGGATTTATCGGCAAAAGATCTGGCCAGCACCTTGTCAGTGGATGACTTTAGATTGCAAAGCGGCAATAACATGGACACGGCGTCACTCAAGGCGTGGGCCAAAGGCCAGCAGGTGAAGTCTGGGCTTGCGCGAATTCGCGGCAAAATGACGTTTCAAGGCAATGCTGCCGCCAAAATTAACACCCAAATTGACGTGCAAGGGGTTGGCAGTCGTTTCAATGGCGCGGTATTTGTCAGCCGAGTGCGCCACGAAATAGTCGATGGCCAATGGTTAACCGACATAGAGTTTGGCATGTCGCCGGCCTGGTCGAGTGAGTATCGGGATATTACAGCACCGCCTGCCAGCGGGGTGTTACCCGCGGTGGAGGGCTTGCAAATAGGCATAGTGATGCAGCTCGATGGCGACCCCATAGGCCAGAATCGCATTCAAGTTAACGTGCCTGTGATGCAAGCCAAGACCCCTGGTGTCTGGGCGCGTTTGGCAAGTTTCTATGCCTCCAAAGAGATTGGTAGCTTCTTTCTGCCTGAGGTGGGTGATGAGGTGGTACTGGGATATTTTAATAATAACCCCAGTGAGCCGGTGATTTTAGGCAGTCTTTACAGCAGTAAGAATCCGCCTCCTTACGAAATCGCGGCGGACAATGACACTAAGGCTATTGTGACTCGCAGCAAGCTTAAGCTTGAATTTAATGAGAAAGACAAGGTGATCACCATCATTACTCCGGGAAATAACCAGATAGTTTTCAGCGATAAAGATAAGTCCATCCTGCTGCAAGATCAAAATAACAATAAAGTGGAGCTGAACAGCAGTGGCATCAGCCTAGACAGCCCCAAAGACATCAAGCTCAGCGCCAAAGGCAGCATGACCTTAGATGCCGTCGGCGCCATGACCATAAGCTCAAAAGCCGATGTCAAAATTAACGGCATGAACATACAGCAAACGGCGCAGATAGGCTTTACCGCTAAGGGCAGTGCCAGTGCAGAGCTCTCAGCATCTGGGCAGACGACGGTCAAAGGCGCCATGGTGATGATAAATTGAGGAGCAACTGATGCCACCAGCTGCAAGAATAACCGACATGCATGTGTGCCCCATGGTGACCCCAGGTCTGCCGCCTATTCCCCATGTTGGTGGCCCCATCATAGGACCTGGCGTACCGACAGTCTTGATAGAGAAATTGCCCGCCAGCGTGATAGGGGACAGCTGCGTCTGTGTTGGACCGCCAGATACGGTAGTGAAAGGCTCAGCCACTGTGATGATTTCGGGCAAGCCCGCAGCAAGGCTTGGGGATTCGACCGTGCATGGGGGCAGCATAGTGCTGGGGGCCATGACAGTACTCATAGGTGGCTAACTAAGACATAGCCCGATGAATGAGGTATATCGTCAGCCTCTTGGCTATAGGCAAAAAGCGAGTAAATGCACGGCAATTAACAGATAGCGAGTCTCAAGGTCAATGGAACAAGTGCCAAGGCTTGGGGGACACAATGAGCTTCAGGGAGGGTGCCATGAGCGCAGATAAGTCATTTTTAGGTACAGGGTGGAGCTTTCCACCACAATTTACTGGCACAAGTCGAGAGGTCGCTATGGTCAGTGAAGAGCGAGATATTGTCGAGAGTCTGGCTATTTTATTGTCGACGAATCCCGGTGAACGGGTGATGGAGCCTGACTATGGTTGCGGCATAAAAGCCATGGTGTTTGAAGAAATCAATCAAGCCACCATCACTAAGCTGACCTTTGTTATCGAAAGAGCCGTGCTGTTTTTTGAGCCACGCATCGATTTAGAGCTGGTGGACATAGAGACTGAGCATGCCCTTGAGGGCCGCTTGGACATAGGCCTGCAATATCGGGTTATCACCACTAACGCACGACGTAACATGGTCTACCCCTTCTATATTATGGAGGGCACACTGGTTGAACTCTAATGCCCTTAGCCGCACACAGGCACAGTCTCTCACCTTAGGTAGCCGTCAGTGCGACAGGCTCAGCGATGCCTTGCTTGCCGGACATTTTGATGTGGATGAAATGTCTTTTGAAACCTTGTTGGTGCTGGCGAAACAGATAGCGGCTAAGTTGCACTTTTATAATTTGGATAACCACAGGGACGGCAGTTGGGAGCCCATGTTCCTTGGCAATGAACTGGTGATTATCGCCATGTTGCAGACGATTAATACTCGTCGAAAAACCATGGAGTTTGAAGAACAGCTCAAAGGGGATATTGATCAGAGTATTGGCATCATTATCGAGATTTTTAGTCAGATAGATGTGAGTTACCGCGCTTTAAAAACCTCAGACAGTAAGGCGGCCCATGAGCTTTGCCTAAAAATATCCTCAGTGATAGATAAGAAACTTCTTGAACAGTTACAGGCGTTTAAATCAATTGCCGCCGGCGCCAATTCAACCAATAAGCCGCAGATGGCGCAGATGGCGCAGTTTATCGCCTCTCTGGATCCACTCTGGGGGATGGAGGCTCAACAAGAGGAGGGGGGAAAGGAATTAAGTCCACAGCTGCAAGTCTCGACACTGAGGCAATGTTTTACCACTTTGTTGAACGTGGTCCGTTTCTTACAAACTGATATTCATATTTATATTCAAGATCTTAAAAAACAATCGGATCACGCCCCCGCCTTAGGGCTACTCATGGCTTTTCTGAAACTTTATCGCTTGAGTCAGCAAGAACTCAATCGCTTTACCATGAAGCACTTAGATTTCTACTACCAAAAATTGCTTAAGTTTACCCCAGAACAGCCTAAGCCTGAGTCCTGCTATCTGGTGTTCAATCCCAGTAAGGGCCTAACCAAGCCCTGCGTACTGCCTAAGGGCACTGAGCTCACCTGTGGTAAGAATGCTCAGCTTGAAGACATCATCTTTGCCTTAGATGAAGATTTGCTACTGTCGAACATCAAGGTCAGTTCTGTCCTGAGTCTGTTTCTGCACCGAGACCCGCTTATCTCCCCTGAGAGTGAACTGCATTATGTGACCCAAGTGGTAAAGAATCGACTCGATTTGGACGCAAAATCTGTGACTGAAGATCATTTTCCCACCTTCGGCGCCAATTCGCTATTGGGCAGTAAAAACCGTCACCCCGCTGAGTTAGGTTTTGGCATTTCGGCGCCCATCTTGAACCTTAAAGAAGGCCGCAGGGATATTTCCTTGGTCATTGCGCTCACCGAATATCAACAAATCAACGCCCATTCCCTATACCAACTGGTGATGACGAATAACCCGACTCAAAAATTGCAGCTGTTGGCGGGGATTTTCAGCGAGTTATTAAGCAGTGAAGCCAGTAACGAACTGGCGAGTCTACAAGGGAGCGTCCAGCCTAAGGGCGATGGCCTTAATGCTTATACTCAATTATTCATAGATACCCTTAAGCCTTGGCAGCGCAATGCCATCTTTGGAGCAAGCGCTGCAGGGGCACGGCAAGTCATCTATAAGCATTACCTGCTGACATTACTTGAGCTTGCAACGTCTGAGGCGCATTTTTATCGCACCTTAGGGCGTATTTTTAGCCGTCATACCTTGGCCTGCCTTGAATGCTGTGGCCAAAAAGACAGTGCGCCAGATGCAGATGGCAGCCAGCAATTAAAACAATCCCAGCAATTAAAAAAACCGGCCTGGTTAACGCAGCTGGATATTCATGTTATCGAGGAAAAAGCTAAGCAATACAATGAAAGCTCAGGCTTAAGCCGTTTGCTGCGACTACTCAAGCAAGATCAGCTGCGCACCTTCTATGAACTGTATGAAACCATGTTTGAGATTAAAATTTCTACTCAAGATGGCTGGCTTGAGATAGGCAGTTACCGTGTTAAACCTTTGAACAATAAAATCAAAGGTGATGATTTAGGCCTGTACGGATTTCAATTTGATATTCCTCTCAGCGCAGATATCGCGGCTATAGTGCCGTGCGATCCCGCTGTCCATGGTGACAAGTGGCCAAGCGGCGAACCTTGCATTCAATTCTCAATTAAGCCTTTGTCGACCTTTTTCCCCTATTCCATCTTTAGAAACCTCATCTTAAGTGCGGTCAACATTGATGTGACGGTGAAAGGGGTGACAGAGCTTGTGGCTTACAATAATCATGGCCGTCTGGATCCTTCCAAGACATTTGTGCCCTTCGGCGCTCTGCCAACACTGCACAGCTACCTTATTCTGGGCAGCGAAGAGATGGCCATTAAACACATTAAAGACATAGAGATTAATATCGATTGGGCGCAGTTGCCCATGGGATTTGGTGGCTTTAGAGAACATTATCTAGGTTATAGCCATGGCTATACAAATCAGAGCTTTAAAGCCAATATTCAAGTGCTTCGCGACGGAAACTGGGTCAGTGGCTCACAGAATAAACGCTTTAACTTATTCGATACTCAGGCAAGTTCTGAAAAACCTCTGGCCCACAAATGCCTGTCAACCAGTGTGGTCAATGAATTTAAACCCGTCACAAGAGGCCGCGCTGAGCTGGAGTTTGACTATAACCTCAAGAGCCGTAATGGTTTTATCAAGCTTGCCCTAACGGCGCCGCAGCCAGCTTTTGGTCATCAAGAATACCCAAGTCTACTGACGCAGACTTTATTAACCAATGCCAAGTCAAAACGCCCAGTGGCACTGCCTAATGCGCCTTACACTCCAACGATAGATAAATTATCACTCAATTATCACGGCGAGACGGTCATTTTTTTGCACCCTTTGAACCAGACAAAAAACCTAGCCCACCACAGTGTGACCCATATTCACCCCTTTGGGTTTCAGCAAATTTACCCCCTTAATGAATCGCGACGTCAAGGCGAGCAGCAAACCCTCTTTCCCCGTTATGGCTATGATGGCAATTTATTTATTGGCTTAGTGGCAAGCGCCTTGGCCGATGAAATTAGCCTGTTTTTTCAATTCGATGAGAAAGCGAATTTAAATAGAAGCGAGGGGGGGAGTGATATTCGCTGGAGTTATTTGGTGGATAACCATTGGCATGCTTTCAGTGAACGGCAGATTATATCTGACTCTACCTCAGGGTTTATCACCTCTGGCATAGTCACCCTCAAGCTGCCCAATACTATGACAGCTAACAACAGCGTTATGCCTTCGGGCCAGTATTGGATAAGGGCATCGGCCAACCGAGACTTGAGCTGCTATGGCCGCTGTTTATCGGTCTCGGCCCATGGGGCTAAGGTCACGCGGCAACTGAGAAGTGATGAAAGCGGTGAAAGTTTAAAGGGGCTTCAAAGCTGGAAGCCGATGCAGGCCATAGTGGGGCTTGGGCAAATCAGTCAGTTGACCCCAAGCTTTGCAGGCAGAACCTTCGAAGGTGAGCGGAAATTTAAGCAGAGGGTGAATGAGCGTTTAAGGCATAAGGGGCGCGCCGTCAGCCCTTGGGATTATGAGCGATTAATTTTACAGGAATTCCCCGATGTTGATCGGGTCAAATGCTTTGCCAACCTTAAATATTGCACCCAGGGAACTTTCCCTGGGCACATATTGATCTTGGTGAGATTAAATGTCCCCCATTGCGGTCATACGCCCTGTGATAATTTTCATGCCAGCAGCGAGATGCTAAACCGCATCCAGAAGTATATTTCTGGCCTATGTTCGGCGTTTGTGAAACTTGATGTGCGCAATCCTATTTATGAAAGCCTGCAGGTACGCTGTGCGGTGAAATTCACTCAAGGGGAGCATCCTGGGTCTGCCATTTCTAAGCTTAATCAAGAACTGTGTGATTTTCTTTGCCCTTGGTCAGAGCGTGGCAATGGCGGCTTTGGCTGGGCGTTGAAAATCCAAGATATCACGGCTTTTATTCGCCATCGTCCTTATATCAAGTTTGTGACTCAGGTTTCCGCCTTACAAATAGTGGCTGGAGAGCAAGGGGAGTTAGTGAATTATCGCCTTATCGACAGCGTGAATGCTAAGGGGATGACACCTGAGGCAAGCGCTACTGAGCCCCTCATTCAGGGCAGTGCGCCTTGGTGCCTCTTGATGCCATTTAGTCACCATGTCATTGACTTGGTTGATGATGAGTATGAGCGGGTGGCTCGCGTCACTGGGGTGGATGAATTGGAGGTCGGTGGTAACTTTATTGTCAGCGATGGGCCTAGTATTTATGAAGAGCGTGATGAAGCGCGTGATGATGCGCGCCTAAATCAAAAAGGAAGTCAGCATAATGGCTAAACGTAACAGGAGCACGCTTAAGAATTATTTTAGCAAGGGTTCATTGCCTTCCTCTGAGCATTTTTCCGATCTTATCGACTCTTGCCTCAATAGTTTAGAAGAGGGCTTTGATAAGTCAGTCAATGAAGGCTTTAAGGTGTCCTCCCTTGAAGAGGATGCTCATCTTTTGAGTTTTTATCGGCAAAATGCCCCCCAGCAGCAACTCTGGTCGATTAAATTTGATACACAAATCGATGCCTTACTTTTTAGCTCCCCTAATGCCCAATATGCAACTCAAGAAAGTGGCGCAGCGGCGAATGGCAATACCGGCGGTGTGAGTGGCGAGAGTCAAGGCCCCCAGAGTGTATTGGCCTTGTCGCCTAATGCTTGCGTGGGCATAAATTGCGATCGCCCCACTCATACCTTGGAAGTCAATGGCACGCTGAAAGCCAGTGGCAGAAAGGGCGGCGCGTTTGAGGAGGAATCTCCTGAGATTTTACCCGTGAGAGCCGATGGTAACTGGCACAGTATTTCCCCTAAATTAGAAGGCTGCCAAGCTCTGGAAGTGGTGGCTGGGGTTGGCATTAAAAGCACTGGTCGCTATGGCATGCTGCGTGCGATCGCCATGAACGCTTGCGATCCCGACGCTTGGTGGTTTGATATTTTCAACTGGTTTAATGTTAAAACCAGTATCAAGAGCCAGCATGCCTATTACACCTCTTCAGCCGATAAGTTATGCCTTCGCTGGGTGAAAGAGAGTAAGACAAAAGGTGACGGCAGCGAGGCTTATCGGCCCTATTACTTGCAGATCCGCAGTAACACTGATTATGGCGAAGGCGTATATATCCGCTATCACATCACTAAGCTTTGGTTCGATAACTATATGCAGGAATGCATACTGACTAAAGAGGAGGCGGGTGATGAAAGCTAGCGCTTCTATAGCCAGACACGATGTAAAAAAAGATCCCTTAAGTTTTTATAGTCTGCGAAAGGCTGGGATAGGCTATGCGCAGCAATTTTCCGGTGAGATTTGGACCGATTTTAATGCCCACGATCCCGGTGTCACCATTTTGGAACAGCTCTGTTATGGCCTTAGCGAATTAAATTACCGCACAGATTTTAATGTTGAAGATCACTTAGCTCAGCCCGATGGCTACCTAGACTTGACTAAGCTTGCACTAGCGCCGCCGGAAGACATCATGCCTTCTCGGGCTTGCACCGCTGCCGATTACCAAAATCTGTTACTCGATGGCATAGAGGAAATAGACAGGCTGTGGATTACGCCGCTGACATCTGATTATTTGGGCCTGTATAAAATCGAGCTTCAGCTCACCCCCACTCAGCGCAGCCTGTGCCAGGCTAGGCCTTCCTTGGCCGATAAAATCATCGATAAGGTATCACAGGTTTTTGGTAAAAATCGCAATCTAGGGGAAGATATCGGTGAGATATGCATCATAGAAGATAGCGGCTATGAGTTAGTGGCTTCTCTGGAACTGAGTGATAATTACAGCGCCGAACATCTGCTCTCCAAAATTTATCATGTTTGTCAGCAGTGGTTGATGGGTGAATTACTGATTGAAAATTATGAAGATCTTAAAAATCAGGGCCAAGAATTAGATAACATACTCTTAGGCCCCAAGACACTTCATGGCCGCTATCAAATTATCGAGGGTCAAACAGCGACAGGCTCAAGAACCTTGTCTTCACTCTATTCACAAATTCGCTCTATCGAGGGGATAGACGTCATCAAGCATCTGGCTTTGACCGAACCCCGCCGCCGCAGTTATGGCAGTCCGGCAAAAGCTGCGCATGTACAGCAGACTCAGTCAGAGGCTCACACGCAAGCCCCAGAACCCGCGCAGGCCCAAGAGACGACTGAGCAGGGGCAGATTATTCGCGACAAGTCTTGGCTGCATATCCCCGATGATCCACAGGACATTAACATCACGCTGCAGCGCAATGGCCAGCCAGTGAAGATAGATTTTGAGACCTTTAGATCCCATGTGGAGCACAGGCAGTTTAAGCAATACTCAATGCGTCACACGCGTCAAGAAGTCTCTAGCCTCTATCAAGCCATAGAAGGCAGCTACCGCCAGCTAAATCAGTATCATTCGGTGCAGCTGCACTTTCCGGTTCACTATAATTTAAGCCTGATGGGGGTGCAGGTTTCAGGGGATCCTCTGGCTAAAGCTAAGGCCAATCAATTAAAAGGATACTTGCTTATTTTTGATCAGTTAATGGCAAACTTTTCAAAAAATATCAATAACCTAAAAACATTGTTCTCCATAGATAAGCAAAGCACGCAGAGCTATCAGTTTTACCATTTCGAGCCAACGTCCTTAAAGGATATCGGCACTTTTTACCCTGAGTCACCTAAAGCCATTTTCGATGAGCTACTGGCAAAATTTGATCATTTCTTCGACAGGAAAGGCCGAGTACTGGATTATTTATTGGCCCTCTATGGTGAATCATTAGATCAAACCCTGTTGCGACAGTTTAATTTTTACGACAGCCAACGTGGGTTAGAACAGCAGTTATTGGACAATAAATATCACTATTTAACCTCTGTGGTGGCCTTGGGCCGGGACAGAGGTGCGGGTTTTGACTACCGCAGTTATCGTGAGTTTGAGCGCAATATCGGCGGTTTTCAATGTAGGCTAAGTTGCCATTTGGGCATGCAGCTGATGCGCTGGCCCTATATGAGCAGCATCAAGCGTCAACCTTTAGATATAGTGACAGATCACGCATTCCAGCAAGCCAACTTTAGTCATCATAATCAAGTGATGTTAAATGATGCCATGGCGAAAAATCTTATCTCCATTCCCTTAATGCATGTGCCTATGGCCCAGGATGAGAAAGCCATTGCCAAGATGTTTTTGTCACTTTTGCCCTTTAAGCACAATGTGATAGGTGAGACCTTTTTTCGAAAAGGCGTCGATATTAATCACTTTAAGTTGGTGAAACGAGAGAGAGACTCGCAATATGACCTCTTCTTTACCCTGCAACAGGGTCGGGATTTAAACGCTCAAGATTTGATTTCACACCAAGACATGAGCTGTTATTTAGGCTCAAGTGCTGATGTCACTAAGGCCAATCGTCTGGCTAATATTTTGCGCCAGCACTTAGTATTTCTTAATCGCAGCTGTGAAGGCATTTATGTGGTCGAGCATCTGTTACTCAGACCCGAGGCGCGAGCACAGAGTGAAACCTCTGCCACCCATAACCCAGCATCCGCCACTGATAACCCAGCATCCGCCTCAGAGAATCCAACATCCGCCCCTGACTGCCAAAGTGCAGCCGAAAATCAACATGGGGCACAGGAATGTGCAGCAGAGGAAGACTTCTACTCATTTAGGCTGTCGGTGATTTTTCCGGGATTTAGCGCCAGATGCGCCGATGCTGGCTTTCGTCGCCGCGCCCAAGAAATCGTCAGGGCTCAGTGTCCGGCGCATATCTACCCTCAATGTTACTGGCTAGATTTTGCCAACTTGTGCGAGTTCGAACAGACTTATATGCAGTGGCAAGAGCTCAGGCGCGCTTCACACCAAGCCAGTGAAGAATGTCAGCACAGTGCTAAACAACTGGTGACCTTGCTGAAGGGATATCAAAGCGCCTCCCTCGGGGAGGAATATGAGCAGTGATCTGATGGGCCGAGATTATGGCAGCCACAAGCACTTGATAGAGCGGGCCATATTAGATATTCAGTTCGATAGCCAGCCGCTGGCCGACGAGTTTCAAGCTCAGGCGCAGGCCTTTATGTTGCACCAGTTACTGCCCGCCATCGATGAGGTCTTCGAGCAACATAGCCAAGAGACTTGGGTACTTAGCATAGAGACATTGGTCATAGACTTAGGTGAGTTATCTGGCGCTAATTATCGCGAGCATTTAGTCACTAGAGTGAGTCAGGCATTGGCTCTGCAGCTCAATAGCTTGGCGAAAACATCTGAGAGCGCAAGTGGCGCAAGGCTCATTTCTCAACTGACGCCCAAACTCACTCCCAAGCTAAGCACAGGACTAAACCCAAGCCCAAGACCCTCGCAAGGGCAGGCAGCAACAGGGCAAGACCTCAACCCGGACTGGCGCCACCAAGATATTTCTGAGCTGAGTTTTTATCAATACCCCAAGGCAGAGTCCAGTTGGCGACAACTTAAGTATTTTCTCGAACATGGCAACCTATCTTGGAATACAGACGCCAGTGGTTTTTATCAAAAGCCGGATACTTGGACTGCATGGTTTGAAGCGACTGTGTTTAATCATTTAGCCGCCCTGAGTGAACTCTTGAAAACCTCCTCGACGCGAGCGGCGATTCTTGTGCGTTTGCTGCGGCAATTAAACACAGACAAGAGCATAGCCTGCCTGTTGGCGCTGCAGGTCGGCAGGCAGTTAAGTCAGCTTAAGTTTTTAGTAAAACTTATGTTCAATCATGGCGCCGAGGCTGAGTTTACTCACACACAAAGGCAGTTTTTTACCTCATCAGGCTGGCTGAGCCGTGCAAGCTTGCAAGAGCAGCAAGCTGTGATGGCAAAGCTCTTTATGACAAGCCTTTTTATGTCAAACTCATCTATGTCGAGCCAAGCGTCAATTAACTCATCGCTACTTAGCGTGTGCAGCCAGTATGCCCCTAGCGCCAAGAAGGCTGAATTCACCCTATTGTTTGCCGCCATGAGCCAAGTTGCCAGTCAAGATGGCTTACAGAATCAAAGAGACAAGCAAGCCCAGACTCAAAGTCACGCTAACGACTATTCAAAAAACCACAGCGAAGCAAGCTGGCAAGCAAAAAATGAGCTGCACCAGCGTCAATCCACAGCTGTCACCAACCAAGCTCGGCAAGGCTATATCGCCCTATTAACCCAAGCCTTACTGCAGGGGAACTATAGAGGGTTACTCTCCATTTGGCCGTTGACAACCCAAGTGTTTGCTAAAGAATTTGTGAGTATACTGAATTACTTAGGCCAGCAATATTCGGTTAGGCATGCCTTAGCCAGCGGGCTTACAGAGCCCATGTTGCTTGACATTCTCACGCTACTTGAACCCAGAGAAAGCCGGTTCATCTTAGGATTTAGGCAGCTTGCCCTAGCTCCTTTGCTATCTAAGCAAGCCCTAGCCAACCAAACCATAGCAAATCAAGCCACACAGCAAGCAGTTGCTAAGCCGCAAGACCCGTTGGATAAAGGCACTGATGCCAATTCATCTTATGCCAATTCATCTTATGCAAGTTCAGCGCATACTGGGGCTGTGGATCACACGGCTGCTCATCAAAAGGCGACTCTTCAAAAAGAAAGGGCGAGCCTCCAACTCATGCCCTTGGCTCAGAGTCACCAGGTATTTTGGGAGTTCACCTTAAGCTACCTGCTGGTGGACAGAGGCAGTGCGTTTAACCGTAAAGCCTATCTTTACAGCATGATAAAGCAGGCTGCGGCACACCAAAATGTCAGCCAAGCGCAGTTGCATCACTCCTTGTATCAATCCGTCATCAGCCTGCCCAAGGATTCGCCGCTTACCAGAAACCTGCAACAATTGCTCAGTGACCTTAGCTTTAATGGCGATGCTATTAGTGGCAATGGCTTTAACAGTAAGCAGCAGGTTGTTGAAGGCATGAAGTCCCATAAAGGCCAGCCAATAGGAATGGATCACCTTGACGAAGAGGCGCGATTAATTGCCCTTCTTGCTATGGCGTTGACTCAAGGTCGAATAGGGTTAATGGCTAAGCATTGGCGCAGTTATATCGGTGAGCACAGGCAGCTACTTAGGCAAGGATTGACTCTCTATGGCCAAGATAGGCGCGCTATCAAGTTAGTTGTCGCTCACTTTACGCATAAGATGCTGCACGAGCTGTTGACTGTGCTGGCACCTAATGATGCCGCTCTTATTTTGTCTATCATGGCGCAGACGGCGTTAATGGGGAAAACCTCTGGGCTATCTAAGCGAGCTGCCATAGAGCAAGACTCAGCCTTAGTTTCAGCAAGCACCAGTGCTCAAGCGGCTATGCTTGGCCCAGGGCAACACCATAAAGATGCTGCGGTGAGCGACAAGCAGCTGTGGCAGTTTAGCTTAAGTTACCTACTGACAGAGCGCGGCTCAGTATTCAATAAGCTCAGTTACTTAGGTTATCTGACTCAGCAAATGGCGGCTCATCACAATCTCAACCACCAACAGCTAGTGCGCGGGTTTGTCCGCTCCTTCTCTTATGTGAGCAAACCTTCGGGGCTGCAACAAGAGATGTTGGGTCTACTGGTGTCTTTGCTGATAAAGCCCATGGACTTAGGCGTTAACAATGCCACTGGGCAGCAATCGAGTGTAGATGGCGAAACCCCAGTGTTATCGACAGACTCAGGTTTAGGCGCTGATTTAGAATCAAAATCAGTTGAAGTAGCCCCAGTACTCGACACAGAAGCCGTTCAGCAGAACCCCGCCTTGCAGCATCTGCTGCAAGGTTTTGTGCTCGCCCTCGAACTTGCCGATAACGCCAGTTTAGCCAAGCTGCTGGGGCAGGCGAGTGAGGGCGTAAAGGCAAAATTCAGGGCCATTTTATTGCACTATTTGTTTAGGAATGAGTTGCAGAATGGGGCCCATGGTTTACCCCAAGAGCTACCCAATGAGTTAGCCAAAGATATGGACTGGGGTGATAGCGACAGCGAAGCGCAGATAAAACGCTATCTATTGGCACTATCCAATGCCAGCCAGTTAAGTCTTTTTAACTTATTGGCGCCCCATTTGAGTCAGGCCTTGGCCGTGTTGTTAAACCCAGACTCGCTGTTGCTTGTAGAGGCAAGCAAGAGCTCAAGCCAAACGACATGGCTTAAGCTTAGTTTGCCAGCTCTATTACTGGATAAGCTAACGCGCTATAGCCTCAGCCAAGGCTTGAGTTACTCAGCAAACTTAGCAACACAGCTATGGCTGATATGTTGGCGTTTTATCTGCATTGAGGCCGAACGCGGCGGGGATATCAAAGCAAGTTTGGCCAAAACTCGAGAGGCAAAGCCTGAAGCTTTTATCCGATTTGTTATTTTGCAGATGGCACAATACCGCAACTTACCTCTTGAGTCCTTGTTGCAGGCCATGCTTAGGGCGTCAAAAAATAACCATGAAATTGGCAGTAGCAGCAGTGGCAATAGCAGCAATGTTAGTCGACATAGAAATGCGCCCCAATGGCTAATAAACCTACTTAGTCAGTGGCTTGAGGGGCACAGGGCGCCTCAAGCCGCTAGTTTAGCAAGAGAAATAGCTGGGAAAGGCGCGATTGCTGAGCAAGAAACGGCTGAGCAAACACATCAGGCCGAGACGGAGACAAGCTCAGTCGCCAGCTTATTTGACTTAGTGCAATCCCAGCAATGGCTGCAGCAATTTTTTACCTTGGTGGCAGGCTTAAGCGCTGCCAAGGCTTATAGATTCGAATCTGAGGCCAATGGCTTAGACAATGGCTCAGAACATGAAGCCAATAGCCAAGAGTTGAGGCGTTTACTCAACTTGCTGAAGGGGTTATCTGCCAAGGATTTTGTGCATCTTGCCGCGCTGATGCCGGAAAGTAAGATGCAACTGGCCTTGCTGCAATCCATTGACTGGAAGCATCTTGCTGCACACCTCTCCAGTGCTGAAGGTGTTAAATTAGGCCAGCTGCTGACCGTTCTTTATCCAAGCCTTAAGTTAACCGAGCTTGCACGCTTGAACTCAGGTTTAGCCTCATTGAGTACAGCCGCATTATGGCGCCGCTCAGTTATAGGAAATTCAGTTATAAAAAACTCAGTTATAGGAAGCTCAGTTAGCGAGAGTTCAGTTGATGGCAACTCAGTTGAAGCCAGCTCTGATAGCGAAAGTTCGGTTAATGACAACTCAGTTAATGGCAACTCAGTTGAAATGAATAATGAACAGGCAATAAAACTCGCCCATAGCTTATTGCATGACATACCCGCTGAGTCTGCAGACTTGTTGACCCTAAGCCTTGAGGACAGGGCTAAGCTTGACCCTAAACGCCAAAGTGCACGGCTTGCCACTATGCTGAAGGCGTTATTGCAAACCCTTGCTGGCACTGACTTGAGTCAATGGCCGCGCCTCAGTGAATATCTCGGGCTAAACCTAGCTAAGAGCCCGCTGGGGAAAGGGGTAGATTTAGGGGTTAAGTCCCTGTTAGCCCATGATAATGAGGCATTAAAAATCTTGCTGTTGCAAAATATGCATCGAGGGCAGGTGATGGATTTTATGCTTGCCCTAAGGAGTGACACTGAACTTGTTGAACTCATGACGTTTTGCTATGGCAATGCATTCACAAGCCTTTATTTGAGGCTGCAAAGTTTAATCTATGACAGCCCCAGCTTAGTTCAATTGCGCCGCGGCTCCCCTAGGATTTTTTGGACATTCATCTGCCAGTACCTGGCTAAGCATCACTGCAGTCATCACTACAGCTCTCACAGCAGGCATCACAACATGAGTCTCCATAAGGCTGAAATGGCCTTTTTGCAGTGGGCGTACTCGAAACAGCGTGCCATTAAAACACGCTTCTCCACCTTCGCGGATTTCTTAACTCAAGTCAGGCTTGAGCTTAGGTTTACACCTAGCTTGAAACAAGACATTGAGCTTAAAGGTGAGGGCCTGCCCCGCCCTAAAGGCGTTATTAGCGAGCCTAAACACAACTTATCGAAAACGCCTAAAACGTCCACAAGGCCCCCAGTATCAGCACCCAAAGCGCTGGAACCATTGGCCGAACTCGAAGCCCTCATCTATGGCGATAAAAGTAAAAATGAGGATAAACAACAGGATGAGGGGCTGGATAAAATTTATGTCGCCAATGGGGGCTTAGTCTTGATAGCGCCTTATATTGGCCGGCTTTTTACTCGCTTAGCCTTGACTGAGAAGGGCGAGTTTATTGATGAGCAAGCGCGGGAAAAGGCGCTGCATCTACTGCAGTACATCGCCTATGGGCGAGAGGGGGCGCTGGAGTTTCAGTTAGGTCTCAACAAGATCCTCTGCGGCATGAAAACCACTACACCTTTAAGTCATCGGCTAGTGTTAACCCATGAGGACAAGAACACAGCCGATGGGCTGTTAACTGGGGTTATCCAAAATTGGACTGGCCTTGGCAACACAAGTAACGACGGCTTGAGGCAAACCTTTCTGCAAAGAGAAGGGGTGATAACCCTAGAGAAAGAAGCGTGGAAACTGCGCATTCAGCCTAAGGCCTTCGATGTACTGCTCGATAGCCTTCCATGGAGCTTTGGGGTAATTAAATTGCCTTGGATGGAGCGAGTTATGCACGTGGAATGGCGCTAGCGGGGCTGTCTACGCCGTTTTATCAGCTAAGACTTAAGTGGAAGAAAGCGTAAAAGTAAAAATCAGAGGTTGTTTTATTTGTTAATACGAGGTCGCCAAGGATGAGTAAATTACAGGTAGTCACTCAGAGTGATAGCGCCGAAGAGACCATTGCTGCTGGCTGTGATGAGGTCACGAGCACTAGCAACTCAGATCCCCTGAGCCAAGCCAATGCCAACAGCCTAGAGCGGGAGATGGACTGGTTTACTAAGGTATTAGATCTACGTATTAAACTTTATTTTCAACAAGAAACTGAACTTGATTCCATAGGCCAGCTGCCGGCGCCAGACTTAACTCATGATGAGTCACCCTATGCCAACTGGGTGAAGCAGCACCTGAAGCACTTTGAGGAGCGGCTAGTGTTAGTGATGGCTATTATCCCTCATATCAGGCCGCATATTTTCGATACCTTTTTTATCAAAAACAGCAATTTTGACAGGCCCTATACTGAGTTTGGTGGCAAGGCAGGCACTGTGCATCAAGGTTTTTTGCCCACCTGTGAGACGGCGGCCTTTGTGCTGGTGGGGGAGGCTTTGGCGGCGCGCTTCAGAATAAGTACTTTTTTTGAGCCTCAGCATGTCTTTATTAAAAACAGCGTCATCAGACTCACGCCGCCCAGTGAGGGAGAGCCCTTTTTTAGCAGCACATTTTCCTTAGAAACCGAGTACTTAAATCGTTTCACCACAGGAGTCACTGAAAAGATCAATTACACCAGTCAGTTTCCGGCCAAATTGATCACTAGCCCATTGAGTTGGGAAGATTTAGTGCTAGCCACTGAGGTGATGGATGAGATAGATAAAATCAAAGCTTGGATAGCCCATGGCAATCATTTGATGCTGGACTGGGGCTTAGCCAAGTCCCTAAAGCCTGGCTATCGCAGCCTCTTCTATGGCCCCCCAGGAACGGGAAAAACCTTAACCGCCACCTTGATTGGCTCCGAGCTTGGGCTGGATGTTTACCGCATAGACTTGTCGGCCATGGTATCTAAATACATAGGTGAGACGGAGAAAAATTTAGCTAAGCTGTTCGATTTAGCTGAAAACAAACGCTGGATCTTATTCTTCGATGAGGCCGATGCCCTGTTTGGCACCCGCTCACAGGGAGGAAGCGCTAACGATCGCCATGCTAATCAAGAAATTGCTTATCTGTTACAGCGCATTGAAGATTTCCCCGGTATCGTTATTTTGGCCAGTAACTTAAGGGCCAACATAGATGATGCCTTTTCCCGCCGCTTTCAATCGCTGATCTATTTCCCTATGCCAGATGCAGAGCAGCGCTATAGCTTGTGGCTCAACATGCTCAATGGCCATTACCGAGATGACAAGCCAGATCAATTACTCTCCATTGCCGAAAAATATGAAATCTCCGGCGGCGCCATTGCCAATGTGATCCGCTATGCCGCCATTTCTGCGGTGCAGGCAGGGGAAAGCGTGATCGCGTTTTCCGAGCTGGTGAGCGGTATTGCCAAAGAGTTACGCAAAGAAGGAAAAACCCTATGAACTGGGTCAATGGACGCCATGCTTGGATGCAAACCTTAGTGTCTTACTGCTCAGTCCCCCTCTTTGTTTTAGCCGTGTTGTTAAGCCTCGGCTTTTCGTCCTTAGTGCTTGCCAGTGATGAAGCGGCGCAGTGCAGCACTCAGATGGCCAAGACCATGGCAGATCCTATACTTAAAAGCCGCATTTTCGGCTCTTTGGTGCAGCAAAATTTAGCCATTATTTATCAGGATAATCCCGATTACCAAGCCGATGCCAAGGGCCCCAAAAATATGCTGGCAGATGGCAGAATTGGCCGCATTACAGAGAAGTGGCTAGGCTATTTTTGTCAGGAATTCAATCAAGCGGCCAGTGTAGAAAATGAAAATGATTTTGTCAGTCAGTTATTAACGGCCTTAGTGACAGTGGCCGAGTTGACCCAAAACTACCCTAATTGGCGCCAGAGTTTAGTCAGTGAGGAATTTAAGTCATGGCTGGCGGTGCTGACCACTAAGGGGCAATACAGTGAGCCAAGTTGTGAAGCCATGCCTTATTGCTATGGCACGCCGACGCAATTGCATGGGCTTTTCGATGAATTTTATCTTAATCCTCGCGCCGAACACTATACAAAGGAATACCCAGAAGCCAACCCAGGTGCATCTTCAAATGTGAGGTCAAATGGACCTGATTATTATCAGCCTGTGGTAAGGCCGCAACCCCAAGTGCTAAGTTATTATCAATTTAATGACATCGATATGGGAAAGCTGACTTTATGGAGTGAGAACACGACTAAATTCAATAAACTAGTCGGTAAAAAATTTAGCTCGGACATAGAAATCGGCACGGCATTAACCCCCATAGTAGTGGCATTGATAGGCACCGACGACAGCGAGACAGTCTCCAAAAGATTAGCGGCATTAATTACTGTGACCCCAGCTGAGTATCAGCTACTGAGCCCTAAGCCTAGTGAGCCAAGCCCTGAGGAGCCAAAACCTGATGAGCAAAGCCCTGAAGCCAAGGCCGCGAGCCAAACCAGCCCAAAGGCCAGCACCAGTGATAACGGCGACGCCAACAGCACAGAAACCTCAGGAGCCGCAGCCGCCGCGGTGATAACGCCAGCTCCAGCGACAACGACTCAAGTATTGTCTCAGCCACAAACCTATGAGGTGAGCCGCGAAACGGCCGACAATTTCTTAAGGTCTCTATCCCTACTGGCCTTGAGTGAAGCGCAGCTGGCAAAGCTTTCGAGTTTAACGGGCAGTGTGTTCCTGGATGACTACTTATTGAGTATTGCCATCAAAGAGCTGGCGCTGGAACTCGATGAGAGTCAGGCGCAGGCGCTCAATACCCTTGCCCACAAAACAGGTAAGCAAGGGCAAGCTGCCGGTAAACCTTTAGTCTGGCAGCCAACCCCAGGTTGTGGCTGCACCCAAAACAGCATCATCGAAGATGGCAATGAGCGGCCTTATTACGGTTTCTACCCTTATTGGCAGCAAGAAACTGGCACGAGCATAGATTACAGTCACTTGACGCGAATGGGTTATTTTTCCGCGGTTATCCAAGGGCCGCAGTTACTATTGCCTAATAATTGGCGCGCCGAAAAGGCCTACTCGCAGTTTGCCATTAATGCCCATAACCACAGGGTGAAAGTGGATTTAGTCTTCTCATCTCGCGGGGAGGAAGTGGCTAGCCCATCCAGGGGCTGGCCCTATAACCAGAACATGGTTGAACAGATAATCGCAGCGGTAAAAACGCCCATCACAGGCAATATGATTAATCGCATTAAACCTGTGATTAGCCTAGGTACCAGCCCTAGCAGAACCTTGGGCGATGGCGTGACACTCAATTTAGATCTTAAGGAAATCAACTCTCAGGAGAAAGTGGATGAGTTTATCGATTTCATTAAAAAGCTAAAGCGGGGCTTAAGTTCAAAGGCTAGTTCAGGCGCTAGTTCAAACACTAGCTTAGATCGAGTATCGAGTCTGAGCGGGGTAAACTCGAGTGCCTCCGATGAGGCAAAACCCACAGACGAATATTACCTCAACCTCATGGTGCCCGCCTATGAGCTAGAAGCAGAGACTCCGGAGTTTTACACTGTAGATAACTTGGCCAAGATAGAGCCCTATATTAATATTTTCATCGTGAATTTCTCACCTCTGTCGAGCGCTGCGCCAACACCCGCTAATAACAGTGTCTCTTCGCTGAAAGCCTTTAGAACCTTGCTCGGTGATGCGGCTTATTCGGACTCGGCGGGTAGGGTGTTCGCTAAGGTCATTCCCTTTATCGGTGTTAATGACGCCGACATTAACGCACTAGAAGCTGTGGTGAATTACACCCAGTGGAGTTATTTAGGCGCCGCTTTTTGGACAATGCCTCTGTCGGCACAGGCTGCGACCTTGATAGAAAAAAGTTACTTCCCAGTCAAACCTTTGATGTTTCCTTCTCTGCAGCCTGTGGTGGAGCTTGCCGACAAAGTGTGTAACCAAGTTTGCCCATTAAGATGGCCATTACGGCTGGTGTTTCTCCTGTTGGTACTTATTGTGGTCATCTATGCCATTGCCTCTTGGTGGATTTTTTCCTTAAGGCAGTTGTTTAGCCGCTGGTACTTCTTGGTTTTCTTGCTGCTGGCATCCTTATTTATCATGTTGGTATTTGGCTGCGATCCATACTGGCAACAGCAGCAACAACTCTTCCTGTTTATTTTTATCCTGGGCATTTTTGGCTACAACTTCTTCCGTCAACTCGCCCAGAAACGCCGTGGCAGCCTGCCATAGGTGAGGCTAACGTTGAGGGGATATATTAAGTTGAGAGCAGATATTTAACTCGTGATGCAAAACATCAAGAAACTGTATCTGCTTAACAGTGACGCAAGAGAGTAAGAGTGTACCTATCCATCAAAGACAAATTAAAAGGATTTTAGCTATGTATGCACAAAAGGAAAAACCAGCTGAGAATAAAAGTAGGGCGGTGGCAAGCGTCGTTACTCAAAAGAAGAAGCGAGGAAATCGTGGTTTTGTGGACAATCGGCCAGAAGCCGTGTCTCAAAGAAAACAACAAGCAATAGCAAACGATAGTTCGTTAGTGAAACAGCTTAGTTTCTCTCCTAGCAAGGCTGATGGCGGCTCTTCAGTAGTGATCCAAAGGGTTGTCGGTGAAGAATATTTAATTGGTTTAGCGACGTATTTTGGGGTGGAAGGGACTGTAGCGAGCGTCGCTGCTGTATTGGGGGTGACGACAGGGACTTTACTTGCTGGACTCGCAGTATTTTCCGTTGCTGGCACTGTATATTCAGTGTCAAAAATGGTGGAATATTTCTCCGCAAAAGATCCGATAGAAACGGCCGTGCTCGACAAAAATAGCATTAGTTTGAAAACAGATATTGATTCAGCGATGAAAAAAATAAAGGTAAAAATCATTTCAGAAGCACAGAAGTCGGTTGAGATTTCTAATTCATTAAAGAGCTCCGGTCGGGATTGGATGGTATACGCTCCTTGGTCAAGTTGGTGGAGTGGTATGTTGGATTTATTATCATCATGGGATGAATCTTGGAAAATTGAGGATACAGCTGGTTTGCTGTTAGATATAGGTGGTGCGCTTCGTAGGGTAACGAGCAAGGTGAGTACGGGTAAAAAAATAATGAATGAATATATGAAACAAAGCCGAACACCAAGCAAAAAAATAAATAAAAAAAGTGATTGGAATAAAGATTTGCCCAAAAATACACGTGTACAAGCTGGGGTATCCGCAACGACAGGCAACTTATTAAGCTTACTTAGGTATTTTGATGTGAATACTGTGGTGGAAATAGAGGCCTTGATGAATGGTGTGATTCTCTATTGGAAAAATTCAAAGGTAAAACAAGCATTAGGGCAATTTCATACCGCAGCTGAAGTATGGACCGCCTATACCTTCCACCTAGAGCAATACGGGAAAAAAGAAAAGAATGAATAGAAAAATGTATAGCAATGACCGATAGAATCCTAGGGCTTTGAACGCCCTCCCAAAGAGTGGATCATTACCTTTGAAGATAGCGCTAAGTAGCCATGGGGCTGGACGGTCGTCATGCATTTCACTCTAGTTCGGCTTTGCTGCATCAGTATGGGCGAGTCGTTCTTAATGACATCCGCCCATTTATCCAATCAGCTCGATAAACTCATGTAATAGCGACTTTCTAGCTGTAAAATCCTAAAATCTTGCTTGAGCACATCTCGAAAGTGCATTATTTTATTGTTTTACAATGGCAGGCCTGTTTTTGGGGCTTCCATTGACGTCGATTTAGCTTGATTTTATAAACCATGGCGACAACACAATAAGTGTCTCGCCATATCACAAAAGGATTTTTGTATGTCGCTATCTGCAGATCAAACTGTTGTAAGTTATCCTATCCCTACTTATCGTTTTCGCGTTAGTGTCGGTACAGAAGAGATGGCGTTTAATGCCGTTTCTGGTCTACAGGTGAGTCATGAAATGGTTGAATATAAAGATGGTCTCGGTGGTTGTTTTCAAATGCCAGGGCAACGAACAGCTATTAACATCAGCCTAAAAAGAGGTGTCGTCTGTGGGCAAACCCAATTATCTGAATGGATTAATTCTATTTCTTTGAATCAAGTGGAAAAGAAAGATATTTCTATTAGTATGACAAATGAGGCTGGTACCGAACTATTTCTGACTTGGAATGTTGTGAATGCCTTTCCCGTCGGGCTCTCCGCACCGGACTTCAATGCGTCCAGCAATGAGTTCGCGATTGAGCAATTAGATCTAGTGGCGGATCGTTTTACAGTGAAGTTTCATACCTAAATGGCCCCAAAGAACCACAGGGTTTTCCATCAATTAATGGGTTAAAAGTGCGGCAGCTTGCCCTAAATGAGACTAAAGTTGAGGGTAGCGTTGAGGGTAGTGATTTTTGAAGAGACTCGAGTTCAGATTATAACTATCGCGGTATGGAAATGATGGAATGGATAAACAAGGAAGCTTTACTATGTCAACAGCCAGCAAGATGGAGAAAAAACCGCCGTTAGCGCAGCGTGCTAATAAGGGCACGACTAATTTAACAACAACTGCCAGTTTAAAGGCAAAGCCGAGCACGAGCAGGGTGATCGAAGACAACCGCCCACAGTCGCTGCAGTTGATGCAGCTTAAATCCAGTCTCGAGGAAGAAGAAAAGTTGGGGCAGCGCAAGGCGTTAAGCACTCATGCACCACAGCCAGTGCAGCGGGCGGCCAATCCTAATCCAAATACCAATACTACTGGGCTGCCTGATGGCCTTAAATCGGGTATGGAATCCCTGTCTGGCATGAGCCTAGATCATGTCAATGTGCACTATAACTCCAGTAAACCCGCCGCAGTGCAAGCCCATGCTTATGCTCAGGGCAGTGATATTCATTTAGCGTCTGGGCAAGAGAAACACTTACCCCATGAGTTAGGTCATGTAGTGCAGCAGGCGCAGGGGCGAGTCAAACCCACCACTTCGGTGTCTGGCATGGCCGTCAATGATAATCCCTCCCTCGAAAGTGAAGCCGATAGCCTAGGGGCTAAGGCATTACAGATGAGCCGCTAGGTCGCCTGATTAAACCTAAAGTTAGCCTTTATCATCACCATCAGTTTGCTTCGCCTGATAAGATAAGGGTTTTATGCCTTATTTATCAGTGGTTTGATATTTGTTTTCCTTTGATTTGTCAGTGAGCCGAAGACTTGGGTCTTTATCGGCGTTCGCTCATTCTTGAGCTGACTGACTCATCACCCATGCTATGCAATGGATATTTATCTCTATTAGATAGCACTAAGTTTTGATTTACTGCGCCCTTGGCTTTATATTCATCCCCCTAACATCTGCCAATCGTTTTTTGTAAACCTCGCCTGCTTAATGACAGTTTCAGCCCATCTTGGTGCGTCAACGTCAGCGAGTGTCAAAAGGCAAGATTGGTCAGTTCGTACAGACTCAATAAATTGAAGTTAATGCTGAGTCACTAAGTGTTAACTTGCTTGAAAGGATCCCAATGCCAAGCTTGAAACGAATCGTGTTAATTAACACTCATCTTCCTGGAGTGGTGGAACTCAACCTCGACGGTCACACCAATATTTGTGGTACGAACGCCTCGGGAAAAACGACGCTGCAGCGTCTAGTGCCGGTGTTTTATGGCGAATACCCAAGCCGGGTGGTGCCGTCGACCCGTGACAGTTTCGAGCGTTGGTACCTTCCCCATGATTCAAGCTACATCATCTATGAATATGAGAAACAAGATGGCAGCCTAAACCAGGCGTTATTGGCATCGGCGGGTGACGGTAAAGGGGTCAATTACCGCTTTATCGCCCGGGGTTTTGAGCTTGAACATTACGTAAAATCCCGCAATGGCGACACCATTATTTGTCACTCAATGGCTGAGCTTGGCCGTGAAGTGAAGCGTGAAGGCATAGCCCACACTAACTTACTCAATACCCGTGAGTTTCGCGCCATTATTCAAAACGATCGCAGCTTACTCAGCACAGGTAGCAATCGTGTGGAGCTTCGAAGCTACGCCCGTCAGTTCTCCCTGTGTGAGGGCGATCATAGCCTGCGCCACATAGAGAAACTCGCCAAAGCCGTGCACTCCAAAGAAGGCAAGATGGAGACGGTGAAATCCATGATTGCCGCCATTCTTGAAGAAGATGGAGTGAACCCGCCCACATCGAGATTAAACCCTCAGCGAGTGGAGTCTTGGATCCGTGAAAGCCAGTTAGTGCAAGGTTTTGAGCAAATTCGTCCGGAATTTGACAAGTTAGAGCAAGAATTTAACCAGCTACAAAGCGCCGAGCATCGCCTCGCGAGCTTGTCTCGCGGATATCAGCACGATGAAACCTTAGAGGCCGAGCGTAAAGATCTCAACGAGACCTTGTCTAAAGAGCATAATCTGCATTTACGCCTGCTAGATGAAGAATGGAAAGAGGTGCGCGACGAGCTTAACCAAGAGCTCAGCGCCGCCAAGGGCGATGTGGATAAATATGAGTATGAACTCGATGCCATCGAAGCTCAGCATGGGGCGTATTTAGATGCCGATATAGAGCAAGCCAAGGCGGATTTAGACAGCCTAGCCAATTGGCGCAGCGATGTTGAAAACCTCAATGAGCGCCATAAGCTGCAAACCGAAAAACACCAAGACATAGAAGCTGCCTTTAATGCTAGGCGCAGCAAAATTGCCGAGCAACTGCACAGCGAGCTTGAAAGCTTACACAGTGAGCAAGAGGCGGGCCGCGAAGCCAGAGACAAGCAACGTGAGCTGGCAAATGAAGACTTAGCACAGCTTGAAACCCAGTGGCGTGAGCAAACCGATGCAGGCAAGGCAAAATTTGTCGAGCAAGAGTATCAACTTAAACTGACCGCCGCCGAGCTTAAGCATCAAGTGGATGGGGTAAGTTACACCGAAGAGGAAAAACTCAGCTTAGCGGTTTTTGATGAACGCATAAGCCTAGCGGACGAAGAGCAAGAGCACTGCAACCAAAAGGTAGAGCGATTAACGCTTGAGGAGCGCAAGCAAAGGGCTAAGCGAGATCAAGCCAATGAAGCCCTGCGTATGGCAAGCCTTAGGGTCAATGAGCGTGAGCAAGAGCGTGAAGAACTGCACCATATGCTGTTCCCGCAATCTCATACCTTGCTTGAGTTTCTCCGTAAAGAATCCCCTGGCTGGGAGGCAAGTTTTGGCAAGGTTATCGCCCCAGAACTGCTTCACCGTAGTGATTTACACCCAAGTATTGACGCCAATGGCGGTGACAGCCTGTTTGGGGTGCAGCTGGATTTAGCGGCTATCAAGGTGCCAGAGCACGCCAGCTCTGAGCCAGATTTACGCATCGCGCTAGCCAAGGCAGAAGAAGCACTTAAGAGTGCCAAAGAGCTGCAAAGCGAGCATGAAGACCAGCTCATTAGCATGAATGATGCCCTAGATGGCATAAATCGCGAACTCACCTTTGCCCGCACCGCCTATAAAAATAGCCGTGAAGACCTGCGGCGTTTATTGGATGAGAAACGCAGCGAGCAAGCCAAGATAAACCAAGCCTTGGCAGACAGAAAAACGGAATCTAACAAGCGCTTAATCCAATTAGACAATGAGCAAAAGCAGCTTAAAAATCAGCACCTAGAGTGGCTCAGTGAGCAAAAAGAGCAGGCCCTAGAAGCTAGGATGGAGAAAAATGCCTATTGGCAAGATGTGGTCGGTGCGCTCGATAATCAATTAGGGCAGATCAAGGCCAACATTGAGCAGCGCCGTGCTAATGCCAAAGCCGAGCAAAAAGCCTGTGAAACCTGGTACAAGAATGAGCTTAAATCTCGCGGCGTCGATGAGGAAGCTATTTTATCTCTTAAGCGTGAAATCAAAGCCTTAGAGAGCAAAATAAGCCTAGCCGAGCAGCGTCGTAGTGAAGTATTACGCTTTGAAGACTGGTATCAACATACCTGGCTTAGCCGTAAACCTAAGCTGCAGAGTCAACTTGCTGAGGTGAAACGGGCAACGCTCGAGTTTGAGCAGCAATTAAAAGCTAAGACCAACGAGATTAAGCACAGACGTCAAGAGTTAGAGGCCTTACGTAAGCAAAGCGACAGCGTTCAAATTGAAGCTTCTGAGAACCTCACTAAGCTTCGCGCCGTGATGCGAAAGCTAGCCGAGCTTAAGCTTGCACCCAATGCAGAAGAAGCCCTTGGCAGCATAGGTGAACGCCTGCGCCAAGGCGAAGATTTACTGCTAAAGCGTGATTATTTGATGGGCAGCGTTAAGCAGTATGTGGAGCATTTCGATACGGTTATCGCCAGTAAATCCGGCTCGAGCTTAGCCGAGTTTTGGGAGCGCGCCCGTGAAGAGTCAAGCTTTGTCACCGACAAGGGCATACGTCTACTGGATTATCGTAAACTCGTGCCTCAGCTGGAGCAGTTACTCAATGTGATGGTGCCGCAATCCTTGATGGCTATTCGCGAGCAAGGGCGCATCTTTGGCGTCGATTTAACGGCTTTTTATGATGTGCTTGCCGATATCGACAGACGCATTGCCTCTCAAAGCGCGCGCATTACCCGTGAAGTGGGTGAAGAGTTGTTTTTGGATGGCGTGTCTGAATCTGCGGTGCGTATTCGCTCGCGCATCAGTGAATTAGAATTCTGGCCTGAACTTGAAGTGTTCGTTAAGGCCTTTAAACAGTGGAAAGCCGATGGCTTTAGCCAACTTCCAGATGAGCATTACACTAACAGCATGCGCCGGGCGCTGGACATCATAGGTAAGGCGGCCTTGACTGGCGGGGTAGCTAAATTGCTGGAGATTGAGCTTAGGCTTAAAGAAGGCAATAGCGATCTTATTATCCGCACCGACAGGCAGCTTAATGAGTCGTCCAGTCACGGCATGGCTTACCTTATTTTGTGTAAATTCTTACTGGCCTTCACTCGTTTACTGCGGGGCAAGGCAGATGTGACCATACATTGGCCCATCGATGAGTTAGGCACCTTGCATCACACCAACGTGAAGAAGATATTCGATGCCTGTGAAAACAATAATATCAGCGTGTTAGGGGCGTTTCCTAATCCAGAGTCTGAGGTGTTAAACCTGTTCGTCAACCGTTACATCATCAATAAACAGACCCGTAAACTGCAAGTGGTTAAGCCTAAGGCTAACCCGCTAGCCGAGTTGTTAAAGCAGAAACAATCCAATCAAGACGCCATTAAGGAGACGATCTAATGTCTGAATTCAGTAGCTTAGTTGGCACCGGCGCCTTGATAGAACAACTGCTAAAAGGCGAATTTATTTGCCGCATTACCAACGAAGATGGCTGGCGGGCCCTTAAAAATAGCGCCACTCGTGATAGGGTCGAGACCTATCTCAATCAAATTAATCGCACCATTGCTAGCGCGGGCGAAGGGGAAGTGTTCTTCTGTGGTTATTTGCAGTTAGGGGATACTGAGCGCAAAGTGATTTCGGCCCAATTTAAAGACATCTGCTCGGCGCTTATTCCTCTGGTGGAGTGGCTGGTGCTAGTGCAAGAGGCCAGTGGCCAAGATGCGCCATTAAGCGAAGGCGCGCCCATCAGATTGACGGATTTACAAGGACGCATCGAAGATACCCCCGCCTTTAGGGAGCAGCTGAATAAACTCAGTCAGTACCGCTTATTTGGCTCTAGCAGTAGCAATGTCGATGGCCAAATTAAGCTTGTGTTCAAACGCTTGGTGGAGCTGGGTTATTTATCTAAGCCCAACAGTGAGAAGCAGATCTATATTGCCACCGGCAAGATAGACTATCTCTATGAAGTTATTCGTTTTATCGATGAAACCGAAGGCTTAAGCTTGGAGGCGCAGGCAGAAACCGCTACCCAAAGGGAGCTGATATGAGCAGCAACTTACACCAGGCCGGGGTCAAGCTGCTTAAGCAGCTAGGACGCCACGCCGATGTGGTGATGGACGCTTACTTAGCGGGTTCTATCAGTGATGCAAGCCACGATGGCGCCGTGATTGAAAAGCTTAAGAAAAGCGGCATTTTATGGCGCCCAGAGCCTGATCAAGAACTGCGCCTTAAGCGTTCGGTGCGCGCTTTGCTTGAAGAAGCCTTAAGTGATGAGCGTAATCGGCAAATTGATGCCAATGTCGGCTCTGCCTTAGCCAGTATTAAAACCCTGGCGGATCACTATAAAGAAGCGCGCTTTAACGTCGATTACAGCGCCGCCGAGGCTTACCTTGCGGATTTAAGTGAGCACGTGTTTAGCTTCACCGACAGCTTGCGATATTCAATCCGCGTACTGTGGGGCCGAATCAATAACGAGTTTGGTTATGTGGGCAGCATTAACGCCAAAATTCGTGAGAATGAATTAGCCCAAAGCCAAGTAACTGAATTGCTTAATGGTCTTGAGATGTTTCAGTTCAGCGAGTTAGGTGAAATTGCCGGTGATATTCGTGAGCTTAGGCGCTTACTGGTAACCAGCTTGCAAGAAACCTTGAGTCACTGCACTCAGGAGCTCAGCATAGTCCAAGGGCGTTTACTTGAGCTACTGGGGCGCTTTAGGCAAATTCAGGGCCGCACCCGCTTGCTCAAAGGCTGGCTACTGCACACTGATTTACACCCAGATTATGAGCCGGCAAATCACGTGGCCCACAATAAAGTACCGACGTTATTTAATTGCGCCGAAGGCATTTTGGCACCCGCCAGCGTGGATGTAAGCAACCCACATCACGAGCTTGAGCTCATGGCGATAGTGGCGCAAATCAAAGCCATCAGTCGCGATCTCGTGTTAACCCCAAGCCGAGTGCAGGATGCCACCTTCGAAGTCAGCGTCAGTGAAGATTTTGATATCCCTGATAATCCACTTAAGCTTGCGGTGGACGAGTATTTCTGCGCCGTGATTGATTCAGGCTCGCGCCAATCGGCGCTAAGCTATTTGACCGAGAAGCAGCTCGACTGGGACGCCGAAAGCTGGCTTTATCAAGTGATTTGCGGTTATGAGGGCTTGCCTGTGGAGCATAAAGAGTACTTTGAACTGGCACCGTTAGGTGAGCCACATCCTGTGTATAGCGGTAACTTTGTTATCCATGATGTTGAGCTGTGGCTAGCTTAAGCAAGGCGCAGATTAAGGCGCTAAAAACCGTGGTGATCAGACGATCGCCGCGGGTAAGTTTCAGCGCTAATTGGCAAGCAATCCATAAACAATATGATATTGGCGAGCCTGATGGGGCGTATAAGCATTTACATTTTCAAGCGGGCGATCATGATTTGCTCAGGGAAATGGTGCAAGTCGAGCTGGGCATTGATTTGCTTACGGTAAACTTTGAGCTAAATCGCTCAGATTTTGCAAAACACAGCCATAAAGAGAAATTAGCCAACATCCGACCCGAAGCTAACCATGTGTTAATCAAGTTACCTTTAACGCCGCCATCTGCCTTTATCGACATAGACATAGGCTCAATGCCTGCTGTGCGCGTCACAGTGGAGCAGGCATTGAGCCTGTGTGCACAATTATCACTTACTCAGCTTATCGTAGTGGAGAACCTAGATAGCTTTGATGCTATAGCCCAGATGAACTTTGACGCTGAGCTAAAAGCTTTGCTATTACAGAGCGCGGTGATTTATCGCGGCAGCGGCGCTCACTCTCCCGCGGGTTGTAAACGCTTGCTCAGGTTAGTGTCAGATGATTCGGAGTTAAGCCAAAAGCTTAAGGTCATCGCTTTTACGGACTTAGATCCCGCAGGCTTGCAAATTGCTCATCTGCTCAAGGGCTGTAGTGGACTTATTGCTCCTAGCTTGTTGCAAACCTCGGCTGACAATTTACTTAACATCAAGCAAATTAATGATGTTGATGATTTTAATAAACAATTTAGGCAGCAAGCTTATTTGGATAATGCCGATTTAGGCGCGTGGCAAGGGATTGCAGATTGGCTTAAACAACATAGAATAAGTATCAAGCAGCAACACTTCTTATCTCACAACATCAAGCTGAGCTTAATCGAACAATAGCGATTTTACTCAAGGCTAGGCTTGTGCTGTATTATTTTTAGTCGATTCAAACGCAGTGGTAGCCATTAAGACGATTAAGATTGAATTTCATTTTTCTTTGTCCCACTATTGCTCCCGCAAGAATAAAATAACAATAAGCACTGCATGCGGTCACTATCCCTTGCAGTCAATAAGAGGGAATTATGGTTAAGTCATTATCAACAAGAATTTTCATCGGCCTGTTTGCCGGGGTGTTATTGGGCAGTGTAGTGCAGTTTGCACTGGCCGATGTGAGCTTTTTTTCAGGCACACTGGTTAATATTGCTTCAGGCCTAGGCACCATGTTCGTTAATATGATCATGATGTTAGTGGTGCCATTAGTGTTTGTCAGTATCATCTGCGGCGTGTGTGAGCTCGATGATTTAAAAAGCTTTGGCCGCCTCGGGGGTAAGACCTTTGGCTTCTACATCATCAACACTGTTATCGCGATTTTTGCCGCCTTTGCAGTGGCCATGATACTCGAGCCAGGTAAAGGCGTCGACATGAGCAGCAGCGATGGTCTAGCCATTACGGCCACAGAATTACCTGATTTAATGTCACTGGTGGTCAGCATAGTGCCAAGCAACCCTTTTTCGGCCTTTACCTCTGGCAACATGCTGCAGGTGATTTTTATGGCCTTGCTAATGGGCGGGGTGATTAAATCCATGGGGCCTGCCATGAGCGGCGCGGTTCAAGGTTTTCAAACCGCCAATAAAATCATGATGCGCCTTATCTCTGTGGTGATGAGCCTAGCGCCACTGGGTGTATTTGCGCTGATGTTTAAGTTAGCGGCCACCTTAGAGCCTGATGTGTTTATCAGTGTGACTCAATACTTAGTGATTATTCTCGCACTATTACTTTTATGGATATTCGTGGTTTATCCTTTTGCCGTGAGCTTATTTACCCCAATTTCTGCTAAGACCTTCCGCTCAAAAATCCAAGAACAGATTTTATTCTCACTGACTACTGCAAGTTCGAATGCGACCATCCCAGTGACCATGCGTACCTTAACGGATAAGCTTGGCGTGAGCCGCTCGGTGGCAGGTTTTGGGGTGCCGCTCGGGGCGACCATGAACATGGGCGGTGTGTCGATTTACATCACTATCGCCATATTCTTCGTCGCTAATGCCTTTGGCATGCCTATCAGTAACGATCAAATTCCATCGCTGTTATTTAGCGTGTTCTTGCTTTCAGTGGGTGCTGGCGGCGTGCCAGGTGGCGGCATGGTCATGATAGGGGTGTTAATCTATCAGATGGGTCTGCCAGTCGAAGCGTTTGCGATTGTGGCGGCACTTGACCGCATCATAGACATGGTGCTGACGTCTTGTAATGTGGTGGGTGACACCGCAGTGCTGACCATAGTGGATCAAACCGAGAAGAAGCATCAACAAGAAGAGTTAGCGGCTGAGAAGGCTTAATATATTGTTTGAGTTTAGTTCTTAGAGCCAACTATGAGCATGCAATAAAAAACCGCCGAAAGGCGGTTTTTTATTTATGTGGATCAAGTGTTAGTCAATATTAGGTTCTTCCCTGTAATCAATACCGTGATAACTCAGGCAAGTATCGACTTCGTTAGCACTGCCCAAGATCACTGCCACTCTTTGATGAATTTCAGATGGGGTAATGTCTAAAATGGTTTCATAGCCATTAGAGGCCTTGCCACCCGCTTGCTCGACTAAGAAGGCCATGGGATTCGCTTCATACATTAAGCGTAATTTGTAAGGCTTGTTAGGGTTTTTATTGTCGGCAGGGTAGGTAAAAATACCGCCTCTTGACAGTACGCGGTGAACATCGCCGACCATGGCGGCTATCCAGCGCATGTTAAATGGCTTCTCGCGAGGGCCAATGTCTCCAAGTAATAAATCGGCAATATAGGTCTGCATTGGCGCTTCCCAGAAGCGCTGATTAGACATATTAATCGCAAACTCACCAGTATCTGGGCTAATAGCCATGGCAGCATCTGTGAGCAAAAACTCTTGGGTGTCTGGGTTTAAGGTAAATAGCTGAGTCCCTTGACCTGTGGTGAGGGCAAGCATGGTGGATGGGCCATAAAGCACATAACCCGCAGCAAGTTGTTTACGCCCTGATTGTAAAAAGCTTTGCTCAGTTAAGGGGCCAGTAGGTGCGGGCAGCACAGAAAAAATGGTGCCGACGAGTGAGTTGATGTCTATGTTAGATGAGCCATCTAGGGGGTCGAAACACACTAGGAATTCACCTTGCTCACTGACTTCAACCACAAAATCCTCTTCTTCTGATGCGAGGCCGCGCACGCCGCCCGCGGCTGTGAGCGCATCTTTGAGCATATCATTGGTGATAACATCGAGTTTCTTTTGGGTTTCGCCTTGCACATTCTCTTGCTCGGTTGCGCCTAACACACCTGCAAGCGCCCCATGGCGAACTGCTAAGCTGATGTCTTTTGAGGTATCGGCTAAGGTGAGTATGAGTTGAGCCAGAGAATCATTAATCTTAGAAGAAGCAAGGGTTTGAGCCAGAGTTTGCATGGTATTTCCTATGACGGCGCGATTATGAAGTCGTGAATATGAAGGCTTATACCAATCGTATTAATTATCTGGTCATTCAGCGGGAATTCAAAGGGGATTAATCAAGGCGGAGGCTTGAAGGCATAGTGGTGCTATGCCAAAAGTCTTCAACGCAGAGAAATCCCCTTTGAAACCCGCCCTTTGGGAGCGTCTCAAGCGTTCCTCTTCATCGTTGCATTAATTTGAAAGGGAATAACCCTTACTGCATTAATGCGCCTTGAATTGAAAAGCTTGAGGCGCTCTGATAGACCACATAATTAATGTGATTGGTATTAATCCAATAACCGCAACATGATAGCAGGATTAGTGGCCTAATTCAGCAGCTAAGCTGGCTGTTATTCTGGAGGCTGAGTTTTTGTTTTCAGTGAAATTCAGGCAGAATGAGCCCAGAAAAATAAGCCTTATAAAGTTTAAAACATAAAATTGAGCCCTATAAATAGAACCCCCAAGTGGCACAGCATTGATAGCAATAAGGAACAAGAATGAAGCTAAGATGGAAACCTAAGGCACTGACATGGGTTTTGCCTGTGTTAGTGTGCGCAAATATGAGCATGATGGCGGCAAATGCAAGCGAGCTAGTTGCGATGACAAATTCCAAAGGAGTGGCGATGACTCAAACAAACCAAGTTGTGGCGCAAGCTAAGTCGTTAAAGGGTGAGCAGACGCCATTAACCATAGAGCGGATTTTTGCCTCCCCAGCGCTAGAGGGCGCGAGCCCTACGGGTCTGAGCTTGTCTCCCGATGGCACACTAGTGACTTACTTAGTGAGCCGCGCCAATAACCAAGATTTTTACGATTTATGGCAGATGGATATCGAGAGCGGCAAACGTAGCCTACTGCTGGATGCCGATAAGCTTGCCGGTGGTGAGCTTTCCGATGAAGAAAAAGCCCGCCGCGAACGCCAGCGCGTCTATGGCCAAGGCATCATGGAGTATTTTTGGGCCGATGATAGCCAGTCGATACTCATACCTTCGGCGGGGCAGTTGTATTTGTTTAACTTAGCCAAGAAAAGCGTGTCTAAGCTTGAAACCGGTGAAGGTTTTGCCACCGATGCGCGTTTGTCACCTAAGGGGAATTTTGTGTCATTTGTGCGTGAGCAAAATCTCTGGGTACTTGATTTACGTAGCCATAAATTGCACGCGCTAACCACAGATGGGCAAGGGCCAATAAAAAATGCCATGGCAGAATTTGTCGCTCAGGAAGAAATGGATCGCATGACAGGTTACTGGTGGGCGCCAGATGAGACGGCTATCGCCTTTACCCGTATCGATGAGTCAGGGGTCGAGTTGGTCACTCGAAATGAAATATATGCCGATGGCATTAAACTCACCGAGCAGCGCTACCCAGCTGCGGGTAAGAGCAATGTCACCATTGAACTTGGAGTGGTTAATCTGACTGACAAGCAGATCAAATGGATCGATCTTGGCGCCGAAAAGGACATGTATTTGCCTAGGGTTGATTGGTTGCCGGACAGTAAGCATGTGTCTTTTCAGTGGCAAAGCCGGGATCAACAAAGATTAGCCTTAAGAGTGGCTGCCATAGACTCACTTACTGTTAGTACTCTTATCACAGAAAAAAGTCCTGCCTGGGTCAATCTTAATGAGGATCTGCACTTTTTAAAGCAACAAGCGGCTTTTATTTGGGGCTCGGAGCGAGATGGCTTTAATCATCTTTATTTATTTGATCTTAAAGGCAAGCTCATTCGCCAATTGACTCAAGGTGATTGGGTCGTGGATGGACTGGAGTTTGTTGATGAAGCCTCGGGGTGGGTGTATTTTTCTGGCCGTAAAGATAAGGTGGTCGAGCGCCATCTTTATCGAGTTAAGCTTAGTGAAGGCGCTAAAAGTATAGAGAAACTTAGCCAAGAGCCAGGTAGCCATTTTAGTGTATTCGCAGCGAACAAAAGCGTGTATTTGGACAGCTTTAGCAGCCTAGTTCAGCCACCTCAGGTGAGTCTGCATGATGGTGCTGGTAAGCTGCTGGCTTGGGTGGAAGAAAATGCTATCGATGCACGGCATCCTCTGTATCCGTTTGCTGGTTTATGGCAAGTCCCTGAATTTGGCGAACTCAAAGCCGACGATGGCCAAGCCCTGCATTACCGTTTATTTAAACCTGTGCCGTTCGATGCCCAGAAGAAATACCCAGTAGTAGTGCGAGTCTATGGTGGCCCCCATGCGCAAATGGTGGTCAATAGCTGGAAAGATGCCGATTACTTCACTCAATACTTGTTGCAACAAGGTTTTGCTGTGTTTCAATTGGATAACCGTGGGTCAGCTTTTAGAGGCACGAAATTTGAGCATGTGATTTACAAGAACATGGGCGATGCCGAAGTGCGAGATCAAAAGGTAGGAGTGGATTATTTAAGAAGCTTGCCCTTTATCGATGGTGAAAAGGTGGCGATTTACGGCCACAGTTATGGTGGTTACATGGCGCTAATGAGCCAATTTAAAGCGCCTGATTATTTTAAAGCGGCCATATCCGGTGCTCCAGTGAGCGATTGGCGACTCTATGACACTCACTACACCGAGCGTTATATGGGACACCCAGAGAGCAATCCTGCAGGTTATGAAGCCAGCAGTGTGTTCCCTTATGTGAAGCAGTATCAGTCTGGACTGATGATGTATCATGGCATGGCCGATGATAATGTCTTGTTTGAAAATAGTACCCGCGTTTATAAGGCGCTGCAGGATGAAGCCAAGCTGTTCCAGATGATGGACTACCCAGGCTCTAAACATTCGATGCGCGGCGAAAAGGTCAGGGTGCACCTATATAAGTCCTTGGCGAATTTCCTTGAGCGGGAGTTGGAATAATATTTTAGCTGCCCCCGGAATTCAGATAAAAAAATACCAGACCCTAAGTCTGGTATTTTTTTGTTCTGCTTTTAATGAGCTTTAATGAGTATGAGTCAGGCTCATCGATGGCAGAAGCTTAAGCGTCTAATTGGCCACAAAAACGATAGCCTTCGCCGTGAATGGTGGCAATGATCTCTGGCGTATCGACTAAGCTTTCAAAATGCTTGCGTATACGGCGAATGGTCACGTCAACGGTTCTGTCATGCGCTTTTAACTCTCGGCCGGTCATCTTCATCAACAAGTCGGCACGAGTAAGGATTTTCCCTGGGTTTTCAACAAAATGCAGCATAGCGCGGAACTCGCTACGTGGCAGTTTGTAAGATTCACCTTTAGGATTAACCAGTGAACGACTGTTGATTTCTAAACTCCAGCCATTAAAGCGGTAGTTCTCAACTGAACCTTTTTCTTCGACTTCTTGTGCGGCACTGTTAACACGAGTTAACAAGTTGCGGGCACGAATAGTCAATTCCCTTGGGTTGAATGGTTTTGTGATGTAGTCATCAGCACCAATTTCAAGGCCTAAGATTTTATCGACTTCATTGTCGCGACCGGTTAAGAAAATGAGGCCTATGTTGTTAATCTCTCTCAGTTCACGAGCGAGTAACAGACCATTTTTACCTGGCAGGTTGATATCCATAACCACAAGATTAATTTTATTATCTTGCATGGCTTTGTGCATTTCTGCGCCGTCATTTGCTTCAGTAACAACATAGCCTTCGGCTTCAAAAATACTTCTTAATGTATTACGGGTGACAGCTTCATCTTCAACAATCAGAATATGCGGGTTTTGCATGTTATGTACCTAAATTAAAAACAATTCGATTCTAGCCTTGTGCTGCTAGGGCTTAATACGCGATACGTGCGCTGATAAAATTTGTGCCTACCTTGGTATTATGGTCGTCTGCCCTGAACAAAACACATAAAAATATTACTAATCATGATGTTACTATAGTTAATGCCAATAACCCTCTGCACTTCAATGTAAAGTCGAATACGCATAGAAATCAGGAGTGGGCCGTAATGTTATGATTAGTCGTACGCTGAGCTTACCCATTTCCAAGACACTTAATGTAAAACTATGAGATGTATTTGCTAGGTTAAGTTCCTTCGCAATTGATTTATTTCATATGTTTAACTGTTTACTAAAATGTAGAACAGTTTGTCTTCGACTGTAAACCTAAGTCGTACAAAAAACATCCACACGAGAAATAAACTGCAACAACTGGATGTTTAAGGTAAATAAATTAACTAATGAGCGCCATTGTACTCGTTTTAGGCATTTGTTAACAAATGAATTGTTAACAAATTTTCAGTGATGGCTATTTATTGTCACTGTTTTTTGTTATTTATCTGTTTTTAATAGTATTAAATAATTGATCAAGTTATTTGTTTTCATTTGTTTGGCTGGGGTAGAAGCTCTGTTACACTAACCTAGGTCTCATTAACGATGCTTTTACGATGAAAAATATAATGGATGATCTCTGGCGTAGTTATCAAAACTGTCAGTTTTTACTGACTCAACCGCTTTCCCCTCTACTGAGTTTATCAATTGTTACCGCTCATAATCCCCTAGGTAAAACCCTTTCTCCCAGTCAAAATCGATTGTTAGATAGGCAATTGCAAGCAAAAATTCAAACATTTAAGCAGCCTTATCGTTCTATGATCACAACCTCTGAGCAGATGTCGCATATGGAAAAAAGCTGGGCAATTTTTTTCCTCGGTCAAGAGGAAGCACTGGCTTTAGGGCAAGCTTTTCAGCAGTTGGCGATTTATCATGTAGAGGCAGGAGAGTTAAGTTTAATGAGTTGTGTTGAACATGATCCAAGACAGGTTCATCTGGGGCCTTTGTACAAGCGGTTAAAACTTGTCAATGAACTCCCAGAGCTTAACCGATGAGAGAATTGTTCAAATAATCCATTTGTGCATTGACTTAAACTCACCTTTATTGGTATTTTTCAAATCCCTCCTTATGTAAGGAGGCACAGAAGAGGCGCGTTAACTAGGTAATAAGTCGGAGAATACCCCATTCTTTGATGGCTTATGAGGGAGTTTAACGCCGAGGCAACATACGTGGTGGTATTGTTGTCGGTCGGTTAGGCTGAATCCTAACGATTGTCACCTTTTTATGGTGGAGAGCTTCTGGTGACGATCGCTGTTTCCCTTCATGGGTGGGTTATCCTTGCACCAGGCTCTTCGAACGACCTTAGTTCGGAGTGTGTTTATGTTGTTTCAATCCTCGTTTTATCATTATTTCTGCTTGGCTTTACAAATCAGTGGCTCCCTTGGGAGTGCTTGCGGCTTTGCTTATTCCCAGCAGGTGGCATCATGAGTCTAGTGGTCGCAAAATTTGGTGGTACTTCAGTCGCTTGCCATTATTCTATGGTTCGCTGCGCTCAAATTGTTATCAATTCACCTATGACTCGTTTAGTCGTGGTTAGCGCGTCAAGTGGCGTGACTAATTGTTTAGTTGAATTGACCCAGAGCAATATTAACGATCAGCAGCGGCAGACGTTATTGACCGAAATTGCCAAAATTCAATATGGGATCTGTGATGGGCTAAGCCGCAGAGCCGAAGTCTTGTCGAACATCGATGTCATACTGAGCCGAATTGCTGAACTCAGCGATGCCTTAGTATTAAATAGAAGCAAAGCCCTGATGGATGAGCTGCTTGCCACGGGGGAACAGTGCTCTGCATTACTCTTTGCCGCCGTGCTCAGAGAGCAAGGTGCCAATGCGCAGGCATTTGATGTGCGACAAGTGCTGAGAACCGATAACCACTTTGGTCGAGCCGAGCCTCAAATCGCCTTCATTGCAGACTTAGCTCAAACTCAGCTTGCGCCCTTGCTGCAATCTCAAGTGATAGTCACTCAAGGTTTTGTCGGCGCAGATGTTGATGGTAATACCACCACCCTTGGCCGCGGTGGCAGCGACTATTCGGCGGCATTGCTGGCTGAAGCATTGCAAGCCAGTGCGGTAGAAATTTGGACTGATGTCGCAGGCATTTACACTACAGATCCACGTCTTGCTCCTAATGCGCGGCCTTTAAAAGAAATAAGCTTTAATGAGGCTGCGGAAATGGCCACCTTTGGCGCTAAAGTCTTGCACCCAGCAACCATATTGCCAGCGGTGAGGCAGCAAATAAACGTGTTTGTCGGTTCGAGCAAGGCCCCAGAAGAAGGCGGGACTTGGATACGCCATCAAACTGAGGATTCGCCGGTATTTCGCGCTGTGACTTTGAGGAAAGATCAAACCCTATTGAATCTACATAGTTTGCAAATGTTGCATACCCAAGGCTTTCTTGCTGAAACCTTTGCCACCTTAGCTAAGCACAAGATTTCGGTTGACCTTATTACCACCTCTGAAGTGAATGTGTCGCTGACTTTAGATAAAACAGGCTCTGACTCCAGTGGTCAGGGTTTATTGACCGAGGCCTTGTTGGCCGATTTGTCTGAACACTGTCGGGTCAAGGTTGAAGATCAATTAGCCTTAGTCGCGATTATCGGCAATAAAATTGCCTCTACGGCAGGGATTTGTGCGCGGGTGTTCAATGTATTAGTGGATTTCAATGTGAGGATGATTTGCCAAGGTGCCAGCCCGCACAACTTGTGCGTGTTAGTGTCGGCCGCGGATGCATCCGCTGTTGTCCAGGCCTTGCATAGCGATTTGTTTGAGTAACCTGAGATCGGTTTAAGCCATAACAGAAATCGCATTGAAATCGACATCTGTGATATTAAGTTGTGGCTTACTCTCTTTGAGTTGATAGGCAATTAAACCGCCAATCATATTCAGCATAAAACCATGCACACTTCTATGCCTCGAATGCTCGATTTGTGAGATATTCTTAAGCTGATCATTGATCGTTTCTATAATAAATCTTCGTGAAAGCATTGCCCTATCCCACAGTGATAAAACCTTATTTTTCATGTTCTTGCGAACATTGTTTACTAGTGTTACGCCTTGCTCAAGTAGCTCGCTTGCCAACGCTTTACTGATATAGCCTTTATCCGCATACAGCTTGTCCATAGCATTCACCACCATGCCTGAAACAGGCTTAGTGTCATGGGTATTGGCTGGAGTAATTTTGGCGGCAACAATCCCCCCTTTATGGTTAACGATGAGATGAAGCTTGAAGCCATAGAACCACCCCATGGTCCCTTTTCCGCGACGAGCAAGGCCAGATAACGTTTTATGTCGTGGAATTCGCAAATTGTGGCAAACCTTTACGCTGGTCGAATCGACAAATTCAATCCCCGTAGGTAGACTTCTGATGCTGGAGAAATAGCTGCATAGTGGCACGACAGCTGTCGGCATAAGCTCAATAAAACGGGTATAGCTGAGTAAGTTGGGAAACTCAGACTTGAAAAATCGAGCAAGATATCCAGTGTAGTAATTTTTGAAGTCACGATGATGAGATGTATGGAAGAGTATGATAATAGTCATTATTTCGCTCATGCTCATTCTGCTTGAACGTTGGCGCTTACGCGTGCCATCTGTTACGCATTGTTTTTTCCATTGCGGCATGAATACAGCACAAAAATCATCGACATCACAAAATACATCCACTAAATTATCCATAAGCCCTCTGCGTGATTTGTTCCTTCTGGGTCGAAAGATCTGATCACAAAGAGGGCGATTAGTTCAGTTTTTTATCCCGAGTTGAGGTTGAGTAACAAATCTCGTTGAAACAAGATGATTATGGTTATTTGATGCAAACAATAATGCCCCAAGCTGGGGCATTATTGTTTTGGTTAACTCTTTAAAATGTCTAGTGGCAGAGCCAATATGCTGTCACTGCTGTGGGCGAGATACCAAATAATCCCAATAAGCAGGCCTACAGTTAGAAAATACCAGATGGTAGAAAATACTTGCCCATATCTGTCCAAAGGTAACAAATGGCTTTGATGACGGCTGCGCCATTCAAACACTATCTCAAGACTACCAATTAACAATAGAAAGCCCAATAGGGCTAAGCCTAAGCTGTAACTGATGTAAACCCCGACTGCCGCCCCTAGAATACAAGCGACTAAGCCTGTGATGCTGTTCATGGAAAAGCTGATGCTTTTTAAAATATGGCCACCATCTAAAGGTAAAATAGGCAATAAATTAAACAGGTTGAGTAATGCGTTAAAGCTTGCAAGCCCTGCGAAGAACACATTACCCGTTACCCAATAAAGCACCAAGGAGCCAATAGAAAGCAAGAGACCAAAGCTGGGTCCCATGATGGATATGACCACATCTTGCCAACGAGTATTGATGCGCTCATCGGTTAACGCCAGACCACCGACAAAGGGGATGAGGTATATTCCCTTGGTTTTCATACCAAAATACTTCATTGCCCTGATGTGACCGTATTCATGAAAAACTAAACAACCTATAAGGGCGAGGGCAAATTCTATAGAAAATAGCCAGGAATAAGCGGCAACACTGGCACTAGCTAACAAAACCTTGATGACTTTAGCACTTTTTAACAGCTTAAACCCGAGGGAGGCTAAGCCGACTACACTGAAGTTTACTTTTTTAACTGGTGCTATTTCAGCTTGCTGGGCTTCGATATCCTTAGTGCTTCTCTGTCCTTGAGTGATTTGCTCATCATCCACTAATAAGCAGTAACTCAAGTTAAACGGCTGCCATATAACATCGATTTCTAAGCGCACAGTAATAGGCTTAACATGCGGCGCTATTGAAATATCTGCATCATCTGGGATATCCGCAATTGGGGCAGATGATCCGGCCTGATTTTCTGAGGGGTGATTTGTTGGAGACTCGGGTGTTTGGCTAAGCTCAAACAAATGAATATTAAAGGCTTGCCTATCTGGGCTTGCAGGGAGCTGAGACACCAATTGATTGTCCCAAAATAGCTGTTGCCAACCGGCCATAGAAGCCTCAAGGCGTAAGCGTTTTCCAAGGCATTCAATGTTTAAGAGTTCCATAGTGCGTTGACCCGAACAAGATTAAGATAATATGGCGGGCATTTTGCCAGAGCCCAAGACAGTACTCAAGCAGGGGCCGGATTAAAGCGTTAACTATTTTGTTCTAGGGAAGCAACGAGGGCGATCCCTTGGGAGATACTGTTAAATACTAGCTTGGCGCTACAGCATTGTTCTAAAAACTCAGCATATTGGCGGACCAAAGGAATAAGTTGCAGTGCTGTCATTTGTTGCTCAGTCGCCACTAAGCTTGGCAGCTGTTTTACCACTTGTTCTTGCCCTTGCTCGCCGGATTGCATAGTAAATTGATTGGCGTCCTTTATATTAAAAATCCAACCTTGAAGGTCAATAAGTCTGTCTAATGGGTCCATCATTTGTGAATTCAGGCACGCGTACGCTATCCAGTCAGACTTGGACTCTAGATAGATAAGCTCTTTGGTTTGTTCTAGTTTGAGGATGGCAGGCCAAAAGACGTCTTGTGTTGGCATAATGCAGTTATCCCGCTTAAGAAGGTGTTGAGGCATGGATGGTCACAAGAGAGCTAACCATTTCGGTGTCGCTCTCTACGTTTCGACATTTAATAAATTAGCGGCCTGTGTAGTTAAAGGCCACTTCCTGATTGACGTTTTTGACTGTGCAGGGACCGTGTTCTCTCTGAGTACGGTTGAATGCTGGACCAATGCGAATGTCGACATTATTGAAAATTTGTTTGGCGGCTTTAATAAAGTATTTGTCGTAATAATTTTCGACTTCTGCCTGTAAGCTGGCGTATTCAGTCTCTTCTTTAAATCTTTCTTCAATGATGAGGTTTTTCTGATCCAGCATCATCTTCACTTGTTCAATCATGCCAGCGTCATTTTGCCATTCATTTTTTGGTGGTAAGCGGTTGAGTCGACCTTCAATTTCTAAGGCGGCTGTCACCATAGACTTAACGCTTTCATCTATGGCCTTGAGATCATTTTTTAATTCGGATTGATCCATGGCACAAAACAGTTCGGTTTTTGTGCCTACTTTGGCACCAATAATAACGGCATGGATCCCATGACCTGCTGTCGCTTGGCCGCCGATAAGATCGCCCCGTCGGGCCGTTTGATCGCTAACTGTAATGACTAAATCCGATCTGGTATTGCTGTGTAACAGCTGCTTGGTAACCAAAACGTTGCCTTTGGCTGTTAGCTCTGAGTATTGTACGAATTGCGCACAAATTTGCCCTTCAGCAGTGATTTTTGTGCTGAGTTCATTGGCCTTGATTTGACGGCCGATAATGCCTTTGCTGACAATCACATCGCCGGCAGCATGTAATGTGGCTGAGTCAACAAAACCCATAACGGTAATATCACCGCTGGCTTTGACCACCATGCCTTCATGGACATCACCACTGATTAAAATACTGCCTTTGAAATCGACATTACCATAGCGAACGTCGACATCTTTAATTTGCAATACATCATCAACTTGCATGCCGGTTTTAGTCTCAACCGGTTGGCCTGCAACGTTAGCAATAAGCCGATAGGGATCCTTAGGGTCAAGTTCCGTGCCATCCCCAGGGTTCATGGGTTTGTCTTGACCTGGCTTTTGTAAAATAACATCACCATGCACTGTGTAACCTGGGGTTCCGGTAGTGGCAGGTTTTTTTTCCATAAGTAAGTCTTTAGGCTTTACCATGATCATTGCGCCAAGGTTTCGCATGTCCACTGTGCCATCTTCTCGTTCTTGAGGTTGAAGCAAACGTTCACGGGCTAAGGAAACTTTACGTTCAATCCTGGCATTGGTGCCATGGATAGGAGCTTTACCTTGGGCAATATCATTTTGGCTACTTTCGCCGGGTGGAAGGAAGTTTAATTGACTGAGAAGGGCTTGAATTTTTGGCTTGCTTAAGCCCATTTTTATTTTGTTGCTCTTAAGGCAATTGAGCACATCCGTTAAGCTGATTTCCTTGCCGCCCCACGCGGCTGTTATTTTCATACTTGCAACCATTTTATCGGCGCTGACAGTCACCTCGGCTTTGCCATCACGGCGTTCACCAATAATAAAAAAAAGTTCATGTTTCCCCGCATCTTGATTGCAGAGCGCATTAACTTCTTTGCAGGCTTTTTCGATATTAGCCAGCATTGGACATAACATAGCAAAGTCTTTTTGGGTCAATAGTTGCTTAATATCATCTTCACTCACAGGACCGTGAGTACTTGGAACAATACGTAATTCGACTTGATTCTTATCAGCGCTAAATGACGCTAAGCTTGACTCCAACATAGGATCCCTTTGTTTTATTATTATTCCAAGTGTATCGTCTGACGTTTAACGCTTACAGCAGAAGCGTTTGTTTATCTTTTGTTTTATTGAGTTGTTGTTGATAAACGTGTTTGTGCTTTATTTTAATCTCTTAAAAGCTCAACAGACCTTAAGAATCTAACTGAATTTATTGACTAACTCCAGCCTAATTGACAAATAACCCTGATGCTTGTGATCTAGGCCAGCTCAAGGCTACTTGGCTGGTCTAATATGGAAATTATTAAAATCGAGTCTTTCTGGCAGAAGGTTTATTTTTTACGGCAGGCGTAGAGTTTAAATTTATTGTTTTCAGCGGGCACGTCAAAGTTGCCAAACACTTGCGCTATGGTGCTTGCATAGGGTAAGTGGCGATTGGCGACAATTTGCCAAATCCCCTTCGATTTAAGCTGCTTCTCGCTCATGGCCACAAATTGGGTGGCGATATCTGTGGTGCTGGTGAGACCATCATGAAAGGGCGGGTTGGAAATAATGGCATCGAACGCGCCTGTGACTTGGGTTAATCCATCTGAAGGATAAACTTTGGCTTGTAACTTATTGGCTTGTAAGGTTAATTCGCAAGAGGCTAATGCCATAGCATTGATGTCTATGCATTCAAGTTCAAGTTTAGGCATGGCCTTAAGTAGGGCGACAGTGATCACCCCTGCACCACAACCAAAGTCAAGCACACGACCTTCAAGCTTCGGCAAGTGAGAGAGCAGTAATTCAGTGCCGAGATCTAAGTGTTTCTCACTAAATACCCCCACCAGATTACAAATGATGATTTCACCCTGAGGCGTGCTCAGGCTGTATTGGCTTAGCCAATTCTCTAGTTTGAAGTCTCTGCCTTGCCGTTCTAGCTGGCAGGTGTAAAGCAAGCAATGTCTGGCATTGTCTCTTTTTACCGGCGCGCTAAAACAGTCTGGAATGAGCTTAGCTACCGACTTTATACCGCCTTTATTGTCGCCGACTATCATCAACTGACCGTCAATATTGAGATGATTCGCTGCAAGTTCAAATAAGTATGGGGCTAAGGATTTGGCCTTTGGAAAGAAAACTATCACGCTATCGAAGGTTTTTCCCGCGAAAGAGCTTGGTAAGGTGTGGCCAAAAAAACAAGCAAGCTGCGGCTGCTCCTTTGCTGCTAGCTGTAAATAATGATTAAAATCAAGCGCTAGTGCAGTAACTGACTTGGCATGGGCTAATAGGCTTAATCCCAAGGTGTCGGCCTCATAATTGAGGATTAGCACATCTTGGTGTTGAAAATAATCACTATTACGAAGAATAACTTGAGATGAATTACTAAGCACTGTGCTGGCCAATTAAAGGTGAGTGGTTCGATTATAACGATTTAGTGACCTACAGTAAAAATTTAGGGAGCTTAAGCTCCCTAAATTTCTCTCTCTAAAATAAGTTCACCAAGCAATTAGAGCTCACTGACTGGTGCGCCCTTGTCTGGTGTGTCTTGGATCATTTCTGGCTTAGGTAAAAGACTAAAAATTTTATTGGCAATGTCGGTATTATCTTGAAAGCCGAAAAATAATTTAGCACCAGGCCCCGTGGCATAAACGGGCACATCTAAGGCTGTGTGGCCAAAGGTAGTCCAGCCCGTCCCTGAGCGTTTATCGATAAGTCGGCTAATGGCCAAGGTGAAATCATCTAAACCCTTTTCTTTGGCTTTTAATAATAATGACCATTCAGAGTCTAGCGGCTCAAAGCCCACAAGTTGCGTAAATGAGCTCAACCAAGCCTCAGTATCAATTAATTGTTTAGCAATACTATCAGGGCTCGCTTTGACATTTTTTATGACCTCAGGATGCCATGCATACTCACCGTTAGCGCCAATTGAGAGGCCGCCAGTATTGTGGTCGGCAGTGATGATAACCAAGGTGTCTTTGTTTTGTCTGGCAAATTGTTCGGCCACTTCGATACTGGCGGCAAACTCTTGCATTTCACCCATGGCAGAGACGATATCATTACTGTGTCCAGCCCAGTCGATAAGGCTGCCTTCTACTAATAATACGAATCCTTGTTCTTGCTGCGACAGTAAGCTTAACGCCTTCTTGGTGAGCTGACTCAGTTGCAGACCCTCTTTATTATTCACGGCCCAAGGCAATTGAACCGGTGCAAATAAGCCGATGACTTTAGGGCTTTTTGCCTTGGCTAAACTTTTTTTATCCGTGGCATATTCATAGCCTTTAGCGACAAATTGTGCCAATAAGTCTTGGGAGAAATAATCTTGTCCGCCACCTAAAATAACATCCGTACCTGTTGCAAGGTAGGACTGCGCGATATCAAGATAGTTTTTTCTACTTTCGTTATGGGTTAAGAAGGCTGCTGGCGTCGCGTGGTTCACTTGGCTTGTGACAGCAATGCCCGTCGCCATACCGAGTGATTTGGCGTGTTCCATTAGGGTGGTCAGTGGTTGCTTATTGATGTCCACTGAAATAGCACCATTGTAGCTTTTAAAGCCGGTGGCCAATGCCGTTGCCGCGGCTGCAGAATCTGTGACATAGCCGCTGCTTCTTTCTGGATAAGTACTGGCCATGCCGACTAAAAGACGATCAAACACGGTTTGCTCAATTTCTTGAGTGTCAGGATTATCCTTAAAATACCGATAAGCTGTGGGGTAGGCTGGGCCCATGCCATCGCCAATCATAATGATGATATTTTTTGGCCTTGCAGGGCCTGCATTTGGCACATTGGACTCTGAGGCGGTAAATACTTCTAAAGCATTGGCGGGAACGGCAGCCACAGCTGTGATGGCAATTGCAACGCCGGTCAGCAGGCTAAGTAGTGATGTAAGGCGCATAATTATCCTTGAGTTTTTTGTTTAACGCGGCGCTCGATAGCGTCCATCAGCATGCCGGTAATATCCACATCGAACGCGGCTTCAATTTCGCGAATACAGGTGGGACTGGTGACGTTGATTTCGGTGAGTTTGTCGCCGATGACATCGAGTCCTACAAATATTAAGCCGCGCTTTTTCAGCTCTGGTCCGATTGAACGAGCAATGTGCCAATCGCTTTCTGATAACGCTTGCGGTACACCGCTGCCACCTGCAGCTAGGTTGCCACGAGTTTCACCTTTCATGGGCACCCGTGCTAACGAATAAGGCACAGGCTCTCCATCGACAACCAAGATGCGTTTATCACCTTGGGTGATTTCAGGGATAAAGGCTTGGGCCATGGCGTACTGTTGACCATAGCTGGTTAAGGTTTCTATGATAACTCCGACGTTAGGGTCGTCCTTTTTAACGCGAAAAATAGATGTGCCGCCCATGCCATCTAAAGGTTTTAATATAATGTCTTGTTTTTGTTTATGAAACTCACGGATGCGCGCCGCATCTCTTGTCACTATGGTTTCTGGTGTGAATTCGCTAAACCAGGCCGTGAACAGTTTTTCATTGGCATCGCGCAGACTTTGGGGCTTGTTGACGATTAACACCCCTTCTTCTTCGGCGCGCTCCAACATATAAGTGGCGTAAATATACTCGGTATCGAAGGGAGGATCTTTGCGCATCAGTACCACATCAAGCTCAGATAGCGGCGTATCTATGCTCTCAGCTAGCTCATACCACTGGGCCGGATCTTGCTTAACCTTTAGGGCGCGCATCTTGGCCATCGCCTTACCATTGACCATGGCAAGATCTTGCATTTCCATATAGAACAATTGGTAACCACGAGCCTGAGCGGCCAATAGCATGGCAAAACTTGAATCTTTTTTTATGTTGATGGCACTGATTGGGTCCATCACTATACCTAGCTTAAGCATGATCTCTCCTAGTAAGTCTAAATGGGGGGCGAGGCTTAGCCGAGATCGCCAAAAGTTAACTGCAACGCTGTTATAGCGGTTAATGAAGCCGTTTCAGTCCTTAACACTCTAGGGCCAAGCAAGACATCGGTAAAGTCACACTGCTCTGTCATGAGAATTTCTTCACTAGACAAGCCACCCTCAGGGCCTATGAGTAATCGAACTCTTGGATTTTCGAGCGTTAACCCCTTAATGCCATGGCTGGCTCTTGGGTGTAAATTAAGCTTTAAGGCTTGGCTAGGCTCTTGGCACCAAGCGGCAACATCCATGGCCGGACGAATGAGGGGCACTTGGCTGCGACCGGATTGTTCACAGGCGCTGATGACGATTTTTTGCCATTGATTGATTTTCTTTTCTAATCGCTCGCCGGTTAGTTTTACACCGCAACGTTCTGAGAATAAAGGGGTAATGGTATTCACCCCTAATTCCACCGACTTTTGAATGGTGAACTCCATCCTGTCACCACGGGAGATAACTTGGCCTAAGTGTAAATTCAGACCCGATTCACTGCGATTATCTTCCATGCTAATGATGGTGATCGTGATATTTTTTTTGCTGGCACTGGTGATATCGGCTAAGTAATCTTTGCCATCGCCGTTGAAAAGCATCACTTGCTCGCCTTCACTCATTCGAAGGACTCTACCGATATGAGCTGCGCCGTCTTCATCGAGAGAATAGGCTTGGCCGATCTCAAGCTGGGCGATGGATTGGTAAATGCGTGGGACTCTCATAACAGTCTAACCTTTAGTTTATTAAGCCGAGTTTGAGGCAGGATTTCTGAACAAATTCATTGTGATTCCCCTGAGATTGGGCAATTAATCTATCACGTTTGCATTCTATACTATTGACCGCATATTGTTTGTCCCAGGCCGAAAATAACTTTGATTGGCTGCTGGAAATTCGCAAGCCATAACGTTGTTGCATGTAAAAATAAGCTCTAGCTATGGCACCACGGGAACTTGCAGGAGGCTGCACTTTTCGGTCTTTAAAATTCACTAACATATCACAACGACCATACTGATTAGCTTTACCGTTCCATTCACTGAATCGGTAGTTACTGCGATCGCCGTTCACTTCACCAATGGCGGGCACTAAGTTATGTAAGTCAGCCTCCATTTTATTAAATTCTGGGCTGTTTTTACTGCAAAATTTACGGCCACCTTGTTGCCAGCATTGCATTTGATGGCCAAATTCCCACGCGGGGACCAAGTGCTCCCATTCAATTCGTTGCGCTCTTTTGGCTTGTTTGCGAACTTTAAAACCACAGGACTCAAATTGTGGCTGCCATTTTTTTCCGTCAATTTTGATATCGCAGCCACAGTAAAAACTTGCCAGCGGTAAGTCGCTATAAATCCCTTGGGCCATTTTCTTGGCTTGTCTAAAACTACTGGCATGCTCGGTGCTTTGACTGACAGAGCTGAATAAGGCGCAGAAAACACCTACAAATAGAGAAAAATATTTGAATTTAATACGGGGCAATTGAATGTCCAAATCTAAGATGATAATCAGTATTACAAGCCTGGGGATACTAGGCGAATCTGGCTTACGAGGCAATGATTTAAACGCACTTTACGCTATGGTTTTAGAGGGAGAAACTGTGGCAGGTTTAAGGGTTTGCATGCAGACCTTGCATCTATACTGATTCTGCCCTCGCTGGACGCGATTGTGGCGCCGTATGGATAAGTTTATTGAGCCGCAGTTGCACAGATACTCAAACTCTTGGCCGGTGACAGATTGGGTATTGAGTTGATGCGTGGTGTGAGGCTGAAGGTTAAAGACTTGTGCCATGATACCTTGCCACTCCTGCCCATGAGGTTTGACCTTGCCATAGACTTGATAGCAGAGTAAATGTGCTATTTCATGGCTGACCACTTGTGTCAGGAACGCTTCGGGGTTTTCCGCCAATAAAATGGGGTTTAAGCGGATTTTATTGAGTTGCAGGTGCGCCGTACCGGCACTTTTTCCTCTTAAGGTGAATAGCAGCTCTGGACGAGAGAATGAGCGTTTAAAGAACTGTTCTGCCTGCAAATAATCTTGTTCAACGCGTTCTATGATTTGTGCTTGTAAGGGGGTTAACTGTGCACTGTGTTTTATCGTCGCTCTTTGGAGTACCGATGTGCATGCTGATGGGTTAGCCGGTTTTTTAGTCTTACTCTGGCGACTGAACAAGGATGAAAACATAAAATATATCTGAGCTCTTAAGGCAAAAGCCAATGGAATGATTTTCATTGGCACAGCGAGTGTTTATTAATAAGCGGGTTAATTTATCGTACTTGCCGCAGCCTCAATCATGGCGCGAACTTGCTCGAGTATTTTAGCTTCATTTTGTGCATCATGGCCACTGACTCTAGGAGTATGAATGTGGCCCACCGGGATAGTTAAGCCCAATTGCTGTTTCAGTAACAAGCTGCGGTAGGAAATTTCATTGGAAAGATATCCCCCTCCAGAACCTTCAACTGAGGTTTCTGATGCCAGTTCCGCTAATGAATTTGCCTCGAATGAGCCTTTAGCTAAGCTAGTCACTCGGCGGTTATCTGTGACTTTCCACGGGCCTTTGACTGCGGCCATCGCTGACACAGGAAGAGAGAACTCGACAAATTCCGGGCCCATGAGTTGACGGCCGTTAAATAGCGGGGGTTTAGGATATGAGGGGCTGGCATGAGTTACACTGTTTAGGTTATCTGGCGCCTCTGCACTGCGATTAAGTCCCGGAAATCTTTCCAAGTCAAACCCTTCTCTGCCCATGCTGATGGTCAGCACCATTTGCACTTGGCGGCTTCGATACCAAGGAGTTAATAAAGACTCAATCAGACCCATGTCAAAATCGTTAAAGCGCACTGGGATCATGGCGGTTTCTATTTGTACTTTTTTGCCATTGACTGTAAATCGATAGCCATCAAGAGCCAGTGCGACGACGCCTGAAGGATTGCTTTGGCTTATGTCTTTATCGAGAAAGAAAGGATCGAATCCAGTCAATAAGACATTAATGTCATTGGCGGGGTCGAACTGAATATCGCTCAATCCACGTGAAGTCTTCTCGATGGTTTTTTGTAAGATGGCTTTTTGCCAACTTGCAACAGAGAAACCCGCTCTTAGCTGTCCTAGCTGGTTTTGCATCATCAAACGGCCCCAGTACAAGGGTCTATCATCAACAAATCCTGACTGAACATCACGGACTGCCTGCTGCCACAGCCGAGTGCCGTGCGATGCTGCTAAGGCTGTGAGCTGCAACTCATTTTGACTCTGTTGATATTGCTGGCTAAATCCCTGATATATCCCTTGGTATCGCTGAACTATATCAGGCATGGCTTGTAGCGCTTTATTCGCCCTTAAACCTTCAACATTTTGTTGATAATTAGGTGTTAATTGCGTTTGTATGGGGTGTGCCGAAACGGGTAAGCAGAGTAGCAACAAAGCAAATATTTTAAGTGATGAGTTAAATGATAAATATTGGCACATGTTAGACCTCTAAGTGTATAAATCTGCTACTTAATCGATGAAAGCTACCAAGAAACAATTGATTTATAAAAAATTATAACGGATTGAAGTCGGAAAGGGAGGATAAAAAGTCAATTTTTTCGCCGTTTTCATGTTTGTAAGCCGAGTTATGGACCATACTATCAAGTTAAGAAGTGAGGGCTTCTTTTAACTGTTTTGACAAGTGTTGTTCATTTGTTCTTGAACAGTGTAGCTTAACATTAATTTGACAAGGATATGATGCCCCTTTTATCTAATGGGAAGAATAAGACTATCTGATTTTTAACGTCTTTTAGGCATCAAGCTATTAACATGATAGTGATTAATTTCTAGATACAAAAAATCGCTTAGTATGACGCAATGCCATTGAAATTAGATAGGTCAATGGTGTCGTGACTATGCTGCGAAAGGATGTGATCATGGAACCATTATTGATGGCTGGTTTTCAGTGTGATGAACTCAATGAAGTGCTTTCTCGCCAAGGATACCAAGCCTTTTACATTAAAAATAACGATTATCAAGCAATGCCTTTTAACTGTCATTTGTGCCTAGTTGATCTTAGAGATGAAAGCTTTATGGCTGAAGCGAATTACTTGGTCCGAGAGCTAGATTCCTGTGTGCATGTGATAGTTCTCATCAACAAGTCACAATTGAATTCGACAGAAATCACCACATTTATTGCGCAGTTTGCTTGGGATTATTGCACCAGTCCCATTCACCCCGAAAGGCTCGAAAAATGTTTAGGTCACGGAATAGGTCTAGCGAGACTTAAGCGTCAATGTGTGCTGAAAGAGGTGATCCCTCACTCCGATGACGAAAGCACCCATTCTTCTCTTGTCATGCAACAATTGTTTAAACAAATTGCTCGGGTAGCACCCACGGATATCCCAGTGTTAATTCGTGGAGAAAGCGGCACGGGAAAAGAGCTTGCGGCGAAGAAGCTGCATCAATTATCCAGTCGTAGCCAAGGGCCATTTATTGCAGTTAACTGTGGGGCAATGGCTGCAGGCTTAGTTCAATCAGAGTTGTTTGGTCATGAAAAAGGAGCATTTACTGGGGCGTCCAGTGCCCGAAAAGGTAAAATAGCCCTCGCCGATGGTGGCAGTTTATTCTTGGACGAAATCGGTGATTTACCCTTAGAGTTGCAAGTTAATTTATTGCGTTTCTTACAAGAAGGGGTGTTTGATACTCTGGGGGGGAATGGCGCTATTTCATCGGATGTACGCATTATTGCTGCGACTCATGTCGATCTAGAACAGGCCATTGATGAAGGACAATTTAGGTTAGATCTTTATTATCGTTTAAATGGTATCACCTTAGAAACACCGCCGCTAAGAGAAAGGCGAGATGATATCTTACCCTTAGCAAAATATTTTATTCAATCTTACTTATCGGAATACGACCTCACCAGTAAACAATTAACCCCAGACGCTAAACAATCCTTATTGAATTATTCTTGGCCGGGGAATGTCCGCGAGCTGATAAATAGGGTCCGTCGTGCAGTGGTGTTAAGTGATGGGGATAAGATTAACGCCTTTAATTTAGAACTCGCCGATAAACGTGAGGAGACACAAGATTTTATGTCGTTAAAATGCCTTAAAGATGACGCAGAAAAACAGGCGCTTCAGTCGGCTATTCTTATTTCTGGTGGCCAGGCCGATGTTGTGGCGTGTCAATTACAAATTTCAAGAGCGACCTTATACCGACTGATGGATAAACACGGTTTGCAACTTTGAATCTTTCTATCCCTTGGCATTTTTCGTTGGCAACATTGATTATTTTGAATAGCGTCTTAAAAATAAGAATGTAGGGTAAATAATAATAATCTATATATTCATGTTCTTATGCTGTATCTATCTCAAATGTAAGACAAAAAAAAGCTTGTATTTATCTATCTAGTTGAAGACATAGACTTTTCATTCTTGGCATAAGGGTTGCTAATACCTAGTGTCATTTACAGAATGGATTGTGTTATGAATATGGTAACTAGGATGTTTAGATTAAGGCTTGGCTCAGCGCCGGTATTGCGTGCCTTTATGCTGAGCCTTTTGGTTGCTCCCATGACGCTTAGTGCGGATCAGACCAGCGTTATAAGTTCTAAAGTTATGCAAGGCGCAGGTCGAGCCGCAGTTAACCAGGCTTCTGGCGATCATAATATTCAATCTAATAGCCATGTATTTGGTCAAAGCACTTCAATCGAATCAATTCAAAAAAATGATCTACATCCCTTAGCGGCATTTTCTAATGCTGTGGAATTTCAGGCCATGCTAGATGATGACGAATTACACGTGTCATTTATCGACAGCCAAGCCTTTGCAAACTTCCAAGGTTTAGCAAGTATCAATCAAGTTAGTGGTCAGAATAACATCCAAACCAACTTAGGCAGTATAGCCTTAGCTTCTATAGCTGGTTTAGGCCTTAGTGATGATGCCTTAACCCAAGTATCGAGTCAGTCAGTGCCCTCGTTTCAAACATCTCAATATCATGCCGACATAGCACCAGACAGTTTTTTGGATGCACAGGGCGTGATGCAAGTTAATCAGATTTCTGGGGATGGAAACATCGCCGTAAACCAATTCTCGCTACAACTTCCCAGCGGGAATTAATAATCATCCGAATGGAGGAATGGAAGATGAAAAAACTCACTCTAGCACTTAGTATTGCAGCAATTATGAGTAGTTCAGCCTATGCAGATGGAATGACAGAATCAGACAGCAGTGTCGATTTAGATAAAAAAGTGAAAGTCACTAAAACACTGGACTATGAAGGTACAGTAACAATTAACGGCAACATTAATGTCAGCGGTTTAGGTATGGCCGTGGTTGAGAACGTGCAGGAATCGAGCATGAATGAAGTGGGTAATTATTATCATGATAATGATGCACACATTACGGATAATGCCTTCGAAAATGCCAGCGGTAATATTGGTGTGAACCAAGCTTCTGGTGACTTTAATGCCCAAACTAACTCGGCAGCCTTAGCTTCTATTGACGCCAATTTTGCATTTGGTTCAGGTGATGCGGAAATTTTCAGCACACAAGTAGGCGGCTTTAATGGTGTCTGGAATGAAGCGTCAACGAATACTGCGACAATCGATGGCGCTTCCTTCATGAATGCCACGGGTAACATTGGTGTGAATATCGCGGCAGGCAACAACAATTTACAAGCCAATAACATGGCTGCATCAGCTTACAGTGGCGCCTTGGGTGAAGCTAGCGTATCAAACGTACAGCAAACGGGTCATAACGGCACTATGAACATGAGTGTAGTAGAAGATTCGGTTGAATTTATTAATATTAATTTAGCGCTGAATGCCGATGGTAGCTATGACGGTAGCTCAGGCTTAGCTGAACCTTACTATCCACAAGTCATTTTAGAAGGTGACGGCGGTCATAATTCAGGTGATGGCACAGTTCAGGGTCATATCGATTTTGATACTGAAAATCCAACGGGTAGCTCAGTTATGACCTTTAATGAAGAAGGTGAGCTGGATTTAGCGGGTACCGTCAGTGGCGCATTGCCATTCTTTATTCAAACAGTGGCTCAAAAAACCAACAATTCAACCTTGCTTGCGGGTACAGCTTTCCAAAACTCAGCGGGTAATATTGGGGTGAATATGGCAAGTGGTACAGGTAACTTACAGTCTAACAATCTAGCACTGACAAGTATTACCGCAGCATCTGATGTTATTGAACCTTAATCTTTAAACCCTTCATGAAATAAGGCAGGGGGGCAACCCCCTGATTTCATTGTATGAGACTTTTTTTATGTTTAGTCATTCTTTTATTTGCTTCGAATTCCACAGCTGCCGAGGTGTCATTAACAGGCTTGGTGCCTGGTATGGGGACTTACACTAAATCAATACAAAGCATACGGGAACGCAAGTTTGAACATGTGATTGAGCAAAAAACAGATTTTTCCTGTGGTGCAGCAAGCCTTGCAAGTGTTCTTAAATACGGTTATGGCCAAGGTGACATTACAGAGCAGCAAGTATTAATAGGTATGCTTAAGCATGCCAATATTGACTTAGTTAAAGAGCAAGGTTTCTCACTTCTCAATATGAAGCGCTATCTGCAGGCAAGTGGTTATAGAGGTCGGGGCTATAAAGTAGGTGAAGCTGAAATTGCTTTACTCAAAATCCCTGCAATCGTCTTACTTGATGATGGTGGTTACAGCCATTTTGTGGTGTTTCGTCGTCATGAGGCTGGAGAAATATATTTAGGCGATCCAGCGTTAGGAAACAGGATAATCACTATGGAAGATTTTATGGCTAAATGGAATGGTGTGGTGTTTGTGGTGATAGGTAACGATTATCAAAGAGAAAATCCGCTCTTGCACCCTAGAGCTAGGTTAAGTTATCGCGCTTTGGCCCCCTTCGCCCCTATGACTGATGCTGAGCTGTTGGAATTCGGTTTTTCATATTCGGATATGCTCTAGGAGGCAAATATGAAACTTACTATGATACTTCTCATTGGGCTTGCTACTCCGGTTGCCGCAGACCTTCCGTCTTTATCTGTGTTGCAAGGCAGCCAGATACTTAATGATGTCGAGCTTGATGCTATGAAGGGGAAATTTACAGATAATGGTCAAGACTATTATTTCGGCCTTCAAATGCAAACTCAATTTATTCAAGATAATGGAATTCAAGATCAGGTCAGTATGCAAGTCGAATTTACTAGGATTAATAATCAGCCTTCCATTGTTATTAATGTCAGTGAAGCTGGACAGATTGATAATTCTCAAGTGGTTGAGTTAGATGCACTTGGGCAGTCAGTTGGGCTTCAACAAAGGATCCAGATTGCAGGAGACACTAACTTAGCAGTGAACGATTTAACCCTGTCTCAAGGTCGATTGGACTCACTGACTAATGGCGTTACCCTGTCATTAGGCACTAGCCTGATTAGCAGCAACGGCACTAGCGTGTTCTCTGCTAATACTGGTTCTTTAGGTTATCAAGTTAACCTAGCGTCGGGGCAAGCAACTCAAGGCGTGAATTATGGCCAAGGAAATGGTCAATTATTACAAAGCATTGCAATTGAAGGAATTAATCACGGTGTCATAAATCAGTCTACAATTAGGTACGATGGGATGTCTGTCGGGACCTTAAGTTCGAGTTTACTTGGCAGACAAATCCGTGATTTACGAACCATTGGATTTTAATGACCAAGGATCTGTATTTATGAATATGAAATGGACCTCTGTGACTGTTGTTCTACTACCTGGTATGTTAGTTATCCAGAGTGCAGTCGCAGAAACGCTTACTCAAAAAAATCAATTGCCGGAAACTCAAGTTAGCCAACAGGCAAAAAGCCAAATCTCAGAACAAGAGCTCAATGCGTTAAAGCAAAAACTCATTATATTAAATAAACAGTTAAAAAGTCAGCAGCAGGCCATTAATCAGATGGCCCAGCAAGTGCTAAAGCAAGAAGCGCAATTACAATCTGGTTCGAAACCACAGCAGACTCGAGAGACAGCTGTCGCCTCAAATGAGAATATAGAGAGACCCTCGTCAGTTCCTGCTTCGGAGGTTTCAAAAAAAACAACAAGTTACAACCAATCAAGAAGGGCGCAAAAAAGCCCCCGATAGGGCTCGCAGTACGGATGACTTACTGCAAGAAACACACAATGTCTTCACTCGTAAACTCACCATAGAGCCTTCCTTTACTTACAGTTATTACAGCCGAAAGGATCTTATTTTAAGGGGCTTTTTAGCATTAGATGCTATTTTTTTAGGCAATTTAAATTTAGATCGTGTCAGAACCAATACTACTCAGATCGATCTCACCACTCGCTATACTTTGAATCAAGATTGGCAGTTTGAAATCGGTGTGCCTTACATGTTTCGCTGGACCCAATATGATTCCGTTGGTGAAGGAAATTCTAGCCAACGATATGAAACCGCCCAAGTTGATGGTGGCGGCATTGGCGACGTGAGTGCAGCTGTCTATTATCGGATTAATGCAGAATCAAACGATTGGCCTGACTGGGTATGGAATCTACGCCTAAGAGCGCCAACGGGTAAAGATCCTTTTGGTATCGCGTTAGAAACCTCTGAATTTGGTAATTTAACTTATCCTACAGAAGTGGCTACAGGTTCTGGAGTCTGGGGTGCATCGACTGGTTTTAGCTTGGCAAAAACATTCGACCCTGCCATCGTCTTTTTTAATCTTAACTATGGCTGGACTCGAGAAGAGGAGTTTGATGATTTATCGGGAAATCCAGGTCTGAGTCCGGGAAAAATTGATTTGGGTGATTATTTGGATTACAGCTTAGGGCTCGCATTTGCGGTATCAGAAAGAATGAGCCTTGCGATGAGTTTTAACCAAAGATTTTATACTAAAACTAAGCAACAACCATTAGGTGGGCCGTGGGAGAAAATCCCCCGCACAGACACTAATACGGCAAGTCTTGGCATAGGTGCAACGATAGCCTTGTCTGAAAACTTGTCTATGGTGACATCTATTGGTGCGGGCTTAACCGAAGACTCTCCTGATTATCAGATTAGTTTGCGCTTTCCGTACCGTTTTTAATATTTTGAAACCACTCTTAATGAGTGGTTTTTTATTCACTTGTGCCCATTTACAGAGGGCTCTGTTAGCTCATCATAGATTGTAATGACTCTTGGCTACCGTAGCGTTTAGCGAAAAACTCTAAAAATGCACTGATGTTAGTAGCGAGTTGCCTTCTACTGGAATATACCCCATACACTTTGAACGGCTCCATCGGCCATTCCTGCAATATGGGCACTAGGGCGCCTGAAGCGAGTTCCTGCTTGCAACTGGTATTAGATAGCATGGCTATACCATAGGCATCAATCGCTAAGCGTTTTACCATGCTGGCACTATTCACCCTGACTTTGCGGTTAAATGTAGCCATGGTTTTTCGCCCCCCTTTGCCCAGTGGCCAAATGGGGGCTGAAAGTGTGGTGCCTAAAAGAATGCCATTGTGTTGTGCAAGCTCTTGGGGTGTCGCGGGAGTACCGTGATTTTTAATGTAACTTGGGCTGGCCACAAGAATGGGTTGGCGCTCGAATAATAACTTAGCGACTAAGTCCGATGATTGCAGTGGACCGTACTTGATGGCGATATCATAACCTTCACCCACTAAACCGACATCATTATCGGTAAACTGAATATCAAGCTCGATATTGGGATAAAGTCGCATAAAGTTGCTGCACAGACTGGCAATAACATCTTGGGAAAATGACACTGGAATGGCGACTCTGAGTGCGCCTGAAATATCGTTGTGAGTGTTTTCTATAATGGCTTTTGCAGCTTCTATTTCTTGGCTGATTGAATCACAATGTTGAAAAAATAGTGCACCTACTTGCGTTAGGCTGATATTTCGAGTGTCTCTTTGCAGTAATCGGACCCCTAATTGCTCCTCAAGTTGAGCAACTTTTCGACTAATGGTCGACTTAGGTTGTCCGACCTCTCGAGCCGCTTGAGAGAAACCCTTAGCCCTTACTACCGCTGCAAACAGCATCATACCGTTCAAATCTGGCATTCTCGCCTCATTGTCTCATTTATGGAACATAGCGTCCAAGCTAGTTTAATGGTAATTAGCCTATTAACAAAGTTATATTTACCGACTAAAAATTTCAGAGGCTATCGACGCAGAGGATCAACAGATGACCAGCAAAAAACAGCCCAAACACATGACTCAAGTACCAAGCCCAGATCCACTTTTTTTACAAGCTGAGCATCTGGCAAAAGATTTTTCTTTATTTCCTGCTCACAGCAAACAAAGTTTGGCTGAAGAAATTAAAGGTTTGTTATCTGATGATGCTATTCAAGTAAACTTAAAAAGTTTAGCTGCATTAGATGTAGACGGTTATGTCAATAAAGTGATCCAACCGACACAAGATAAGAGCCGACCAGGCGCTAAACGTATCATTGCCGATTTAAAAGGTAAGCTCATAAGTGAAATCCACCTAGGGCCTTTTTATCGTGCTGAAGTTGAGCTTAATTTCGGCTCTCGTACCCGCAGAGTTGGCTTCATTGCTCAAGAGCGTACCACTGCCAATGGTGCCTGGATGCCAGAGCATCATATCGCCTGCTGTAAAGCGATTCGTCACTTCGCAGAATTGTCTATGCCTATAGTGTATCTTATTGATACCCCAGGGGCGGACGCGGGTGAGATAGCGAACAGTCAAAATCAGGCTCATAGTATTTCTAAGGCGATCGCAGAATCTGCCAACGTCGACGTGCCAACCGTGGGTATCGTTATCGGTGCTGGCTATTCTGGTGGCGCCATCCCTTTAGCGGCGGCAAACATTCTATTGTCTTTACGTGACGGTATTTTTAATACCATCCAGCCTCAGGGATTACAGAGCATCGCACGTAAATACAACCTGTCTTGGCAGGAATGCGCCAAATCTGTAGGCGTATCTCCAGAGGAACTCTACCACTCAGGTTGCATCGACGGCATTGTTGATTTCTCGCCATCTGATCGCGATGAACGTCAGCACAATCTGCGCCGTGCCATTGTCAGCGGTATTGAAGCCGTTGAAAAGGCAGCTGTCAATTTTGTTCGAGAGTCTACTGATTTACGTGAACATTATGATCGCAGCTTAGAGCGCTTCTTAAATCCTTCTAAAGGATTATTAAATCTAGAGAGTAACTCTGGTTTAGCGGTTGCCGATAGCCCTACTGCACACCATAACTTATTCGGCAGCGCCTACCGTTATTTACGTTATTTAACCCTAAGAAGTCGTATCCATTCTATTTCTCAAGAGCAGTATGGTCGTCTTTCAAAGGTAAGTGTGCCTGAAGGTGATTTGCTTGAGCGTATTAAGCAAGAGCAGGAACGCGTGTTCCATGCATGGCTTTCAAATCCAGATAAACTCGTTTATGACGAGGAATTAAATAAACTTTGGGTTCATTTTGCTGCCAAGCGAAGTGAAATTTCTACCGAGCGCAATGTGATCACTCGGTTTATTTTAGGTGAACCTAAAGAGAATTATAAAAAAGCCCGTAAAGCACTGTTATTTAATGTGAGTTGGTCTCTTTATCACAGATGGAAGAGCAACGCAGGCAATAACTTTAAAGGCCTGATTAAGCATCTTGAGTCATTACCCAGCGAGAAAACAAAAGCGCCTTGGCCTGAGCTGAATCAGCTCACAGTGCTTGATGTGATTGTGAATGATGAATTGCGTGAAGACTTTATTTGGCAATGCCACAATATCCTTATCTTCAACGAATTATATGATGGTGTAGTGGCTAATTTAGCCTCGATATCTAAAGAAGCCATGATGGCCAAAAGCCTGTCCCGTGCTTCGGTTGATAAACTGCTGCACAAATCTATCGATAATGCATTATCCACTCACAAACAGGCGGGAGATAAGAGCAAGTTCTACAAGTGGCTTAAGTATTTTATGTCACAGTCGAACCGTGCCGATTTATTAACCCGTGTTGAACAGTGGAAGAGCGTGGGTTTCCCACAGTTAAACGATAGTTTATTCGTCGTGTTAACGTATTTCTTTGAGCGTTTATTACCCGAGTATTTTGACAGCGAAGATGATCACGACAAGTACACTGGCACGATTAATCCAGTACGTATTGGTCGTCGTAAGGATTTCTGGAACCGTTTAACCATGGGTTATCAAGATTTGTTGATCCAAAAGGTGTTGCGTGACGAGAAGAAAAAAGGCGCCATGGGCTGGGAGAATATTATTGCCAAATTCTTTACTCATTTCGATGAGATTGATGGCGATAAGATGTCGGCTAATTTACTGAACTTCCCTGGTTTCCGTTTATCAATTGAAGATGCAATAGACAAGAAAATCCGTCCTTGTGGCCTTATCACAGGACTTGCTGACTTTACTCATGAAGGCAACAAGTTACGTGTGGGCTTGGCAGTGTCTAATACGGCCTTCCAGGCGGGTGCGTTCGATATGGCCAGCGCTGAGAAGTTCAGTGCGCTATTAATTGAATGTGCTAAGCGCAGGCTTCCTGTGATTTGTTTTATCAGCTCAGGTGGTATGCAGACCAAAGAAGGTGCCGCAGCGTTATTCTCTATGGCTGTAGTGAATGATCGCATTACCCGTTTCATTCGTGATAATGAATTACCCGTGTTGATGTTTGGCTTTGGTGACTGTACCGGTGGTGCACAGGCAAGTTTTGTTACTCATCCATTAGTGCAAACCTATTATTTGTCAGGCACAAATATGCCATTTGCCGGCCAAATGGTAGTGCCAGCCTATTTACCTTCGACGGCGACCTTGTCTAACTACTTGTCTAAAGTACCGGGAGCCATGGCGGGTCTTGTGCTGAATCCATTTAGCGATAACTTAGATTCATTGCTCGCGGGTATTGATCCATTAATGCCGATTTCTAACCTTAAAGTTGAGGATGTGATTGCTAAATCCTTATCTAGCTTAGCGGCTGAAGTGGTTGAAGAAACTGATGAGATAGTGCAAAGCGACCCACGCAAGTTGATGAAGCCGATTAAAAAGGTGTTGATCCACGCCCGTGGCTGTACAGCAGTTAAACTTATCCGTAAGGCCCATGATAACGGTATCAATGTGGTATTGGTGGCCTCAGATCCAGATATGACAGCCGTGCCAGCCGATATGCTTAAAGAAGGCGATAAGCTGGTATGTCTTGGAGGTAACACCTCAGACGAGAGTTATCTAAACGCTTATTCAGTCCTCAAAGTGGCCGAATATGAAGAGGTTGATGCACTTCACCCAGGTATTGGTTTCTTATCAGAAAGCCCACAATTTGCGGCGTTATGCGTCAATAATGGTGTGAATTTCGTTGGACCAAGCGTGCACTCGATGACGACCATGGGTAACAAGTCCAATGCGATTAAAACCTCGCAAGAGCAAAATGTGCCGGTAGTGCCAGGATCTCATGGCATTTTAACTAATGCTGAGCAAGCGGTTAATGTGGCAACAGAAATCGGCTACCCCGTGTTACTTAAAGCGGTGCAAGGTGGTGGCGGTAAAGGTATTCAAGTCGTTAAGCGTCCTGAAGACATGATAGGCCTATTCCAAAAGACGGCCACCGAAGCGGCTGCCGCATTTGGTAATGGCGACTTGTACTTAGAAAAGTACGTGACATCACTTCGTCATATCGAAGTGCAGTTACTGCGTGATAAGTTTGGCAATACTAAAGTGCTGGGTATTCGTGATTGCTCTGTGCAGCGAAATAACCAGAAAGTCATTGAAGAGTCTGGTTCTACCATGCTGCCCGAAGCGCTTAAGCAGCAAGTGCTCGAATATACCCGTGCTCTTGGTGATGCCACCGATTACATGGGGGCTGGTACCGTTGAGTTTATCTATAACTTAGATGCCAATGAAGTGTACTTCATGGAAATGAACACTCGCTTGCAAGTTGAGCATCCAGTAACAGAAGCGACATCGGGTATCGATATCGTGAGTGCTCAGTTTGACATTGCAGCGGGTCGCTCAATTGAGAAGCTTGAACCTGTCGAGCAAGGTTATGCGATGGAAGTGCGAGTGACTGCTGAAAAAGCGGCCCTCGATAGTCATGGCATACTGCAGCTAATCCCCAACCCTGGTAAAATTTCTGAGTGTATTTTACCAGAACGTGATGATGTGGAAATTATCTCTATCGCAGATTCTGGCAAAGAAGTCTCGCCATATTATGACAGCTTAATCGCACAGATAATCATACGTGGCAAAGATAGGCCTGATGTCGTCAAGAAGATGTATGACTATTTAGATAGTGTTGTTATTCGTGGTATTGCCACCAACATTCCATTATTGAAGCTGATCTTAAGTGATGCCACATTCAATGAAGGCGTGTATGACACTAACTATTTACCGCGCTTAATGGCTGAACTGGATATCCCAGCTCTTATTGCCGAAATGGAAGCGGCAGCAGACACTGAAGCTGTGGATACTGAATCCTTACGCGTTGGTGAGAGTAATGAGTTGAAAGTATTGGCACAAGGTGCAGGCATTTTCTACACCTCTCCAGCACCGGGTGAAGCGGACTTCGTTAAAGAAGGCGATATAGTCACAGTAGAGCAGACATTGGCGTTAACAGAAGCTATGAAGATGTTCTCTCAGGTGAACTTAGCAGGCTTTAACAGACAGAGCGCGGTACTTTACCCTGAAGATCAAAAGTACCGTATTGAGCGTATTCTCAATAGTAACGGTCAGCAGGTCTCACAAGGCGATTTATTGTTTGTTATTTCGCCGGTAGAAAACTAAAACCAGCTTATGTGCAGGGCAGTGGTTAGCACTGCATTTAGAATAGAAAATGCCCGCCTTATGGTGGGCATTTTTTTAACTACTTTTTAAGCTGAGCATCATATTACCGCGGGCAGCATTCCGGCTAATAGCGGCTTTGATATCACCTATAGTAGTTCATGTGTGGGTAAGGCCCAGTTAACATTGGATAGCTATCATTAAGGGGAAGGTGTTCAAAATAAATACAGAGCATTGCTATTGACGCAACAGAGTATATTCTTTTGAAACAGCGATTATCCTTGTGTAAGGAGTAAGGTGAATATTTCCCATACTGGTCATGGTTTCATTAATCACTTTATTAGTGCTTTGGCTCTTTTGGGTCTCTTCATAAGCGCAGCAGCCCTTGCTATTCCTGCATCCCCCAAGCTCTCAACCCCAGTAGTCATACCCTATTGCATTGATCCAAATTGGCTTCCCTATGAAGCAATCATTAATGGGAAACATGTTGGTATCTCAGCTGATTACTTACAGTTAGTCGCACATAAAACTGGCTATAAATTTGAGCTGGTTGTCACTGATGATTGGCCTCAAACCTTGGCCTATTTACAGCAAGGTAAATGCGGTATGACCCCGTTCCTTAATAAGACGTCAGACAGGGAGCGATTCTTACTCTTCAGTGATATTTATTTTGAAGCTCCCAATGTATTAGTGTCACTAAAGTCACAGCCCTTTTTACAAGGTTTTGAGAATATCGGTGATAGAAGTTTAGCCATACCAGCAGGGTATCAATTAGTTGAATATGTTCAGCGCCATTACCCACAGGTTAAGTTAATCCTTGTTGATAATGAGAAAGAAGGCTTAGAGAGAGTAGCTCAGGGTGATGTGGATGTTTTTGTAGGTTCCATGCTGTCAGTTAACACTTACATCTAGGGAATCCCCTGATAATTGCTTTTATTTTCAATTTAGTAGACACGCATGGTGCTATCTGATCTAATCAATTTCGCCAAAAACCTACTAGATCTAACACCATGCGTGATATCCATATCTTACACGATTTAATCAAAAAACAATGCCCTCAAATACACCAAAAACGACTTAATTCTCTGATGGTTGCCACTGAGTCACTCCTCGATGGTAATCAACTATCACTTACTCAGCTTGGTCGTAATATTACGGGCTCCGTGGCAGCTAAACACAACATTAAACGTATTGACCGACTCTTAGGTAATTATCACTTAGCTCAAGATAAAATAACAATATATCAGTGGCATGCTCGCTATCTTTGTGGCGCAAACCCTATGCCTATTATTCTCGTCGATTGGTCTGATGTCCGTGAACAGCTTCGAATAATGACGCTACGCGCATCCATCAGCGTTCAAGGTCGCTCTGTGACTCTGTATGAACGGACTTTCTTGTTTGAGGACTACAACGCACCTCGCAGCCATAATGCTTTTCTCGCTGAACTTGCCAACGTTTTACCTCAAGGTTGTTGTCCTCTGATTGTCACCGATGCAGGCTATCGCAATACCTGGTTTAGGGAAGTTGAGCGCTATGGCTGGTTCTGGCTTGGCAGAGTGCGAGGCGATGTAAGCTTTATGCACCACGGGCAAACCACTTGGCATTCAAATAAATCACTCTACTCAAAAGCAAACTCAACCGCTAAATACATAGGTAATGTTCAGCTTGCACGTAAATCACCGCTAAGCTGCCATTTACATCTATTTAAGGCTAAGTCCAAATTACGTAAAGATAAGCGCTCTTCAAAAACGGGCCGAAACCACACCGCACAAAAGAGTTATCGCTTAGGCAGTAAGGAGCCGTGGCTGCTGGCGACCAACTTACCGCCTGAATACTTCAATCCAGCAAAAGTGGTTGAGCTATATGCTAAACGCATGCAAATTGAAGAAACCTTTCGGGATTTAAAAAGCCCACAATATGGCATGGGATTGAGGCAAAGTCGCAGTCGGTGTCCAAAGCGATATGATGTATTGTTGCTTATCGCTATGCTGGCAGAAATACTGTTGTGGTGTATAGGCATAGCCGCGAGGCATCTTGGCTGGCAGAAGGATTTCCAAGCTAACAGCATCAAATATCGCGCTGTATTATCCGTTGTAAGATTAGGAAAAGAAGTGCGGCGAAGGCCAAAATACACACTAAAAGCATCGATAATTTACTGGGCATTAAACGAATATATCAAACTGGTTCATACCGCTGGCAGACCTAAATTATGAGGGGATCCGCCAGCACTTACATTAAACAACGAGGGTTAACCGAACTTAAAATTGCCGGTTGGGGCGGGCCTGCGGATGAGCTCAGGTATGGGATAACCCAAGAGCTACAACACCTGATACCTAGGCTAAATTATGCGTTAAGAGGTATTAGTGAGCAGCAACGATTAGCCATATACAATAAATGGAACAATGTGTCGGTTGTCGAAGACATTGATTATCAAGTCGCGATACAAATTTTAGGTATCTTAGCGGCAATAATTTTTGTGCTTATGCTTCGAAATTACAATATCAAAATTTATTCTCAAGCGTTGGAAGTAAAGAATAAACAACTCGAAGAACTTAGGGGCAACCTAGAGAGAAAAAATCAGCAGCTTGACTTCCTGTCAGCCCACGACCCTTTGACTAAGCTCTACAACAGGCATTATTTCAACAGCCAATACATAGACAAAAAGCAAGATGAAAATAATGTTGAACCCATGTGCTTGATCATTATGGATGTGGACTATTTTAAACTTATCAATGATAACTTTGGCCATAACACGGGTGATATTGTGCTAGCTAAGTTGGCCGAATTATTGATCAATACAGTACGAGGCTCTGACGTTGTTACTCGCTGGGGCGGTGAAGAATTTATCATATTGTGCCCTAAGTTAGCTCTCCAAAGTGCCTGTGAACTCTGTCAAAGATTAGCCATTCAAATTCAACAAACTCAATTCACTGACGGCGTAAAAATCACCTGTAGCTTCGGTGTGGCACAACGTGAAGCTAACGAGTCTATTTTGATGTGCTTAGACAGAGCCGATAAAGCGCTTTATCGAGCGAAAGATGGAGGCCGGAATCAAACTTGCATCGATACAAAAGCGGTTGATTTTTAACCTAGAGCTGGATTAATCACCAAATTGAGTCTTGATGTACAAATCATAGCTACAAAAGCTGAAAAAAAATCCTCAAAGCCATTTAGAGTGAAAAATAATCAGTTATTTTTTACTCTATTGAATTTAAATGATTATGTGCCATATTTTGGCCTTTTTTTCACTAAATATAGATAAATATTGCAAGAGCAGTTTGCGCCCAGCAAGGTTCCAATTTACAATATGCGCCTTAATAACCTGATGTGCGGTGTGTCGGTTCTTTTTCGCATGCTCCGTCTACTTCTTAAACTAATCATTAAAGTTGAATCATGACCGAATTATCCAAATACAGAAACATTGGTATCTTCGCTCACGTTGACGCGGGTAAAACCACGACCACCGAGCGTATCCTTAAGCTAACCGGTAAGATCCACAAGATCGGTGAAGTTCACGATGGTGAATCTACGACAGACTTCATGGTACAGGAAGCTGAGCGCGGTATTACTATTCAGTCAGCTGCAGTAAGCTGTTTCTGGAATGACCACCGTTTTAACGTCATCGACACTCCCGGACACGTTGACTTCACCGTTGAAGTATACCGTTCACTTAAAGTGCTTGACGGTGGTGTTGGTGTATTCTGTGGTTCTGGTGGTGTTGAGCCTCAGTCAGAAACTAACTGGCGTTATGCTAACGATTCAGAAGTTGCCCGTATCATCTTCGTAAACAAGTTAGACCGTATGGGTGCTGACTTCTTACGTGTTGTTAAGCAAACTAAAGACGTATTAGCTGCTAACCCATTGGTTATGGTTCTACCAATCGGTATCGAAGACGAGTTCTGTGGTGTTGTTGACCTACTTACTCGTAAAGCCCACATTTGGGATGACTCTGGTTTACCAGAAAACTTCGAAATCAAAGACGTACCAGCAGACATGGTCGACTTAGTTGAAGAATACCGTGAAATGCTAATCGAAGCTGCTGTTGAGCAGGACGATGATCTATTGGAATCTTACATGGAAGGCGTTGAGCCATCTATGGAAGACATCAAGCGTTGTATCCGTAAAGGTACTCGTACACTGACTTTCTTCCCAACATACTGTGGTAGTGCATTCAAGAACAAAGGCATGCAATTACTGCTTGATGCTGTTGTTGATTACTTACCAGCGCCAGATGAAGTTGATCCACAGCCTCTTACTGACGAAGAAGGTGTTGAAAACGGCGAATTCGCAATCGTTGATGCTGACTTGCCATTAAAAGCATTAGCATTCAAGATCATGGATGACCGTTTTGGTGCATTAACATTCGTACGTATCTACTCTGGTCGTCTTAAAAAGGGTGATACCATCCTTAACTCGTTCACTGGTAAATCTGAGCGTGTTGGCCGTATGGTTGAGATGTACGCAGATGACCGTATCGAAATCGAATCAGCTCAGGCTGGTGACATTATCGCTATCGTAGGCATGAAGAACGTGCAAACTGGTCACACTCTATGTGATCCTAAGCACCCATGTACCCTAGAAGCTATGGTGTTCCCAGAGCCAGTTATCTCTATCGCAGTAGCGCCAAAAGATAAAGGCGGCTCTGAGAAAATGGGTATCGCTATCGGTAAGATGATCGCTGAAGATCCATCATTCCGCGTAGAAACTGACGAAGACTCAGGCGAAACCATCCTTAAAGGTATGGGTGAGCTTCACTTAGACATTAAAGTAGACATCCTTAAGCGTACTTACGGTGTTGAACTAATCGTAGGTGAGCCACAGGTTGCTTACCGTGAAACTATCACTGCAGAAGTTGAAGATAGCTACACGCACAAGAAACAGTCTGGTGGTTCTGGTCAGTTCGGTAAGATCGACTATAAGATCCGTCCTGGCGAAGCAAACACTGGCTTCGTGTTCAAATCATCAGTTGTTGGTGGTAACGTACCTAAAGAATTCTGGCCTGCGGTTCAGAAAGGTTTCGGTAGCATGATGAACACAGGTACTATCGCTGGCTTCCCAGTGTTAGACGTTGAATTCGAACTTACAGATGGTGCTTTCCACGCAGTTGATTCGTCAGCTATCGCGTTCGAAATCGCTGCTAAAGGCGCGTTCCGTCAGTCTATCGCTAAAGCTAAGCCACAACTTCTTGAGCCTATCATGAAAGTTGACGTGTTCAGCCCAGATGACAACGTGGGTGATGTGATTGGTGACTTAAACCGTCGTCGCGGTATGATCAAAGATCAAAACGCTGGCGTTACTGGTGTTCGTATCAAGGCTGACGTACCGTTATCAGAAATGTTCGGTTACATCGGTACACTACGTACTATGACTTCTGGTCGTGGCCAATTCTCTATGGAATTCGCTCACTATGCCGCTTGTCCTAACAGCGTTTCTGAGAAAGTTGTTACTCAGGTTAAAGAACGTAAAGCCGCTGAAGCTAAGAAGTAATTCTTAACTCATCGCTAATAAAAACCGTTGCCTAGGCAGCGGTTTTTTTATGCCTAAAACCCTCTCTATATCTTATACCAATCACATTAATTATGTGATCTATCAGAGCACCTCAAGCTTTTCAATTCAAGGCGCATTAATGCAGTAAGGGTTATTCCTTTCAAACCTCATTCTTGCACAGGAATGCAACGATGAAGTGGAATGCTTGAGACGCTCCCGAGGGCGGGTTTCAAAGGGGATTTCTCTGCGTTGAAGACTTTTGAGATAGCACCACTATGCCTTCAAGCCTTCGCCTTGATTAATACCCTTTGAACTCCCGCTGAATGACCAGATAATTAATACGATTGGTATTAAACAGGCTTTGTCGTCGCTCAGTTATCAAGCAATTATAAGAGTTGATGTTAGTTAGGCAAAATAGTGTGGTTTCCCTTTCGATGGGTTAGCACTACAACAAAGCCTTGATTTAGCATATTCATGTTTTAGATGTAAATTATCTTGACCTAGCGTCTAAAGGTATATAGTGTAACTAGTGTGTAATGTATTGAATTTAATACATATTAAGTTAAGTTGCGGCTAATGAAAACTGAGATGAAATTCGCCGTTAACTAAATCCTATGCAACATGTGGCTGTTAGCTTGATGTTGCTATCACTCAATACCAAGGATGGCAGTTCAGTACCTGCACTGAGTCGGGTAACGACGCCTTAAACATTTTATGAAAACACTGAAATTTACTCGTTCTATTTTCGCTTCTGCAGTCATCGCAGCAGGCCTGTCCACCACCTTTGTTTATGCGAGTCAAACATCAGAAACATTCACTACTTTGACCTCACAACAGACTGAAACAAGTGCGAACCCTATTTATCAAGATACTGCAGCCACTTCAATGTTTCTTAATAAAGGTCAGAGAAAAATTACCTGGATGACATTCTCCCACCCTACGGGTTATGACCAATTAGCTGCTTTGGTGGCGATTTCTTACGGTGATTTATTGAGTGTCTCATGTCAAATTTCGCTGTACGATGGCAATAGCACTCAAGCATTCAAGACACTCAACTGTGCTAGCAGTCAACAATGGAATCCAACTACGCCTAATGTGCCTGTTTTGCCTAGCACCTTAAGAGCTAAAATTGAGCACTATAATGCTGACTTTACTAAGCCTAGCAAACAAGTCTCCCTTAGATTGACTCCTAACTTTGCTAATCAAGAGGATCTCGATCAGGATGGTATGCCTGCCTGGTTCGAGATCTTACGTAACCTCTCAGACAGCAATGCGCTGGATGCAGCCTCCGATAGAGATCAAGATGGTTATACAGCATTGGAAGAGTACTTGGGAGGCTCGCATCCATTGGACAATCGCAGTACACCAGCTAATCCATAGTTAAAAATAAGCTCTGTAGCGGTACGGTTTTGTTGTGCCGCTCAGTTATTGAGCAATTAGGATGGTTGATGTAAGTTAGGTAAAATAGCCTAGCGACTGTCACATGAATACGGTAAGCGTAATGTGTCAGAGATGATGACATAGCGTTATAAGGGCACCTTTGGTAACCACCCTGATGCTCAATATAGGGACAGCCAAAAAATGGCAGTGATGATCGCTTATGGCCTCTTAAATCGTTTCACTGGGTTTGGTATGCCTCAAAGTTACCGATCTCACTAATCAATATCAAAAGACTTGGTGGGTTAGCACTGCAACAAAGCTGCATAGGTAATACCATAAGTAATAATGTAAGCAATAATACCTCCCAGAGTTTAAAAATAAAAAAGCGAGCCTAAGCTCGCTTTAAGTTTCTTCTTCAGAAGTCTGCTATTCCTCGGTCAAAGAGTAAGGCAGGGCTTTGATGGCTAAGCTTGAGCTTTCATCTTCAGCCATTCGCAGCACGGCATCTGCTTCAGTATCGTTAGCGAGCACAGCGGTCATTAATACTCTTTCACCTTCCTGCACCACTTCGATGACATTACCGACTTTGCGGTAGCCGCCTTCAAGTTGGATCTCGACTTGGCTCTCAGTGCTCAGGGTTCGCTGAGTAGTGCCTTCAAGTATATATAGGGCGCGTTTATTGCCGCCACGGTATTTCATCCTAGCAATGGTCTCTTGGCCCATGTAGCAGCCTTTGGTGAAGCTAATGCCATTGACGGCCTGAAGATTACACATTTGCGGTACGTATTGACCACTGTGTTGACTGTCAATGTTGGGATAGCCAGCTGCGATTTCTAATGCTTGCCATGCCTTATGAGCCACAAGCTCAAGCTTTGCCTGCTCGATAAAGATGTTAGCCTGCTCTTGGGGCAGAATAGCCATAAAACCAAAATTGTCCTTTAAGATGGCGCCTTGCTCTGTGGCGGTTAACCCTTGGGTGAGTTCACCAAAGTGCTGAGTCATCAGATCAACTGATTTTTCCCCCCAAAGACCTAAAATAGCCCAGCTATCACTTACATCTGTGAGTTCAGCCTTGCTAAATACGGCGTATTTTTTTAATTGTGCTAAGTCTAAGGCTAGTGTCGACTTAGGCATAAGCATCAATAAGCGCTCTCCTAGGAGAAAAATCCTAAAACTGGCTATCATCTTACCTTTAGGGTCGCAGTGAGCTCCCCAGCGCCATTCCTCGTCTGTCATGCTGATTATATCGGTAGTGACTTGACCATTGATAAAGGTTTTGGCCTGTTCACCTGTGATTTCAATCATTCCGAAGTGGGATAAGCGTGCGGCATTGATTTCGGATACGGGATAAAAATCAGTCATAGACTGAGTGGAAACTGACATTTTTAGTCCTTAAAAGAGGAAAGGAGAATGACAAGAGTGTAACGGAAATCCTGTCAGTACCAAAGCCGTTATCGAGGACTGTAATGGGTATTTGTTTGTTAAATCACTCACTAGACAAAAATACCAATCCGAGTCTGTGCGGATTGGTATTATATATTAGGTTCTATATTGCACTGACTCAGGCTTTAAATTGGCTGGTTAATTTCTTCAATGTCTTTGAGGTTGTTTCTAAGCTCTCTGAGTTTTTATTCATCACATCCAATTGATTTAAATTGTCTTGGCCAGATGTCACAATGCGATTGATGTTGTGGGTCAAGTCCTCTGATACTGCACTTTGTTGTTCAACCGCTGTCGCAATATGACTTGCCATATCGGTAATCTTCTCGGTTGATGCCAAAATACTATTAATAGCCGTTCCTGAACTTTGAGCATTTTTCACCGAAGCTTCACTTTTTGTTTGGCTTTCTAGCATGACTTTTACCGCTGATTTAGCGCCAGCTTGAAGGTTTGTGATACTGAGCTGAATTTCGGCGGTGCTTTGTTGAGTGCGACTTGCGAGCGCGCGCACTTCATCGGCAACCACAGCAAACCCTCGGCCCTGCTCTCCCGCTCGAGCGGCTTCAATTGCCGCATTTAACGCCAGTAGATTGGTTTGCTCGGCGATAGCTCTGATGACATCGAGTACCGATACTATGCCAACCACATTTTTTTCTAGGGAGTTCACCACTGAGGCGGCTTCTGTGAGTTGGCTGGATAAATCTTGAATGGAATTTATGGATTGATTGATGATGGTGGAAACTTCTTTAGCGTCTACATTAGCTTGCAGAGCAGATTCAGCTGACAATTGCACACTGCTGGCAATTTCTTTTGCCGAGGCTGACATTTGGGTGATGGCCGCAGCCACCTGATCCGTTTCCATTTGTTGGTCATGGACGTGGCCTCGACTGGCTTCAGCACCAGTATGCACATTGCGTGCTTCACGGAATACATCATCAACAGAAACTTGTATGGATTGCACCAAAGTTTGAATTTTTTCAACAAACACATTGAATGAGTTAGATACCCGGCCAATTTCATCGTCACGGCTAGCATTAAGCCTGCGGGTGAGATCCCCTTCACCACTGGCAATATTTTCTAATGCGTTGGCAACATGGGTAAGGGGGCGAGTGACCACGCGACTAAAGAGTAGGCTAAGTGCAGTCACTAAGAAGATATCCAGTAATAAGGCTTTAATGATCAATCTGAACGCTAAGCTTGATAATTCCTCCTTGATACTGGTGTTGTCGATATAGACTTTAACGCTACCTATGTCAGTGGCGGTTTCATCTTCTATATATTGTAATTTTACTTCTTCAAATCGACTGCCTAATTCACCTGCTGACTGAGCAATTTGCTCACCTTTGTCATTATGCAGGCTTAAAAATGCCACGTCTTCCGATTGCTGCTCAGAATTTAAAATGCGCACCATCTGCGATTCTTCATAGTTCCAAACAGCACTGGGAAGGCTTAATTGTAGTCGCGATGCCACCAAGGTTATCTGAGCATCTTGCTTATGCTGAAGTTTTTCACTTTGAATGATGTAATCATAAACGCCAAATACCACGACTAAAATAGTCACAGTCACTAAGGCCGCCATAATTAATTTAAACGAAATCGATTTCATTAAAGACATAAGCAGTACTCATTTTAGCTTGGGAGCAACAAAGCAATTAAGTCCATTTATTGCAACATTTTTTGCGAAGCTGCAGATATTGTAACCTTATAGTCTAGTTTACTATCAGCAACTTACTTTGCTGGCCTCGGATAGGTGAAACATCACTTTAAGTGAGCTGACATGAGTGAATTAATGTCAATTTTACCTAGGCCTTCATTATAAATCGCTTGCCACTTTTTACCATCGGCATCGTTTCTAAATGCTATGTATAGGTCTTTATTCATCAATAGTTTAGTGTTCATTTGAACCTTATCTTTGACTGATGAAAGTTTAGTGTTATTGGCTAACATGTAACTCAGCACGTTTGAATCAATAACAGCAGCATCGATACGCCCCCCCGCCACTTTCTGCACGTTTATTTCATCTGAAGTGACAGTTTGAGGTTTAATGGTTTCATTGGCGATTAGGGCGTCAAGTTCTTCTGTGTTGACATAGTCCTGCACCACCCCAAGCTTATACTTAGCAAGATCGCCTACCTCAGCCCAATTTATCGGACTCGCCTTGTTCTCGACCAAGCCTAGCGGGCCTTGTCCCATAGGAGCTGAAAAAGTGAATTCGCTCGACTCATATAAATATTCAGGAAAATAGCCTGCATACTTAGAGCCTGGCTCTGAAGCGAGTTTAACGGCGCGGCTCCAAGGGAAAAAATCGACCACTAACTCGTGGCCCATAGCCTTAAATGCAGCTTTGGCTACCACCACAGAGGCACCTTGATTTTCTAAGCTTTTTCCAGAATAGGGCGCCCAATCTAACGAGCTTAAGTGAACGGTTTCTGCATTAACAGAAATCGCTGAACAGGCGAGTAGCAAGCCAAGAACGCTGTAGTTGAATTTCATAACATCTCCTAAAAAGTAATAGCATTCGTTACCGAGGGTAAAGCCTTAGTATCATCTGTGTGTTTTGTGGGTATGCTGCATTGTATTTTCCTATCTTGGCTTCTCACTCGCGCCACTATTGTAGGCATTTGACCCAGAAACGTTTGTGATCGCACAAGGGGCTGAAAAAGGTTGTTTTAAGCGCAATGCCACTATCCTATTGAAAGTGATTTAACCAACGTTCTGAGTATAGACGGGAATTTTAAAAGTGAGCTGATAAGTAGTTGGATTTTATTAAAGTTCCATTAATGTTACTTCTGCTTCACTGTACTTAATCCAAAAGGGATGAGATCTTCTGCGGGCTTGAATAGATGAGTTAGGGATTATGATGCTTAGCACTTGGCTAGAAGCTATGTTTAAGCATCAGTAGAATAAAGCGCTACATCATTTAAGGTGATTAATCTAGTCAGCAGCGCTAAGCCTCACCATTTTTATTAATGACCACCGCCACCACAACCGCCGCAACATGAATGCTTTTTAGGTTCATTAGTCACCACTTGCGCTTGCGTCTTATCATAGTCGTCAGTATCAACCAAACTCGCTGAGGTCTGTTCAGCTGCATCGGTAAATTGATTTTTATTTTCTGATTTTTTAAAGGCTTGGAACAGTTTGCTTGCTGAAATGCTCATTTAGAATACCCCTAGGATGTGGTTGCATCTGTAACTGACTTGTCTTCGCAATAAACATGTATATTTAAAGCGTGTTTATCCGATGCTATGCTCTAGGGCAATTAACGTCAATAGTCGGCTTAAGCTGTTTCAGTGATTAGCGATAAATTGTGCAGAAACTGTGGCCGAGATCACGGCTTGTCATGGTGGGTAGGCGTTTTTTGCATGAGCGACTAAGGTTAGCAAGACACTCGATGGTGCAAGCAAGCTTAACAATAAGGAAGAAGATATGCTTGATACATTTCACGCTCAATATCAGCACACATTAATGCAGCAGATAGTGGTAGGGAAGGCCTTAGGTTTGTTTATCGGCCTTATTGGTTTTTTTATGTTGCCTTACTTGCTACCTGAAGTTAGCCCACTCATTCGCTGGGGGATATTGTGCTGGTACATTACCTTTGGCGCCGTCATAGGTATGGCTGCACAAATTCATTATCACCCCATGCTTAACTGTCAACTGCCTTGGTGGCTAACGTCTGCAATCATGGGCGGCTGGCTTAACTTAGTGCTGACATTTTTCGCCTATGATGTGATGCAGGCGATGATTTTACGGCTCTTTGGTGAGCAAGGGTTGCTGCAATCGCCATTTTGGTTTGCAGCTGAAGGCCTTATTTTAGGTTTACTTATTGGCTTTGGGGTTAATCGTTTCGCTCAGCGAGTGCCTTTGCCGAAATTCCACTCTTCACAGGGATAAATCACTGGCTAATTTGTTATAATCATAAACTAAAGAAAAACGCCCATCGACGGGCGTTTTTTATGAATGACTGCATTCCCTATGAGTATCACGATGTCTTTTACTGCATTTAACTTACACCCTGTACTGTTAGCGTCCATCAAGGCGCAATCTTATGTTGACCCCACCCCAGTACAGCGACAAGCCATACCTGAAATCCTATTGGGCCATGATTTACTCGTAGGCGCCCAAACGGGCACAGGTAAAACTGCCGCCTTTGCGATCCCTTTAGTGCATAAATTATTGATGCAAAGCGAAGAAGCACATCAAGGCAAGGTCATTAAAGGGCTTATCCTTACCCCTACTCGTGAGCTTGCTTTGCAAGTGCAGCACAATATCCATGCGCTGCTGCAGGGGACCGAACTTAAGCATGCTATTGCCTATGGCGGGGCGAGTATTGGCGAGCAAGTGCGCAGTTTTAAAGCGGGTGTGGATATTCTAGTGGCCACTCCAGGCAGGTTGCTGGATCATTTACGCCATAAGGCAGTGTCCCTTAAGCATGTTGAATACTTAGTGTTTGATGAAGCGGATCGCATGCTAGACATGGGTTTTAAGGATGAAATTGTTGACTTATTAAAACGCCTGCCTAAGCAGCGTCAAACATTATTGTTTTCAGCCACACTCAACGACAGTATTTTTAGTTTTAGTAAAAACTTACTCAATGAGCCTAAGGTGATTGAAGTCGCTAAAGCCAATACTAAAGTCGCCAAAATTGAGGAGCGAGTTTATTGCGTGGATGAGGAGCGCAAGTTAAGCCTGTTATGTCACTTGTTAAGCAAAGAGCGCTGGCAACAAGTGCTGGTATTTTCTCGCACTAAACAAGGCGCCGACAACTTAGCCTGTCAGATGCAAAAAAGTGGCATTGAAGCACTGGCTTTTCACGGCGATTTATCTCAAAGCGTACGGGAGTCAGTGCTTAAGGATTTTTCTCAAGCAAAGGTGCAAGTATTAGTGGCAACTGATGTCGCGGCCAGGGGCCTAGATATTGAGGACCTCAATTATGTGGTCAACTATGAATTGCCTCATGTGAGTGAAGATTACATTCACCGCATTGGCCGCACAGGGCGTGCGGGAAAGGATGGCATCGCAGTGACCTTGTTTGCTATCGAAGACACTGCAAAACTGATGAGTTTAGAAACCTTGCTGGATAGGCGTTTACCTCAACAGTGGTACCCAGGCTTTGAGCCAGACTTAACTAAAGAGGTCACTTTGGGGCGCAAGCACACTAAAGCGGGCCAGAAGCAACAAGCAAGACGCAAAGCATTAGGGGCTAAAGCTAAGCGTTAAACTGTCATCTAATTGCGTCCTTATTGTCACAATCAGTCATTAGTCTAAGTCAGGCAATCGCAGCGAACAAAGCGCGAATAACCCTAAAAAGCCAATCACAATGAACTGATAACTCTAGCGTTAAGCTTGAGTGTGACTTAAGGACTATGTATTTATGAGCAAGGCCACCTTCGATCCTAAGCGTTATAACCACAGCCAGAATCAGACCTTCAGCCAAGTATTAGATAAACAGCTTTCTAGACGCAATTTTGTTAAAAGTGGTCTAGGGCTGAGCGCCATGACGGCCTTTGCGGGCGCGGGTTTGGTTGGTTGTGGCTCAGATAATAACCAAGCTGTTGCTCCGACTCCCAGTCCAGCCCCGACACCAACGCCAACGCCTGTGAATAAAAGTTCAGCGGTATTGGGTTTTGAGTCTATTGCAGGCTCAAAGCTTGATGGGGTGGCTATTCCCGCAGGCTATAGCGCCTATGTATTGGCCCCCTGGGGTACGCCGCTAAACACTAAGGCAGCGCCTTGGAAAGCCGATGGCAGCAACACGGCTGAAGATCAAGCCAATGCCGTAGGCATGCACCATGATGGCATGCACTTTTTCCCCCTTAATGATGCCAAAGATGATGGCCTGCTGTGCATTAACCATGAATACATAGATCAAGATGCACTGCATCCCAATGGCCCAAGTTTCGATGGTATTACAGGTCTGCGTACCGAGATTGATGAAATTCGTAAAGAAATTAATGCTCACGGTGTGTCTGTGGTGCGAATTAAACTCATTGATAATCGCTGGCAAGTACAAACCAATGATAAGCATAATCGCCGTTTTACCGGTGCTAGCGTCATGGATATAGCAGGCCCCATGGCTTACAGCAGCTACCTTGAAACTCGCTATTCACCCGATGGCAGTCAAGCTCGCGGCACACTCAATAATTGCGGCAATGGCAGTACGCCTTGGGGCACCTATTTAACCTGTGAAGAGAACTGGCCCGGGTATTTTGTTAATAAAGGTGCCTTAAGTAACGATCAGCAGCGCATTGGCATTTCAAGCTCAAGCACTCGTTATGGCTGGGATGAGTTGGCAGGCAATAATGATGAGCGCCTCGATGAGTTTGCCCGCTTCGATGTGACGCCAACAGCCAGTAATGCCAGTGGTGATTATCGTAATGAAGCCAATGGCCACGGCTATATTGTTGAAATTGATCCCTATAACCCCAATTCTCGCGCAGTTAAGCGCACGGCTTTAGGGCGTTTTCGCCATGAGGGTTGTACCTTTGGCAAGCTTGCAGTGGGCAAACCTGTCGTGTTTTACTCAGGTCACGACTCACGCTTTGAATACCTGTACAAATATGTCTCAAATGCCCTGTGGGATGAGGCCGATGCCAAGACAAGCAATCGCTTAAGCACAGGCGACAAGTACATGAATGATGGCACGCTTTATGTGGCCAAATTCTCTGAAGATGGCGTGGGTGAATGGCTTCCTTTGACCTTAGATAGCCTAACCACAGAGGGCAAAACCTTAGGGGACAGCTTTGATACCTTAGCGGCCATCATACTCAATACCGCTGGGGCTGCGGACCTTGTGGGGGCAACCCCCATGGATAGACCCGAGTGGTGCACGGTAGACCCTTTCACTGGCAGTGTATACCTAACTCTGACCAATAATTCTAAGCGCACAGAAACCAATGCCGCCAACCCAAGGCTTAAAAATAACTTCGGCCACATTATTCGCTGGGATGAAGGCGATAAAGACACAGAATTTAGCTGGGATATTTTTGTCTTTGGCTCGCCAGCGGATGCTGATGCGCAAACGAATGTCTCTGGACTTACCGACTTAAATCAGTTTGCCAGCCCAGACGGCTTAGCTTTTGATAACCGCGGCATCTTGTGGGTACAAACCGATAACGGCGCCGATGAAGTCGAAGATGATACTAACGATCAAATGCTCGCTATAGTGCCATCCCGCCTTCGAGACAGCAGTGACAAGCAGCAAGTGTTAAATGCCGATAATCAAGCCGAACTCAAGCGTTTCTTTGTGGGCCCCAATGGCTGTGAAGTAACAGGCTTTGCTATTACGCCAGACTACACCAGCGTGTTTGCCAATATTCAGCATCCTGATAACTGGCCATACTCAGATAATGCCGCCGAAGTGACCCCAGCAGGCACCAGCGTGCGTCCAAGGGCGGCGACTGTGGTTATTCGTAAACTCGATGGCACTGAAGTCGGCTTGTAAGCCCTCCTGATACTCCTTAATCATCCATAGAGCGTACTTCGCATTTGCACTCAATGCCCTAAATTAACTTTTAGGGCATTTTTATTCTCCATGCTTTACGGTTCGATTTTTTAGAATGTAATTTGATATTTTTTGCGTTTTTCATTCGCTTAAGTGGGTGTTAACCTGAGTCTATAGCTTGAAGCCGTGCTTCAATCACTATGGCTCAATTACGTTGGCTCAAGCAGTCATTCATACCTAAGGGGATAATCCATGAACGTCACTCACAGTTTTAATGCCCGCCCAGCCATGGACGGAGACGGCGTCAATATTCGCCGAGTTGCCGACTTTAATTTGCAACGCTTCGATCCTTACTTGATGGTCGATGAACTTAAATCTAATGATGAGCAAGATTTTATCGGTGGGTTTCCGCCTCATCCTCACAGAGGCATAGAGACCTTCACCTATATATTGAAGGGCGGTTTCGAGCACAAAGATCAACTGGGCAATGTCAAAGCCATTCGCAGCGGCGACGCTCAGTGGATGAGCACAGGCAGCGGGGTTATTCACTCTGAAATGCCGCTCATTGAGAACAATGAGGGCCTGCATGGCTTCCAGATTTGGATAAACATGCCCGCTAAAGACAAGATGCGCCCAGCCCGTTATCAAGATACAGCAGGGCAGGCTATCCCACAGATATCTAATAGCACAGGCGCCGTATTAAAGGCCTTAGCGGGTCAATGGACTTTTGCAGAAAATACTGGATTTGTGGATGGTCTATTAACTGGTTTGGCCGCCAATGGCGCCATTGCTGACGTGACATTAACGTCACAAGGCGTGGCTGAATTAGCACTGTCGCAGCATCAAACGGTTAACCTTTATCTGTATCAGGGCGAGCTGATTTATCAAGACAAGACAGGCAATGAAGCGCTAGCGAGCGCGGGGCAACTCTTGATATTAGACAGTCAAGCGAGCATCAGGCTTAAGGCCTCAAGCGAAGGCGCAGGATTACTCTTGCTTGCCGGCACTAAAATTGCTGAGGACATCGTCCATCACGGCCCGTTTGTGATGAACACCCAAGCCGAAATAAACCAAGCCATTAGCGATTATCAGCAAGGCAAGTTTGGCAAAATAAGCTAACCACATGGGCTTAAAAAGCCCAAGTCATGGCAAAGATAAACCAGCAAAACCCCGTTAAGCTTGCTACAATAGGCGCCATCAGGCCAGAGCATTATTCGATGTTTTGGCCCTTTGTTTTCTGCCATACAGGATATGACCTTGAGTAACTCAGACAGCCCAATAGTCGCTAACACGGCGTTTTCATCGCTTTCCCTTAAAACTGAACTGCTTGAGAACCTCAAGACCATGGGTTATGAATCCATGACTCAAATCCAAGCTCAGAGCTTACCGCCAATTTTGGCCGGTGATGATGTGATTGGCCAAGGCAAAACCGGCTCGGGTAAGACTGCCGCTTTCGGCTTAGGTTTGTTGAATAAATTGGATGTGAAGCGTTTTCGCATTCAGACCTTGGTCATGTGCCCAACGCGTGAGTTGGCCGACCAAGTCGCCAAGGAGATCCGCACCTTGGCTCGCGGCATTCACAATATCAAGGTATTAACCTTGTGTGGCGGCGTCCCTATGGGGCCACAAGTGGGCTCCCTTGAACATGGTGCCCATATTATTGTTGGCACTCCAGGGCGCATAATCGATCATTTAGATCGCAACCGTTTAGATTTAAGCAATGTGAACATGCTAGTGCTCGATGAAGCGGATCGCATGCTAGAAATGGGCTTTCAAGATCACATAGATGCCATTATTGAGCAAACTCCCCGTGAGCGTCAGACGCTGTTATTCAGCGCCACCTTCCCAGATCAAATTAAATCCATTGCCGATGAGATAATGTACAAGCCTGTGATGGTCAAAGTCGAGTCGACCCATGACGCCATCAGCATAGAACAACATTTCTATCAGCTTGAAGACAACAAATCACGCCTAGAAGCGCTGCGTTTATTGCTGCTCAGTGAGCAACCTGAAAGTGCGGTGGTATTTTGCAATACCAAACGTGAGACTCAGCAGGTGGCTGATGAATTAGCCGAGTTTGGCTTTAGTGTGCTGGCACTGCATGGGGATCTGGAGCAAAGGGATCGCGATCAAATGTTACTGCAATTTGCCAACCAGAGCGCACGTATTCTGGTGGCCACCGATGTGGCGGCTCGCGGCTTAGATATCGATGCCTTAGATGCGGTATTTAACTTCCACCTAGCCTATGATGCCGAAGTGCATCTTCACCGCATTGGCCGTACAGGCCGTGCTGGCAGTACCGGCGCCGCCTACAGTTTTATCGGGCATGATGACGGCTATAAGGTCGCCATGATTGAAGAAATGTTAAATATTGAAATAGTCACCGAAGCCTTGCCAGGCTTGAACGTGCTAAATAAAACCCCGCTGGCGGCCAACATGGTGACCATTCAAATTGAAGGCGGCAAGAAGCAGAAAATTCGCCCTGGCGACATAGTCGGTGCCCTTACTGGTGATAACGGGTTAGATGCCAACGATATCGGTAAAATCAAGGTAACGGATATTCGCGCCTATGTGGCAGTAAAGCGCAATGTGTCTAATCAAGCGCTGAATAAATTGAACAAAGGTAAGCTTAAGGGCCGCAGCTACCGCGCCTGGCTTTTATAATCTTGCGTTAATTATGACGCAATAAACCTGCCACTTCGCATGCTGGTGGCAGTGTTTATGAGACCACAAAACCCCAAGAAGTTAGCACTTCTTGGGGTTTTGCTTTGGCTGAATGCCAGCCTAGGATATTTATGTTTCTGAATTTAATAAGGGAACTTATTAAAATGCTTAGGTGATCTCGGCCATTGGACTAACGTCCCGAGTGACGCCGTCAACATGTCCCTATGGGCTCGGGCGCAGCATCCCTGCTGCTCACGCACTCGAGCCATTCAGTCCAATACCCTCCATTAGCATCAGTATGCTCATTTAGCTCAAATAGATAACGTTGGGTCTTAATGTCGTGGCATTAGCGTAGAAGGGCATTAAAGGGTGATTGAAAATGATGATTTATCATGGAATATACCTAGAGAGTTGTAATTAGAACAACAGATTAACTGACATTTGTTCTAAAAAACATCTACCGAAAATAAGAGAATTGCTATAGCATGAACCTAAATATGTACGTTGTGGTGGCATCGGCTAAGTCCAGCACGTGATTTATGCCTTGCAAACAGCACATAAATACTAAAATGTATAATTTAAAATACTGGGCATCATAGGGAATTGAATTTTGAATATTAGGGCAGTATCTCTCATCTTATTGGTTTTGTTTGCAGGTTACACAGGTTATACGATGACTATTGCAGAACAATCACTCCTCAGTTTCGGCTATCAATTAATATCAAGCCCAGATACAGCACAGGTCGTCATGGATTTGTATATTATGGCTATTCTAGCGCTAGTTTGGATGTATCAAGATATTAAGAATAGAGGTAAAACAATCAAACACTGGTTGCCTTATGCTGTACTAACTTTAATATTTGTTTCTATAGGTCCATTGTTGTATTTAGTGCTTAGGCCAAACAATGGCGGGAGAGACCAAATATAACAAGGTCAAGAAACTTTAGCTACTTCTTGGCATGGACAGTCTTGCAGCAGCACTATTTGTTTCTAAATGATATAAGTTCACGCATCTCATCTTTCTCGCACATCTTTTTTTCTGTTATCTTGTGCTTGCCTATACTTAACCACCGCTGAAAAACGAAGAGGGTTGGAATGAATTTTGTGACTACATTAATCAATATGGCTCCTTATGTCAGTGTATTCGGCGCAATCATTCCTTTTATTTTTTGGTGGTACCAGAAGCGCCCAAGCATTAAAGCTAATGTGATAGTGAAAAACAATTCGTTAAAATTGAGACTTAGAAATCATAAGGATTCTGTAGTTGAAGTTGATCATGTTCGAGTCGTAAAAAAGAAGGCTTTCTGGTGTGAACCAGAGTTTAACGATAACAACTATGGTTACTTGGTCCATTCTAGCAATGCAGACATTTTCCCCCTTCAAGGTGACGAACTAAATATAGCAATTGCCACTAATGATAGCGTTGAAGAGTTTTAAATTGATTTCTCTAATATGGCTGGTTTATATGACGATTTTATACCGTATGATTACTCTGTTTCGCCGTTACAGATAAAATATCTTCGTAAACCCGTTAAAATGCCCATCTGTCATATTGGAATATACCTTAAATCGGGAAAAATCGTATGTGTGCCAATACCTGAAGAGTTTTACAACTACTATCGGAAGAATGAGGGAGATTCGTTCGATACCGATTTCGATATTATAATGGGGCGAGGTGATGTTACGCTTACTTTTAACTCAACGGCGGCCCAAATAGAGCATTTGAAAATGTTACGGGAAGCATACTTCGTTGTGCGTAGAAATTATCACTTATTATTACACTAGTGTACGATCTTAGACAAAATAAACAATTAACGGTGCCACCCAGCGTAAAGTTTGTGTTTTATGCTTTTAAGTTAATAGGTTACACAGAAGCTAAAAAGGTGAACCATGGCAATTTGCGAGACGACCGTTCATCCCATGGACGGGATGTTCGATCATACATGGAGATACTTGCTGCGTGTTGTTGAGTGAATGCTATGGCAAGCCTGTATGCTGAATTTCAGTGTTTTACCATGGCAGGCCAGATCTTGTTATTCAGATAGGAGGACACAGTTTGAGAGATAGTATCTTTTCACTGATTTTTAGGGGGAGAAGCGAAAATATATCGCTTTGGAAGTGGATAAAGTTTTTAACCTTAGAAATCTACCTTGGTGAGCAGTTACTCGAAATGATCTCGACAACCGCAGCTTATAACGAGGGTGACCAATATAAAAAACGGGTCAAGTCGAGTTCGGCGATAACAATTAACTGTGCCACCCAGCGTGACGTTGTCGTTTTATTTTATTAATGAAATCCACCTATTTAGCTAATCAGAAGTCATAAGTTCACATCGTATCGACCTTCAATCTGTAAAATGCCTTAACCTTACTTGAACACATCCAAAAATAGCGTAATGTTATTGTTTTACAATGACTGGCAAAAATAATTGAATGCCATAGAGGTAAGTAGTGTTTGAAAATGCCTATGCTTTAGCTTATTTAGCTAAGTTACAACATATAAAGAATCATTGCGATGTTAATATTGATATATATACGAAACGTTGCGTTTCTCTGCCATTGGTTTTATGGCTAGCGTCATTCATTATAATAGTGGTGCACTTTACATCTATTGAAAAGGGTGGAGCTTTAATAATAGGTGCTCTAGGAATACTAACTATAGAGAGGTTTATTTATGGCAAAACAACAAATGGCAAGTCCTTCAAGTTAGTTGAAGCCAAATGGGAACGTTGGCCAAACAAGAAAAAGTATCAAATTACAGTGTTTGTATGGTTAATTGATGCTATTTCCCTTGGTCTTATGTTGTTTACTGGATGGTTTTTTCGTAGTCCTATTAATAACTTTCCTGGTTTGAGTGAATTATCAGGAATAGGTTAGTCGTCTGAACTGGCTTAGCTAATGGGCAGAATAAAATTTAAAAAAATGGCTGCTCAAAGTTGATTTACGTGCAAGCTGAATTAATGGTGTAACCCATTTTAAATTCCCCAGCATGAAATTTTCGCTTTATGTTTTTAAGTTAACAGATTACACCAAAGCTAAATAGGTGAACCATGATGTTTCGTGAAGTGACCGTCTACTTCTTGTTTAAGAAATTGGACGTCGAAGTGAGCTACAGGTACCTTCTGTTTTCAAAAAGCACGCGTGTCGATGAGTGAGGTGTCATGGCGAGTCCGTATGCCATGTTCTTCGGTATCATCCAGTTTAAAATTTTTTGTTTTATGCTTTTAAATTAACAGCAAACAAAAAAGCTAAAAAGGTGAGCTATGGCGTTTCTCCATGAGGTGTTGCGAGACGGCCATTCATTCCATGGCGTCAGCAGAGCAAAAAAAACGGCCCACAGAGGGCCGTTTTTTTATGTGTATTTTGAGATTAGCTTAACCAACCTGCGAATTAACGGTGCCACCCAGCATAAAATTTTATAAACTATCTTAGGATGTCGATCGGCATTTGTGCTAATACTAAGGCATTATATTTCAAGGAAGGTTTTGCGTTGGAATCACTAAAGTTAATCAATTTTATACACCCGAAACCATCCCCTAAAGGGATTGATCTTCTATGCAAATTACAGCACTTTGCGATAATTACTTACGCAGTCGATCCTTCTAGATTCGATGGTCTCTTTCCTGACAGGTTTAAATTAGATTGCTTGCAAATTGATGGGGTAGAAAAAGCGCTAATTTCAGTCGTGCCTTTTATCGATGTGGATTTCACTTCAGCGGTTTATCCATTTCCAAAATTTACTATGGGCCAAACTAACTATCGAATTTATATTATTGATAAAGAAACAAATGAACGTTGTGTTTGGTTCCTCGGTACCACCTTAGACTCATGGACACTTGCAGTACCTAAATTTCTCTGGAATTTACCTTGGTATAGTGGTGACGTTAAATTTGATTGTGATTTTGATGAATCACAGCAAATATACCTTAAATATAAAATGACCACTGATGCGACTTGGGCGCCTGCGAGTGTTGAATTAACTCAAACTAAAGATGCCCAATTTGAGCTATCTGGTTTTCCTGATACCGAAACCGGACTTGTGTATTTAACTCACCCATTAGCAGGTTTTTATCATCGCCGCGATGGTAAGTTAGGTACGTATCGTGTGTGGCATAAGCAATTAAAGGTTGCATCCGCAAACCTCAAATCGGCTAGTTTTGGCTTGTTGTCACGCTTGGGCTTAGTCACTCAAGAAGAGCAACAAATAGCACATAGCGTACTGATTGAACCTTTAAACGAATTTACTATTTATTTACCGCCAAAAGTGCTGAAGTAGAATTAACGGCCCGTCCACTGTTAAATTTGTTGGATAGTTGCTTTTTTGAATAGATTGTAGTCAATTATTTTGAGTCACTTTAAACGACATGAGTTGTCGAGGATACATTGAATGTTAACAAGGATACTTTCTCATTTTGCATCCGTTCTCTATGTACAGATATGGGAGAACAGGCTTAAGGTTACAGATATATCCACTGGTGAGGTCTTTGACGATGCCCCTTATGTCATCATAAAAATATTTGATAAAGGTGAAAAGATCATCTCGGGAATAGGTAGCATAGCCAATCAACATCTAGCCTCAAACGAAATATCAGTCAATCCATTTTCTCACCCTAGAGTCTTGTTCTCAGATTTTTATGTTGGCGAAAAGTTACTTCAATATGCTTTTACTAAACTGAGTAATATTAAGTCATTGCGTCCAAGGCCAAAAGTCATCATCCATCCGATGGAAAAAACTGAAGGTGGCTTAACTATGATAGAGAAGCGAGCCTTTAGAGAGCTTGCTGTAGGGGCAGGTGCAATTGAAGTTAAGCTATAGACTGGCTTGCCACTGTGCATTTCATCATTAAACTTTAAGGACATTAAAGAAAATGAAGAGTTCAGCACACAACAAGTCAGCAAGAGTGTGGCTTCAAATGTGGTGGTTTTTATATTCTATCTGGTAATCATAATTTTTATGGTGTGGCACTTTGGAAACTAAGGTTTAACGGTGCAACCCAGAGTAAAAATTTATAGTGACTTAGCCAGATTGTTGTTTGATGTTGGTATTATTATGAATTTAAAAAATCCTTATAGGAATGCTGAGCTTCTTGAACCATTTTTTTTCGTAAAAATTGCCGGGATACCTGTTTTCTCAATGCAATTTACCTTGTATTTTGTATTTTTAAGCGATGTTGTTGGTGTTGGAGTGTTTGCCGTTATTTTTTTGTTAACGTTTATTTCTGGCGAAGAGCTCAAGCTACTAAGATACGATGATGAATTTAAGCAGAACTTCTTTTTAGTCTATGCTTTAACAGGTATGTATTCATTATTGATGGGGTGGTTTGACTTTTTTGGCGCAATGTTACTTTTAATTGTGGTAGATGTGTTGTGGTCAGTTAATATTTATCAAGTTTATAAAAAAGTATATTGTGAAGTTAATGAAAAATAACACGGGCATTAGACTAACGAAATTAGCGATCGAGCCAGCATGAATAGTTGGCTTTAATGCTTTGAAGTTAACTGTTAACACAAAAGCTAAAAAGATGAGCCACGCCGCTCATGTCATATTGCCCCTTTAGCAGTGAAATTCCTTAATCTTGCTTGAGCATAAGGCGGATAGCAAAGCTGAGGCAAAAGGCGGGAAAACGTCGTAAATATGAGGCTGTGAGCACCCTGTGCTCACAGCTTTCTTGCATCAGGCTTGAGGTCATTAAATCTTGGGGTAAGACACAGTCCAAAACCTTGGTATTTTGATAGTGTTTATTCGCTTTATTCTTTGGCTAATTTCAATACGGCAATTTCTTTTTCAACCGCAGCGACGACGGCATGAGGACTGCTTAAGTATTTTGAGTGGTCGATAAAGATGGCGTTATCGTCTAAGGTCATCACTAGCACAGGAAAGCCTGTGGTGCCTATCACCTGTTGAATTTCTTCAATGCCGTCTAGTGCGTATTCCGCGTCCATGCTGAGCTCGTCTTTAAACACTTTATTGGAGGGTGACAGCTTAAAGGTTTCCACTATGGCAGTGAAATCGTGTTTATTGTCCAGTGGGCTACCTTCGATGAAATGGGCTCTTTGCAATGCATTGAGCACGGCCAATTGCTTATCGGCCTGCTTGTCCTGTAACCATGCCATAAAGTTTGCGGTTTTTATCGAGCTTTTAGGGCTGTTGGCGTAGCGAATGTGATCGCGACCAAATTTAAGTCCGCTTATTCTCGCAGCCGCCTGCATCTGCTCTTCACCTGCACTGTCTTTGCCTATGTAATGGGCGCTGTGCAACAAGTTAACCTTCATTTCGGGGTAGGCTGCTTGTAATGCGTTCACTAAAGGGGTGGCGGCATAGCTCCAAGGGCAGTGGGAATCGTAGATAAAATAAAGTTCAGTATTCATGGGTGAATTCTTGTGGGCTGACAGATGCGCCGATCCTAGTGAGTTTATTGGCATTATTCAATCATTGAAAAATTGAAAGCACTCAATAGTTGAATTTGGCCTACCCTAGATGTAACAGCGCAATGAAATTTAAACTCACTTTTGGACAAAAACGCGTCAGAATTTAATCATGAAGCACATACAGAAACATGCTGGATTTTTATCTAAACGGTAACTCTGATGCTAATGGGAGGGTGTTGGGCTAAATGGCTCGAGTGCGTTAGCAGCAGGGATGCTGCGCCCGAGCCCACAGGGACGTGTTGACGGCGTCACTCGTGTTGTTAGTCCAATGGCCGAAATCACCTTGAAGCTAATTCCAGTACATCAAACATCCTTTGGGGGCCAAAACAAGTTAACTCTAACATACAGGCTTACTATGGCTTTCGCTCTTCGACACGCAGCAAGTACGGTCCCTGTATGCTCGACTGCCCCGTCCATGGGGCAGACGGTCGTCTCGCAAAAACTCATAGCTCACCTTTGTAGCATTAGCGTAATCTGTTAGCTCTTAAAGTCTAAACCTACGCCTATGTTAACCTTAACTGTACATTCACAGGTTGCACCAACTCCCCACGACGTTAATCCAAACGGAGTTTGGACACCTTCTAAACTCACTTTGGCGCAAAAACGTGCCAGCACTTAATCATCATGCATATACACAAACATGCTGATTTTTTTATCTAAACGGTAACACTGAAGCTAATGAGAGGGTGTTGGACTAAATGGCTCGAGTGCGTGAGCAGCAGGGATGCTGCGCCCGAGCCCACAGGGACGTGTTGACGGCGTCACTCGGGACGTTAGTCCAATGGCCGAGATCACCAATTGAGCTTATTCAGAACACTCTTTAAGGTACAAACAAGCTAACTGAGACTCTGCCATCCAGGCTTGCCATGGTCCATTTTATTCATATGACCATTACAAGGCTCAAAAATCCCGTCTAATGTAAAGGACTTACAAATGCCGCGATGAACGGTCGTCTCGCCTTTCTCGTGGTGAAGCGTTATGTTCCACCTTTTTAGAATTTTCGTAACTAATTGATTTAAAATACTACACTCAAAATTTAACTATGGGTGCCACAGTTAAATTACGCTGGCCGACCTTTGTATAGCGGGAAAAGTTGTTTTGCAATCGCCTGCCATGAATCACGCTTGCCGCTTTGCGGCACTTGCTGCAACACAAAGTTAAAATCACATGCGGGCCGAATTAAACTGACAGCCATTAATTGCCGCTGCAATACTTGCCTATCTAGATAGACTTCATTAAGGGGCGAGTAGTTTGCAACTAGCTCATCTATTAAGGTTTTATTCCCTTGGCAGACAAAAATAATTGGCGTGGCTAATTCGAGTAGTTGACAGTTTCCCACTAGGGCATCACCAAAATCTACCACACCGCAGAGCCGATAGTGCCCATGATGTTTTTCGACCATTAAGTTCCATGGGTGCAAATCCATATGAATAAACACTGCATGGATGTCATTAAAATCACTGTCAGCAGCCTGTAAATAGTCAGAAATTTGGGTGACGAGTTCTGGGCTAACCCCTTTACGAGCATGCCTTGGGACACTATCGGAAATTAATCCCTTAATATACTCAGGCCAATCGACGCTGAGTCTTGGGTCTGGAGTGAATGCTTGTGTGCTGGTTATTTGGTGTAGCTCTGTCATAAATTGACCGAGTTGTTTAACCAGAGGCAATTTCTGTGCTGTATTAAGATCTGGCCAAACAGTGGCCATAGATAGCCCTTTGAGTTTAGTCATAATCACATAAAACCAGTTATCTACTCTGCCAAAACCGATCATTTTAGGGACAGCTAAAGAGAGGTTTTCTGAGTGATTAGCCAGATTAAGCAGTGTTAGCGACGTCACCTCACTAATGCCTTGATAATCCCAGTTTGGTGGCACTAGCTTTAGAATGTATTCATTATCTATGTCGAATAAGGCATTACTGCCATTGCTTATTCGTAGCACGGTTTTTTTCGCTAGTTGGTGTTGGCTTAATATTACCTCAATGGTCGGCAGCCAAAACTCGAGGGGGCGCTCATCTAAGATGTCACAGGCGTCAGCATAGCTTGGATTTTCCACAAGCCGCTTGAGACTAAGATTAATGCTAGGTTCTGTTTTCATCATGTGACTCGGTTAAGGCTAAGTGGTTGCTAGCGTTTCAACCCGTATCAGGGTTAATGCTTTAGCAGGTTAGCGCTTGGGGATCCGGGGCGCGCATTCGTTGCCACCATTCTGTGCTGGCAACAATTTGGCCCTGCTCATCTATGGAGGGGTAGGGGATTTGTTTACGGCGGCACGCCTTAGCATAGACAGGGTGGCCCTGTTCGAACAACATGGTTTGGCAGTAGGCATGGTCGAGTTTACGGGTGCCGTACATATTGGCCAATTGTCGTTGCCGCTGGGCTTCGTACATAACAAGGGCCGCGGCCACTGATACATTGAGTGACTGCACCATGCCTATCATAGGGATTAAGATGTGCTGTGAAGCTGCGGCTATGGCCTCAGGGCTAGTGCCATCACGCTCATTACCCATGACTATGGCAGTGGGCTTGGTATAATCAATGTCGCGATAATCCACTGCTGTGTCAGAAAAGGTGGTGGTTAAAATCTGCATGTTTTGGGCGTTAAAGGCTTGCTCTGCCTCTTCAAAACGGTAGTGTTTGATGGTCTTGACCCACTGCTGGCTGCCCGAGGCGGTATTACCCGATACTCGCATGTCGATATCTGGCCAAACGGCATGAATTTGATGTATGCCGACACAGTCCGCCGAACGAATAACCGCCGCGATATTATTGGTTTTATGTACTTTATCTAGGCATACCGTTAAATCGATTTGTCGGTTATCTAGCATCTGGTTTATGCGGGCAAAACGTTCTGGGCTCATGGGGCAATCTACTTATTCAGGATTCAGTTCAACAGCACATTCGGCTGCATATTCAATAAAAAAAGCTCAAGATTTTTCATCATCATTTGTCATCAATACTTGTTATCAAGACTTTTTATTAATACTTTATATTAGTGATGGGAGGCGCTCTAGGGGCTTGGTAACGAGTCCGCGATGGCGCAGTGTGATGATGTTGGCTGGCATTATACCCTTAAAGGCCACAGGCTAAAAATGCCAGTCATATTGGCAGAGCAACGTGGGGCTTTAACCGTGTCTTTTCTTTGGGTTAGAGAGTGGCACAGTGTCTCTTTGGATTAGAGAGTGGTAAGTTAAACAACTATTTTTAACGAGTCGAGTCAATCGAAGCGGAACAGAATAAAGCTAAATCCAGCGTTCACAGCATGCCATGAATGAAGACATTAATATTTCACTGCCCGCGCTTATTCATCGAATAGGGGGAGCGCAGACTAAGCAAGCCAAAATCATAGCAACGCAATATCATTGTGAACTTAAGCGTGTGCGTCGTTCGAGAAACTGGTTGTTAGTCGGTGGCGCTAAGGCGGTACAATCCTTTAACGCCGAATTGAAAACGCAAGATACACAGGGGTTTCGCCACCTTATTCAGAAGCTTGACAGCGCTTTGCTTAACCATAGTGATAAGCTAGAGCCGTTAGCGGAAAAGCTTGCCCGTATGATTGCTGCAAAGCCAAACATAACCTTAGGTGAACTCATGCAGGCCAGCGAATGCAGCTTAGCAGAAGCCAGGCTCGCCCGTTTTAATGAGGACACCTGGGATTAGTGTTTAAAGAAAAAAACAAAAGCCAGTCTATGACTGGCTTTTATTATACTATTGATTTTTATACTAAATAAATGATGGTAACCTTATTTTAACTGCTGCAACAAGTAAGCGTACACTAGGCTGGTAAGCTCGGCTTTTTGCTGGTTGTCAGCGGTGCCAGAATGACCCCCTTCCATGTTTTCATAATAGAGTACATCAATGCCCATGGACTCCATCTTGGCGACCATTTTACGGGCGTGCGCGGGGTGGACTCTGTCATCTCGGGTTGAGGTGGTAAAGAAAGCTTTAGGGTATTGCTTAGCTTTATCTAAGTTATGGTAAGGCGAATAGGTCTTGATGTAGGCCCAATCTTCAGCCACTTCTGGATTACCGTATTCACCCATCCAGCTGGCGCCTGCCAATAGCTGACTGAAGCGCTGCATATCCAATAAGGGCACTTGGCAAACGACGGCATTGTATAGTTCTGGACGGCGAGTCAGGGCTGCCCCCATAAGTAGGCCGCCATTGCTGCCGCCTTGAATGCCTAAATGCGGGCTTGAAGTAATTTTTCGGCTGATAAGATCTTCCGCTACCGCTTCAAAATCCTCATAAGCCTTGTGACGATTGTGCTTTAGGGCCGCTTGGTGCCAAGCTGGGCCGTATTCACCGCCACCGCGTATGTTAGAAAGCACGTATACGCCGCCCTGTTCTAACCAATTTTTACCCATATCGGCGGAATATTTAGGCTTTAGTGAAACTTCAAATCCACCATAACCGTATAACAAAGTTGGGTTTTTACCATTAAACTTAAGATTTTTGTCCATCACCACAAAATAGGGCACTTTAGTGCCATCTTTTGAGGTGGCGAAGTACTGCTTAGTGACAAATTTATCCGCGGCAAATTGCTGTGGTAATGACTTTAGTTTATTGATAGCAAGAGCGGCCCCTTTCACTTGATAGAAGCTAGACGGCTCGAGGAAACTGTTGTAATCGACGAAGAAATCGTCGCTGTCTTGCTGTATGTCAAATAGGGTCAGACTGCCGTTGGCATCGAATGGTACGGTCGTTTGTGTCCAGTTGTTATCATCTTTTGGCTCAAAACGAACCAGTTTACTTTTCACATCTTCTAGCAGGTTAACGTATACCGCATTTTTGCTAAATGCCACTTGTGCTATGGATGAGTGCGCATCTGGGGCTGTCAGCTGTTGGTATTCAGGTTTATCACTCATCAGCGAATCAACTGGGGCATAGAGCACTGCGCCTTGGACAAATTGCTGTTTATCTGTGTTTAAGACGCTCTTAAGTTCAATATAGATGTTGCCTTTAAAGTAACCTTTAATATCAGCATCTTGAGGGATATTTAGCTTGGTCAGTTTATCGTCGGCGTAGACAAAAACCTTGTTAGTATAGAAGGTGAGGTAGTCACCGATAAGCACCACTTTTGATTGGCCATCATCGAGGACTTGCGCCGCCGCGGCCACTGAGCTTTTATCCGCTTGATAGATAAACTTGGCCTTATCTAAGCTGTCACCACGCTGCCACAATTTGACTACGCTGGGGTAGCCCGAATCTGTCATGCCCTGTTCGCCGCCAAAGTCGGTGGCCACTAACACTTGATCTTGAGTTAACCAGGTGAGATCCGATTTTGCTTCTGGTAAGCGGTAACCCTGTTTAACAAAGCTTTTAGTGGTTAGATTAAATTCTCGCACTTCTACGGCATCTGCGCCGCCGCGCGATAATGATACGAGACATAAGTCGTTTTTAGGCGCTAAGCAATTGATGTCCTTATAGACCCAGCTGACATCATCCGCCTTGGCGATGGCGTCTATATCTAATACGGTTTCCCACTTAGGTTCATCTTTGACATATTCCGCGAGGCTAGTACGGCGATAAATGCCGCGAACATGGGTTTCATCTTTCCAAAAGTTGTACAGGTACTCACCCTTGCGTTCGGCATAGGGGATCCTGTCTTTGCTGTTAAGGATGGCCAGTGAGTTATTCACTAAGGTATCAAAACCTGGGTAAGACTTAATGCTAGTGGCGCTGTGAGCGTTTTTATCCTTAACCCAGGCGAGGGGCTTAGTGCCTTCCACCTCTTCAAGCCATAGGAATTTATCTGCTTGCACAGCAGTTTTTGCGTTTTTTGCTGATGCTTTTTGCTCTGATGCGGGTTCTGCCAATGCCTGGCCTGCTGTGATAGCGCTTAAGACGCACAATGAAACGAGTGCTTTATTCATGTCTTTAATCCCTATTCTTATTATTAATTATTGTTTAGCCTCAACTTGTTGAAGCACAGAGCTGAATAAGCTAACTGAATCTAAGTGAAAAACCAAATGGACCTGCAGGTTTAAGGGAATTTAATTGTAACTGAGTGCTTTCTGGCCCTAGTTCAAGTTGAACTAGGGCCTTAAGGATAAAATCAACGAATTATCAGCGTTTAACGGCAAGCGGCTTAGCTCAAATGACGTTTCTGCCAGGCATGACTTGCGAAGCGGCGAATAAGGTATTTCTCAAGCTCTACCAAAACAAGCACACTCGATGATACCAGTATGATGCGGCCCCACATGGCAAGGCTGATATCTGTGGTGCCAAACAAGGTTTGCATCGGGCTTGAGTAAGTAAATAGCAGCTGAAATACCACTAATACCGCGATGGCAATGAGGACATAATAGTTACCCGTTAGCCCGCGCCAGTTAAGCACAGGGGCAGAGATGTAGCGGGCGCTAAACAGGTAGAATATTTCGAACATGACCAAAGTATTGACCGCCACAGTGCGAGCCAGATTGATGCCATGACCTTGAGCTTGCTCCCAGAGGAATAAACCGAAGGTGCCCAGCATTAAAATCAGCGATACGAAGCCGATCCGCCAGAGTAAATAACCCGATAATAATGGATCGGCGGCGTTTCTTGGGGGCCTTTGCATCACGCTTTTTTCCGATGGCTCAAAAGCCAGTGACAAGGCCAAGGTGACGGCGGTGATCATATTGACCCAGAGGATTTGCACCGGTGTCATGGGCAGCTGAGTAAAGCCCAGCAGCACGGCGGCCAATACGATTAAGGCTTCACCGCCATTGGTGGGCAGGATAAAGATAATGGCTTTCTTGATGTTGTCGTAAACCGTGCGCCCTTGCTCAACGGCATGGCTGATGGAGGCGAAATTATCATCCGCCAACACCATTTCGGCAGCTTCCTTGGCGGCTTCTGTGCCATTTTGCCCCATGGCTGTGCCCACATCGGCGCGTTTTAACGCCGGCGCGTCATTAACACCATCCCCAGTCATGGCGACAATCAGTCCTTGCTCTTGCAGTAATCTCACCAGGCGTAATTTGTGCTCTGGGGTCACCCTGGCAAATACGTCTATGTTTAGCACTTGGTAGGCGAGGCTTTCATCATCGAGCGTATCCAGCTCTTGCCCCGTGAGCACTTGGCTCGAATTGGCAAGCTTTAGTTGCTTGGCGATAGCCAGAGCAGTAATCCCATGATCCCCGGTGATCATCTTCACTTGAATGCCTGCCTTAGTGCAGCGGGCCACTGCGGCGATGGCTTCTTCACGGGGAGGGTCGATAAGCCCAAACAGCGCCAGCATCACCATGCCTTGCTCTACATGTTCAAAATCAAGCTCACGCTGCTCTTGCTCGACCTGTTTGACGGCTATGGCTAAGACTCGTTGGCCTTGTTGGGCTAAGTATTCAATCTGTTTAAGCCAATAGGCCTTGTCTACGGGACTTTCACCTGTGGTGCTAAGCTGGCTTTCGCACATTTCCAGTACTTTTTCTGGTGCGCCTTTGAGATAAATAAACGCTTGTCCGTGGTGGCTGTGGTGCAAGCTTGCCATAAATTTATGCTCAGACTCGAAGGGGATAAAGTCTGTGCGGGGAAAGGCTTTAGCTTCAAAATCAAGATCTAGGCCTGACTTCATCCCTGCGGTTAATAACGCGCCTTCCATGGGATCGCCGCTCACGCACCACTGGCTATCTTCTTGACTTAGGCTAGCATCGTTACATAACACAGCGGCTTGTAAGGCTTGTTGCAAAACAGGATATTGCTCCAACTGCAGTGGCACTGTGCTATTTTCAAGGAAAACATCGCCATGGGGATCATAACCCGCACCAGAGAGGCTAAAGCCTTGTTGGTAGCAGGCTATGCTGCTTAAGGTCATTTCATTACGGGTCAAGGTGCCGGTCTTATCTGAGCAAATAACAGACACAGCCCCTAAGGTTTCTACCGCCGGGAGTTTACGGATAATGGCATTGCGCTTAGCCATTCGCTGCACGCCTATGGCTAAGGTGATGGTCATGATCGCTGGTAGGCCTTCAGGGATCGCGGCAACGGCAAGGCTCACCGAGGCGAGGAACATGTCCGTCATCGAATAGCCGTGAACCAGTACCCCAAAAACAAAGTTAATGGCGGCGATAACCAGAATACCTAAGGTGAGCCAGTGACCAAATTGCGCCATCTGTTTGAGTAGCGGGGTGGTTACATTGTCCACATTGGCCACTAGTGCACTAATATGACCTATCTGCGTCGACATGCCCGTCGCCACCACAACCCCAGTGCCTTGGCCGTGGGTGATTATGGTGCCTGAATAGGCCATTGAAAGACGATCACCCAGTACGGCTTGTTCATTCACCGCGAGAGTGTCTTTACTTATGGCCAAGGACTCGCCAGTTAGCGCTGCTTCCTGTACCTGCAAGCCTTTGACTTTAAATAGTCTGATATCGGCAGGCACTTTATCACCTGATTGCAGTAACACTATATCGCCGGGGACCAAGTTAGCGGCTTTGATTGTCAAATGTTTACCGTCTCTGAGCACGATGGCATTGGATGACAGCATCTGGCGTATGGCTTTTAGGGCATTTTCAGCCTTGCCTTCTTGAATAAAACCGATAATGGCATTGACTAACACCACGGCGAAAATCACCCCAGCATCTATCCAATGTTGCAGCGCCGCCGTCATGACCCCCGCGCCAATGAGCACATAAATAAGCACATTATGGAACTGATCTAAGAAGCGCATCAATGGGCTCTTGCCTTCGCTTGTGGTGAGTTCATTGGCGCCAAATTGGGCTAATCTTTGTTGAACTTGAGCCTTACTCAGTCCTTTATCTGTCACTTCTTTGGCTAATTCAAGGGTTTCAAAGGCTTGCTCTGGCGTCATGGCATGCCACGATTCTTGTACTTGTACTTGGGTTTCTTTGGGGGGGGGTGAGGTGGATGCTACAACTTGGCTCATAAACTCAGTCCTTATGACGCAGTGGCTACACGCTATGAATTGCGGCTCAGTTTAGGGATACTTGCCTAGTTGATCCGCTATCAAGGTTCAAACTCGCGCCCATCCCTAGGCTGGGCGTTCTTGATGAAGAAGTCTTTTTTGTGTTAAGGCTTTAGTATAGCTATTGCTAATTTAAACTGTGAGTTACTAACAGTCAGTAGATTAAAGCAGTGATTTACTGTCTACATCTGGCCCTATGACGAGGAGATCAGTACGGGCAATGTGAATAATTTGCTCTGCGGTATTGCCGACAAGTTTACCCACTATGCCTTTACGGCCCATAGAACCGACCACTAAGCATTGGCTATGAAGTTTTTTGGAGAGGTTAGCTAATACGCCCCAAGGCTCTCCTTCTTCAATGTGAATACATTCTTTGGTTATGTCATAGTCGGCGAGGAGTTCAGCCATATTTTCCTGTGCGCGGACTTTGATTTTATTGGCGTAGGTTTTTGGGTCGACCAGATCAAAATCTTTTAATAGCGTGGGGATTTTTATCACATAGGCGCAGTGCAACTTGGCATCAGTTTGAACCGCGAGGCGAAATGCCGATTCCAGCAACTGGCTATTGAGCGCTTGTTTTTCGGTGGATTTTGCCAAGGCATCCAAGGCCACCAAAACCACTTTTTCGCACTTATGGCTTCGCGGTTCAACCACATAAACCGGAATGGGAGAATCACGAAACAGCATCCAATCCGTGGGGGTGTAAAAACTAGTTTCACTGCGATGGCCGGTTTTGATGATTAAATCATAATTATTGGCTTTGCATTCTTGAATGATGCTGTCATGCAAATGCTTATGCCAAACCACCTGTAAGCTTATGGTGAGACTCGAGTCGTATTGGTTAATTTGTTTCTGCCAAAAATCCTCATACTGCTGAATAATTTGGTTTTTAATACTATCGCCATCGAGTTCTGAATCATTTAGTTCGGCGAAAGATTCATAGCAAACGGCTAGCACCTGAATGCTGGCACAGGAGCTATGGGCCAAGGATAAGGCTTTAATGAACGCGCTTTGTAATTGTGCTAAGGGATCGGCAATAACCAGTATCTTATCCATGGTATCTTTTCCTTTTGATATGTCTAAAAAGTTGAAGCCCAATGCCTTCTTGCATATTTATCTGTTAACCCGAGTTGAGGCTAACTAAATAATAGCGTTAAAAATGCACCTTTCTAGAAAAACCATACCATGAAGTTGGATAGTAAGCAGCGATTCGCGGATGAAAAATAGACTATATCCAAGATAAGTGATCGGGATCACTTATCTTGAATTAACTCAGCCGATTTGCAGTGGGCTAAGTGAAGGAGTTGGTAAAGCACTCGGTGAGAGGAGATGAAATGCCTAGCCTTTAACAGATTGTAAAATAACAAACTTACCATTGGATGCCACTGTGGTGCAGTTACCAAATAAACGCTTAAGCTTAACGTGATAATTGAGATGACGATTACCGACGATATGTAATATTCCGCCACTTCTGAGCCTGTGTTTGGCATCGTTAAACATCTGCCAGGCGATGTGATCTGTGATGGCTTCCCCTTGATGAAACGGTGGGTTACACAATACAAGATCCGGCTGCACGGTTTCATCTAAATGGCTCATGCAATCATCCCAATGAAACTCGGCGCGCTCAGGTGCTAAAGTGTTCAATGCCCAGTTGGCTTGGCTAGATGCCACCGCCATTTCAGAATCATCAATAAAATGTATCTTAGCCTTAGGGTAAAGACCTGCGGCGCGAAGCCCCAATATGCCATTACCACACCCTAAGTCGACCACGGTATTGAACTCGCCATTGGGCATATTTTCTAACATGATGCGGGCGCCGATATCTAACTTATTAGCGGCAAACACATTGCTTAGATTTGAGATTTCAAGTTGATACTCAGGGACTGACCAAGTGATAGCCTTTGGCAGCGAGCGGGCACGTCCATCACTGACACAAGTGATAACTCGAGTGTTTTTCCAGGCAAGGCTGGCGCTGGCAGGGCCTAAATGCTCAGCCAATAATGTGATTAATGCCGAATTGATGGACTTGGCCTTAGCGCCAATCAAGACTTGAGTGCCTTGAGGCAGCACTTGAGATAAACCGCGTAATTGCTGAGCAAAATAAGCTAAATTTTTAGGCAGCTTCATCAGCACTAAGCTTAAGTCTTGAGGCAAAGGCGCACGGCTGGTTAGCCACTTGATACCCTCCGCGTCCAGCTGATTACGAGTTAAGTTTTCCAAAGCGCCCAGCTGGCTGGTCTTAGCGTCTGAAATCACAGTTAAGGGCCAACTTGAGTCCATGCGGGTTAGGGCGCAGCTTAGGGCACCAAAACTGTCATTAATAATGGCGCAGGGCTGTGGGGGGACGGCATTTTCTTCAAGGACCTTTTCTGCAAGGACCTTGATGATATGTTCATCTGCGGCGTCCCAGGCTTGAAGGTTTGATACTTGTTGGCTGGGATAGCGAAGCAACTCGAGAGTCAGGCCTGCAGTAGAAAATTGGCTTGTCATTGGAAAACCCTTATAAAAATCAGCGGCAGATTATCTCAGATATCCACAGTCTAGGCGAGCGTCGTTAATTGGTAACCTTTTGGCTGCAGTTAATTCCATCAATTTAGGTTAGTATTCGAGTTAGTATTTAGGTTTTGTTATTTTTTACAAAAGGATCGCGCTTGAACACCTCAAAGTCTGTTGCAGTTATCCCATGGTTAGCGGGATTTTTACGCCCTTATCGTTGGCGCGTCGTGGCCGCCATAGTGTTTTTATTCATAGGCTCATTGGCCTGGTTATCTTTAGGCCAAGGCGTGCGGCTGATGGTGGATGAAGGCTTTATGGCCGATAATGCTGGCCGTTTAAATGAAATCATGGTGTTTATTTTACTGATCACGTTTGTCAGTGGTGCAGCGGTGTTTTTCCGTTTTTATTTAATGACTTGGCTTGGAGAGCGGGTCAGCGCCGATATTCGCTTAACCGTTTATCGGCATTTATTGTCATTATCGCCTAACTTTTTTGCATCACAGCGAACCGGGGAGGTTATCTCGCGCTTTACCGCCGATACTACTTTACTCCAAAGCGTGGTGGGGGCCAGTCTATCCATGGCGCTGCGCTCTTGCGTCACGGTAATTGGCGGCATAGTGATGATGGGCTTTACCAGTGTAAAACTCACCTTGCTGGTGTTGCTGGCAGTGCCATTAGTATTAGCGCCTGTGGCCATATTAGGTAAAAAAGTACGTGAGTTATCCCGTAAAAGCCAAGATAAAGTGGGGGATCTGGGGGCTTATATCGATGAAACCTTACATGAAATTCACACAGTGCAGGCCTACACCCACGAAGATAAAGACAGGCAATTATTTTCTGAGCGAGTCGAAGCTGTGATGCTGGTGGCCAAAGCCAGAATTGGCTATCGGTCGTTATTGATATCCTCTGTGATGTTTTTGAGCATAGGCGCCATAGCCTGCGTGACTTGGATTGGTGCAAAAGATGTGGTCAGCGGCGCTATCACGGGCGGCGAGCTGTCGGCCTTTATGTTCTATGCGGTTATGGTTGCCGGCGCCGTGGCCACCATCAGTGAAGTCTTCAGTGAAATTCAGCGGGCATCCGGCGCCGCCGAGCGTTTAATTGAGCTTGCCAATACCCCAGTGGATTTACCAGAACTTGAAACCCCTAAACACCTACCGAGTAAAACCGAGCTTAAATTAAGTGGTGCACTCAGCCTTGAAAATGTGCACTTTTCCTACCCATCAAGCCCAGAACAACAAGCGATCTCTGGGCTTAATCTAGTGTTAAAACCTGGAGAACGGGTGGCGCTAGTGGGCCCAAGTGGCGCCGGCAAGAGCACCTTGTTTGAATTGTTACTGCGCTTTTATAGTCTAGATTCTGGCTGTATTACACTCGATGGCGTCGATATCGCGGATCTTAGCCTGCATGAGCTTCGCAGCCAATATGCACTCGTCCCTCAAGAGTCGGTGATTTTTGCCCATAATGTGTTGGAAAACGTGCGTTACGGTAGGCCAGATGCCACAGAAGAAGAGGTGATTGCCGCCTGTGAAGCGGCCAAGGCTCATGAGTTTATTACAGAATTTAAAGACGGTTATCAAACCTATTTAGGGGAGCGTGGCGTGCGTTTATCCGGTGGTCAAAAACAGCGTATCGCCATTGCCAGAGCCATACTCGCCGACAGACCTTTGCTATTACTGGATGAAGCCACCAGTGCTCTGGATGCCATCAGTGAAGATAAAGTTAAGCAAGCTCTAGATACCTTAATGCAAGGCCGCACCAGTTTAGTTATCGCCCATCGCCTTGCAACTGTGATTAATGTGGATCGCATTATCGTGTTAGATAAAGGCTGTGTGGTCGCCACAGGTAACCATCAAACCTTGATGCAGACCAGTGAGCTATACCGAGAGTTTGCCAGTTTGCAACTGCTTACTGAGCCTAAGCAGATGACGGCGTAAATAGTCGTATAACGCACTTTAACTAGAGGAGATCCATCTTATGCCGTCACTTGAACTTAAAGCGCCGTCACTTGAGCTTAAAGTGCCACCGGTTGCAGTCATGCTACTTGTGGCATTGATGATGTGGCTTGTCTCCTTGATAACACCTGTAATAGCACTCACATTCTTTGTGCGGCTGTTCATAGGCGCCATGTTTGCTGTTGCTGGCATTGCCGTTGCGCTTGCTGGGGTTATCTCCTTTATGCAGGCCCATACTACGGTTAATCCCACCACACCTAACTCAGCATCAAACTTGGTGGATAGCGGAATTTATCGTTTCACTCGCAACCCCATGTATTTAGGATTACTGAGCATGCTGCTTGGCTGGGCCGTATTTCTTGCAAGCCCGCTGGCATTAACTGGCACTGTGGTATTTATCCTCTATATGAACCGCTTTCAAATTAAACCCGAAGAAAAAGCGCTGCTCAATGTGTTTGGTGAAGCGTTTTTACAGTACCAAGCTAAAGTGAGACGCTGGCTGTAAGTGAAGTTCTGTTGGTACACTTCAAGAGTTCACTATGATTGCTTTAAATAAAATTATTGCATTAAGGTCATCACGCTCCAGAAGGTTTATGGATGTTTACCTATTTAGTAATGAAACGCCTTAATCTTGCTAGAAATTTAACGGTGGCACCCATTGTTAAATTTTGAGTGTGGTCTTTTAAGTCAACTAGTTACACTAATGCTGAAAAGGTGAACCATGACGCTTCACCACGAGAAAGGCGAGACGACCGTCCATCCCATGGACGGGATGTTCGAGCCCTCATGGATGGCTCTTGATCTCACAAGAAGTCGGCGTGTCGACAAGTGAATGTCATGACGAGCCTGTATGTTAGAGTTCGAGTTAACTTGTTTAGGCCCCAAAGCTTGTTTGCAAGATGTCCAAACTTCGTTTGGATCAAAGTCGCAGGGTTCCACTCTGCACTGGCCAAGAGGGGAAAACAACAGCATTCTCCCCTCTTGGAACACCCCTGTGCCGCTCGCGAAGTTGTTGATCCTCATATTCACCTAAAAATACCTAACGGCTCGACGGCACGTCCATGTGCCCTACGAGCCTTAACCATCATCCCTGATGGTTGCACGGTATTTTTAGGTGAATAAATCGGCAACTTCGAGGGGAGTTGATGTACCCTGTGAATGTACTGTTAGGGTTTACATAAGTATGGGTCTAGATTTTAAGGCTAACAGAAACACAAATGCTAAGAAGGTGAACCATGAGTGTTTGCGAGAAGACCGTCCATCCCATGGACGGGATGTTCGAGCATCCAAGGACGGACTTGCTGCGTGTCGTTGAGTGAATGCCATGGCGAGCCTGTATGCAGAAATTTCAGCAAGTGGTTTTTTCAGGTAAGTTCAGTGTAAATTTTCTAGCTCAGTTCTGTCCAAAAACGTGTTTGAGCTGATTACTGATGGAGCTTATTGATAGCTGAAGTCAGGTTTGCCATCTTTCAAGGTTAATAGATACGCAAGTGCTAAAAGGTGAACCATGCCGTTACAGCATTAGAGTTGTGAGCCGAGCGTCCGACCCACTGAAGACTCTCTATATGTAAGGATTTACAAACTCTTTAAGCCTAGCTATTACTTTGTCTTAGCTCGCGTCTGAGAATTTTACCCACAGTACTTTTAGGCAGCTGGGTTTTAAATTCAAAGATCTTAGGCACTTTGTAAGCGGTGAGTTGCTTACGGCAGTGGGCTTCTATGTCAGCTTTGGCAATTTGAGGATCTTGGCTTGGGTCTTTGAGCACGATAACAGCTTTCACGGCTTCGCCGCTGTGCTCATCAGAAACTCCGACGACGGCGGCCTCTAACACTGATGAGTGGGTGGCGAGGATGTTTTCCACTTCATTGGGGTAGACGTTAAAACCTGAGACGATCACCATGTCTTTTTTGCGATCAACGATAGTATAAAAACCGTCTTCTGAAACAAGCGCAATATCGCCAGTTTTAAAATAACCTGTTTTAGTCATCACTTTGGCGGTTTCGCTGGCTTGCTGCCAATAACCCGCCATAACCTGCGGCCCGCGCACGGCAAGCTCTCCTGTAGTCCCCATTGGCACAGGGTTGTCATCAGCATCCAAAATCATCACTTCAGTGCCAATAACCGCTTTGCCTATGGTGCCAAGGCGTTGAAAACCTGAGGCATTAAGGCACACGACTGGGGAAGTTTCAGAGAGGCCATAACCTTCGCATACCATGCAACCTGTGGTGCGTTGCCAGGCATCGGCGGCGGTGCTGGTGAGGGCTGTGCCCCCTGAAATGGTAATTTTCAAATGACTAAAATCGAGAGTCTTAAAGGCTTCTTGATGGCAAAGAGCGACAAATAAGGTATTAAGGCCGGCAAAGCCTGTGAATGGGTACTTTGCCATGGTTTTGATTAGCCCTGGTATATCTCTAGGATTAGGAATAAGCACGCTGCAAGCGCCTGTTTCAAAATACAGCACCAGATTCACCATAAAGGCATAAATATGGTAAATCGGTAACGGGGCGATAAACACATCTTCACCCGGGGTCATGGTATTGGCGATGCGAGATTTAACTTGATAGGCATTAGCCAGCATATTGCCGTGAGTGAGCATGGCACCTTTTGATAATCCCGTGGTACCGCCTGTGTATTGCAGGGCGGCTAAGGCATCTTGTGCGGGGTAAACTGGGGTGAATTCAAGCTCAGCACCTTGCTTAAGTAAACTTAAAAATTCTATGGTGGCGATATTGGTTTTGGGTTGTATCTGCTGAGCTAACATATCCGCCGAGTGAGTTGAAATCACGTATTTAATCGGGGTAGTGGCGACCACTTTGGCTAAGATGGGCAGCAGATCCGAAAGCACGACTACGGCTCTGGCGCCTGAGTCGTTAAACTGGTGAATGAGTTCCCGCTCTGTGTATTGTGGGTTGGTGTTAACTAGCACCATGCCGGCACGAATAACCCCATAGGCCGCGATGACAAATTGAGTAATATTGGGCAGTTGAATCGCCACCCGATCGCCAGGTTTTAGATCGGTTTTGTGTTGTAAGTAAGCGGCGAAATAACGGGATGCTTGCTCAATATCGTTGAAACTACTGGCTTTATCTAAACAAATATAAGCGGTGTTGTCGCCATAGCGTGCAGTGGTTGTTTCAATCAAGTCCACAAGAGAGCGGTATTGGGATAAATCGACTTGAGTTTGAGCATCAAACGCCATGGGATCACCTTAAAGTGCTTCTGATTATTATAAGAAATATTTCCTAGATTAGTGTGCTTTGGCATCAAGGGTCAATGGGTATCGCGGTAATCATCTTGGAATAATCATGGATAGCTTAAGCTATCCATGATTATTTATCTTTGGGCGGAATGGGAGTCTTATTCTCACCTCCCCTAAGGGCCCCCTAAAGAGCCTATGTTAAGGGCTAATGTAAGGGCTGATGTTAAGCGCTTAATGTTAAGTACTTGGGCTGAAAAAACTGCTGCTTTGGCTAACATTTTGTTCTGGTTTTGCGATATCAATAATCGAAAATTGCAGCACTTCCCGTCCATGGTCTAGGTCTACCAGTTTGGCTTTGACTGTTACTGGGTATTCAAGCTGCTCTGCAGCAGAGACTTGGATCACACTTGGGGTCATGAGTATGAATCGTTGCGGATTATCTAAGGTTATCTGATAGCGTTTCATGGTTTTGGTCTTGTTACGTATTCTTAACTGGTAGGTATTTTCTATTTCTGCCATGCCCACCTCACGGTAGAGGCTTTGCCTGTCGCGAAGAATATTAAACTGAGTTTCACTGATGCTGGATAGGTCGATAAGGGCCACAATAATGAAGGTGAATAGGGCTAGGCCGTAGGACACAAAACGGGCTGAACACCAGAAAGGCTTAGCCTCACCTTTGAGTTCATTTTCGCTGATAAAGCTAATCAGGTTTGACTGATAGCCAAATTGATCCATGGTTTGATTGCAGGCATCGACGCAGGCGCCGCAGTTAATGCATTCATATTGCAGGCCGTTACGTATGTCTATGCCCGTGGGGCAAACATCGACGCACAGGTTGCAATCGACGCAATCACCCAGTTCAGTAGTTTGATTGCGTTTACGTGGGCCACGACTCTCGCCGCGGGCGGCATCATAAGTTACAGTCTTAGTACTGCCATCGAACATCACTGCCTGAAAGCGTGAATAGGGGCAGCAATGTAGGCACATTTGTTCCCGCATCCAACCGGCATTTAAATAGGTACAGATAGCGAAAAACCACACCCAACTGCTGACCCAGAAGCTGCCAGAAAGAGTAAAAATATCCAGATATAATTCCCTCGCTGGCACAAAGTAACCAATAAAGCCGCAGCCAGTCAGTAGGGCTGTTAGGGCCCATAGGCTGTGTTTGCTGCTCCTTTTGATGAGCTTGCTGCTTGTCCAGGCGGCCTTATCTAAGAGTTTACGCTTATTACTGCTGCCTTCTATGCGGGTTTCAATCCACACATACATAAAGGTCCAGGCGGTTTGCGGGCATAGAAAACCGCACCAGACACGGCCCCAAAACACGGTAATAAAAAACAGTCCAAAGGCGGCGGCGATAAATACCCAAGCCAATAAGGTAAAATCCTGCGGCCATAATGTGAGTGAGAAAAAATGAAATTGTTGCTCATTAACATCAAATAGTATGGCTTGTCGGCCTTGGTAATTGATAAATGGGATAATAAAAAAGATCAACACCAGCATGCTGTTGAGCAGGCTTCTTAACTGCTGAAACGGGCCTTTTTGTTCGCGAAATTGGATTTTTCCCTCGGCAGTACCCCCTTTTGTCGTTGGAGTGTGCAGATTCACAGACCTCACACTAGGGCCATTGCCTGTGGGGAGGTTGACTATAGGTATTTGCCCTGCCGATGCGCCATAGGTTTTTTGTTCGGTATTGGGGAAGGCTTGCTCTTGCTGAGTCATAGATAAATCCTGAATGAGACGAAAATATCAGGGTAGGAGCAAGCATTAGGCCAGAATAGTGTGAGTTGTTAATTAACTGAATATATTTGATTTTTTTATTTATAACTGCAGGGCAGAGTCACGATATATCACGAAGTGGCGAAATATCGTGACTCTGTGCTACCCAGTACAGGTGTTACATCAGCGGCTAAGTGCTAGATTAGGGATTCTTATCATTATTGGGCTGTCGAGATGTCGTATCTTGTCGCACTATGCCGAGTTTTTGCATTTTCGATCTTAAGGTGCTCGCAGGCAGCCCAAGTTGTTTGGCTGCGCCATGTTCACCTGAGATCTGCCAATTGAGTTGTTCTAAGGTATGGCGAATATGAGTGGCCTGTGCTTGCGCTAAGGTTTGTCTGTTAGCTGAAGGCTTGATTTTTGACAGCTCTTTAAAGGGCAATTGATGGATATCAAGCTCACTTGCCTGACTCAATATGGCTTCACGCTCGAGTATGTTCTGTAATTCTCGTACATTGCCAGGCCAATGGTAGGCCTTAAGCTCGGCCATGCCTGCTTGACTCACACAGGTAATTTTTTTGGCTAGTTTTTTACTAATATTCAACAACATGCTCTCTACTAGCTCTGGCATGTCTTCAAGCCTATCCCTAAGGGGCGGTACATGTATGGGGAAGACATTTAAGCGATAGTAGAGATCCATGCGAAATAGTCCTTGCTCTACTCGTTCGAGTAAATTGTGGTGACTGGCCGCAATGAGGCGAATATCTATTTTAATGTTACTACTGCCGCCTAGACGCTGGAACTCTTGCTCTTGGATCACTCTGAGTAATTTAGACTGGGCCTCAAGGGAAAGCTCTGCAACTTCATCGAGAAACAGTGTGCCCTTATCCGCCTGTTCAAATTTCCCTTTGCGCTGAGTGTTAGCACCAGTAAAGGCGCCTTTTTCATGGCCAAAGAGTTCACTTTCCAGTAATGACGGTGAAAAGGCGGCGCAATTTACGCTTACCATTAGCTTATGTTTACGGCGGCTAAGTTGATGTAAATTGCGGGCGACAAGCTCTTTACCTGTACCGCTTTCACCACAGATAAGCACTGTGCTGTTGGTATTGGCGACTAGGTGTATTTGCTGTAGTAAATGCGCCATCACTGGGCTGCTGCCTTTAATGCCCATGTTACCGGTTTTATCCGCTAATGCCTGCTGCAGCTCATGATTTTCTGCGGCGAGTTGTTCCGACAGGGCCTGTACCTGGTTAAGTGCTTGCCTTAGGGAGAGCTCAGTTTGTTTTTGCACGCTTATGTCGCGAAATATCGCGATCACGCCGACCATGACGCTCCCTTGATACACAGGGGTAGAGCTGTACAGCACGGGGAAGCTACTGCCATCTTTACGCCAGAACACATCCTGGGCCACTTCCCGTGCCACGCCATCTTTTAAGGTCTGGTAAATAGGGCAAGATTCTTGGGGGTAAGGGCTGCCATCCGCATGGCTATGGTGGTGACAATTGTGAATGTTTTTCCCTAAGAGTTCGTCATTACGCCAGCCCGTCATTCTTTGCGCAGCTGGGTTAATAAATACCGCATTACCCTGTAAGTCGAAGCCATAGATACCTTCGCCGACGGCGTCCAGTAACAAAGTGTTTTCTGGCAAAAAATGCGCGCTAGACGTTGTTGTGTTTGTTTTTTGAACCATTAGGGGGCTTTTATTCTTAGGTTTCTAGATGTTATTGCTGCTGAGTATAAACTTATCCGTTTAAATTAGTGAAGTTTCCACATGGCATTTAGTTACTCTAGAACTCACAAATTTAGAATGCTGGTAAAAGTTCCCATTTAAGTAAAAATATTTTTCTGTAGAAATTTACATGTAAGATATTGATATTTAACAATTGAATCCGCGATCGTAAATAATTAGTTCCACCATGTTGTATTTAGTGTTGGATATTGTTCTTCATATGTTATAAAAATGTTCCTGTTGTGAGATGAGTCATTCGCGAGTTGTACTTTTTTCTTATAAGCTCAGACACATGGGTAGGTAAATAGTACGACAAATTATTATAAGTAGTGGGAGCAAAGATGATGACCGGAATTAAAAAGAATTTTTATTTGAGCTCGTTGAGTTTAGCCGTTTCTTTAGCCTTAACTGGTACCTTAGCAAGTGCAGGTGCATACGCCGCCGCCGACGAAGAGGAAGTCAAGGTTGAAAAGAGAGAAAACGTTGAAAAAATCGCTGTCGTAGGTACTCGCGCCGCGCCGCGCTCAATTGGTGATTCACCAGTGCCTATCGATATTATCAGCAGTGATGACCTTAAGAAAAATGGCTCCACTGATATGATTGACATGCTAGTGACTTCAGTACCTTCATTTAACTCTCGTGCTCAACCTATCAGTGATGCGGCTACTTTGATCCGTCCTGTCAACCTTCGTGGCCTGCCGTCTGACAGTACTTTAGTTTTGGTTAACGGCAAGCGTCGCCACCGTGCCTCCGTCATTGCATTCCAAGGTGGTGGCATTAATGATGGTGCCCAAGGCCCTGATATGTCAGTGATCCCAACCGCAGCCTTAAAGCAGGTTGAAGTACTGCGTGATGGCGCCGCGGCTCAATACGGTTCAGATGCGATTGCGGGTGTAATGAACTTCGTGTTGAAAGATGATAACGAAGGTGGCTCGCTGACTTACACTAAGGGTGAGTATTATGAAGGCGATGGCACCACAACAACCATAGATGGCAATATAGGTCTACCGCTCACTGATGATGGTTTCATCAACATTAGTGGCCAGTATAAAATGGCTGATGCCACTAGTCGCAGTGTGCAGCGTCCCGATGCTGCTGCTATCGCTTATGGCACCGATGGAACAGATGGAAACCCCTATATTCAAAATCCAGCTCAAACTTGGGGCAACCCTGAGCTAAGCGATGATTTTTCTGTCTTTGTAAACTCAGGTTTAGAGGTTAATGATACCACTCGCTTATACGCCTTTGGCAACATGTCATCGCGCAAGGCTGTGGGGGGGTTCTATTATCGCAACCCACAGGATCGTGGTTTAGTATATTCGAAAATTAATGAACAAGATCCGAATGATCCCAATGATGATACAAGAGAGCTATTGGTTGGTGCGTTAAATGGTGACCAATCTTCTTGTGGAGTTGTTTCGGCAGAAGTACCAAATGTGCTTCAAACGGCAGCTTATAAGGCCATGGTTGCAGATCCAAACTGTTTTTCCATGAATCAAATTCGTCCCGGCGGTTATACACCTCAGTTTGCTGGTAAAATTGAAGACAGTTCTTTCGTTGCCGGTATTAAAGGTGAGTTAGGCGAGTGGAACTATGATGCTAGCGCCGGTACAGGTAATAACCAAGCCAGCTTTGGTCTGATGAACTCATTGAATCCATCATTAGGATTAGAGACTCCCACTAATTTCGATACCGGTGCTTATACGCAAAATGAGTCAAGCATCAATATTGATTTCTCTCGCTTTTTAAATATAGGTTCTATCGAAGATGTGAGCTTTGCCACAGGTTTTGAATGGCGTGAAGAATCATTTAAAATTACTCAAGGTGAAGAAGCTTCTTGGGTCGCCGGTCCCTATGCAGAGCAAGGCTTTAATATTGGCTCTCACGGCTTTAAAGGTTTTGGTCCTGAGTCTGCAGGTAAGAATACCCGTAACAATATAGGTATTTATACCGACGTTGAAGCTTATTTGAATGATGATTGGTTACTTGGCGTGGCACTACGTTATGAGGATTTCTCGACCTTTGGCGATACCTTAAATTATAAGATCACCGCCCAGTATATCGCTACCGATGAGTTGTCGTTCCGTGCGTCGCACAGCACAGGTTTCCGTGCCCCAACAGTGGGCCAGGAAAACGTGGTGAATACCCAGACGTCAATTGTTAATGGTGAACTAATTCAAACTTTTATTGCACCGCCAACGAATCCTTTAGCGGCATTCTATGGTGGCGAGGTACTGCAACCCGAAGAGTCAATGAGCATTGCGGTGGGCTTTGTGTATGAATATGAGGATTTCTTCTTAACCTTCGATTATTACAACATCGAAGTGGAAGGCCGTATCTCTCAGTCGAGCCAGAAGGATGTATTAGCGAAAGATTATGATGCACTAAGAGCCGCTGGGGTTGAATTCCCTGAGTTGATTTCAGCTGTGACATACTATGCTAATGATTTCGATACCACGACTCAGGGTATAGATATTGTTGCCAACTATAATATGGAAGCCTTTTCTGGTGATGCTAAGCTAAGCTTGGCTTACGGCTGGACTGATACCAGTGTTGATAAATTCAGCCCTGATACAACTGATGAAGGCAAGGTTCGTCGTTTAGAAGATGGTATACCTGCACACAGAGCCACCTTGACTTGGGCCCAGTCTTGGGATGACATTAACGTGTCAGTGCGCAGTAACTACTTCGGTGAATACTATGCCACCCATGCTGATGACACTTCAGATTGGGGTTCAGAAGATGTAGGCTCAGCTGTGACCTTCGATCTTGATTTCAGCTATGCCTTAAATGATGCGATTACCTTATCTGTGGGTGCTAATAACATCTTCGATAAAAAAGCGCAGAAGCTGAAAGATGGTACTTTAGGTGAGTTAGGGGCGGTTTATTACGAAAGTGGTCCATATGACTACAATGGTGGCTTCTACTATGGCCGGGTTAACTATCGCTTCTAATCTCAATCAACAACTAAGTTGATTAGCTCACCGTTTATAAATGAGTGAGTTCTACAAAACCAGCCAAAATTGGCTGGTTTTTTTATTGCGCTTTATTAGATAATGCCCCGACATTAGCACCACTGACATTGAGAGAGTAAATGAGCATAGAGACTTGGATAGGGCTATTGGCCATTTGTTGTTTAGGAGCTATGTCACCGGGACCTAGCCTTGCCATGGTGGTAAGGCACACCCTCTCCGGAGGCCGATTACATGGCATAGTCTGCGCTTGGGCGCACTCCATCGGCATAGGTGTCTACGCCTTAGTGACCTTGTTAGGCTTAGGCGTTGTACTTAAGCAGGCGCCCATAGTGTTTAATATTATTGCCGTGCTAGGAGCGCTTTATCTTGCTTGGCTTGGTTTGCAAGCATTGCGCTCTCAAGGGGCAAGTGAGCAAAAGCTGGCAGCTGCAGAACCTACGAGCTTACTGACGGCAGCGCGAGATGGGCTAGGAATATCATTATTTAATCCTAAAATATTGCTATTTTTTTTAGCGCTATTTAGTCAATTTGTATTGGCGGCCAATACGTTTTCTGGCCAGTTAATTATAGTCGCAACCCCGTTGATTGTTGATGGGCTTTGGTACACCTTCATTGCGATGATTTTGTCTCATTCGGCGGTCTTACCTAAATTGCGGGCCAAAGCAGTTATTATTGATAAAATCTCTGGCATAGTATTAATTATATTAGCAATTAATGTACTGTTAAGATTATTTTAGTTTTGTGCGAAGTCATTTCACTGGCATAGATATGGCTAGGCAGAGTTGCCCGAGTGGTAAGGAAAAAGTCCAATGAAATCTTGGCAAGCATTAATAGAACAAGAGCAAAATAAGGCGTATTTTCAAGCCTTGCAAGCCAAGGTGGCCACTGAGCGAGCCCAGGGGAGACGAATATTTCCAGCCGATGACTCGGTATTTGCAGCTTTTGCAGTGACGCCACTGGAACAGGTGAAAGTGGTGATTTTGGGGCAAGATCCCTATCACGGCCTAGGACAAGCCCACGGCTTATGTTTTTCAGTTCCCGAAGGGATTAAAATCCCGCCCTCATTGGTGAATATTTACAAAGAACTTGCCACGGATATTGAAGGCTTTAACCCACCCAAGCATGGTGATTTACGCTCTTGGGCGCAGCAAGGAGTATTGTTGTTAAATACAGTGCTAACCGTAGAGGAAGGTAAAGCTCATTCCCATGCTAAATGGGGCTGGGAGTGTTTCACCGATGAAGTGTTATTAGCCTTAAACCAATGTTCGTCACCCATCATATTCGTACTTTGGGGGGCGCACGCGATTAAAAAGGGTAAGGTGATCACCGCCTCTCAACACACTATTTTGCAAGGGCCTCATCCTTCACCGCTTTCTGCATATCGCGGTTTTTTTGGTTGCAAGCATTTCTCAACCATCAATGGGATTTTGCTTAAACAAGGCGATAAAGCGATAGATTGGCAAGTGTAAATGGGCTGTATAAATGGGCTGTATAAAGAAACGGCAGAGTACTAATGACAAAAAGGCTTCGATAGCGAATATCTAGGCCTTCATTGGTGTCAGGTTTTTTATAATCAGCGCATTTGGCCGGATTAGTTGCTGCGGTTTACTGCGATATTAGCCAAGGAAATCAGCGCATCCTTATGCCGACTATCCTTAACGCAAGATAATGCCGCTATGGCCTTCTCAGCTTCTTCTATGGCCTTGTTCTTAGTGTATTCTAATGCACCTGAGTCATGAAGGGCTTTTACAATCTCATCTATCGCTTGGGTACCATCCCCTTGCTCGATGGCTTGCTTAATTAATGCCTTGGCATGAGCACTGCCATGCTCCATGGCAAAAATAAGCGGTAATGTGGGTTTACCTTCTGCGAGATCGTCGCCGATATTTTTGCCCAGTTCATCGCTGCTGGCGGTGTAATCGAGTAAATCGTCGGTCAGTTGGAATGCCGTGCCTAGGAATTTACCGTATTCTCCCAGTGCGATTTGCTCAGCCACACTGGCACCAGCCAGTACACCGGCAAGCAAGGTTGCTGCTTCAAATAATTTAGCGGTTTTGCAGTAGATGACTCGCATGTAGTTGGCTTCAGTGGTGTTTGGGTCATTGCAATTCATTAACTGCAACACTTCCCCTTCTGCTAATACATTGGTGGTGTTGGCCAGCACTTTAAGTACGTGCAGGCTGTCTAACTCTGTCATCATTTGAAAAGAGCGAGTATAGAGAAAGTCACCGACGAGCACGCTGGCACTATTACCAAATAACGCGTTGGCAGTTTCTCGGCCGCGGCGCAATAAAGATTCATCAACAACATCGTCATGGAGTAAAGATGCTGTATGAATGAACTCAACGATTGCGGCCAATTTTAGGTGTTTGTCGCCCTCATAGCCCATGGCTCTACAGGCTAATACGGTTAACAGAGGACGAAGACGCTTACCACCGCTTTTGATGATGTAAAACGCTAATTGATTGATCAAGGCAACATCAGATTCGAGTTGTTGGTATATTAGCTGATCAACTGCTTTCATATCAGTTTCAGCCAGCTCACGAATGGCGTTTAAATCCATGGTAGTCTCTGGTAATTTTTAGGCGATGAGGTCAATATTGCTATCGTCCCCAGTTTATACTGTTTATCATGCCGTAAGTAACATAGTCACAGCTGCTGTGATTAACTTCCCGCTAGGATAACACCCTTCAATGTCAGGAAATTGCGTTAAAGCAAATTTTACCTAATATTCTTACACATGACAGCATTTGTTAACATCAAAGACGCAGCAAGTCGGGGTTTTTTTATTGTTTTATATTTAAGTCTTGCCAGTTCAACATTCTTCGCGTAAACTCCGCGCCCATTGTCATTAAAGTTTTTTTAGCACTCATGCCTCACCTGATGTGAGCTGATGTGTTAGTCATTTGGAGTGAAATAGCTATGTACGCTGTTTTTCAAAGTGGCGGTAAGCAACACCGTGTTGCCGAAGGTCATACAGTTCGTTTAGAGAAATTAGAAGTTGCTACTGGTGCAACCGTAGAGTTCGATCAAGTATTATTGATCGCTGACGGTGAAACAGTACACGTTGGTGCTCCTTTAGTTGCTGGCGGTAAAGTCGTAGCTGAAGTAGTTGGCCACGGTCGCGGCGAGAAGGTAACTATTATTAAGTTCCGTCGTCGTAAGCATCACGATAAGAAGATGGGCCATCGTCAATGGTTCACCGAAGTTAAAATCACAGCGATCAACGCTTAATTTAGGAGTCTAACTCATGGCACATAAAAAAGCTGGCGGTAGTACTCGTAACGGCCGCGATTCAGAAAGTAAACGTCTTGGTGTTAAGCGCTTTGGCGGTGAATCAGTTCTAGCAGGTAACATTATCGTTCGTCAACGTGGTACTAAGTTCCACGCTGGTGTAAACGTAGGTATTGGTCGTGACCATACTTTGTTTGCATTATCAGACGGTAAAGTAAAGTTTGAAGTTAAAGGTCCTAATAACCGTAAGTTTATTAGCATCGAAGCTTAATTCTTTACCAAGCTAGTCTTCGAAAGCCCTGCCTCTGGTAGGGCTTTTGTGTTTCTCTATCTCATTGAGCGTTTACTCCTCATGGGAAATAAAAATTCTATTTATAAGAGAAAAATATTTTTCTTGTAGAACAATTAGATGCGGTAGGCGATATTGTGGTGTTTGCTATCTTCGGCGCTTTCCTGCACATCCCATTCATTTGGGGTTATAATTTACAGATTGAGCGGTGTCAGGAGTAGGTATGAAGTTTATTGATGAGGCAAGTATTAGGGTTGAGGCTGGTGATGGCGGCAGTGGCTGCGTTAGCTTTCGACGTGAAAAATACGTGCCTGATGGTGGCCCTGATGGCGGCGACGGTGGTGATGGCGGTAGTGTGTTTTTACAGGCCGATGAAAACTATAACACCCTAATTGATTATCGATTCGAGCGCTTCCACATGGCCGAGCGTGGCAGTAATGGCCGTGGTCGTGATTGTACAGGACATGGCGGTGTTGATTTAATCCTTAAAGTGCCAGTCGGTACTCGTGCTGTGGATGACGAAACTCAAGAGCTTATTGGCGATTTGACAGCTCATGGTCAAAAGTTGTTAGTGGCTAAAGGTGGTTTCCACGGTCTAGGTAATACTCGTTTTAAAAGCAGTACAAACCGTGCGCCACGTCAAAAAACCTTAGGTACACCAGGCGAAGTGCGTTCGCTTAGGTTAGAATTGCTCTTGCTTGCTGATGTCGGCTTGTTGGGCATGCCTAATGCGGGTAAATCGACCTTCATACGTGCAGTATCAAGAGCGACACCTAAAGTTGCTGATTACCCGTTTACAACACTTGTGCCTAACTTAGGCGTTGTTAATCCGCGTCCAGGGCAGAGCTTTGTTATTGCGGATATTCCTGGTTTGATCGAAGGGGCATCTGATGGTGCGGGCTTAGGTATTCGCTTCCTTAAGCATCTTGAGCGTTGCCGTGTGCTACTGCACATTTTAGATATTGACCCTATTGACGGTAGCTCTCCTGCAGAAGCGGCGAAAGCCATTGTTGCAGAGCTTGAGAAGTACTCGCCTAAGCTTGCTGCTAAGCCGCGCTGGTTGGTCTTTAACAAGACAGATTTAATGCTCGAAGAAGATCTACAAGAGAGAGTTGACGCCATCGTTGCGGAAATGGATTGGCAGGGTGATGTTTATACCATGTCAGCGTTCAATCGCATTGGTACTAAAGAGTTGAGTCTAAAATTATTAGATTATATTGCCAGTCTTCCTCCGATAGATGACAGCATAGATCCTGATAGTGAAGTTGAGTTTAAGTGGGATAATTACCACGAAGCCAATACCGACTCAGTGAATGAAGATTATAACGATGATTTCGATGATGATTTCGATGACGACGATTATGATGTCGAAGTGATTTATCAAAGGTAGTCGTTTACTTGCTATGAGATAAGCGTGTATACAGAAACTCAAAATGATATCACACGCTTAGTCGTACGCACTGCGCAATTACTGTTAGCCTACGGCGCTGAATCTGAGCTGATTGAAGAGATCAGCCAGCGCCTAGGCAAAGCCTTAGGCCTTGACAGTGTCGAGTTATCCCTTTCCTCAAATTCCTTAGTGCTCACTAGCCTAGTTCATGGCACTTGCATAACGACTACGCGCCGAATTCGCGATCATGGTTTAAATATGATGATCATCTGTGAATTACAGCGTATCTGCATCCTGGCAGAGAAGGGCATCTATGGCCCTGATGAAGTACGCCGCCGCTTAGCCCGTATCAGCCCTAAAACCTATCCGGCTAAGCTTGTCGTGCCCATGATAGGTTTATCTTGCGCCAGTTTTTGTCATCTATTTGGTGGCGACTTAATTGCCAGTCTGATCACCTTTGCAGCCTCTGCGATGGGTATGACGGTACGCCTGAATTTGGCCAAGGGGCATTTTAATCTTTTAGTCAATTTTTCCGTGACCGCTTTTATTACCACCATGATAGCCCAAAGTGGCTACCTTATTCCGCTGACTCAAACGCCTGAGATAGCCATGGGAGCTTGTGTACTAATGTTAGTGCCAGGTTTTCCACTCATCAACGCTATATCTGATATGGTTAAAGGCCATATGGCGGTCGGTATTTCTCGCTGGGCTTATGCGAGCCTACTTACCTTGGCATCAGTCATAGGAATTAGCATTGCTATGCAGCTAGGAGGCTTATTCCTCTAATGGACTTGTTATTGACCCTGCTTAATGATGCGCTATTCTCAGCCATTCCAGCAATTGGTTTTGCCATGCTATTCAATGTGCCACGACGTTTTTTAGCCTATTGTGCAATTGCTGGCGCCATAGGTCACAGTTGCCGCACCCTATTGATGTCAATTGATATGCCTATAGAATGGGCAACCTTTTCAGCTGCGGCCATCATAGGTGTCGTCACCATTGGCTTTGCTAAGCGGCATATGGCGCCACCTTTAATGTACTCAGTGGCTGCGGTTATACCTATGATCCCAGGTACCTATGCGTTCAATACCATGATAGCCTTGGTGCAGATGATACCTCAGGCACAAATCAATCCTGAGCTCACAGCTGCAGTTATTTACAATGGTCTCAAGACGGTATTTATTTTAGGTGCGCTGGCGGTAGGTTTAGCGATGCCGAGCTTAGTGTATTATCGTACTCGACCCATTATTTAATCTCAAAAATGTAAGGATAAAACATGCGGATCGCCATGATTGCCGCGATGGCAAATAATCGTGTTATAGGTAAAGACAATCAGATGCCATGGCATCTACCCGAAGATTTACGTCACTTTAAGGCGATGACTTTAGGTAAACCTGTGGTGATGGGGCGAAAAACATTTGAATCCATTGGACGTCCTTTACCGGGCAGACATAATATTGTCATTACACGCCAGCTAGATTACGCCATTGAGGGGGTATCTTGTGTTAGTTCATTTGATGAGGCCAAAAAAATCGCTGGCGATTGTGATGAGTTAATTGTAATGGGTGGCGGTCAACTTTATGCTGAAATACTGCCGTTTGCTGAGGTTATGTACCTGACATTGATCAAGCTTGATGTTGAAGGAGATACTTTTTTTCCCGCTTGGAATGAACAGGAATGGCAAGTTTCACAAACCGAAAGTGTTACAAATCATGATGGACTTGAATATAGCTTTAACACCTTAGTGAAAAAGTGTTAAATTAGTGTGCTTTTTACCCTTGAGCAAGAATTTGTATCACATATTCTTAATAACACCGAATAATAAAGGAGTGTCAGATGCGTTTAGTGCCAATAGCGATCGCCGCCGTGATCGCAGCATCTTCAGTGTCAGCCCCAGTTCATGCAAATGCGGATCAATTAGTCGCTAATATTTGTGATTACGTTAAATCTGACGATAAGAATAGATTGCGTAAGAAATTGAAAGAGAGTCGCGTAAAGCTGCGCAATATTTATACAGGTATTTCTTGCGATGGGATTAGTCTCCTAAGAACCGCTTATGTTGCTAATGCCAACGATGTAGGGGAGTTCGTTGCTAAGCGCTTAGGTTCAGATGAATTAAGTGTTGTCGAAGCTGATGGTAAAGCTATTCTAGACTGGGCAAATGCCAATGGTCATAGCGCCAGCCCAATCACAGCTGCAGTTAAGGAGAGGCTAGGCAACTAGAGTCTCTAACACTAAGCAAGCTATTTAATGATAAAAACCAAGCCGAGAGGCTTGGTTTTTTGTTTTTTTGATTGGCCTTTAGGAAATAAAAGTTAGGATTTTTCTATTTTCTTGCCTTGATAAGGTTTTTGATAAGATTTTTTTTATCGAAAATTTCACCCTAGCGCTTCAATAACAACAAGGAAGCGCCATGAAACTTACTAAACTTTTCGTCAGCCTATTATTATCAAGCACTAGCTATCAGCTTCATGCCGGTGGGATTATTGATCCCATAGAGCCTATTCTAGTTACCATTCCCGCGGGCAGTTTTTCTATGGGCTCGATGGCACAGGCTAACACTCAGCCGGTTCATAACGTCACTATCAGCCAATTTAGTCTGGGTAAATACGAAGTCACAGTGAACGAGTTTAGGCGCTTTGTTGAAGCGACAAACTATCCTGTTCCACTAGAATGCCGCCATGAATTAAATGGCTGGTTTCAACCCGCATCTAAAGGAAATTGGGAAACAAATGCACTCAACACCAGTGAGTTTCAACCTGTGGTGTGCATCAACTGGAACGCCGCCGATGCCTATGTTAAGTGGCTCGCTAAGGAGACGGGCAAACCTTATCGCCTGCCGACAGAAGCCGAGTGGGAGTATGCCGCGAGAGCGGGCACCACAGGGGATTACTATTTTGAGGATGACGCCGAGCAAAGCCGAGTGTGTGATTATGAGAATGTTGGCGATCTGAGCGGCGAAAATATTTTGCAACGAGACGGCAATACCAGTTACTACAATTGGACAGGAAAGATTGCCAACTGCGCCGATCATTCAGGTTATGCCAGCATAGTGGGCATGTATAAGCCTAATCCCTTCGGTGTTCATGACATGGTAAGTAATGTGCTAGAAATGCTGGCAGATTGCGTATCAGAAGATTATAACAATGCAAGCAATGATGGCTCAGCCCACGTAAGTGGCGGCTGCGAAACCCGTGCTACCCGTGGCAGCAGTTGGCATTGGAGTCATTGGCCCATAGCTCAGCGGGGCAGTATCCCTACTGACTTCTCAGGTGGCGTAGATGGCTTTAGGGTTGCCATGGATGGCGAAGCCTCTAGCTTGCCAAAGGCGAGTCAGGCATTTTTGGCTGAGTTAAACTTCGCTCAAACCCAAGAGCACAAGCGCCGCGCGTTAGAGCCAACAGTCCCAGATCCTGTGACTAACCTTAAAATTCAGCAAGACCAAGGCACAGTGATATTAAGCTGGGATAAGAGTCTGCAGGATGATGTTGAAAGTTATCGTGTATATCGCAATAGTATTTCAGGTGGCATGGTTAAATTGCTGGCGACAAACTTAACCCAAACCCAGTTTACCGACACCCATGTAGAGCCGATAAAATACGACTATACCGTGGTGGCGGTAAGACGTCATATGCAAAGCCGCTACAGTGAAGCTGTATCTACTCAAGCTGCTTGGGTGAGTATACCTGGACGAGTCGAAGCGCAGTGGGCCGCCGATTACACGGGCAGCGCCCTAGGTCAAACATCCGATGTTGATGGCGGCTATAACTTCTCTGGCGCCGGCGGTATCGCCGATAAAGCCCTGTTGACCTATCAAATTGATGTCACTAAGGCGGGGCGTTATACGCTGGAATACCGAGTGGCATCGCCGCGGGACACTAAAGGTTTTGAGCTCTATAGCAATGATGAAAACCTAGGCGTTAATCTTGTTAGCAACACGGGGGGGTATCATGAATGGCAAACACAACAAGGGGCGAGTCTGTACCTGAAAAAAGGTAAGCATACTGTGATGCTCAAATCACTCGATAATAACTGGAAATTAAATTGGCTAGCTCTTAAGCCAGGTTAACCGCTTTAGCGCCGAGGATAAAACGAAAATAAATGGCAGCCATAGGGCTGCCTTTTATTTTATTCAAAGAAAGGTTAAGGATTAAAGTTTAAGTGCCACCAGGCTTAATTCATTGATTTCCCGCCAATAGGAGGTTGCATTCTCATCTATGTATTGGGAATAAAAATCATAATTGACCTGCGGATTTTGGGTGGTGCACAAGAGTAGTGCGGCATCCAAACTAAGCAGGCGCTCACCGGCTAGCCGTGCTTGCTCAAATGCGCGTTTGGCATGTTCTAGCATTGAAGGGCTTTGCTGCTGAGCTTGGGCCAATAGGGCTTTAAGATAAGAGTTGTGGGCATTATCTGTTGCTAGGTTTTCAACTAACGCTTGTGCTTGCATTAGCCTACGGTGTTTCAGGTAATAGTGTATTAACTGCTTACGGCTTGATTGAGCAACCCAGTGATCCGGTGTGAGGGCGGTAAACTCCAGCACTTGCTTTAAATGTGGCTCTTTCGCCGCGGCATTACTGGCAAAGATAGCGTAATGAAAAGGGATCTTAGCAAAATGGTAACTGGGGAGTTGATAAGCTTTCATTTTATCTTCAGCTTGCTGTAAGTAAAGATATTTATCCTGCTCTTGCTTATGTTTACTGGCCATTATCGACAGGTAAGTCAATGCATGTAATTCCCGCGCCTTATCCTTGGCAGTTAAAGCCAGTTGAGCAGACTTAAGTAAACTGGCTTTAACTGCTGGGTAATCATGATTTTGATGATCTAACCATGATTGGGCATTCCAGGCATCAGCCTGACGCTTTAAATCCGCTATGGTTTCAAAATGCTCAATGGCTAGCGCCAGTTTTTGCGCGCTTAGCTCAAACAAGGATTTAGCGGTTAAAATTTCGCTCTGGTAAAGCAGCCCATTTCCCAATTGTTGAGGCTGGTGTTGGCGCTTCCCTAAGACTGCTAATTTTTCAGCCATGACCATGGCCTTATCTAGCTCATCCATTTGGATATAAACCGAGATCAGTTGGCCAAGAATTATCAGATCCTCAGGCGCTTGCTGGTGGGCGATGGACAAGTTGGCTTGTTTGAGTTCGGGGGCTTGAGGCTGGCTCAGCAAATCATAGATAACAGGCTGATTTAAATGCTGCTTAAGCTGCTGGAGTAGATCCTGCTCCGATGCGCTGGTCAGTTGTCCTTGCCAATCTGCAAATGGACCTTTCAGCAGGAAATCCAAATAGTAGCTCTGGTTATGAGTGCGGATTTGACCTGTTAATACGAATGGATGAGTCCCTGCCAGTGCGGGATACTCAAGATCTGCTGAGGTTTCAAAATGGGCCGCGTCCAGTTGAGTTAAGGTCGTGAAATCAAAATCTGTATCATCATCCAGCGAAAGCTTTTCAGTACCATTGAGCTGAGTCATTGGGATGTAGGCGATGCTAATCCTTGAATGAGTATTTTCTTGTTGGTCCGGCCAGGGGAGATAGAAGGCGAGGACGCTAACCATAAGCATGCTCGCCAAGGCGAAATATAACCATCGGGGGCGTTTATTGTGACTCGGCACTGGTAGAGGTTGATATTGAGTTCGCACTGGGATTGTTGAGGACTGGGAGTCTGGGGTAACACGCACGGTTTCAAGTTGCCATTGATAACCCCGTTTTGGAAAGGTTTTGATGGCTTGGTTACCTAAGATACTTCTCAAGTGGCTGATATTTTGAAAAACCGCTTGTTCTGACACAGGTCTATTTTGCCAAACATGAGACAAAATATCGTCTTTGCTTAACACCTTGTCGGCGCGCTCAAGCAATAGCGCTAAGACCTTAGCTTCGTTGTGACGGATTGCCAAGGTAAGGCCACTTTTCGTCAGCAGCAAGCTCTCACTGTCAAATTCAAATTCGTTAAATCTATAATTCATTGTTTGTTCAGCGAGTTTATCGGTCTAATTATTGGTTTTCATCTTAACGTATTGGTAACAATAAAAACAGTGAGTACTCATCCTACAGAGGATGCGACAGTTGAGAGTTGAGGTGAGTGGTTGGGCGATTCAGAATCGTTCATGGGTTCAGTTACCGAGGGAGCTATCTAAGTGTAATGAGCTGTAATACTCGCTTTTCTTTATTTATGACACTCTCTAATGGTGAAGAATATAGAGGGATCTGACATTGACACTTTTTCATGGAATATGAATGCGATGGGCCATTGAATGGCTGCTGAGCTGTTTGTTGCAACTGAGTCACAGTTTACAACTTAGTTAAGTCATCGCAATTTTAAAGCCAAATTCTTTAGCATACATCAGCACTAATTCTCTGCATTAACATGAGCTTACCTTGGCGGTCTTGGCACTCTTGGCGCTCTTGGCTAAATCCAGTGAGAGCTTTGGGTTTGATGAAGCGCTCACCCAGACAGACTAAACACTATATTTTAAAGGATAAAATAATGAGTCACTCTACGACACTGCAAACACTCAACGATATCATCATAGCTAATCAGTCAGGTCTTGATAGCAGCAAATACACGGTTTGGGTTGCGGGTTTTATGCAGCAAGCAGGGGATGCGACCGGCTTCTATATCCTCCAGCCAGACGGAAGTTTTGCCGCTGCGACCACAACCACTCAAGCCCAGTTTATCGACATCAATGCAGGTCTTACCGTCAAGGTGCCGGATGTGACTAACTCAGGTAACAATCGCTTGGTGTTCACTGTCACTAAGGCGAGTACCACTCCAGCTGACTACCCCTTAAACGGCTATACCGCCTATCCCTTTAACGCGGCGCCTGGGGTTTGCCCTCCAGGGCCATACGACATCTTTGAATTTGGCCCCAATGCCCAGTATGACGTTTCGGCGGTGGATGCCTTCGGCATTAACCTCTCCTTTAGTGTCTCTGGTGATGCCTCTGTCTACGGCGCTATGGTACCGCGTTCAACATTAGCCGCCACCTTCGCGTCTTTTACTCAAGCAGACCCCAATGGCGCCGCGTTTGAGCAATTGTTGTTCACAAGCCCCACTGGCGAGGGCTATCCAGAATTAATTGAGGCGCAATTCTCCGCCATAGTGTCCCCCAAAGATTGGCTGGCCATATATCCCAGTGCTTCAGGTTTAAGCGGTTACTGGAGCAAGACCACGGAGGCGCTTTTTAGCAAGGGCAATCAAATCAATTTCTATTTAAATGGTGCAACTGTGGGCACTTATTCTGGCAGCAGTGACGGCACTCAGTTTACGCTGAGTGGCCCTAATGGGCTTTCTATCACGATTCCTAAAGCGGATTTCGAGGGGGATAAACCTTTCTTTCAAGCGGTACGGGCACAGAATAGCAATGAATCCGTGCTTGAATACCAGGCCTTCGGTCAGATTGAGGCGGCGATATTTGAAGCTTTCTCTCGAGGCGTAGTACTAGACGGCGTGGTTGATAGTAAGGCTGTAATCAAAGAACACTACACTTCGGATGCGTGGACCAACACAGATAACTGGTACACAGATCATCCTAATAGTTACAATAACGCCAAGAGCCTTTACGACGTCTACGCCAAGTTTTTCCATTGCGCGACCATCCCAGTTGCAGTGGCAACGGCCAGCGGGAAAGACAAGACTGAAGCCATGAATATCTTCGGCAAAAATACTGCTGGAACCTTTGCTATGGCTTACGGGTTTAGCCTAGACGAAAACCCTAATGTGGGCTCAAGCACCTTGGGGATCCCAACCCAAAGTTGGCCTAGCAGTCAAAATGTGCCCTCGAAAACCCCAGGGAATGTGGGTAGCGGTCAAACCGTCAGCCTCACCTTAGGGGCTTGGAAGCCATCAGCTGCTTAAAGCTATGATGCCGTGGGAGTTATGCCGCTGTGGGGGTAAGGCTGTTGCGGTGTAATGCTTTTACAGTGTAATTGTAGGGCAGTAATCGCGAAGTCATTGCGATGTAAGAGTGCGGCTATAGCAGGGTAATAGTCTAATAGTCTAATCAAGAGTCATGGATGACTCTTGATCCATTCTGGCTGTATCGAGCCAGTTAGTCTGATCTTTCCAGTTAGTTTAACTAATGAGTTATAGTTTTCTTCAGGGGGAGGGTTAGACGCCTCAGGAAGCCCAATTAAGTGCTTTTAATCTTTTTCTGGTGGCTGAAGCAATGACACAAAGCCAGCCACTAAAAACAAATGCTAAAGAAAACCACCGAAGGAATTCCCAAGGCTGAGTTGTAGATTCAAGACTACCATAAGCTATAGTTTTATAATTGTTATTAACTAACCAATTAGGAAATTCTCCTTGCTGCAAACGCCTCTTATAACTCCCCTCTTCGCCACCACCAACAGCCAGAGTAAAAGAGGGATATGGCTTTAACACTAACTCGTAATCTAATGAACCAGCAGGCCTATGAACACATGTCCAAAACAAGCATACAGTGACAAATAACAATATGATTCGAAATTTCAATTGGTACTAACTCTCAATAAAAAGGGACTTATATGTGTAGCGTAGCGAAACCGCGCCAACTGTTAGCAGTCTAGTTTTAGTTACTTGCTAGCCTGCTAAAAGAGAATAAACAACACATCCGAAAATAACACTAGAAGGTAAAGAACAAATCAGTTTAAAAGGGGGTTGTTAACTTTTTTGGTTTTTTCCTGAAATGATAAAATATGGTACCCAGATAACTGATGAATAAATCCATATTAACCCAATTAGTATGTTTCCTTCCTTATTCCTGAATTTGAGATACTGCTAAAAATCTTGTACTCAAGTGTTTAATGGTGGCATCGAGCTAGATCTTGTGACTTGATAGGCACACAGAAGTTAAAAAGGTGAACCATGATGCTTCGCGAGACGACCGTCCGCCCCATGGACGGGGCGGTCGAGCATCCACGGACGGACTTGCTGCGTGTCGATGATCGAGCATCATGGCAAGCCTGTACTCTAAGTGTATTCAGTTTTGTTCTTCGATCTCGCGCATTGGACTAACGTCTAGAGTGACGTCGTCAACTTATCCCTATGGGCTTGGACGCAGCGTCTCAGCTGCTCACACACCCCGTGATAGCTAAAAGTGGGAGAAGAAACGAGATTAACAGATAAGGTCTGGTTTGCATGTTAAATGTATAAAAATAAAGCGCTTTACTTCAAGTGCTTAGGATATATAGTATTAATTTAATCAATAGCCTACGCGTCTAAGTAAATCTAGAATGGGTGTAAAAGCCGCTAAGCCAAAATAAGGATAAGTTATGAGTTACGATCTGTTTTTAAAACCCAAAAGTGGCGAGTTTTCTAAAAAACAGTTCGATGCGTACTTTACTAGTCGTGAGCATTACACTCTCGAAGGATCACAAGCTTGGTATCAAAACGAAGCTACTGGCGTTTATTTTGTATTTGAATACCAAGATAAGGAAGATGCCGAAGAAGGCTATTATCCTATTGTTTTCAATATGAACTACTTCAGGCCAACATACTTCATCAAAGAAGCTGAGCCGGAAGTCATAGAATTAAAATCAAAATTCAATTTAGAAGTTGATGACCCTCAAAAGCATGGAATGGGTTCTGGAGACTTTGACGAAGATAAATTCAAGAGTGGGTGGCTTCATGGGAATGAATTTGCTTATCAATCTATTCTGAAAGACAATTCAGATGTCTTTAGCCTCCCCACCAAAAAACTGGAAAATGTCTGGTCATGGAATAATAACAAAGAATCTCTTCAGGAACAGACTGAGGATGATGTATTTGTTCCTTCTATTATGCTGTTGAATTATGAAGGACGAGTTGTCACTGCATGTGTATGGCCTGACGCAATCTCATCAATCATACCTCCAGTCGATATATTGTTGATCGGTAGAAAGGAGCTGGCCCCGAGAAAACTGTTCAAGAAAGTAGAGGATATGGTGTTAGGCGATTGGGGGCAGCTAATGCCAATTTTTGAGAAGCATAAGGCGAAGATGCAGGGAGATGCTTATTATCTTCATTATCACTCAGTGCCAAATGAGATAAAAAAGCATATACAAAACCTAAAATCATTCGATATTTCATCGTTGGAAAGGCTGTCAGTTGATCAAGTATTGAATGAAGAGTTGGTACAAAAGTATGTGGTTTAACAAGTGGCTGTTAGAGGATGTAACGAAGGGGCTGATAGTTAAATTCTGAACCTAGTCTTTATGTCAACCAGTAACACTAAGGTCAACAAGGTGAACCATGACGCTTCACCACGAGAAAGGCGAGACGGCCGTCCATCCCATGGACGGGATGTTCGAGCCCTCATGGATGGCTCTTGATCTCAAAAGAAGTCGGCGTGTCGACGAGACTTTTTATGATAGAAATGGGCCATGTCAAGCCTGTATGGCAGAGTGTCAGTGACAGATTAGCATCGGAGTTGCCACATAGATTAAAAATCAGCATGCTTCTGTTAGTGCATCATGATTAAATTCTGACGCGTTTATGTCCAAAACTGCCAAGCCCGCGGCATGTAAACTGACCTCTATCTGGACCGCATTGTCATAGGCTATTATGTGTCCATCACACTGTTAACTTAAGGCTGTCATCCATTGAGTAATTTAAGCGTTTATTTATTACTGCCGTTTAGCATATTGGTGGGCTTTTCATTTGCCTCCCAAGCGGGGATTAATGCGCAATTAAGATTAGGGCTGAGTAATCCTATCCAAGCCGCCTTTATCTCATTCTTAGTCGGGACGATAATTTTAGGCATCATTGCCTTTATTCAAGGTGGCGCCTGGTTTAAACCCAATGCCTTAACCACAATCCCATGGTGGGCCTGGTTGGGCGGTTTTTTGGGGGCGTTTAATGTTGCCATGTCGATTTTTTTAGCCCCTAAATTGGGTGCCTTAGTGTTAGCGGTTTCCATTGTCTGTGGCCAAGTCATCGCCTCGCTAGCCTTAGATCAACACGGCTGGTTGGGTTATCCAAAAATTGAAATCAGCGTTAATCGAGTCTTAGGGGCCGTATTTTTAATTATTGGGATGATTTTAGTGGCGAAGAAATAGAGGCATACATTAGGTTCAATTGCTTAGCCAGGGAAAACAAAAAAGCGCCAATAGGCGCTTTTTTGTTTTTTACCTCTGAGATAAATCAAGTGCTGAGTGCTGGTGGGATTTGTTCCCATTGGCATTTTTTTGCTTCAACGTCGCAATTAATAACAGCGACTGGCAGAGATTAGTTACTCATTTGCGCCTTGATGCGCACGCAGCGGTGTTCTTCCTGGCGTGCTTCCAGCACAGCTCTGCGGGTGAGGGCTGTTAGGTTAGTGTTAGTGTCTAACACACGGTCTAAGGCACTAATGCCGGCGTAACTGCATGAAGTTGGGATAAGCTTTGCACCGTAACTGCGCATAAACACAGGACCCTTGTTGTCCGTGTAGGGCAGATTAGCCAGACGCTGTTCGGCAGTGGCGGCACTAAAGAGCTGCTGCTCGCTGGGGTAGAGGTTATCCATGGCGACGCGAATTTTAGAAAACGGCATATGTTCGTTGTTTTCTATGGTGTTTAACCATTGGCGTTTAAGGGCGGCTTCTGGGCGAATGACTTCGGCGGCGATAGCGGCTTTTTGGCCAGCATCCGAGTTGTCTTGATGTTTTTCAGCCTGTAGACGCTGCACGCTTTGGGGGAAATCGTAGCGATTCAGCTGCCTGATGATATCCCAGCGCAAGTCTTGGCTCAGGGTTAAACCTTGAACTTTCGTCTTACCGTCCAGTAGCTGGCTTAAGTGGCTTAAGGCTGCGCCATTGTGAGAGAAGGCCACATAGGCATCGAACCAACGGCGTTGGAAATCGCTGTCTTTATGGCTTTCCATGGCACGGCGCAGACTCATCTGGCTAAAGGCTTTGGCGACCTTATCTGTGTAGGCTTTCTGGCTTGGCGCCATTGCATTGAGGTAGTCCATGGCTTGGTGCAAGTTAGCGATGACTTGGCCCAAGATGGTGTAATCTTGCTCTAAAGGGGCGTTAACTAAGGCGACATTGATAAACTGATCTAACCCGGTTTTACCGTCGACTACGCTGTCCCATAAGCTTTGCCATAACATGGAACGTAGCAGCGGATCGTGTACATTGCTCAGCTCTTGCTTGGCAGTTTTAAATGATTTTTCATCCAGCTGCACTTTAACAAAACCCCAGTCCTCGAAATTGGGGTAGACAAGGTCGGGGCAAATTTCACCCACAAGTTCTGGTACATTCGTGAAGCGTCCCTTATAAGTTACCGCAACCACTTGTTGCTGTTCAAGGTAATGACGGCCCTTGTTAAATAGGGCTACTTGCACTTTTTGCTCTCTCAAGGTAGGTAATTCAGGGCTTGGCGCAGATTGAATTAGGGCAAACTGGCTTATCTGATTACCACGGCATTGGAATTGTACTTTAAGGCTGTTTACTCCAGCGCTGTAGAGCCATTCTTTAGTCCAGCGGCTTAAGTCTCTATTACCCGCATCGGCAAGGCTGGCAATAAAATCGGAGAGCTGCGCATTTTGGTAGCTGTATTTGGTGAGGTATTTACTCACACCTTGGCGAAAAACATCATCCCCCAGTAAATGACGCAATTGCTTTAATGTCGAGGCACCTTTTTGGTAGGTAATGGCATCGATATTATCGAAGGCATTAGCCGAGGTGGCCACTGGCACTTCGATGGGGTGGGTGGTGACTAGGCTGTCCTGATGGTAGGCTGTTTGTTTGCCTTTGGCATAAAAGGTGCGCCAAGCATGATGAAATTCAGTCGCTTCGCTGGTGGCCAAGGTGCCCATAAACGAGGCGAAGGATTCATTAAGCCACAGGCCATTCCACCATTTCATGGTGACTAAGTCACCAAACCATTGGTGGGCCATTTCATGCATGATAACCGAGGCTAAGCTCTCTTTTTGCTGTGCTGTCATCGGTGCGCTGGTGAGGAAGTAATTCTCTGAAAAGGTAATCGCCCCGGCGTTTTCCATGGCGCCATAGAGAAAATCTGGCACTAGCAGTTGATCGTACTTCTTAAAGGGGTAGTTAATGCCAAAATAGCGGTCGAAAAAGGCTAGCCCTTGACGAGTGTAAGTAAACCAATCTTGGGGAGCGACTTGGCTTACTACCGACTGACGGGCAAAGAGGCGCATGGGGTAGGCGGCGGAATTATCCTGCCACACATGGTATGGGCCGGCATGCATTGAGAAGTTATAAGGACTGAGTTTAGGCGTCAGCGGGAATTGCCATAACTTAGTGGCGCCCCGTGCTTCTATGCTGGATTCGCGCATAGTGCTGATTACGTGCCAGTCGGCGGGAGCGATGACACTAAGCTGATAGTTGGCTTTAAGATCAGGTTGGTCGAACACGGCAAACATCTGCTGGGCGGCGGCAGGCTCAAAATGAGAGTACAAGTAAACCTTGCCATCCACAGGGTCAACAAATCTGTGTAGGCCTTCGCCGTTAGTGCTGTGCTCTCGGCTAAAATCCACTTCTATGGTGTTTTCACCTGAGGTTAATAGACTCGAGTTAATGGTAATGTAAGCGCCATTATAACTGGGGTACAGCTTAGTGCCGTTGACCACGAAGCGAGTGATATCGGCCTTATTTAAGTCTAAGGTAATGGCTTTACTGGTACTGGATAAATTAAAGGTCACCTTAGTGCTGGCAGTAAAGCGGCTTTCACCGGTGAAGGTATAAGCGAGCTGGTAATTGACATCGGAAATCACCTTGGCGCGTTCTTGGGCTTGAAATTGGCTGATAGAAGCTGTGCCATCACGTTTTGAAGGAGACGTGCTCTGGTTAGTCGAGCAGGCTGCAAGGCTAGCAAGGGTGACTGACAGGATAAAAATGTTGCGCAAGTTCACGAATGATTTCCTATTTGGGTCAAAGTGCCAGTAAAAAGCCGACAGGGTAGTCGGCTTTTTGGGCTAAGTTAGCTCGGGATTATAATCCTAAGAAAGACTTAGATCTCGTTTTTCTGATTTCTTTTTCATCGGACCACTCAATCAAGCCTGTTTGTAAGTCCATTAGGCGCATGGTCATCTTGTAATACACGTCTTTAGTGCTGCCATCTTGCTTAACTATGCTAGATAAGTTGCCATAAAGCATGAACTGGGCACCAATCTGACGACCAAATTTGATGGCCGTGCTTGGGTCAACCATGCCTGCATTGTTTTGGTAATCCAGTTGCTTACGTACGGCGTCGACTTTGGTCATATCGATAAAGCGGAACTTGCCTGAGCGAAGCAACTTGTTGCTTATTGTGTCTGTGACTGATTCTGTGTCGATATGCTCAGAGGTCTTGTTTTTAATCTTATCCACAAAGATGATGGGGCGGCCGGTATCGGTAATGGACATCACAGGGGGGAACACCATCATGCTGTCGACCATCTTGGCGGCTATGGCTTGTAAGTCGGTAGAGCCAAAGTTTTCGTTGACGGTTTCTACTTCAGTGGCATCGCCATATTCAACCTTAGATTGACAGGCACTCAGGCCCATGACAGCGGCTAATACAAAAATAATTTTTAACTGTTTCATAGTTATTTCCATTCGTTTAAGTGGGCCTTAGTGTTGATATTATTACCTTTAATAAAGGTGGTTGCTGTTACAGTTTACCTACAAGATGACAGAATAATAACGGTAATTTCCCAAGGTTTCTATTACCCAGACCAAGGTGGTTCTGTTGGCTTCCACTTGGACATTGATGCCATTGGCTTGAGTTAGGCTCAGCGGGTAACTCCCCACCGGCAAGTATTGTTTGGCAATTTGAGCTTGCCTTGGCAAGGTTAGCCAGCTGCGTCTGTCGGCTTGCTCTGATACCACATTGAATATTTGCATCAAAATTGCGGCTGGGTCTAGCTCATTCTGCTGACTCTTTGAATCGCTGCGCACCCTACGTGCCATCTCTGATTTAGTATACACACGCAGTGCTTGGCGCACTAATGCCGCCGGCAAATCTTCTTTTAATGCATTGATAGCTAAGGCATCGATATTGGCAATGGGTGCAGCGCTCAACGGCGTCGGCAGGCCATAAATGGGGCTAGGCATAGGCGCTAAACCATTGTTGGTATAGGTTGCCATAGAGGCGGTTTGCCAATTGTCGTGCAGCCGAAAGGGAATGGTAATGCTTTGTTTTTCAGGGACAAAACCCCGCTCAACAATAAACACCACTTGACCGTCATTGGCCTGAGGGATTTTAGGTTCTCCCCAGCGGCGGCGATAATCTTCAAACTCCTCCATAGCTAAGTCTTTGGCGAGACGGACTAAGTCTTGCTGCAGGTTAGGGTTGTTCGGGCTTATCTGGGCGGCTTTGCGATAATCGATAAAGGCATCATTGGGTTCACCGAGTAATTCATGTAATAGACCGGTAATGTAGTAGCTGTAGGCATTTAAAAATGAGCTGGTCACAGTGCCCGCCGCAGAGGATAAGCGGCTGACTTCGTTGTCTATGGCGCCATTGGCCATGGATTGCACCGACTTTTGTGATTTCTCGTAGCGTCGCTGCTCGCTCGCTTGCAGTTCATTACTGCGGCGCACTTCCACCAATGCCCCTTGTAGATCGCCACTGAACAAGTAGTTTAGTGCCTGATATTGGTGCAACATAATGCGCTCAAAACCAGGTCCTCGATAAGGAATGCTATTGTCATTAAGCACTAAGCCACTGGCATTAGCCCCCACATTAGACAGGCTGATTTTGGCTCGCTCATCGAAGGCTTGATAGGCGCGCATGGCACTCTGGTAGTAGCCCTTACTGGCACTGAAGTCACCGGTGATTTGCGCGATACGCCCCGCCTCCTGGGCATACAACAAGCCATCATTGCCATCGATATTATCCGTAATATCATCAAGCTTGGGCGCACTTTGACTGGCTAAGGCTTGCTTTAACGGCTTAATTTGCGACGGATAATTGATAAAAACACTGTTCATGGCACAACCAGACAGGCATAAGCTGAGGCAAAATCCTAAGGCTATTCTCATGCTGGGTACGCCTGTTTCTGCTGCTGAGCAAGGCGCTCTATTAAGGTTATGCCTTTGATATGGTCGAATTCATGCTGAAAAATACGTGCCTCAAAATCACTGAAGCTTTGTTCGATAAACTCACCTTTAAGGTTTTGAAATCGGGTGTCAATCTGTTGCGAGCGGACAATACTCATTCTGCTATCTGGAATAGAAAGACAGCCCTCAATGCCCGCTTGGGTTTGTGTGGAATAAGACAATATCTGCGGATTGATTATCACCCTAGGCTCAGTAACTGGCGCGTTGGGGTAACGCTCATTAGGGCGAGATGCCATAACGAACATGGCAAGTGGGCTGTGAACTTGTCCAGCCGCTATGCCAACCCCGTTTGCAGCCATCATGGTCGCCAGCATATCATCAGCCAATTGGATTAAGCTGGCGTCAAATTGACTTACTTTGACCGCGATTCGATTAAGAATAGGCTCACCGGTTATCGCTATGGGCAGTATCTGGCTCGAAGACATGATAAGGCTTGGTACTCCAGTTGAATATCGCTCTATGATGACAGTTGTAATTAACCCACCTTCGCAGTGAACAAGCGGAACCACTGCAATGGTTTAAGGTTAGCTAATGCAAGCGAACATGTTACTCATTTTAGTAATGGGGGGGTGGTGTCTCTTCCGATTCCGATGCCATGTTGCTGGGCTCAATATCCATTAATTTATTGACCATCAAGGATATTTGCTGTTGCTGCTTAGCCACTAATTGGTTGAGTTTTATCACTTCTTGATTCAACTCTTCAACACTTAGTTCCTGAAAAGCCAATTTAGTTTCCAAGTCTTCGATTTTTTGTTGCAACTCTTGCATTGATGCCTCTGAATGTTAGCGCGATTAATATTGCAGGTCCCAAGACTCCAGCAGACCTTGACTGCTGATACTCACAAGTCGCCTTGGACTCTGGCGTGCCACCGAGTATACAACGGCGCCGCGGTTTTGGTTATCCTTAGTCACTTGAACTTGGCGTCTGGCGATTTTTTTGCCGGTTTGACTGTGCCAGAGGAACATTTCCTTGGAGGGTGTCCCTGTGAGTAGGTATTTGTCTTGGTCGATAAAACGTGCCGCCGAGAAGGTCATTTGACGACGCTTGATATCAAGGCGGGTCTTTAACTTGCCGCTTTGGCTGTGCCACAAGGAGGCATTGCCCATGATATCACTGGCAAAACTAATACTGGCGTCATCATTGAGTAATACCTTAGTGACCCTTGAGGCTAATTGCCAGCGCTGGATAGGTTGACCTGTATGAGCATGCCAAAGAATGACTTGGGCATCATTACCCCCACTAAGGGCATATTGACCATCGGCAGACACTGACACGCTGGTGACTTTTTCTGTGTGACCGAGGAATTTAATTAGGCTTTGCCTGTCATGGGCAAGAGACAACACCGAACCATCCACTAAACCCACTAAGGCTTGACCTGTGTTGGCCACCGCCACGGTTTGCCCCGATGCGGGTAAGGACCACCAACCCACAGACTCGCCAGTACCCAAAGACCACAAGCCTAAAGATTGATTGGTTAAGGTGGCGGCATAGGCCGCGTTGGCGGACAAGGCGGTGGCAATGACATTGCTTTTTCCTTCACCTTGATGCCAAGTGTATTTAATGCGTTTTTGTTTGAGATCCCAGACTTGCACGCCTTGGTGCGCAGTACTAACAATGGCGAGACTGGCATCATGGGAGAGACTGGCGCTATAGCTGGCTTCTTGAGTTAAGGTCAACACTTCTTGGGCCGCCTTTTGACAGCCAAACAGTAAGCTTGAGTAAAAAATCAGCATAAGCACACGGATCATGAACTTGCCCCTTGAAAAATTGTCTCAAACGCAGTCATATAGTGCATCTTGGAATTTTAGCCAAGAAGCGAGTTTGAACATTATTTAATGTTAGCCCAATGGAATAACCTGTCTAACTAGTATAAAGTGGCTAACTAATTATAACTCTAGGTTATTGTAACCACTAAAGGACGCTGAGGAAGCTTTAATGAAATCTATTTACAAATTATCGTTAGTTGCATTAGCCGTAGTTGGCTTGAGCGCATGTAATCAAGATCAAGACGTAGCTAAAAAAGTAGAATTAACAACTGACGCACAAAAAGAAGCTTACAGCGTAGGTGGATCTATTGGCCGTTACATGTCAGGCCATATAAAAGAACAAGAAGAATTAGGCTTCGCTGTTGATAAAGCATTAGTTATCAAAGGTTTCAGCGATGGTTTAGGCGAAGACATGCAACTGACTGAAGAAGAAATGCAGACAGTGTTGCAAGGCCTAGACAAGAAGTTAAATGACAAGCGTTTAGCCCAAGCTGAAGAGTTAGCGTCTAAGACAGTCGAAGAAGGTAAGAAATTCCTCGAAGACAACAAAGCCAAAGAAGGTGTAACAACCACTGAGTCTGGTCTACAGTACGAAGTACTGACAGCGGGCGCTGGCGATAAGCCTGCGGCTGAAGACACAGTTGAAGTACATTACCGTGGCACGCTAGTCGATGGTACTGAGTTTGATAGCTCTTATACTCGCGGCGAAACGGCTAAGTTTCCACTTAACCGTGTTATTCCAGGTTGGACCGAAGGCGTTCAGTTAATGAACGTTGGCGCTAAGTATAAGTTTGTTATCCCAGCTGAGCTTGCTTATGGCGAGCGCGATACTGGTACTATTCCAGCAAACTCTACCTTAGTGTTTGAAGTTGAATTGGTTTCAATCGAGAAAACAGCGGATAAAGCGGCTAAGGTTGCTGACGCAGCGGCGAAAAAATAAGCCTGTTGTTATCGCTAATGAAAAAGGACGCTTAGGCGTCCTTTTTTGTGTCTGCATAAAACTATAAAAACTATAATAGTCGACAGAATAGGGCGGCTGAAGTTGCCCTTGATAAAACTATAGCCACTTAAGGCGATAAAAGATCAGCATCTGCATGGCGATAATGACCGCAAGTCCAATGCAGAATGCACTAAAAGCCCAGTCGGTTTCAGCCCCTGGAATACCCCCTATGTTGACCCCAAGTAAGCCGGTGAGAAAGCCTAACGGCAAGAACACCGCCGAGATCAATGAGAGGAAATAGAGCCTTTGGTTTAATTGCTCAGCTTGCTGTGATTGTAATTCTTCATGGGTTACCCCAGCTCTATCACGAATGGTGTCCAGATCTTCGATGACGCGAATTAAAATCTCGTTAATTTCTCTTATGCGCACTTCATCGGCTTCATCGAACAAGTCATTGTGGTCATTGAGCATTCGAAAGAAGGCTTCTCTTTGCGGGGCTAAGTATCGGCGGGTGACGACAGTCTGTCGTCTTAACTCGGCGATATCATTACGCAGATTTTTATTCGCCCTTGTTACCACTTGCTCTTCGAGTTCATCAATTTCATCTTCTAACTTACTGATGAACTCAACTTTTCTGTGGGTCAGTAATTCACAGAGCTGCATGATAAACGCGGCGCTGTCCACAGGCCCTTTCCCATGTTTAATCTGTTCAGCTAGGCTGTGAATGGATTGCAGCTGGCGCTCACAAGTGGATATTATCCTGTGCTCTTCGGCATACAGACGCACAGATACCATGTCTTCTGGATCAGAGCCTGGGTTTAAGTTCACCCCACGAAGTGCAAGCAACATGCCTCTGGCTGTATTCAATACCCGCGGACGGGTATCTTGAGCTAACAAGGTATCCACTTCAACTTTCGACAGGCCAGCTTTATGCACCCAAGCTTGAGCCTGAGGTTCACGGTAACGCAAATGCATCCACAGCAGGCCGTCACTGGGTTGCCATTGTTCAACTTGCGCTAAGGTTAAACTTTGTCCTGCATTAGGGCCTGTGAGTAACAAGCTATAAATGAAACCTGAAGTCATTGAAAATCCTATTTTATTCTTATATTTTGAAGCGGTTAATTTGCAGTTATGCGCTTATTAATCGGTAATAAGCTCATGATAGTAGACCCATCTCGTGCAAAACAAGCTTTTACGAATTTTGTGGTTAGATAAATTAGTCTATAGAGCGGCACACTTAGGCTTCATAGGTTAAAATAGCTAAATCATCAGTTGAATTGAGTTTTATCATGGAATTTGAGTTTCGCCGTAATCGTTTGGATGGCACTGTTTTTGCTGAATTTAGTATGGAACACGTGGCACTCGGTCGCTGGTTTGCCCAAGAGCTTGGCCAAGACGTATTAAGTGCTCAAGCTATTTTGGCCCAAATCCACAGCTTACAAGGCGGTAAACAAACTCAGTTCTTCCAAGCTGGAAAAGATATCAGCCTAGATATGGATCAAGAGCAAGTGAGAGTGTTTGTTAACTCAATAGATTTTGATGAAGATTTTGAGCTGGATGAAGACATGTCACTCTATGATACTGAATCTGAAGCCTTCTGCGGTTTAGAAGACTTTGAGCACGCGCTGCGCAGTTGGCTGAATTTTCTGCAGCAAGACTAAGGCATAGGACCTCAATTCCTTGCTATAAAATGATACAAAAATATTAACTACAGCGAACACTTCTGTTGATATAAGACAACCCCCCACTTGCCAATCCCTATTAGCCTGTTGCAGGCTTTCCTAAGACAAGTGATACAGCACTTGTCTTGCGTCTGTGTCCTTGCTTAGTCCTCCTAAATTTTGTGAAACAGCAGCTTTCAATGGTTAATTCATCCTAAGTATAAAGACTGAATAATAATTCTATTGACTAGACTTTAGGATTATTTTCCTGCTGTATTAGTTTTTTTACAAAAAAAATAGAGTTTGAGCACCAATTTTATCCTGTTTATTTTTCCGTTAGTCACTGTTATTGCTTTACTTATAGTTAGTTGTGTTTTTAATGTTCTCTGTGGTGGATGGTTAAGTTGTTTTGTATCAATAGTATAGGTTGAGTTTTTGTTTTTAAAATGTGAGTTAGAAGCTTTTTATTATCAGTGAATTTTGGGACAATCCCGCCGAAAATTAAAAAAGAGTAATAACAATATTACTCAATATGGGGTTGATGATATGAAAATGGTAACTAAGTTAACAAGTTTGTCTCTGGCAATGGCTGCAGCCATGCCAATGATGGCAAGCGCTGAAGTAATGATTACCGAATATGTTGAAGGTAGCTCAAATAACAAAGCGATTGAAATTTATAACAGCGGCACTGCCACGGTTGATTTGACGGGTTACAAACTAGTTCAATATAGAAACGGTGATACAGCAGCAACAGATATGGCGCTATTAGATGGTCAGACTATCGGCGCAAAAAAATTAAAAATTATTAAAAACCCAAGTGCAGCACTGGGTTTAGCCGCTGGTGTTGATGCCATCGACGGCAACGCTATTTATTTCAACGGCTCTGATGCGGTTGCTTTGATGAAAGACGGCGTTATCGTCGATGTGATTGGTGCTATTCCAACGCCTACGGATTGGGGCAAAGATGTCACAATCCAGCGCAAGATGGATGCATTGTCAGCGAGCATGACATTTGATGAGACTAAGTGGACCACTCTACCTCAAGATACATTTTCAGGCCTAGGTAGCCTAGGTGCAGCTCCAGCGCCAAGCGCGCCAGTATTTAGTTGCAAAGGCGCGAAAATTGTACCTATATATCAAGTGCAAGGTGCGGGCGAATCAAGCCCACTTGTTCCTGAAGGTAAGTATGAATCAGATGCGGAAGTCACAGTACGTGGTGTTGTCACTGCCCGTGGTGATAGCTTATTTAAAGGCTTCTATCTTCAGGAAGTGAATGGCGATAACTCACCTTATACTTCAGATGGTGTATTCGTATTCTTAGATGCTGCTGCGCCAGACTCGATTCAACCTGGTGTTGAAGTTTGTGTTCAAGGTAAAGTTAAAGAGTATTACGGCCTCACTCAAATCGATATCAAGGCTGATAAGAAGTTTGAAGTGGGCGCTCAAGGTGAAGCACCAGCTGCAACCCCTTTCTATGTTGCCGATGGTGAAACCTTAGCTGAGGCCTTAGAGCGTTATGAAGGCATGAATATCGAGCTAGATGCAGGCAGCGATATGAAAGTGAGCCGCACTTTCAGCTACGATTATGCTGCCCGTCGCAACAACATGCTTGCCTCTTACAAAGCACCATTAATGAAGCCGACTCAGCTTTATCCTGCCATGTCTGATGAAGCCATTGCATTGGCTAAAGTGAACGCGGCTAATCAATTATTCATCGAGTCAGATTTTAAAGCCGCCGATGGCGTTGTACCTTACTTCCCCGATTTTAATGCCGAAACGGGCTATATCCGTACTGGCGATCAACTGACTAACCTGCAAGGTGTGGTGGGTTATAGCTACGGTGCTTATCGTTTAGTGGCGACTAATACCGTTGTCGCTGGTGATTTCATCCGTAACAATGACAGAACCGATGCTCCTGAAGTGGCAACACTTGGGGACATTCGTGTTGCCAGTTTTAACGTACTTAACTTCTTCAACGATGCAGTGGGTGGTGATGCGAATCCAGGTGGTAGCAATCGTGGTGCATTAACTGAAGAAGATATGCTAAAGCAGCGTACTAAGATAGTTAGTGCAATTACTGCCATGAACGCCGATATCGTTGGTTTAATGGAAATTGCTAACAATGGCTTTGGCGAGCAGAGTGCAATTCAAAACCTATTGACGGCATTAAATGCTGAACTCACAGCCGATGAAGCCTATAGCTTTGTAGAGCTTGAAGCGGCTGATAAGTTTGAAGGTAAATACTTTGGTAGTGATGCCATCACAGTAGGCATGTTATACCGCGCCAAAACCGTGAGTTTAGCCAGCCCTGCCAAGGTGATTATTACTCCAGAACAACACGCTGCAGAAGGCGTTGCGACTCGTGAGAAAGCTGGCAAGGTTGAAACTAATACGGGTAATGATGCATATCAACGTCACAGCCTCGCGCAAACCTTTTCTATTCAAGATAAAAAGTTAACTGTCGTGGTTAACCACTTTAAGTCTAAAGGTTCAGGCTGTTTAGAGGATTGGGTGAGCTTTGAAGACAAGTCAGATCCCGCTGACATGCAAGGTAAGTGTAACGAGTTCCGCGTTTCTGCTGCAAAAGTATTGGGTGAGTCACTCAAAGATGTCGAAGGTGATTTGCTGGTCATTGGTGACTTAAATGCCTATGGCATGGAAGATCCGCTTCGTGTGTTAACCGATTATGATGCAAGTCAATCTGATCGCGATATCGTTACAGCCTCTTGGACTACCTTAAACGGTAAGATCTATGAAAAAGAAGGCACTAAGATTGAAAAAGGCTATGGTCTAATTAATTTAAACACCAAAGCTCATGGCGTAAGTACTTATTCTTACAGCTATAATGGTGAATTAGGCAATCTTGATCATGCGTTAGGTAACGCGAGTCTTGCGGCAAAAGTCGTGGGCATAGAAGATTGGCATATCAACTCTGTTGAGTCGACGCTATTCGAATACCCAAGCAAATTTACTGGTGATTTATTGAAGTCTGATAATGCGTTTTCTGCTTCAGATCACGATCCTGTGATTGTAGCGTTAAGCTACCCAGCGCCAGTGGTCACTCCTGAGCCAGAGCCAAAACCAGAAGTCGTCAAACGCAGTGGTGGTAGCCTAGGTTACTTAGTCCTGATGATGCTTGCAGGTTTTGGTCTTCGTCGTCGCAGCTAAGCGAGTGACGTACAGTAACAAGTATTGATCAACTTAAAGGGATGCGCTTAGCATCCCTTTTCTTTTCTCCTTTTTATCTTCCCACTTACTCATCTTGAAACATCAGCTGGCCAGCGCCTCGAGTTGGCACGTTGGCATGCTCCTTAGCCCTAATCTGAGATGCGCCACTTAGGTGCACTCTGATGCTTACAAGTGTTAACTATCGCACCTTATTGGTGCAATACGCCATTCATTTTTCATGTTATTTATAAATTATTAAATTAATACAAATACTTACCTTGTTGGCTCGAAGCTTGAATTAATAATCTAACATTTCGGATTCAATTTATAAACAATTGGGATTTTAGGGGGCAGGATGAAACTTGTGAGTGCGATTATTAAGCCATTCAAATTAGACGACGTACGCGAAGCCATCGCTGGCATTGGCGTTGAAGGCATGACTGTCACTGAAGTGAAAGGCTTTGGTCGTCAAAAAGGCCATACCGAGCTTTATCGCGGCGCCGAGTATCAGGTGGATTTTTTACCTAAGGTCAAATTAGATATTGCCATCAAAGAAGAGCAGGTTGAGTTTTTGGTCGAGGCCATCATAGCTGCAGCGCGCACAGGAAAAATTGGTGATGGAAAAATTTTTGTGACAGAGCTTGAGCAAGTGGTGCGTATTCGCACCGGCGAACTCGATAACGAAGCATTATAAGAGGTAGCTATGGAAGAATTAACTAAGTTGGGCTTAACAGTCACTGAGCTGCGTTTTGCATTAGACACCTTCTATTTTTTAGTCTCAGGGGCGTTAGTCATGTGGATGGCGGCAGGTTTCGCCATGCTAGAGGCGGGACTGGTGCGCTCGAAAAACACCACCGAAATTCTCACCAAAAACGTCTGTCTTTATTCTATTGCTTGCATCATGTATCTGCTGTTGGGGTATAACTTGATGTATGTTGGTAATGAAGAAGGGGGCTGGTTACCTTCTATCGGCAGCCTTATTGGCACCCAAGCAGCTGATGCGGATCATGCCTTAGAGTCAGACTTTTTCTTCCAGGTAGTGTTTGTGGCGACAGCCATGTCTATCGTGTCAGGTGCGGTGGCCGAGCGGATGAAATTATGGGCTTTCTTAGTCTTCTCAGTAGTGATGACAGGGGTTATCTATCCCATCGAAGGCTATTGGACCTGGGGCGGCGGCTTCTTATCTCAAGCGGGTTTTGTGGACTTTGCTGGTAGCGGAATAGTACATATGGCTGGGGCGGCAGCGGCTATTGCTGGGGTCTTGCTCCTTGGGCCACGTAAAGGGAAATATGGTGCAAACGGTCAAGTGAATCCTATACCTGGTTCTAACTTACCTATGGCAACCTTAGGCATGTTTATCCTGTGGATGGGCTGGTTTGGCTTTAATGGCGGCTCGCAGCTCTTAGTGTCGGATGCGGCAAATGCGACGTCAGTGGCTAAAATTTTTGTTAATACGAATTCAGCGGCGGCATTTGGTGCAATATCAGCGCTATTATTATGCAAGTACATCTGGGGAAAAGCGGATCTCACCATGATACTTAACGGCGCCCTTGCTGGGCTAGTGGCGATCACCGCCGATCCTCTGTCACCCTCGTTACTCGCTGCTGGTGGTATTGGCGCATTAGCCGGGCTCTTGGTAGTGTTCGCTATCGTTGGGCTAGATAGAATCAAAATTGATGATCCAGTTGGGGCGATTTCGGTGCACGGCGGTGCGGGGATATTGGGCTTACTATTGGTGCCGATTTCCAATGAGGAGGCCAGCTTTTCAACTCAAATCTTGGGTATAGTGGTTATTTTTTCTTGGGTATTCTTGGCATCAATCGCTGTGTGGTTTGTGTTAAAGCTAACCATGGGGATCCGCGTCTCAGAAGAGGAAGAGTACAATGGTATGGATGCCTCTGATTGTGGCGTAGATGCTTACCCTGAGTTTGTGTCGGTTAAAAACGCGTCCTAATGGCTAAACGGGCATTGAAAGGGATCACTGGGTGATCCCTTTTGCTTGTGCTTAGGTTAAGCTTAAGCAAAGCCAATGCTTAGGAGGTTAATATGCGCTTACTGTCCGAGTTTTTCTATCCCTCACGCCAGACTCTCCCCCAAGGAATACCAAGCTTAACTCAGCTTGTGCTGGCTCTTGCCTTACTGTTTAGCATCAATACTTATGTGTTTGCTGGCACTGTGGTTGTGAGGAAATCAACCGAGCCTTTCGATGCGTTTGTCCTTAGGGATGAATTGGCCAAGCAGCATGAGTGGCAACAAGCACTGGCCCAGCAAGCGCAGCTCAATATTATTCGCTCATTGCCAGTGGGCTGCTTAACTCTGGTGGCGCCATACCCTTATTATGCTTGTGATGCACGCTTCTACCGTCCCTATCAGCACAGTGGAGAAGCCCTGTATATACAAATCCCTAACCCAAACGATGCATTTAGCTCAGGCTCGGACATGGATTAAATTAGCGTGTTTGAGCTTAGCTTTTACACGTTTTGTTACCCTTATTTCCCTTAGTGACGCGCGGTATTGAGATTGAGCTTCTATGCTTATATTAGTACGCTAAATTGAGGGCTGAGTTATGTCTTTTACACACATAGATTCAGACTTAAGGATTGAGTCTAAGGTCACTGCTCCTAAGCGCATCACAGCTAAACAAGCGAGTGCCACTGAAGATCAAGATTATCGTTATTTCATCAACCGGCAAGGCTTAATTCATTGGGCTTTTTTTCTATTTTTGGCTTGTACTCTACTGGGTTGTGCATCTGACCAACAAGCACTAAGACAAATCGATCAGCGGGAGATTTTTAACGATGCCTTGTTTGCTGCTGATGTCTATGTGCCCGCTCCTGAAGCCATTTTTGCACTAAGAGAGCAAGATAAAATTGAATTAAAACGTGCCTTTGCCCGTTCTCAGTCAAAAAGACAAAACCTTATTTCTCCCCATGTGTGGCTGGGTCAATACATCAATGCCCATAAGGGGGGATTTGCCTACCAAGATAATATCACTCGAATAGCCGATGACACTATGACTGACAGGCAAGGTAATTGTATGTCTTTGGTAGTGCTGTCTGCGAGCCTAGCTGAAGTGCTTAATATCCCAGTGAAAATTCAAGATATTGAAGTCGAGCCTATATGGGACAGACGGGGTGGTTTTTACTTAGTTAATGGTCATGTTAACCTTAAATTATTAGCGCCTACGGATAATCAGAGCATCATAGTCACTAAATCAGAAATTCTAGTGGATTTTTTACCCGAACGTGCCATTCGTGGTTATCGCGCTACTGTCATCAATAAGCAGCGGTTAGTGGCAATGTTTTACAATAATGTCGCCGCCGAAGCCATGGTGCAAGGTGATTATGACACTGCATATGCCTATGCTAAGCAATCACTTGAAACCGATCCTTACTTTGTATCTGGGGTGAACACCTTAGCGGTTATTTACCGTCATAAAGGTCAAGATAAATTAGCTGAAAAAGTCTATCGCCATGGCATAGCCTTAGATGAAGATAACTTAATTACACTCTATAATTTGTCCTTGATTCTAGGTGAGCAAGATAGGCTCGATGAATGGGCGCAAGTTCATAAGAAGCTTGAATTAGCCCGCATAGCCAACCCTTTTTATTATTTTGATATGGCTCAACAAGCGTATTTCGACAAAGAATACCAACACGCCTTGACTTGGTATAAGCGCGCGGTTGAGAAAGCGGATTATCGCCATGAGTTCTATTTCGGTCTTTCAAGGGCCTATTGGGCAACAGGCGATGAAAGACGGGCAAAGAAGCACATGGAAAAAGCCATTCAGCTCAGTAGTGCCGATAATAAACACAGATACCAGTTAAAACTGCAGGCGATGCAGGGGCATTAATGGCTTAAGGTTATCTCTGCTTGTTCATTGGGCCCACCTTCAGTGGGCTTTTTTATTTATTGCGGCTCTGACCTCATCAATACAATAGATTAATGAATATTATTTGATGAGGCGAATGTTAGGTTGCATAAGCAGTTCAAACTCATTAAATTGAAAGGTCACCCTAAAGTTCGCGCCCGACCTTAAACCTATGCAGCATAAGCATTAAGTTTGATGAAGTTCCTCGCGTTACTGTTACGGCCGATGTGTGTCGGTAAGCTGCTGGAGTTGTAAAACCTATGTATTATCAAAATGATGACCTTCGAATTAATGAAGTCAAAGAGCTGTTACCTCCAATCGCTATTATTGAACGATTTCCAGCATCGGAATCAGCCTCCACTTGTGTTTTTAATGCACGTCACAGCATACAGCAACTGCTGGGCAAACAAGATGACAGGTTACTTGTGGTCATAGGCCCTTGTTCTATTCACGATCCTAAGGCGGCGCTTGAATACGGCAAGCAGTTAACTCAGCTTAGGGAAAAGTATAAAGATCAATTGGAAATTGTGATGCGAGTGTATTTTGAAAAACCTCGCACTAGCGTTGGCTGGAAAGGCTTAATTAACGATCCTTATATGGATAACAGTTTTCAGCTTAATGATGGACTACGTACTGCCCGCAAACTCTTAGTGGATCTTAATGATGCCGGAATGCCGACTGCCGGTGAGTTTTTAGATATGATCACCCCGCAATATGTGGCAGATCTTATGTGTTGGGGTGCCATTGGCGCTCGTACAACAGAATCCCAAGTTCACAGAGAGCTGGCATCAGGGTTATCTTGTCCTGTGGGTTTTAAAAATGGCACAGATGGCACCATTAAAGTGGCGATAGACGCCATTAGGGCTGCTAATGCGCCACATCATTTCTTGTCTGTGACCAAGTTCGGTCATTCTGCCATAGTGTCAACTAAGGGAAACCCTGATTGCCACATTATATTACGTGGTGGCCGCGAGCCCAATTACGCTGCAGAATCTGTTGCAGATATTAGAGCTCAGCTAAAGCAAGCAGGGCAAGCGGACAATATCATGATCGATTTTAGCCATGCTAATAGCGGTAAAGACTATCGTCAGCAGATGCAGGTTGCAGAAGTGGTTGCTGCTCAAATGGCCGAAGGCAATACAGGAATTATGGGGGTTATGGTTGAGAGCCACTTGGTTGAAGGGCGGCAAGATCTGGTAGAAGGCGCGAGCTTAACTTATGGTCAAAGTATCACAGATGCGTGCATAGGTTGGGCTGACACACAAGCCTTGGTGGCGACATTAAACCAAGCCGTGCTTGCAAGGCGCACACGCTAACACTTGTCGTAGTTATTCGCGTTTTGATAGAGCGTTAAGCATAAGGGTGGAGCCTTTATGTGACGCGCTCTAACAAAATGTCTGGGTTATTTTTTATGGGCGTTTGAAAGGTATTCATTGGCTTTGGCTAAACTACCAAAAGCGGAAATGAGATTATCACGGCCCTTTTGTTGTAATTCAGGATCCCCCGATTCAATCATCATCCATACCCAAGTTTGTATGAGTGGCAGTGGTGGGTAATGAGGTATTTTGGGGTCTAACATAACAATTCCTTCAAGCTGATGATAAATATCCTATGAACTAGGTGATGCCAAAGGGATAATGCAAAACTTAATGATTTATTTTGCATGCTACTCGCCAGCACTGATTGCTCGATAGTATAGGTTCAGGCGTATTTTTTAAGATGCAGGGTAGCAAATTCTACCAATCTGTTTAACCATTAACAGCAATAAAGTGATAAATTTAACTAAAAAATTACAAGCCACCTAGCCTTTTATCTTACCGCGCTGCCTTTTTATCAATCATAAGTATTACTTTGGTGTAAGTGCAACAGAGTACCACAACTCATTTTTTGTTATAACCGGAGTTAACATGCGTCCCTCTTCTTATTTAGAAAAAGAACCTGCCAGTCTAAATTGGCGAGTCATTGAGCGGCTGACTCCGTATTTACTCGAGTATAAATTAAGGATTTTTCTTGCGTTAATCTGTCTAGTGGTCGCAAAACTTGCCAGCGTCGGCTTGCCGTTTATTCTAAAAGACATTGTTGATACTTTGAGCCTCCCCCAAGGCCAATCTAGCCTAGAGAACAGCACACTCACTGCCGTGGCATTAGTCCCTATGGCATTAGTACTGGCTTATGGCTGTGTGCGTTTTCTCAATGTCATTATTGGGGAAATACGTGACACCTTATTTGGCCGAGTGACTGAGCGGGCGATTAGGCGGTTAGGTTTGTCTGTGTTCGAACATTTACATGCATTGGATCTGGACTTTCATTTAGACCGGCGCACCGGTGGCTTGTCTCGGGATATTGAGCGAGGCACCAGTGGAATTAGCTTTTTAATGCGCTTTATGGTGTTTAATATTGTGCCTACCTTGCTGGAAATTGCCTTAGTCATAGGGATATTTTTCTATCAATACGGTATTGAGTTCGCCGGGATTACGTTAGTTTCAGTGCTCTTGTATATCGCTTACTCAGTGATAGCCACCCAGTGGCGCACGGGTTTTGTCCGTGATGCTGCTAAAGCTGATACTATTTCAAATGGCCGTGCCATCGACAGTCTGCTTAACTATGAAACCGTTAAATACTTTAATAATGAAGTATTTGAAGCTAAAAGATATGACGAAGCCTTATCGCAATGGGAACAGGCCAAGCGTAAGAACCGGCTGTCATTGTTAGTGCTTAACTCGGGGCAGGCCTTGATCATTGCAGTGGCGATGACCGCTATGATGGCGTTGGCAGCCATTGAAGTGGCCAACAACAGCATGACCATAGGCGACTTTGTGTTGATTAATGCCTTTATGATGCAACTATTTATTCCGTTGAATTTTTTAGGTTTCGTTTATCGAGAAATCCGCGGCGCTTTAGCTAATATTGAACGCATGTTTGAGCTGTTAGCGCTGACACCTAAAATTACCAATCTTGAACACGCCATAGACCAAAGCCCTGAACTTCCCCAGGTGGAGTTCAACGAGGTCAGTTTCGATTACGACGGTCGCCCTATTATTCAAGGCATAAGCTTCCTAGTGCCTGCCGGCAAAAAGGTGGCTGTAGTCGGTGACAGCGGCGCCGGTAAATCGACCTTAATTAAGCTGTTATTTCGATTCTATGATGTGAGTCAAGGGGCGATAAGTATTGGCGGCACAGATATCAGGAAGCTGAGCTTAGCGGCACTTAGGCAGAGCATAGCTATTGTGCCGCAAGATACCGTGCTCTTTAATGACACCTTGTATGACAATATTCGCTATGGCCGCCCCGATGCAACGGATGCTGAAATCAAACAAGCGGCCAAGTTAGCGCATCTGAGTGATTTTGTTGAGTCATTGCCACTCAAATGGCAAACCAAGGTGGGGGAGCGCGGCTTAAAGCTCTCTGGGGGAGAGAAGCAGCGGGTTTCTATCGCCAGAGCCATTTTGAAGGGCGCCAGTATATTGGTGTTCGATGAGGCGACATCATCATTAGACAGTCACGCCGAAAAGGCCATTCTTGATGCCTTAAAGGCTGCGGCTAAAGGGCATACAAGTTTGGTGGTAGCCCATAGGTTATCGACCATAGTGGATGCAGATACTATTCTCGTCTTAAGTCAGGGCAAGGTTGTTGAACAGGGGACTCATGACAGCTTATTAAGTCAGCAAGGTTTATATGCGCGGCTGTGGCGACTTCAGAACGAGACTCAATAGAATAAAATCCCTAGGATTAACAGCTGTGTGTTTTTAGTGCGTTTGAATGGGCATGACACTTTGTCACTTGGCTCTTAAGTGGCACGAAACAGCAAGACGAATTAGTAAGGCCGCAGTGGAATGACGGGAAAGTAGAAAAGCGGTGGAATTGGTGAAATAAGCTATTTATTTGAATTTTTAGTCAGATCTTTTTGCCATGCATGGCAATACATTTTAAGCAAGGGTGTTGCGGAGGTATCTTCTACTAAACGGATAATCTTGCCATTTTCAAAGCACACACGCACACCTTCAATTTCAGTCAGTTTACTGCAATTGTCGCAGCTTACACTGACGGTCTTTTGTGTCACATGGATGTTTTTAGGCGCGGGTTTCAACATGTATCCCTTTCCGTGGTTCTCGTGCTTAAGTTACTGTGAAATGATTGTCTCACTTAGCCTTAATAACACTTAATAGACTCGATATTTTACACTGATTGTTGATCGGGTTCAAAGTATTGCGCTTGATTTACCATAAAGTATTTTTTTGCTATACAATTTTGGATTTTGCTTTATTGATTAGGTGCCTCATCGGCCTAGAAATTTGGCTTCTGGCGGCTTATATATCCATTCCCTCCCTTGCTTTAATTATTTAGATGTTCAATAAGTATACAGCTTAAGTTTTCAATATCTGTGCCGATAGCATGGATATCGGTCACTCTTTATACAGAAAAGGTGAGTTATATGGACATCAATAAACAGTCACAGCTAGGGGCTAATTCAGCTAGCACTAACACTAAATCCAATCATGGCGCGCAAGTCTCTGTTACGGCAAAGGAACCTAAAACACCAGGTATTAATCATGGTCAAGAAGTCAGGGATGTTGCCCGTAAAGAAACAGCGAACCAAACCAGCAAGCAAATGATGAATGCCAGTATTTTGGCAGCTCAAGAAAAGGTTGATTTAGAGTCCGGTGGCAAGTCGATGACCTTGCTTTATAAGGCCGCTATCGAAGCGATTAATAAAGAGTTATCGCCAACGTTAGGCGATAATGCGATCCAGAAAAACGCCGCTAATAATGTCGACTATTCTCCTGAAGCTACCGCAGAGCGAATTGTCAGCTTTGCGACTCAATTCTTCCCACTTCATCAAGAGCGCAATAGCAATATGAGCCTAGATGAGCAGCTGGAAAGCTTTATGGGAATTATCGGTGGCGCAATAGATCAAGGATTTAATGAAGCCAAGGATATCTTAAAAGGCTTACAAGTGCTTAAAGGTGATATCGAATCTGGGGTGAATTCCACCTATGATTTGGTTCAAAAAGGCTTGCAAAGTTTCAGAGATAACATTATTCCTCCAAAAACAGCGTAAAACTAAGCCCGAGTTTGTTGCCTAGCTAATTTACAGCCAAGACTAGGTTTAGTGGTAAGTCACTGATAAGCTACTGACATGTGCCTTTAAATGCATCACAATGCCCTAGAGCATTAGCGAGTTGTGATGGCGTTAGCGTGTGAATTGCGGAGGGGATTTATGTGGACTCAGGGCCTAGTTGTTGCTCGTCGAGACTGGAACGATAAATTATTTACCTTATCCATTAAGGCTGAGATTGCCCCTTTTATAGCAGGGCAATTTATTAAACTGAGTCAGGTACTTGCCGATAAACGTGTCGCTAGGGCTTACTCTATCGTGAGTGCTCCCGATGCTGAGCTGCTTGAAGTCTTGGCTATCAAAGTGGAAGCGGGTCAATTGTCACCCGCCTTGCATCAACTTGCAATTGGAGATGCGATAACCGTCAGCACTAAGGCGGCAGGCTTTTTAACCTTAGACGAACTGCCTCAATCGGCTGATTACAGCAACCTCTGGTTCTTGGCGACGGGCACAGGTGTCGGGCCGTTTATTTCCATGCTGCGCACCCAGGCACCTTGGCTTAAGTATGAAAAAATTATCTTAGTCTATGGCGTTAGTTATCAGACAGATATTGCCTATCATGATGTTATCCAGCAGCTTTTGCTGCAATACCCTAAACAGTTCGTATTTATTCCCATGGTGACGCGGGATCCTGAGGCGAGTGTGAGCATGGCCAATGCATTGCATTGCCGTATTCCTCAAGGATTAGTCTCTGGTGAGTTAGAAACACGGGCTCAAGTGGATATTAACCCCCAAAGTTCACAAGTGATGATTTGCGGTAATCCAGAGATGATATCTGAAGTGCAAACCTTATTACTTGAAAGAGGGCTCAGTAAGAATTTACGCCGCGCTCCCGGTCAAATTACCTTAGAAAAATATTGGTAACTAAGACCTAGGGCCTGTTGATCTTTGCTGGTTGAATTTTGTTCGAGTTAAAAAACGTTTTAATCGAGGCGAATGGATTGAAGCCTAGTCATCTAAGCAAAATCCATTCAACAAAGAATAAAACGTTTTTAGCCGAACCCTTCGGGCAGCGTTTGTTGACCATTTTTACGGCGTTATCGACTTTTTATGTAGAATAACTACACCTCAAAGTCTCTGCCTTGTATAAATGGCCAACAATTCGCTGCAAAAACAACCTTGAAAGATCAACAGGCCCTAGAGCAGTAAAAATAAATAAATTTTCAACGGCCTAAAGCTAGATTAGTGACACTGGGGCAATTCTTCGGCAGACTGTGTCAGTATCAATGGCAGTATTAGCGGTACAGCGTTGAGCTCCACATTATGCTGCTGTATTTGCTTAAGGTCAGTAAGGCCTGCTAATGCCCGAAGTGCTCAGTTTAGCCATAGCTTAAATTCTGCTTCTGCTGGGCTAAAATGAGCTAATAATTAGAAACTAAATAAGCCAATTCACTGTATCTAAGTGCTGAGTTAAGTCGATGAGTATATCGATTTGAGTCTCGCCCCAGCAGTGCTTGATTTCACAATGGAACCGCAAACTATGCCTCGCGAACAATTAGGGATTTGTGCTGAGATAAACTTACACAGCGTTTATTTGATGTTTAATGCCATCGAAGGAGAAGAAAACCACCTTCGTCCTTGTATTGCCAATGTCGCCGAGTATATCCATGAATTAGCAGATCAATATGGCGACAGTGCTTTTAATGGTTTCGTGGCCATAGGGGCTAATTTTTGGGATACCTTTTATCCTGCAGCTCGCCCAGCACTACTCAAACCCTTTCCTGCCATGTCTAAAGACAACCGCGAAGCTCCTGGGTTAGAGTTCGATCTGTTTGTGCAGTTACGCTGCGATCGCTACGATGTGCTGCACTTGGTGGCCAATGAAATCAATCAAATGCTAGAAGGTCTAGTGGAGTTGATGGAAGAAGAGCGGGGTTTCCGTTTTATGGACAGCCGCGATTTAACCGGTTTTGTCGACGGTACTGAAAACCCCAAAGGCCAGCATCGTCAGCAAGTGGCCTTAGTGGGCAATGAGGATATCGGCTTTAAAAATGGCAGCTATGCCCATGTGCAAAAGTTTGCCCACGACTTAAGCAGTTGGCAGAGATTAAGCGTTAAAAAGCAAGAGGATATTATTGGTCGTACTAAGTCAGATAATATTGAATACGCCTCAGAAGATAAGCCACTGACGAGCCACATCAAGCGGGTTAACCTTAAAAACGATCAGGGTGAGCCTATGGAGATTTTGCGTCAAAGCATGCCCTATGGCTCCCTAAAAGAACAAGGGCTGATGTTTATCTCTTTGTGCCATACCCCAGACTACTTTGAAAAAATGCTTCATAGCATGGTACATGGCGATGGCGCGGGTAATCACGATCACTTGATGAATTTCACCCATGCGCTAACGGGTTCTTCCTTCTTTGTGCCCTCGGTAGATTTTTTAGCCCAGTTTGAAGAAGAATAGTCAGCCTCACAGCACACTTAGATTTACACAAAAACGCACCTTAATTGGTGCGTTTTCTTATGTCTGCCACTTAGTGATATCCTGCTGCCACTTCTGGGCAATAAAGTCGATAAAGGCACGTACGTGCAACAGCTGATAGCTGCGAGATAAGTACACTGCCCACAGTGGTTTGCCGGGAGAGACATACTGAGGTAACACCTCAATAAGCTGTCCGTCGGCTAAATAGGGATTGGCCAAATCTGCTGGTAAACACACGAGGCCCTTGGCCAGCAGCGCTGCCTTGATTAGCACCCCCATGTCATTAGCTTGTAAATTACCGCCTACATTTAACTGCTGATGCTGATTGTCTATGAGCCAGTGCCACTGAGATTGACTCGTGTGCACTAGGCAGTTGTGACGGCCGATATCGGCAATATTTATGATGGGCTCATGATGTTCCAGATACTCAGGTGCAGCACAAATAACACTATCAATTTGCATCAAACGCCGGGCGATTAAGTTGTCGTCCGGCTGATGAGTATACCTCAGCGCGATATCCACTCGCTCACCCACCATGGCGGCTAGGGAGTCTGCGAGCACAAATTGAAATTTAACATTGGGGTGCAGGGCGATAAATTCATTTACCACATCAAACAATTTATGCTGACCCAGGCCGATAGGGGAGGCAAGACGAATGGTGCCCACAAGCTTGGTATTGTGCTGCTGAGCCCGACTTTGCATCTGCGCCACACCACTTAGGATCTCTTGGCAATAACTCAAGGTTTCCTCACCTTCTAAGGTCAGGCTAACGCTACGGGTAGTGCGATGTAATAACCGCAAGTTTAGCCATTGCTCCAGTTCCTTAACATGCCTAGAAACCTGTAAACGGCTCAAATTAAGCTGCTCTGCGGCTTGGGTGAAGCTGGCGCAATCGGCCACTTCAACGAAGCTGCGCATGGCGGTGAGTCTATCCATGGAATTTGCCTTCTTGATATCGCTTATTTGTATCTTTAATGGATGCAATTATGTGCCAATATCGATATTTATCATCTAATATCGGACAAGTAAACTGGCTTCATTGTTAATCATCACTGAGGTTAGAATATGAAAATCGGTATTTTAGGTGCAACAGGTTGGATAGGCGGCGAAATATTAGCTCAAGCAATAAATCGTGGTTATGAGTTGGCCGCCTTGGTTCGAGACAGGAGCAAGCTCGCTGGCAGCGACTTGGCTCTGGGCGAAATAGAGATACGTGAAATCGATTTATCCCAGCCATTACTGGCAAGCACATTCGCAGGACTGGACGTGGTTATTGCAGCCATTGGCGGCAGGGCAGGGCACAATCATGAGTTAGTCGCAGCAACGGCGATTAAGTTGTTGGCATTACTGCCAAGCACTCAGGTAACAAGACTGTTATGGGTAGGCGGCGCAGGCAGTTTAGAAGTGGCGCCAGGAGTGAGCTTAGTATCAACCGCTGAATTCCCTGCAGAGTACAAGGCAGAAGCGTTAGCCCAAGGTGAAGCCTTAGGCATATTTCAAGCATATCAAGGTGAGCTTAACTGGACCTTTGTCAGTCCCGCAGCAGAGATTTATCCCGGTGACAGTCAAGGTACTTATCGCGTCGGCGGTGATGACTGCTTTACCGATGAAAATGGACGTAGCCATATTTCAGTGACGGACTATGCCTGCGCCATGTTAGATGAACTTGATAGTGGGGAACATCCACAGCAAAGGATCAGCATCGCTTATTAATTTGAAAGGGAACAACCCTTACAGCATGTTAAAAATAGAAATACCGTTCACCTTAAGTAAACGGTATTAACCTTTAAAACCTTTCTATTGAGGAACCATAATACTGTAAGGTTACACCTTGAATTCACCCACAGAAGCTTGTAACTCTTCGGCAAGTTTGGCGACTTGATGACTTGATTCAGAGGTTTGACTTGCTCCTGTAGCAGTTTCTTCCGAAATCGAGGCGATATGCTCTAATTTCTCAGAAACTTGGCTACTGACTAGATTTTGCTCTTGAGCTGCATGGGCTATATGGTTACCAGCATCGAAAGCTTTATGAACCGATTGGCTAATGCTTTCAAGTGCAAGGTTTGCCTGTTCAGTTTTATCTACACAGGTATTGGCTTGCTCTCTTCCCAAATCCATCGCGGCTACTGCTTGCTGAGCACCTTTTTGCAGCACTTCGATCATCTGCTGGATTTCTTGGGTCGAGACTTGGGTGCGAGACGCTAAGCTTCGCACTTCATCAGCCACAACAGCAAAGCCACGTCCTTGTTCTCCTGCACGTGCAGCCTCAATGGCGGCGTTTAACGCTAATAGGTTAGTCTGCTCGGCAATACCGCGAATAACATCCAAAATAGAGCCAATGGCCGCACTATCTGTGTGTAATTTATTAATCACTATGTTTGCTTTACCAATTTCATCCGCAAGAGACAAGATGGTGAGCTTGTTTTCCTCAGCAATTTTGCGCATATGCTGAGTTTCTTGATCGGCTTGTTTAATCTGCTCTAAGGCATGATCTGCACTCAAGGAAACCTGCTGAGCACTGGAGCTTAATTCTGTGGTCGCAGTAGCGATTTGATCGACTTGGTTCTTTTGCTCTTTAATGCTGACCGTCGTCTGGCTGGTGATAGCAGAAGTCTGCTCGGCTGCTGCTGCCAGTTGATTGGATCTATCGAGTATGCCTATGATAAGTCTTCGTAGACTATCAACTAAAAGATTGCAGTTTGCTGACAGCTCGGCAAATTCATCGTGTCCTGAATCATCAAGCTTATGGGTCAAATCCCCAGAGGCTAATACAGTTAGCGCTTGATTAACTTTCGCCAGAGATTGAGTTAAAGGTTTGACCACGGCATAACTCACGCCTATGGCCACAACGATGGCTAAGGCAACTACCATCATGGTATTAATGCTCGCCTTATCAATATTGCTAATGGCATCGTTACTTATTTCTGTTGCGAAGGCATCAATGTTGCGTGCTAGCACTTTCATTTTAGCGTTGACATCAAGTAAGGAGTTGTTCATTTCAGCAAGCTTGGCATGAGCGCTTTGTTCGTGATTAATTTGGCTGGCTTTTAAGGTGATTATCGAATTGTTACCCGACAACTGAGCAAACACTTTATCGGTTTCTTTGTTGAGATCGGCTAATACATCTTCATCTATGATGCCGTCACCTTGACGATTGATATAGTCAATTTTGTTTTTGATCTCGCTGACCATGTAATCAAGTTCTTTGACGATAAGATCGTATTTATTGTTATCTTCGGCACTCACTAAGTCGTAAACCGTGGTAATGATGTTGATGAAGTTGGTTTCCACAAGGCTTGCTGAAGCTGCAAGACTTTTTTCTGTTTGATCGTCACTGCTATCTAAATCAGTAATATCCATTAATAACGAGGATGCATCATCGGCAGCGTCTTCGAGTTTGCTGCGCATTACCAGCAAGGCTTCTTGCTCACTTAAGGCGCTATTACGCTCATTGAGCACGGTTTGGCTAATATTCTCAAATTGAGCGTAGCTTGATTTAAGTTGACTTAATGGACTTGAAAATTCCACTTGGTTGACAATTAACTGGCTGAGTTTAGCTAGCTGTTGATTAAATTGATTAGCCTGTTGCTTTAATCTTTGCTCAATTGGTGGGATTTTACTGGAATGGTTACTGTAATAGGCGAGTAAGGCTTGCACTTGTTGGGAGCTGATATTCTCTGATAAGTCATTGGTCGCATTGAGTGCTGGCAGACTTATGCTTTGCAGTGTCGTTGTACTGTCCTTGATACTGGAGTTCGTCAACAGCGTTACGCCACCGAGAAGTATCAATAAAAGCGTGACTATGGAAAAACCGCCAATAACCCTGGTGGCAACATTAATTTTCATAAAATACTCCGATTATTATTATTTGTTCCCAAGGTACTAAACTAAGCCATTAGGTTTATATGCTTTACAACATGTTAGCTAGCTATCAATTCAATTTCTATCGGCTAAATCAGCGATTAGTTTAACGTGAATTGATATTAGTTTGTGTAATTTTTTCATTATTTTCAACTTGCCAGAGGGTTAAATGCTTTCCCCAGCAGCAAGCCGTATCCAGTGCTTGAGTTCTTTCAACATGGGTTTCACCCATAAGTGCGGCCCAATGACCAAATACTTTAATTTTCTCACTCGTGAGCGAGTCGAAGCTAAACCAAGGCTTAAGCTTTGCATCATGATTTTCTTGAGGGGGTAATTTGCAATTAAATTCCAAACTGCCATCCAAATGTAAATAGCGCATGCGTGTGAGAGCGTTAATGCAGTATCTGTGTCTTTCAATACCGATTAAGTCTTCATGCCAATGAACTGGGCCATTAATATACATATTGGCGATTAATGACTCAAGGTAGTCGCTGCGCTTCAGTGCTTGACTGACCTGTTCTGCTTCAATTTTAAGCCTGGCAAGATCCCATTGTGGCGGCACACCCGCATGGGTCATCACGATATTATGTTCTGGTAAATATTGCGCTAAGGGTTGTTCTCTTAGCCAATCGATCAAAATCTTGATATCGTCGGCGGCTAATAATTCGTTCAGCTTATCCATTGGGTTGGCTGATTTGAGCTTACCCTGCACGGCCAATAAATGCAGATCGTGATTGCCTAAGACTAATTTTGCACTATTATCCAATGATTTTAAGTAGCGCAATGTGGCTAATGAATCAGGCCCTCTGGCAACCAAATCGCCCACCGCCCACAGTTCATCAATGGATGGATTAAAGCCAACCTTTTGCAGTAATAGTTCGAGCTCTGTAAAGCAGCCTTGGATATCACCGACAAAATAGTGCGCCATTACTGCATAACGCCAGGCATAGCTAAGCGAAATGAGGGAATACTGGCTTCAAAGGTCTCGCCTAGGCCACTTTCCATGGTGTAACGGCCATGCATAAAACCGACTGGGGTTTCAAACACAGTACCACTGGTATATTGATAAGCATTATTTGGGGCTATAGTCGGGGTTTCACCCACGACGCCAGGTCCTTTGACTTGGCTTTCTGCACCATTGGCATCGGTGATTATCCAGTGGCGACTCTTTAATGTGACATTGATATCACTGAGATTGACGATAGTGACAGTGTATGAGAATACGTATTTGCCTTCTAGCAGCGATGATTGCTGTGCAAGGAAATGACTCTCAACCTTAATTTTTATGCTGTCTATTGGAAAACTCATGGTGTCTTTTATCTCAAATTGCCAATTTGGGGGAACGTAAGCGTATAAAAAAGGGCATCTAGATGCCCTTAAGTGATTATTGCTTGTCGCACAGCAAATTTGCAAGCGCAACATATTGTTCGACGCTGATTTGCTCGGGTCTTAGGCTAGCATCAATATTGAGTAAGCCAAACTCTTCATCGCTGATAAGTTGCTTCAGGTTATTACGCAGTGTCTTACGGCGCATGTTAAAGGCCGTAGTACATAAGTGTCTGAGCACTGTGACGTCTTTGCACGGCCAAGGCTTGTTAGCATAAGGTAACAGGCGTACTACTGCTGAATCCACTTTTGGCGCAGGAGTGAAGCTATGGGGTGGCACTTCCAGCACGGGGACTACTTGACAGTAGTATTGCGCCATCACAGTTAAGCGGCCATAGGCTTTGCAGCCTGGGCTTGCAGATAACCTCAGCACCACTTCTTTTTGAAGCATAAAGTGCATGGTTTCAATAATTTCAGCAAACTCAAATAGGTGAAACATTAGCGGGGTAGAAATGTTGTATGGCAGGTTGCCAAATACTTTCATCTTTTTACCCGCTTGCTGCAAAGTAGAGAAATCAAATTGCAGCGCATCACCTTGATGGATATCGAGTTTATCTTTAAGTGTTGGGTGATTTTGCAACCGCTCAACTAAGTCGCGGTCAAGCTCTACCACGCTGAGTTTATCTATGCTCATTGCAACAGGCTCAGTGATCGCACCAAGGCCAGGTCCAATTTCAACCATCACATGATCGTTATCCGGGGAGATGGCACCAACAATGCGGCTGATAATACTGTCGTCGGTAAGGAAGTTCTGACCGAATCGTTTTCTAGCCGTATGGCCTAAATGTACTTTATTGCTCATTTAAAATTAGTTACTTACTTTTGAGGCCAGTTCAATGGCTTTGTTTAAGGCGCAGGTAAAACTGCCAGAATCGGCTAAGCCAGTACCTGCCAATTCTAAGGCTGTGCCATGATCCACTGAAGTCCTAATATAAGGTAGGCCTAAAGTGATGTTGACAGATTTACCAAAACCCAAAGATTTTAGCACAGGTAGACCTTGATCGTGATACATAGCGAGTATCACATCGGCGTCCTGTAAATATTTTGGCTGAAACAAGGTATCAGCCGGCAAAGGTCCGACTAGCTGTATGCCTTGCGCTCTTAGCTCATTCAGGGCAGGGATCATTACGTCTAGCTCTTCTCGGCCAATATGACCATCTTCGCCGGCATGAGGGTTTAAGCCGCAGACATAAATCTTGGGGGAACCTAGACCAAATTTGCTCTTAAGCTCTTTATGCAAAATATGGATAATATGATGTAATCTTTCCCGGGTGATAGCTTTAGCAACGTAGGCCAAGGGAATATGGGTAGTCATCAAAGCCACCTGCAACCCAGGGGCGGCCAGCATCATCACCACATCTTGACAGTTTGCCTGCACAGCAAAGTATTCTGTATGCCCGCTAAAGGCAATACCCGCCTGATTGATGATGCCTTTATGCACAGGGCCGGTCACCACAGCATCAAATTCACGACTCATGTTCTTTTCGCCAGCAAAGCGTAAGGTATCCACGACATAAGCACTATTGAGCTCATTGAGCACACCACATTCGACTTCAGCGGCTAGTTCGAAAGGTGCTATGGTGAGAGTTCCGGCGGCCTGTGGCTGTGGTTTGTTTTCTGAGTGATAGGGGATGAGGCGTAGTGGTAGTCCGAGCTTGGCAGCTCGAGCTAGCAATAATTCAGGGTTAGCACAAACGACTAGCTCAGCAGGCCAAGCCTGCTGAGCTAGAGTGATAACAAGATCTGGCCCTATACTGGCAGGTTCCCCTGCCGTAATAGCGATACGTTTGGTCATCAATTCAGATTACCCACGGTTAACTTCTGGCTCGAAGACTTCAATATAGGCATCACTGCGCATCTCGTCTAACCAAGCTTGTAACTCTTCATTAAACTTGCGACGGAAAATTAATTGATGAGCGCGGTTACTGTTAAATTGTTCGGTGGCATCGGTTTTACGCTTATCCATTAATTGGGTCAAATGCCAGCCATGAGTGGTACGAAACGGCTCACTCATTTCATTTTCTTTCAAGCTGTTAAGGGTTTGTGCAAATTCAGGCACATAAACGTCTGGGCTTGACCAACCTAGCTCGCCACCTTTTGCCGCAGAACCAGGATCTTCTGAATATTGGCGGGCTAATTCAGCAAAATCTGCTTCACCGCTTAAGATCTGTTTTTGGAAGTTCACTAGCATGGCTTTAGCCCGCTCTTCCGATAAAATGGGGGATGGTTTAAGCAGAATATGACGAGATTTAACTTCTTCTACTTCTTTGGTTTGTAAGCCGCGTGCATCCATCACTTTAATAATATGAAAGCCAGAACCTGACTTGATTGGACCTATGATATCGCCCACTTTAGCGCCATTGACCACTTCAGCGAATAAGGTAGGCATTTCGTTGATGTTCATGTAGTCCCAAATACCGCCTTCAAGGGCTTTAGGGCCTGAAGAAGAGGCTATGGCGGTAGAGCGGAAATCTTCTCCCTCATTCAAGCGCTTTAACACGATATTAGCGCGTTTACTGGAGGCTTCCAATTGTTCACTGCTGGGCTCACTAGGCACATCAATCAAGATATGTCCAATTTGAAACTCGACTTCTTTTAATCCCTGCTCCTGCATGAGTTTTACTAAACCACTAATTTCCTGTGGTGAAACTTGAATACGACGCTGTACTTGTATGCGTTGTATTTCACCTAAGGTGATTTCTTCTCTAAGTTGTTCACGGTACTGGCTAAAGCTCAATCCATCATTTTCTAGCTGTTGTTGTAACTGGCTCACGGTCAATTTCTGATCTTTGGCAATGCTCTCTATGGTTTGGTCTAGTTGTAGATCACCAATTTGCAGTCCAATGCGCTCAGCCATTTGCAGCTGTAAACGGGTTAAAATCAGACGTTCAATCACTTGAGTGCGAAGGGCTTGTTCCGATGGCAGAGTCTGGTTTGACTTATTCGCGTTGGCTCTAACCGTGGCAAGCATGTTGCCAATCTCGCTTTCTAGAATGATGCCGTCATTAATTTGCACCGAAACGCGATCTAGAGCCACAGGTGCGGCCATGACAGTTTGGCTCATGGCGAGCGCCAATAAAGCAGTTACTATTTTTTTACTGTGTTTCATCCACAACATCCTTGGCACATTCAAAATTCATTATTAAAGGCGTAATTGAGCCTAAATTATCATAATACCTTTAGGGTTTTAAGGTATTGCGTCTGTTGGACTCTCAATTTAACGCTTGGTTCAGCAATCTAGCATAAAAGCGGGTCAATTCCTTAAGTAAAGTGGTTTTCTGTAGTTAAATAAGCCTTCGTCTAGCATGTCACTCACCCCAAGAGGGCCAGAACCCCCAAGGCCTTTAATCACGAAGTTTAAGTAGACACCTTTCTCAAATTCTTCTCTGTTATCTATGCTAGCCATAAGCTCATCGTCATAGTTAGTTTTTATTCTGTAATGATAACTCAAGCGTACAGCCCAGCAGCAGGATTCATATTGAATACCTGTGTAGGTCTCCACATCACGCTCTTCTTTTAGATCGTGATACCAATTACCAACAAAATAGAGTGAATCTGTCAAAGGCCAAGAAGTGCGTACACCCATTTGGGAAATATTTACTCGACCATTGGTATTAGTGTTGAGTAAATCAGGCACAAATCGATAGCTAAATTGCAATAATTTATCATTGCTCGGTCGATAATCTAATGTGACTTCACTCTTCTTATTCTTACCGTGTTCAGTGTCGTGCTGCACTGCACCACTGATAAACCAGTCTTGATAAAGCCTTGCGTCTAGCTCTGCTGCCAGTACTGAAGCAGATTGTTGAGCATCTCTTAAACCTTGATTTAACAGTACCTTACTGTCTTCAATGTAAAGAGTTTGCCCTATGCTAAATTTAAATTGTTCGCGATTTGAAGCATCCAATAATCGACTGGTTAAGCCCACTGTGGCCTGATTGGCGTCGGCAATACGGTCGTGACCAGAAAAGCGGCGGTCACGAAATAGTCCAAAGTAATCGTCTTGCAGCTGGGCGGTATCATAGAAGCCAATGTTAGACTGATCTTCATAGCCCACATATAAATACTGAACTTGGGGCTCTATGGTTTGACGATATGCCTCGCCCCAGATATTAGCGGGTCGTTCAAAATTCACTTTACCATGTAAGCGCAGTTGCGGGATAGTACGGCTAACATCTTGATTGTACGGGTTGTTTGAATCTTGAGTCTGTTGAAAAAACTGAGTTTGCAGTAGTTTAAGTTCACTGGTAAATGAGCCTGCAGGGCCTTGGATCGGCCAGACTAAACTGGGAACGAGATGAATTCGAGTCGCAGTATTTCGGTTATCGTCTTGATGCTCGAAATTGGTGAGTTCACTGTTAAAATTAAAATCAATGGCCTGCCAAATATCTGCCACCCGATAATTGAAATTCAGTTGCGGCATGACTTGATAAGGCTTTTCTGATTCACCCAAAACTTTAATGTCTTGCACTCTGACGCTCATGTCCCAATTGCGCTCAAAATAACTGGTTTCACCTATGCGTGATAGTTGGTTATCGGTTGAGCGGTTGACGTCAGAATTTAAATCGTTGAAATAATTGTTATCTGACACATCCGTAAAGTTAGCTTGCACCCGCCAATTGTCATTGATGGCGCCTTGGTGACTCATGTTGTAAAGGTAGCGATTCGGCGAGCCAGCTAATTTATTGTCATTATCTAGATATTCGAAATTAACTTGCCCTTGCTGGGCTTCTCCGGCCAAGTAGTTCACTTGAGTTTTAGTAAACAGGCCACGAGATGACATCATATCTGGGGTGAAGGTTAAATCATACTCAGGGGCAATATTCCAATAATAAGGTGTACTCACCTGTACGCCATTGGTGGTGCTGGTACTGAAATTAGGGAATAAAAACCCGGTCTTGCGTTTGTCGGAAACCGGCACTGTCATATAGGGGATGTAAAGCACTGGGACATCGGCAATGCGCAATTTAGCATTCCAGATTTCGCCCCACTCTTCTTTGCTGTCGATTTTAATCAACTCGGCTTCTAGCAACCAAGATTCATCCCCAGGTGGGCAAGTGGTAAAATTGGCATTGCTGAGCAGCAAATTATTTTCTGAAGTGATCTGCATTTTACTGGCTTTGCCATGTACTTGCTGACCATGCAACCAATATTGGGTATTGTCTAAGGTGGCACTATTGCTGCTCATCTGTGCTTCAAGGGTATCTGCAGTAACAGTGATATTTTCATCTTTAAATATCAGGTTGCCTGTGGCGCTTAATTGCTGCTGCCGCTGATCTAACGTTGCCTTATCCGCAGCGATATGTCGTTGTCCTTGGCTGAAGCTGACATCACCATCGAAATGAGCCTGCTTATTAAATGAGGCATCGGTGCGATCAGAAATGATCACAATATCATTAGGATCAATGTCTGTGAGTTGTGCCCTATCATCGAAAGAACGTGATACCGGTGGCTCAATAAGGCATTGAGAGAAAGGGATCTCAGGAGTCGGTTCTTCCGCGGCCCAAACAAGGTGAGGCATTAGGCTGAGTAGCAATAAGTAACGGATATTCATTATTATCAAAAGTTTGAATTCATAGTCCGGGAAAGAGGTGTGGATAACAAGCTGAGATAACAAGTTAACTTGGTTGATTTTTTAGCTGTTTCCACATGTTATGATGGCTATAATAAAGCAATTTTTCATTAAGAGCCATTGAGATGAGTTTAACTGATCCAAGATTTTTCGCCTTACAAGCATGGTTAAGGCAGTTTTTCGATTCTAAGGTCGATATTTCCCTGATCTGTGGCGATGCTAGCTTTAGGCGCTACTTTCGAATAACCCATGATAATAACCATTATATATTGGCTGATTCTCCGCCTCAGTTAGTGCCGATAGCCCCTTTTGTCGCCATAGCTAAGGCTTATCATCAAGGGGGATTGTCTGTGCCTAAGGTGTTACATGCCTGCGCTGAGCAAGGTTTTGTGTTGCAAAGCGATTTGGGTGAACAGCAATTATTAGCCTTGCTGACGGTTGATAATGTCGCCAGTCACTATCGCGCCGCATTAATGCTATTACCTCAGATTGCCCGTGTGACTCAGGTTCAAGTCTTGGATGGGTTGCAGCCAAGGTCTGATGGGCATCAAGCGAGTGAAACCTACCAATCCCTCCCGCTATATGATGCAGAGTTTGTTCAGCGTGAGTTGGCTATATTTTCTGAATGGCTGTTAGGCACACATCTTAAGTTAACCTTAACCCCCGGCGAGCAAAAGATGCTCGATGAGGCCTTTGAGTGTTTAACTCAAAACGCCCTTTGTCAGCCCAAAGTAGGTATGCACAGGGATTTTCATAGCCGGAATTTAATTGTTGCCTCGCAAAGCACTAATACCTCAAGCGGTGCTCACACTATCCCAGCCCAAGATAACCCAGCCCAAGACACACAAGCATTGGGCATAGTGGATTTTCAAGATGCCGTGATAGGCCCTATTAGTTATGATGCGGTTTCTCTACTTAGGGATTGTTATATCAAATGGCCTCAAGCCGTAATCGCACCGTTAATCGAATTTCATTACCAAGAGTGTATTGAACAAGGGCTTCTCGATGCTGAGGTGAGTTTAGCGACTTACACCAGGTGGTTTGATTTGATGGGCATGCAGCGTCATATTAAAGCCGCCGGTATTTTTGCAAGGCTCAACTACCGTGATAATAAGCCGAATTATATGGCCGACATTCCCTTGACCTTAAGTTATTTAGTGGACATAGGGGGTCAATATCCTGAGCTAACCGCATTCAGCCTGTGGATCCAAGATAAGGTTTTACCTTTAGTGAACGCTCAACATCTTGTGGATATTAAACAATGAAGGCGATGATATTAGCTGCAGGGCGAGGGGAGCGCTTAAGACCGCTTACGGATACTGTGCCTAAACCCTTAGTGTGCGCCGCAGGTAAACCCTTGATTGTTTACCATTTGGAAAAATTGGCGGCGATAGGGGTGACAGATGTGGTCATCAATCATGCTTGGCTTGGCCACAAGCTTGTGGACACCTTAGGTTCAGGTCAGCAATGGGGGGTTAACATTCACTACAGTGAAGAAACTCAAGCATTAGAAACTGCGGGTGGTATAAAAAAGGCCTTGCCTTTGCTAGGTGATGACCCTTTTCTGGTGATCAATGGTGATGTGTTTATCGATACCTTACCCGTCATGCCTGAACTCAAAAGTATCAACCCAGACAATGGCTGTTTAGCCCATCTTTGGTTAGTAGAGAATCCCTCCCAACACCCCAATGGGGATTTTGGCTTTGTGTCCCAAGAGGGGGTAACCACTGCGGAATTATCTCAAGGGCCATTAAGCGCCGATCTCAAGCTTAACTTTACCTTTTCAGGAATTGGGCTTTATCATCCACAACTCTTTGATGATATACCAGAAGGGCCAGTACCTTTAGGGCCATTATTAAGAGAGAAAATGGCCTTAGGTCAGGTACAAGGGCAATTGCACCGCAGTTTTTGGTGCGATGTGGGCACCTTAGAGCGATTAGCTCAATTAGAAACCAGGCTTGAATTAGCTGCACGACGTTAAAAACAAGAGAGCGACTAGATGCGTATTTGGGGTAAGATTTTTGGCTTTATTATTGGCTATATGTTTGGGCGTATATTTGGCGCTATTCTTGGGCTTTGGTTAGGGCACCTTTATGATAAACGTCAAGGCTTTGAGGGCTTAATTTCAAAAGGGCGAGAACGGCAGGCGCAGTTTTTTAATACCACGTTTGCGGTAATGGGCCATGTGGCGAAAGCTTCGGGACAAGTCACCCAGACAGACATTAAAATTGCCACTTTATTGATGGACCAAATGAAGCTTTCTGGTCAAGCAAGACAAGATGCCCAGCAAGCCTTTAAAACAGGACGTGATGCCGATTTTGATTTACAACAAACCTTGGCGGATTTTCGCAAGTTAACTTTCGGCCGGCCTGAGTTAGTGCAGATGTTTATTGAAATTCAAATTCAAACGGCATTGTCAGACGGTGAAATCGAATCCAAAGAACACGCGGTATTGAGCACAATTGCCAAAGCCTTAGGCTTAAGTTCACAAGACTTAGATGCACTATTACAGCGCTGGCAGGCTGAGTTTCACCACCACTCATCTAATAGTGGCAGCCAGAAAATGGGCATGGGTGACGCCTATTCTTTATTGGGACTCACGGAAGCTGCAAGCGATCAAGAGATTAAGAAGACCTACCGTAAACTCATGAATGAACACCATCCAGATAAGTTGGTGGCCAAAGGCTTGCCTGAGGAAATGATGGCCTTAGCCAAGGCCAAGACACAAGATATTCAATTAGCCTACGAGCGGATAAAAACTACCCGCGGCATGCGTTAGGTCAAGCAGAAATAACATGGAAAAGGCAAACGAACCCGCGGTGCTTGACTCAACAATGCAACCAAGAGCCAAACTTGTAGTGTTAGATGGCTTTAGCCTAAATCCGGGGGACTTATCTTGGGATAGGCTTAAGGCCCTTTGCGATCTCACTGTTTATGATCGCAGTATGGACCAGCTGGCCCAGCGCTGTCACGGCGCCAAGATGATATTAACCAATAAGACGCCCATCACGGCGGAATTAATGGCGAGTCTTCCCGAGCTTAACTACATAGGTATCTTGGCTACGGGCACTAATGTCGTAGATCTGGAGGCGGCAAAAGCCAGGGGGATAGTGGTGACCAATGTACCCGCCTATGGCCCCGATGCCGTGGCACAAATGGTGTTTGCCCACATATTGCATCACAGTCAGCAGCTTGCTTTACATGACGCGGCAGTCAAAGCGGGGGAATGGAGTCAATCAGAGGACTTTTGCTTCAGCCTAACTCAGTTGGTGTCATTGAAAGGTAAGCGGTTAGGTTTAGTGGGTTTTGGTGATATCGCAACTAAGGTCGCTAAAATCGCGTTGGCATTTGAAATGAAAGTATCGGTCAGCAGATTAAATAAACATAAACCTCTGCCACCCGAGGTGGAACATCTGAGCTTAGATAGCTTATTGTCCACATCCGATATCATTTCACTGCATTGCCCGTTAACCCAAGAGACGCATCAGCTGATTAATCAAGCGCGGCTTAAGCTGATTAAACCAAATGCGCTGCTAATCAATACTGCCAGGGGCGGTTTAATCGACGAGCAGGCGCTGGCTTTGGCGCTCAATCAAGGCCGTTTGTTTGCCGGCGTGGATGTATTAAGCGCTGAGCCGCCTAAGCAAGACAATCCTTTACTCAGTGCCAGAAATATCAGTATCACGCCGCATATTGGCTGGGCAACTTATGAGGCGAGACAACAGCTGCTTAATATAGCCATAGATAATGTCGCCAGTTTTTTGCGCTCAGACATCCGCAATCGAGTTATCTAGCTGACTTAGCCTAAGCACCACCCTCAGTGCGCGTTCAATAAATAAGCATTTATGCTCAATGAAAATACGGCTATGCTTAGGGTTAACCCTTGAGCCCTAGAGCCACATTTTCATGGAACAGTTAAGCTTTTTCAACATACCTAGCCCTTGCTTGGGGATCTGCCAAACAGATCCTCGCGGTTATTGTGTGGGGTGTTTGCGTAGTCGTGACGAAAGGTTTAATTGGCTCAATTTTAGCGACGCACAAAAGCAGGAAGTGAATCGTTTGTGCTTGCAGCGCAAGAAACGTCGTCAATATGCTATTTTTGTAGAAAAAAGACAGGCTATTCAAGCCTCATTGGCTGAGTCTCAGGCGCTGTTTAATCCAGAATTTGATTTTGAACCCGTTAATGAAAGTGATGAAACCATCAACAGGGCTGCTAACAAGGATTGACCACCCGTGGTGAGCAAGCGACAGGGAGTAAAGCTGCTTCTGTGTATCTCATCAAGGCATCATAAAATGTCAGTTGTAAGCATGGGAGGCAATGGCATGCTTGCAGTGACTAATCTAGGTAATATTAGTCCATTACTTGTGAGTTTCAGGGCTATAGTGATCTAGGGGCATTCTCCGGCGGAAGCAGTCTTTGATAGCCCATTTCATTGAGTTGATCGTTAATACAGTCAAACACAAAACGTGCCTTTTCCATGTCTTCAATCTGTTCCTCGGCCGCCACTTGATGGCAGGCATCACGCAGTGAGCTTAACACTTCATTTGGGGCTTGTGCTGCTTGGCTGTCATTGGCTGAAGCGGTAAAGCTCAGGGTCAATAACAAGCCTGTGAGTAATCTTAGCTTTGGCATTTCTTGTTCCTTCTATCGAGAACTTAATATATTAAACGCTGCCTTTAACACCTTTTAAGGTCTGTTTTTAGCTGCTTGGAACTGTCTTAGTCAGAATAAAGGCAATGGCCTCCTGATTTAAACAGCGTTTTGAAATATAGCTTTTTCCATTTTTTACCGCAATCAAAAAACCTTGCTCTGTGACACTAATGTTATTAACACTGGCCCATTCAATGCTGTGGTTAACATAATCGGAGCGAGTATGAATGCCGTTATCATTGATGATTAAGGTCACTTGGTTGCCGGCAGCTTTACTCATCATTTGGCGCATCAGATACCAAGGTTTATGGTATTTCACATGTAGGGCTTCAATAATGCCAAGGCCGATAAAGAAATACACTAGATATCTATTGATGTCGGTAAACACCAATGCAATGCCAAACAGCATAAAGGCTCCCGCCTTTATATAGGCTTTGGGGCTAGTACTGGCTGGCATAGACTCAGAATAACATTCATCGTAATGTGATTTATCCAAAGTGAATTCGGTCGAATAGTGGAAGCTGTTTTCCATGTGTGCTGCTAAACCTTAATGTGACTATTAATACGTTAATGACGATTATACTGGGGATGTAATGAAGCTCACTAATAAAACCCTCAGCTTTTCTTGTTCTTCCGCGCTGAGTGCATGTCCTTCACCATTTGAGAGCAAAAACACATTATCGGCCCTTTCGCCTACGGTATTGATAGACGCCGCATGGATATTTAACTCTAAGGTTCTAAAAGCTTTAGAGATTTGTTCCATAAACTCGCTGGTCTCCAAGGCCGAAATATGCAATAAACTGCGATTAAAATGCTTAGTATGTAAATACTCGATATTGGGTTTACTGCTAAAGGTTTGGCTGTGCCTCGGAGTGCGTTTCTTGGGTATGCTGGCGCCTTGATCCAGTACTTGCAGCAATTTACTGCTGATTTGCTGACGTCTTTGACTGTTTGCTATGGGCTTTTCGTCAAAATCTAACACTTTAAATGACTCCACCACTGAGCCATCTTTGGTCTTTGAGATTTGCGCTTGCTTAACCGAAATACGCAGAGCGCCTAAGGTGTTAAAGAGTTTAACGAATAATCCGGGTTTATCCTTAGTGTAAACAAACACATCTGTGCTGGCCTTAAATTGCGAGTCTTCGATTAAAATCAAGGTGCTGGCGGGTGTATTGTCTTGGCTTGCGGCTAAGTCGTGCTGATATATGGCTAAGGTGTAACGGGCGATATCATCGGCTTCTGTGTTGCTAAAAAATGACAGTGGCAAGCGTTTCCACAGGCGTTGCACTGACTCTAAAGACATCTCATTAATTAACAAGCTTAGGGCTTCTTGTTTTTGCTCTCTTATTTGGCTTCGCAATTGCAGGACATTTTGAAAGCCGTTTTGCAGTGCTTTACGGGTGGCGAAGTACAGATCTTTAAGTAAACTCGCCTTCCAATCATTCCATAAATCATCATTGGTGGCTTGAATATCCGCCACAGTCAGGCAGTAGAGTGCATCGAGACGGCTCTGGCTGCCCACGGCTTTGGCAAAGGTATTGACCACTTCAAGATCGTAAATATCCATCCGTTGGGAGGTGATGGACATCAATAGGTGATGCTCCACTAGCCAAGTGATCAGATGTTGCTGTGATTTTTTAAGGCCATGAAATTTCGCAAATTGCGCCGCATCCACGGCACCCAGCTCGCTATGATCGCCGCCGCGGCCCTTGGCTAAATCGTGAAACAGGGCGGCAAACAGCAAGGATTCTTTGGCGGACATCTTTTGAAAAATATCAGAGGCTAAACTATTGCTACCGCCTAAACTGCCTTGGCGAAATTGATGGATTTTTTTCAACAACTTGTGGGTGTGCTCATCCACAGTGTAGGCATGAAATAAATCAAACTGCATCTGGCCCACGACTTCCCGCCATTGGGGGAGGTATGAGGCTAATATGCCATGCTGGTGCATTAAACTGATGGCGAGCCCCATCCCTTGAGGGTGCTTGAAAATTCGTAAAAACTTCTCTCTGCAGGCATGAAAGTCCTGTAAGTCGCCCATCAAGCGGCGTCTCACTTGACGTAGTAAACGTAAGGTTTCTGGAGTGATGCCCACTATGTCTTGATGGTGGACAGCCACCAGTTCAAATAAGGCCATAATCTGAGTGCGGTCGATAAACACGTCTTCATGAACCGCGTGGATGTGCTTATCTAAAATTTCAAATTGAGAATTGATTTTTATTTGCTGATGCTCGATCTGCGGGCTGATTTCCCGAGCAAAATACGCCAATAACATCTGATTGAGCTCTTTAATGCGCTTCATGGCCCTAAACAGCTGGCGCATCATCTTTTCTATGATGATATTACCGCTATCACCAAAGCCCATAAGGCGGGCGACATCGGCTTGATACTGGAGTAATAGTCTGTTTTCACTTCGCTTGGCGGCTTGATGCAGGGCAAAGCGCACTCGCCAGAGGAAGTTCTGGCACTCCATTAGCTCGGCATACTCATCATTGGTAAAGAAGTTAAATCGGCGCAGCTGCTGCATATCGGCAACGGCAAAATGCTTGCGGGCAACCCAAGTTAAGGTCTGGATATCTCGCATTCCCCCCGGGCTGGTTTTTAGGTTGGGCTCTATGCTGTATGCCGTGCCTTGGGCTTTGGCGTGGCGTTGACGTTGCTCAGCAAGCTTGGCATTAAAAAAGGCCTCACTGTGCCACAAGTCTTGGCCGTATAAGGCGCCCAGTACGCGCTGCTCATGGTGACCGGCGCCTGCCAGATGGCGTATTTCTAATAAGCTGGTGGCCGTGGTGACGTCTTCCTTACAGGCAAGAAAGGTATCCTCAAGGCTTCGAACCCCGTGGCCTAGCTCAATACCCAGATCCCACAATTGAGTTAAAAAACCGCTTATCTTTTCAGATTCAACTTGGGTTAATGGTTTGTCATGCACCAGACAAATGTCGATATCGGAATAGGGATGTAAGGTTTGACGGCCATAACCGCCGACGGCATTTAAGGAGATGCTTTCACTGCACAGGGATAAGTTGTTCCATAGGGAGCAGAGCAGTGTATCGAAGAACTGAGCACGGTATTTGAGGCTGTCATTGATATCGAAATGGCTGACATTTTGCTCTAAATAGGCATCCATTTGGGCAATGGCTTGCTTGAATTGAGCAATGCTCATGTGGGGATTGAGCTCACTTGCTGCGCTATGGGCTAACATGGGGATCCTTTTTTTGCTTATCTATGAAAAAGATAAGTGTTTTAGAATAAGGCATTTACTCTGTGAACTCAAATTGCACATAATGGCGTATTATTTTAATTCAATACTATGTAACTCTTATGGCGTCTAAGCGAGCTAGGCTCGATCAATTTCTTGCCGGTAAATTGCAAGTCCCCCGTAAATCGGTGCGCTTTATGCTACTGGCGGGTCGGGTCAGTGTAGATAACATGATAATTAAAGACATGGATCTTCAGCTTGATGAGTTTAGCCAAGTGTGTGTGGATGGCGCGGCGCTGCAAAATAATCAGCCCTGTTATTTGATGCTCAATAAGCCTGTTGGCGTGGTGAGTGCTACCAAGGATGATATTCATAAAACGGCTTTGGAATTACTCCATGGGATAAAGCTTGAGATGCTGCACATTGCAGGCCGTCTCGATTTGAACTCAAGCGGATTATTGCTTATCACCAATGATGCCCGTTGGTCAGAAGCCTTGATGTCACCAGATAACAAGGTGAGCAAAAAGTACCTAGTGACCTTAGCCAATCCCATCGATGAAACCTATATCAGTGCGTTTGCAGGCGGCATGTATTTCGCCTTTGAGGGCATTACGACCCAGGCGGCGGGGTTTGAAATACTGTCAGAGTATCAGGCGAGAGTGAGCCTAAAAGAAGGCAAGTATCATCAGATAAAACGTATGTTTGGCCGCTTTCGAAATCCGGTTATTGGCCTTCACAGGGAAGCCATAGGGGAATTAGTACTCGATGAAACACTGGCGCCAGGTGAGTTTCGTCACCTGACACCAGCAGAAATCGCACTGTTTTAGGCAGGTTGCCCTTGGAGCGCCGCTTCTTGACGCTGAAGCCCTAGTAGCCATTTTCCATAGAGATAAATGCCCACAGCGGAAATAATCCCAATGGCGCCAATAATGTACCAAGCCATGCCGATATTATGGGCCTCATAGAGTAAGTGAGTCAGCTCTTGTGCCTGCATGCCGGAAAACTCAACCAGTCGAGTGAAGGCTTCCCCTTGAGGTATGGCATCCACATCCGCTTGGCTCATGCCGCGAATGATTAAATCTTCCCGAGAAAACACTTCTTTAGAGGCATAGATTTGATAAAGCTTAGGGGCAAAATAACCTTCTAAAGTCCAACCTATGCCCTGTGGCAGCATCACAAAACCCAAATACATGGCTTTCTTGCCTTCAGGGGCGATATTACCCATAAACTCATTCTTTTTCGGGCTTATCATCATCTCGCCAAATGAGAACATAGCAATGGCCAGCACTATCATCCAGGCGGCGTTAAATACCCCAACCAACATGATGGCGGCAATGCTTAATAAGCAGCCGATGAACATGGCGGTGGTGACCCTATATTTAGCGGTAAAGGCGGCGACTAAGAAACAAGAGGTCATGATCATGCCGGTATTAATGTTAAGCATGCCTTCAGGCATCACCTTAGTACCTTCATTATTTAACCCAAGCCAAAACTGCAATATGCCGTTACTTGTGCCTTCTGGACCAAATAAAGAGGTGACGATAATGCTGGTATCCACCCATTCAGAAATGTGAATAGGCAGTACATCAAACAGTGAATTATATAAAAACCAAAAACCTGCAAACACCAGCATGTAATAGATAACAACGGGCTTTTTAAGCTCACGCAGGGCATCTCTCCACAGTGCCTCTTGCTTGATTTCACCGGACTTTACTTTGCGGGCACGCTCTAACCTGTCTTGTTTACCAGGCTCCTTGTAAGCCAGTAAAAATAAGAAGTTTAATGAGATAATCGCCGCGCAGGCATAGAACACATTATCCCAAGATAACTGACGCATATGCACAGCAACCAATGGGCCGAGGAAGCCACCAATATTGACCACTTGATAGAAAATTCCCCACGCCATGGAGGTGTTTTCTCGCTTGGTGGAAAGCACTAAGGTGCCCTGAATGCCAGGCTTAAATATCCCAGTACCTGCGGCAAGTAGCATGGCGCCAATAAGAAATCCCCAAAAATCAGGCATCAACGCCATGGCAAGATATCCTGAGATTTTGATTATAGTGGAGACAAAAATGGTCTCTTTGTAACCCACACGGTCTGAAATGCCACCGCTTATTACAGGTATAAAGGTTTGCAATAGTGCCCAAACCGCAAGAATGATGCCGTAGTCATGTAGATTTATGCCAAGGCCGCCTTCGGATACTGGGGATTTAGCATACAGACCAGCACTGGCTTTAACGCCGTAATAAGCGATTCGTTCAACCAGCTCCATGCCGCCAACTAGCCAGAAAATGTAACCTAAGCTGGTGATGGAGGCCCACATTCCCAGCTGTTTTACTTCGGTTAAATCGTTGCCACTCGGGCTTGTCCCAGCCATAGTTTTTCCTCTTTTTGTTATTATTTTTATGAAAATAGACATCAATGGCACACTCTACCTAAATCGAGTCAAAATACCAAAAAAAATGCCGACATTAGTCGGCATTTAATCAGTGGTACTGTTGAGTTTAGGCGCCGCAACATTTCTTGTATTTAGCACCGCTGCCGCAGGGGCAAGGCTCATTGCGGTTAGGCTTCGCCTCGAAACTGACTGTTGTTGGCTTATTGATGATACCCATCAACTGCACTGTGTCTTCGGCTTTGTCAGCATCTAAAGTGACTGAAGCTATCAGTTGATGCTCGGCTAATAGGGCATTCACTTCATCTAAACGGGCTTGGCTCTGAACGCTGAGCACTAAAGGATGCTCTTTAGTGCCTAACTTGGCTAAGCGTTTGGTGTTATAGCCACTTTCGCCGTAGGCGGGCTTGGGCGTTTTACGGCCTTTAAAAAAGAATTTATCAGACATGGAGTCAAACCTAAAATACAGGGGAAGATAATGGCGACAGCTTATACTACAAAATAGCCTTTTTGAGCAAATTTTGTTTAGTGTTCTTGTTAAAAATAGAGCTAAATATAGTTAACCTCTATGGTATAGCTTATCTCTTGCTCCCCCTCGCTGGCGCCAGCTTTGACATCCAAGCGGCCACCGATGGCGACCTCTAACGGACCTTGAATTAATGTGAAGGTCTGAGTCTGACCGCCATTTGGCAGTAAAGGGGTGAAGGTGAAATCACTATTACTCATAGGTTGCAATACCACCTTTATTTGGCTATTCGCCGCACCAGAGAAATAAAACTTAGCTAATTGGCTATCGGAATTCACGCAGCCATCGCCTTGGCGCTGACTGGCATCCAACTGGCAATAGAGGCTGACGCTATTGGTTATTTTCCCAAGATCCAGCGTTTGCGCTTCTTCAATCCCCAGCGGGCTGACTAAGGTGAAGTGGGCTTGTGCCACTGCGCTGGCAAGTAAAATTATATTCATGCTATTTGCCTTCGTCTTAGAGAGCCGTAGCATGAGTATAGAGAGTTGTTTGCCAAACAGCTTGCACGCGTGAAAATATTTTTACTCGCCGTTGTCGCCACAGCGTGAGCGGTTTTACACTGCTGCGGTTAGAGTTTAAAGGGAGCTAAGCTAAAGTAGTCCCCAGGTTTTAGGCTCACATCTTGAATTATGGTGCTCGCCGGTGCCCTTGGATTAATGGCAAGCTCGTACTCCCCAGGCATCAAACCCGCAAACATGAAGATACCATCATATTCCACTCGGGCGCTGTGGCTTTCCTTACTGATTTTATGAGTCAGGGTCACTAAGGTGCCTCTAGCAGGGGTGTCGTCATCGAAATAGGCTTCACCTTCGAGCTCTGCGGTAAATAGCACGGGGAAATAGATGTCTTGCACATTGCCAGGGTGCGCTTCGATAGAAAGGGCCCTATCCCTTGGCACTAAGAAGGGATCCGGCAAGGAGTTATCATTGAGCACGAGTTTATGAGGGCGACTGGTTTGTAAATGGGTCAGTAGCAGCTCACCGTCATCATCTGTGCTTTTGCTGGCATCTCGGTGGCCGGAGAAGGTAAGCCCACTGATGGCAATTTCATCTGGATTTTTCACGCCATCATTATTGTCATCTTGGAAAGCGATGATCTTAACGCTGCCGGTACTAAGGTAGCTAATTCTGTCCATAAGCCACTGGTTTTCATCCGGCATATACAAGAGTGAACTGCTCCATTTCAGCTGCGCGCTCCAATCACCCTGGGAGTTATTCTCCAGCGCAAGGCGCACGGCGCCGATATCAAGAAAATATGACAAGGTGTTACGCACTGCATAGGGCGCCAAGGCTTGCGGCTGATAAATCAACTCAAATTGATAGTTTGCAGCATCGTTAATTGATCGGCTGGCATTGATGACCCATTGATTTAAGTTAACCTCTGGAGAGAGAGTCATATCTAAATAGCTTCTTAAATACCACTCATCCTTACGCCCGGAAAGAGAGAGTCGATTAGACCAAAGCTCGCTTTGGGCTGAGATTAAATAATTCACTGTGTTACTCAGTGAAAACTGCTGAAACTGTCCGGATAAGGTGGCACTTAATTGGCTGGAATCTGATCCAAACAGCTGTTCACGCCACTGTCCCCCAAGAGACCAACTTAAGTGGCTATCACTTAAATTGCCGCTGATATTCACTCCAGCTGCCTGCTTAAGCTGTGCATCTGGGTTATCCCAACTGATAAAACCATCGAAGCTGTCCCACTGGGCTTGCCAATCTAACAGCTCACCACTGCCTTGGGCCACTAGGCTCATAGCACTGCCGCTATCATTGTGGGCAAGACTTGCTTGCAACACGCTGGCATCACTGACCAAACTTACACTGAGTTTAGGGGTCAGTAACCAGTCATCGACGGCAACTTCTTGCTGCACTAAGGCAAGGCCTGTGGTGACGTTATCTGACACGGCCCAGTTGGCACTGGCATAAAACTGCTTAAGCTCATCTTGCTCACGCTGCATCATGCCCATGTCGACGCCGAAGCTGCCGGCCTCCATAAGACTTGGGTCTAATAATTTGCTGAATGACTCGACTCGGCTCTCACCATTGGGACCAAAGAAGCGCAGTTGGTATTGGTTTAAGCCAATAAAGTAGGGCACTTCTTCGAAGCGATAGCGGCCATCGCTGCTAACACGCTGCACAGACACTAAACTGTTGTTACGGTAAAGCTCAACATCCCAGTCGGGCTCATTTTCCCCTTCGACTATGATGTGCCTGAGATCGGTATCGAAGTTATCGCCGCCACTCACCACTATTCCCTGACCAAAATTGCCACTGCTCACCAAAGACAAACTATGGCCGTTGACACTGCCTAAACGATAGTGCTTTACCCAGCTGTCTTGCAGGTTTTTCTCTATATAGGCGTTAAGATTTTTCCCTTGTTCTGACCAGGAGTAACCCAGATAACTGCTGTGGCCGAGAATATCGGCGCGGCTTTGAATAAAGCCATCTGGGCTGTGCCTAGTTTCACCCTTAATGGATTGGCTGCGAAGCCCCACATCCACATGCAGGGCTAAATCCCCCACTTGGGCATATTCATTTTTCACAGCCTTACTTTCAAGCTTGCCTTGTTTTTTTTGATTGTTAAACAGTTGATAGCGTTGCTGCCGCGCCAGCAATTGACTCAGTGGAATGCTGGCCTGCTCCTTAAGATCGAAGCGTTGGCGTGCGGAATCGAAACTCAATTGCAGGCCAAACATTTGCGCTATGATGTCTCGCTCAAGATACAGGTCCCAATCATCGAAAAACACAGTCGTCGCGTCAGCATTGCAATCATGATTATGACTCAAGTATTGCATGACATTCTGACTCAGCTTAATGGCATGCTTAGGGTCGATAAACCAGCCCGTGGCCGTTAGCTCATTCATCTCCACCTGCACCGCCAGCATCAATTGCTCGGCTAAAAATTGCAGTGGCAGGTACATCTTGTCATTTTTTTGGTAGGCAAACATATCGTCGGATAATGGCGTTTTGCCATAATTCAGCTGAGTAACAATAAAGTGCTCTTCTTGACCTTTTTTAGTCACATAAATGCGATTTACCGGTCGCTGGCACTGAGGCAAGTCTTGCTGGGGGGCTGTCCCCTGCTCGTTTGATGAACTTGTGGAAGAGGCTGTTGAAACTGCAGCAGAAGGCGCTGTCGATGGCGCTGACGATGACATAGCAACAGGTGCTGAAGAAGCCGATGGTATGGCAGAACTCATCGACTCAGTGGCCCTTGAGGCGTTGATTGGATTTATGGCTCTTGGGGCTAGAGCTGTCGCTCCGCTCATGGCATCGACATTGCCATTTACCTGAGTCAACACCTCAGGCGTTGTTATTGGCTGACTGTGGGGCTGAAATCGAGTTGGCTTTGTAACTGTGCTAGGCGATAGCTTGTTTGGCGTTGCATCCTCGGTAGTCATGGCATGAGTCACTGGCGTTTCTGCATCACTCGTTTCGACACTTGTCTTAGCCCGGGCTTTGGGATCTGTACTGAAATGGTTACTGGAATGGCTACTGGGATTTGCACTTGCACTTGATAAGGGAATAGCGGCTGAGATTGTAGACGGTGCCACTTTTTCGGCTTTTATGTAGGCTGATTCAGGCTCGATTGAGGCTGGCTTCGGTATTTTGGCTAACCTTGGGTTAAGCCTTTTACTTGCCTCTTCGGTTTGAAGGTTTTGATGCAGCAAAGCCAGCTTGTAGCCTAAAGTAAAATCATCGATATCAAGAGCGGGGGTTATTATTTCCCAAAGCAGCAGTAGCATGGCCCCGTTAAGGCCATGCTTGAAGGCGCGCTTAAGCAAGTGCGGATTCATATTACAAGATGAAATTCACCATCTTAAAAGCGGAGCCGAGTTTCAATGCTTTGAGAGTCAAATAAGCTATCATTCTCAGTGTAACGAATGATCAATTCACTGCCGGGCAAGACAGTGTTGCTTAAGGGGACGGTATAAGACTTTTCATTGAGCTCGTGATATACAGCGGCGTTTTTTAATGAGCCTAGCACTTGATTATCCACAGCATTGATGATGTCTAAGCTACCATAGCTAGAGCGCGCCCCTTGCCTGTGCAAAGTCACCTGCAGGCTTTGCTCGCCTTGTGACAGCTCGAGTTTCCCTGTGTTTAGGCTGATATCGGCTTTTAAGTCACCCACACGTAAAAAGACCGGAATGGCAATTTTCATATAAGCCGAAATCGTTAAGCTTAACGATTGGTTGTCCTTGTTAGCATCAGTATTCAGGGCTTTTGGGGCTAAGGGGATTTGGTGAAACACGATATAGCTGCGGTACTCGCCCTCAGGTAAGTCTTTAGGTGCTCGAAGGGCTAAACGAACCCGGCCACCTTGCTCCGGCTCTAAGGTCATTCTTCTTGGGGAGTAGCGTAGATATTTGGCGATGGAAGTCGCCTGCATCTGTGAAGTGAGCGCCTCGTCAGCGACAAGCTTAGTTTCTTCTAATCCGCCATTTTTACCTAAGGTTGCAAACTCACCACTGGGTAGCATGCGCTTCTCTTCGAAATACACTTCATAGCGTGAGGTGCTAGTGCCCTTGTTAACCAAGGAGAATACTGCACTTTTGGCGCGCTTATCATCCAGCTCCACCCTAGTTGGGGTCACCAACAGGTTTGCCTGCAAGGAGTGAGAAAAAGCGCTGCCTAGGAGTAGGGCGGCAGTGCATAAGAGTAATTGTTTGTTCATAAGTTTTGCCCAGCTAATGTGGATGAATTTATATCATCGATTCTTGTTATGGTTAGCTTACATCGAGCTCAGTACTGATAACGAAAAAAGCCCCACAGCGGGGCTTTTTGTTTAATTTGATATAATCAAATTAAACAAGTGGCTTATTAATAAACGACAGACAGAGTATAGCTTAGTGCTTGCGCGCCTGTAGCCGCAGACGCAGACACGATTGCGACTGAACCCGCAACATTAACTGTCGCTGCGTTAGCGACAACTGTTGTAGTAGCAGAATCCAGTGAAGGCGTGAAAGTTACCCCTGAAACGCTGGTATCAGCACCAGAAACAGAAAGGTTAACTGTGCCGTTAGCGGCTGCGATAGTGAATGAACCAGCAGCTTCTGCAGCACCACCTGCAACACAGTTTGAGCCAGTTAGTGTACCTGAAGTGTCGATTGCACAGCTGCCATCAGCAAGAATACTAATGTCACCCAATTGCATTTGCGTGGCTTCAGTAACAGTGATTGGTGCAACTAGATTAAAATTTGCAGTACCTGTGCCATCAGCAGCGTTAGCTTGTGAGGCAATTAAAAGGCTAGAGGCGATAAGTGTAGAAAGTAGTAGTTTGTTTGTCATTTTGAGTCCCAGAGTTTAAATTAATTATTTTATTTACTGCACATTTTAGGTGTGCTTAATATTTCAATGCAAACAAGAGATTAGACTTGTTAGCACGGCTAATTTACCAAGATTGAAATATTTTGCAACATTTTGATTTCATTTTGAGCGCTTTTGCTTGTTTTTCAAGTAAGACAATGGTGGCGTTGCAGCTTGTTAATTCTAACGTGAGCCTAATAGTATCAAACAGTTAATTTTATATTGTCGTTATTTTGTACAGGCAATTATCGTCAATACGTCGTTTGAAATAATTTTTATTATTTTAAACATTAAAGTATTTAAGCTTTTTATAGTTTATCGGCTGCTAATACAGCGATTCCCTTAACTAAGGGAAGACGTTGAGGTTTCAAGTGAATAATACTAGTTTTTTTTGACGGATTATGGTCCATTTTATTTATTGATTATAGCCGTTTAGGCCCTGGTTTTCATGAATAAAAGGCTTTAGGTTATTGAGTTGCATTCAATGATTAATGTATTTTTGTCGCAGATATCACTATGTATTTAATCGTTTTTATTGTGTTTTCGTTTGTTTTTGTCAAGGTTTAAATGGTCAGTGTTTGAGAGTGACTATTATTTCAGTAATAATCATTTAAATGGGCATTGCTTATCATTTATGTACCAAGTTCTTATAATTGACTTGGCCTATCTCCTCCATTTTTATTTTAAAGCAGAACATATAAATGTGAATTTGAATTTACATTTATACGGTTTTAGTTATTAACTTATCATTCAGCAAGATTATGAGGTGATTTGATTTCAGCCATCCATGTATAGTGGTGTTATTAAGGCTGCGTTGTCATGAAAATTTAGCCATAGGGATTGCAGAAAGATTCATCGGTAAGGGGGGGAGAATTAATTTGTGTTATTTTTAATCATTGATGGCTGGGATTATTCATGAGATGATCAAAGATAAATTGTGATAAATGATCTTTTCGATGCTTTTATCTTTATCGATAAGTGTTTTTAGTACTCACCTCTGTAATCTGTTGAATTTTATGGGTTCTTTAATATTGCCGTGTAAGTTATTATGTCTGGTCTTCAGTTTGTGTCAGTTGAGCTATTGCAGTTTGACAGCGAATAAGTTGAGATTTAGTCATTTGAGGATTAATTGTTTGAGTTTAACTAGGCGAATGCTTGGCTGCTTGGTGATCCTGCCCTGCGTCCTGTTGGCGCCAGCCACTTATGCTGAGATAAGTATTAGTGAAGTGCAGCCACTTAAATTCCCCACAGCATTAATGCACTTTAATAAAAATACTGTTGTTGAAGTGAACTGGAAAGGCGAGATTGGCAACAGCACTAATACCACATTATTAGATGATGATTACCACCAAGGGCGCTACCTAGTGACCTCAGACACCAACTTGCCCATTAGCTTGGATTTTATCTCTCTGGCTAATGAGCCTTTTGTTGATTTGAATCGAATTAGAGTGAGGTACAAGAATAAAACTTATACTTCTTTTCCTGTTTCCGGCTTAGTCAATCCAGGTGTTAATGGCGAGTTTGTTGAGATAGGTGCCAAGTTGATTGCTAATAAAAAAAATTCACAAGGGGTTAAAAACCCTCAATATATAATATCAATCCAAGAGCAATAGCCAGCTATGCCCCCCGCAACAATGGCGGTTTTCATTTCGTTACAGGGACCTTTGTAGCGGTGAGATAAGCGCAGGGTTTCCCCCGATCGCATGGTGATCTCAGCATCGCCACAGGCTACTATCTAAGTCGTTCATCTAGTGCCGATATCACACACGTATGCTGCTTAAGTGTTACTTAAATGTTACTTAAATGTATCTGTATGGTTATCGCCTGCGTGTGTTGTTTGAATTAACTTGTCCTATCTCAGTTGGTTTCCCCAATCTGTGATGTATTTAAAATTTAATTTAGCTAACTCATTTTAACTGCCTACCAATGAAAAAAATTTGCTGCGAAGCATGGTAAGTCATAATTGCTTTCCATCAGGAGCAATTGACTGAAGCCGACTCAGCTGTAATTTTTTATTGGTGGTGTAAACGGACTTTTTAAGGATAATCAATATGTTCAAATTAAATTATTTTGCCTTGCTTGCGGTGTCACTGCCGATTTTTGCGGCCAGTGCAGCTAGCCCATCAAAATTGGTACAAACAGATACATCAAATTTTGTTGAAAACCAATATATCGTGGTATTCAATTCAGCGGCTAACGCTATGTCTAAAAACGCGTTCAAGGCACAGCTTGCCGCCAATGCCGATTCATTGGTCAATAAATATAATGTGAAAATTAAACTTCGTTTCGATGACGTGCTTAATGGCGTTGTGGTAACCGCAGATAAACAGCAACTTACACAACTGTTACAAGATGAAAATATTAATTATATTGAACAAGATCAATATATTACTTTAGATCCTGTGATGTCGACTAAAGCGGTGCAAAATAATGCAACTTGGGGTTTAGACAGAATCGATCAACATGACTTACCGCTAGATACTAACTACAACTACCAAGAAGATGGCAGCAATGTGACGGCTTACGTTATTGATACGGGTATTCGCAATAGTCACCAAGAATTTGGTGGACGTGCAAGCAGTGGCTATGACTTTGTCGATAATGACAATGATGCCAGTGACTGTAATGGTCACGGTACCCATGTTGCCGGCACTATCGGTGGCTCTACCTGGGGCGTTGCTAAAAACGTCAATCTTGTGGGTGTAAGGGTATTAAACTGTAGCGGTTCAGGCACTTACTCTGGGGTAATCAATGGCATTAATTGGGTGAATAATAATGCGGCCCACCCTGCGGTTGCGAACATGAGTTTAGGTGGCGGCGTTTCACAAGCGATAGACGATGCGGTTAACAATTTAGTCAGCTCTGGGGTTACCACAGTGGTTGCGGCAGGAAATAGTAATGCCGATGCTTGTTCTTTCTCTCCAGCAAGGGCGGTACAAGCCATTACAGTTGGCTCCACCACGAATACCGATGCACGCTCTAGTTTTTCAAATTATGGTAGCTGTTTAGATGTGTTTGCGCCAGGCTCTTCAATTACTTCAGCCTGGTATAACAGTGATAATGCCACTAATACCATTAGCGGTACATCCATGGCAGCCCCCCATGTTGCCGGTGTTGCGGCGTTATATTTAGATGAAAATAATAGCCTAACACCCGCGCAAATTGACTCGCTAGTGAGCAGCAGAAGCACCAAAAATAAAGTGACTAATCCTAATGCTGGCTCGCCCAACGAGCTGGTGTATTCACTTAATGATAATAACTTAGCGCCGCAAGTGGAGTATCGTGCTCATGTTGCCGACTTGGGCTGGTTAGCCTGGGTTGAGGACGGGGCGACAGCTGGGACTACGGGGCAAAGCCGCCGTATGGAAGCGAGCCAAATGAAATTAGTGAACTCCACTATGCAGATTTGCTATAGCGCCCACGTGGCTAATATTGGTTGGATGACGCCTGTGTGTAATGGCGCCGTGGCTGGCACTACAGGGCAGAGCCGTCAAATGGAAGCCACCAAAGTCTGGCTTAATAATGCCCCCGCTGGCTGTAACATTGAATACCGTGCCCACGTTGCTGGTATGGGATGGTTAGGCTGGGCACAAAATGGCGCTCAGGCGGGCACCACTGGCCAAAGCCGTCGAATGGAAGCATTACAAGCTAAGTTGACTGGCAACTGTAACTAGGCGTTGCCTCGTTAACTAGCTTTAAATCAACAATAAAAAGGCCAGCTTAGTTAAGCTGGCCTTTTTGTGTGCTGAGCAAGATTAAATCTTGGCGAGCTCGATTTTTTGCTCGTTCAATTTTTCAATATCACGGCTTAAGTCGGTCATCTTGGCGCGTTCTTTATCGATAACGGCGGCTGGGGCTTTGGCCACAAAACCTTGATTCGATAATTTGCCTTCGATGCGGGCAATTTCTTGGGCTAGCTTTTCTAACTGCTTGTCGATACGGGCCATTTCCGCGGCCACATCGATCAAGCCTGCCATTGGAATGAGTAGCTCCATGTCGCCAATAAATTGGGTGGTGGACATGGGGGCGGTTTCACCTTCAACAAGTATGGTGATGGTTTCCAATTTCGCAAGACTCGTGAAGAAGGCTTGGTTAGCTTCAAGACGGATACGGTCTTGGTAGCTCACGCCGCGCACTAGGGCATTCAGTGGCTTAGAAGGGGCTATGTTAAGCTCGGCGCGAATATTACGCACAGCGACGATAACTTGTTTCACCCACTCAAGATCTGCCATGGCATCATTGTCCACAAGCTCAGCTTGATAGCTTGGGAAGGTTGCAAGCATCAAGGTATCGCCAGTCACGCCAGCGAGTGGCTTAACCCGCTGCCAAATGGTTTCAGTGATGTAGGGCATGATGGGGTGCATCAAACGCTGCATCTTCTCAAGCACTGTCACTAAGGTATGGCGAGTACCGCGCATTTGCGCTTCGCTGCCGTGTTGCATTACCGGCTTTGTTAGCTCCAAATACCAGTCACAGAATTGGTTCCAAGTGAACTCGTATAAGGTGTTGGCGGCTAGGTCAAAACGGTAGGCGGCCATATGGTCATCGAAGGTTTTCACGGTTTGGTTAAATAAGCCGATGATCCAGCGATCCGCCAATGACAGCTCCATGGCACCAGGCTTGCCATCAACTAAGAGTTGACCACAATCTAACGGCTCACCAGCGGCGTTGCTTTCAGGATCGGCTTGCACCTCTGTGTTCATTAACACATAGCGTGAGGCATTCCATAACTTGTTACAGAAACTGCGGTAACCATCAAGACGCTTCATGTCCCAGTTGATGTCGCGGCCCGTCGATGCCATGGCCGCTAAGGTAAATCGCAGTGCATCTGTGCCGTGGGCTTCGATGCCTTCGCTAAATTCTTTGCGAGTGCTCTTTTCAATTTTGGCGGCAAGCTGCGGCTGCATCATGTTGCCAGTGCGCTTTTCAACTAAGGTTTCAAGCTCGATGCCGTCAATCATATCTAGTGGATCGAGCACGTTGCCTTTAGATTTTGACATCTTGTTGCCGGCTTCATCACGAATTAGCCCTGTGACATACACGGTTTTAAAGGGCACCTGTGGTTTGCCGTTTTCATCCTTGATGAAATGCATTGTCATCATGATCATCCTGGCAACCCAGAAGAAGATGATGTCAAAACCTGTGACCAATACATCGGTTGGGTGGAAGGTTTTTAAGTCTTCTAAGTTGTCAGGCCAGCCTAAGGTTGAGAAGGTCCACAGGGCCGAGCTAAACCAGGTATCTAATACGTCATCGTCTTGGCGCAATACGGCAGAGTCCGCAAGCTTATGCTTAGCGCGCACTTCGGCTTCATTGCGGCCCACATAGACCTTACCGTTTTCATCGTACCAAGCTGGAATGCGGTGTCCCCACCACAACTGGCGCGAAATACACCAATCGTTAATGTCGCGCATCCAGGAGAAATACATGTTCTCGTATTGCTGGGGCACAAACTTAATTTCACCGGTTTCAACCGCTTCGATGGCGGTTTTGGCCATAGACTGAACCGCAACGTACCACTGATCTGTCAGTAATGGCTCAATCACCACCCCTGAGCGATCGCCATAGGGCACTTTTAAGCCGTGGGGATCGATTTTGCCAAGTAAACCTAAGGTCTCAAACTCTGCAACGATAGCATCACGGGCTTTAAAGCGGTCAAGGCCAACGTAACGCTCAGGTAGGGCAAGTTCAACGTCTTTGTTTGGCGTGCCATCTGTGTTGATGACTTCTACAAAACTGCGCACAGCGGCATCTAGAGTGAAGATGTTGTACATAGGCAATTGATGACGCTTACCGACTTCATAGTCGTTAAAGTCATGGGCTGGGGTGATTTTCACACAACCTGTGCCAAATGCCATGTCCACATAATCGTCGGCCACAATGGGAATTAAACGATTAACGATGGGCAATAGAATGAATTTGCCAATGAGTGACTGGTAACGCTCATCATCTGGGTGCACGGCGACGGCGCTGTCACCCAGCATGGTTTCTGGGCGGGTGGTGGCGACTTCTAAATAGTCTTTACCATCGGCTGTTAATGCGCCTTCAGCCAAAGGATAGCGAAAATGCCACATGTGGCCTTGCTTCTCTTTGTTTTCAACTTCTAAGTCTGAAATTGCGGTATGAAGCTTAGGATCCCAGTTAACTAGGCGCTTGCCACGGTAAATGAGTTCATCATCATAGAGGCGCACAAACACTTCTTGAACGGCTTTAGACAGGCCTTCGTCCATGGTGAAACGCTCTCTGTCCCAATCGACTGAGGCGCCCATACGGCGAAGCTGTTTGGTGATAGTGCCGCCAGATTGTGCTTTCCAGTCCCACACTTTATCGATAAAGGCATCACGGCCCAAATCATGGCGAGTCTTGCCTTCTTCGGCTTCGAGTTTGCGCTCAACCAACATTTGGGTGGCGATACCGGCGTGGTCAGTACCCACTTGCCAAAGGGTGTTTTTGCCCTTCATGCGTTGATAGCGGGTTAAGGTATCCATTATGGTGTCTTGGAAGGCATGGCCCATGTGCAAGCTACCGGTGACATTCGGCGGCGGGATCATGATGCAATAATTGCCTTTTGACTCATCGCCATGGGGCTTGAAGTAACCTTGCTCTTCCCAGTTTTGGTAAAGGGCCTGTTCGATAGACTTAGGGTTGTATGTTTTTTCCATGGGCGCGTTATATTCTCTATCTAAATTAAGTGTTTATATGGCTAATGCTTGAGTGCTCGGGTTAATGCCAGTACTTTGATATTGACGGTAGCGACTGCGGGCAATGCGCTTAAGTTCATCATCATTAGCGACAAAATCGATAATATGGGGCAAGTTTACCGCAAAAGCGGGCATCTGGTCTGCAAGATTAATCAGAAGCTGGCGACTTTTATTAGGCCCAAGCTTATCAAAACCAATTTCCACTGGCGCACCTGTCATTGGGCCTTCACCTTTAAGGTTGTGGGGCACAAAGGCTGTGGGTTCAAATTGCCACAACAACTCATCGATGGCATAGGCCTGTTGTTTATCTTGGCAGTGGATGTATATCTCTTGTTGCTGACGATAGGCTCGCTCAGCGAGACGACAAGCTGCCAGATAAACCGCCTCTAATGCAGGCATGGGCTCATGCTCAGGAGAGGGGGTGTCTGGCATAAGGTAAAATATGGCTTGAGTCATGATCCCACTGCATTATTTGACGAATAAATTAGCCCAGAAGTTTACACTAAAGGGCGCTTGGAGTCATGGGGCTAGGGTTAGATAATCTTAGCGATGACGGCATAACACATAGCCGTCACATTGAGGATTACAGTGAGCCAGAAAATCCCCTTGAAGGGTTGTTTGATGGATTTATGCCTCAGCCATTGTTGGGCTAATATTGCCCCAGGCCAGCCGCCAATTAACCCCAACAGATGCAGGCTACTTTCTGGGGTGCGCCAGCGATTTTTTCTGGCGGCGATTTTATCTAAGGCGTAAACCAAAAAGGTCATTAAGCTCAAGCCAAGGTAGGCGATTAACACAATAAAAGGGATATTGTTGGTCAGCTGTAAGAGCAAAAGCGCGATACAAAAGCTTAGCATCACAACATAAGGGAATAGCCGCTGATTTCTTTTAGCGCCTTGGCTGCTTTTGAGTTTATCGCCAGTCAGGGTCGCGTTGGCCGCAGTGGGGCGACCTTGCTTATCAGCCACTAGGGCGTAAGTAATAACATCATCTTCTTGAGGTCTGCGACTGGCATTTCGTAGCGCACTGATGTGCAAGAATACCTCAGGGCCTGTGAGGTTAGGGCGAATAAAGCCAAAGCCTTTATCATCATCCCAGCGTACTAGTTTACCTTTCACCCTCATGCGTTCAAATCCATCTGTTTGGCAAACCCTAAGCTGCTCTCTATTATCATGATAAAGCAGAGTATAACTATTTTTACGCGTTGAGCGAAATCCAAAGTGTCATTGTATAAATTCGGTGGGTGATTTTGAATTCGAGTGGCGAATCGGCACTAAGCAGCGTTCTACTTGATGCATCTGACCCATAAGGAGATGGGAAATGTCAGTATGATGTAGGGATCATCATTGACCATGCCATCGCAGCATTGGTGAGTCCCTTCACATCAGACGGGATGTTCGAGGGCTCATTGATGGCTCTTGAACTAACAAGACGCTGGCGTGTTGACAAGTAAATGCCATAGCGAGCCTGTACTAGCGATGCTGGGATTAAGTTATTTTGGTTTTTTAACGCAGTCTCTGTCCCAAAATAGGTTAGGGAAGACTTCTGAGGAGGGATCTCTTGACTGCAAAATGTATTGTGTAGTCTTTGAGAGGGCAACGGTGGAGCACTGAAATAAAGAAGTGAGACTGTGGGCGTTTTCGGCTGTAGGTTAATGCAAATGGATATCGCTAATCGTTAAACTGAAGAAACAAAAAAGCCTCGCATTGCGAGGCTTTTTTGTTTGTTCTTTCAAAGTTGCGTCTGGTACAGGTGAAAAGATTTGAACTTTCACGCCCTTGCGAGCACCAGCACCTGAAGCTGGCGTGTCTACCAATTCCACCACACCTGCAATGTCGCATCACAACTCTTTGTTATCAGCCGCCTTGGCCACTGATGTAAAAGTGGTGCCCGAACCCGGAATCGAACCAGGGACACGAGGATTTTCAATCCTCTGCTCTACCGACTGAGCTATTCGGGCGACGGACGCAATTTAAAGGGTTTTGCCTATTTGAGTCAACCTGTTTTTTGTCTTTTTATTAAAAAGTCGTTCGTTTGAGTAACTTTTATTCGTCTTGCTGGCCTTTTGAACAAGTGAGATCCAATAGATGGGCTTGATGTGATTAGCCATTATATTGCTGCAAACTTTGTTCTAGGCATAAAAAACGCTCCGAGGAGCGTTTTAAGTTAATTTCATTAAGCTTACTCGGTGGAAATTAGTTGCTGAGCATTTCATTGCTTGGGAAGTTTGCCTTCAGCACAGTCAATACATTTTGTTTTAACTGAGTTTGGCCCAATTCCTGATACGCTTCTGCCATGATTTCAAGTGCGCGTTCTGTGGAAGGTGTATTTGGGAATTTCTCCATCACAGTTTGTGCACGAACCGCCGCGGCACTCCAAGCATTCATCTTGATATAGTATTCTGCTACGATCACAGAATAGTTAGCCAAACGGTTTTTCAAATATTGCATACGTTGCTGAGCATCGGCGGCATACTTGCTGTTTGGGTAACTTTTAATGAGTTTGTCGAAATCTTTGAAGGCATCTTGAGCATTTTTTGTGTCACGATCTGTGCGGTCAATATCTAACATATCGTGAAATAAATAATTATCTGCCTGCATATTAGTTAAACCACGCATATAATGCACGTAGTCGATATTTGGGTGGGTTGGATTTAAGCGTAAAAAACGGTCAATATTGGCCAACCCAGAGGCGGCGTCATCCATTTTATAGTAAGCAAAAATGAGATCTAACTGTACTTGGGTCTTATGTGGACCGAATGGATAGCGAGAATCTAATGCTTCGAGTGAACGAGCGGCTTTAGAATAATTACCTAGTTCCATTGAGGTTCTTGCTTGAGCATAAAGCGCTTCTGGCGACTTTTTGTTAGCAATGTCAGCATCTTCGGGGCTGCTGCTACAAGCTGTAATAGCGAGTGACAACATAACTAGGGCGGCACCTTTGGCAAATTTATACATACTTGAATTCAATTCTTTTTTAAGTTGTTGTTAAGAATTTTTCCATTTCACGATAAAATAGAAAACATCCGATTGTAACAGATAGCACATTTACTTTGGACCCCTAAAATGGGGTACGGTTCCTATGACACAAGAGATTAATCTAAAAAGCGAGATCACAGCAACACAAACAGGCTTGAGATTAGACCAAGCTTTGGCCGAGTTGTTCCCTGACTATTCCCGCACGCGCATCAAAGAATGGATCTTATCTGGTGCAGTTTATGTCGACGGTGTAAAAGTCGACAAGCCTCGCGAGAAGGTACTAGAGTCGCAACAAATTGAGATAGAAGCAACATTTGAAGAAGAAGTTAAGGCAAAAGCGCAAGCAATTGACTTAAATATCGTCTACGAAGATGATCATATCATTATCGTTAATAAGCAAGCCGGTCTTGTGGTACACCCAGGTGCAGGTAATGCCGATGGCACTTTGATGAATGCGTTATTGCATCATTGTCCTGCCATTGAAATGGTGCCTAGGGCGGGCATTGTGCACCGTTTAGATAAAGACACCACAGGTTTAATGGTGGTGGCTAAGACGGTTGAAGCACAAACTCACTTGGTCGCTGCTTTGCAGGCCCGTGAAATAGTGCGTGAATATGAAGCCATAGTCCTTGGTACTATGACAGCCGGCGGCACAGTGGATGAACCCATTGAACGTCATCCGACTAAGCGTACTCAGATGTCAGTGCAGCATGGAGGCAGACCTTCGGTGACGCATTACCGTGTTTCTGAGAAGTTTCGTGCTCATACCCGTTTGCGTTTACGCTTAGAAAGCGGTCGTACTCACCAAATCCGTGTACACATGGATTACATTGGTCACGTATTGGTTGGCGATCCTGTCTATGGTGGCCGTCCCAAACCGCCTAAAAATGCGAGCCCAGAATTTTTTGATATCTTGAAAAACTTTGGCCGTCAGGCTCTGCATGCGGTTAGGCTTGAGCTAGCTCATCCATACACACATGAAATCATGAGCTGGCAAGCACCTATCCCTGAAGATATGGTGATGCTGACTAAAGCACTGCGTAAAGATACCGAAGAGAATCCAATTCAGTATCTTTAATACCAATCACATTAATTATGTGATCTATCAGAGCCCCTCAAGCTTTTCAATTCAAGGCGCATTAATGCAGTAAGGGTTATTCCCTTTCAAATTAATGCAACGAAGAAGTGGAACGCTTGAGATGCTCCCGAAGGGCGGGTTTCAAAGGGGATTTCTCTGCGTTGAAGACTTTTGACATAGCACCACTATGCCTTCAAGCCTTCGCCTTGATTAATCCCCTTTGAACTCCCGCTGAATGACCAGATAATTAATACGATTGGTATAACACTGAGAATATTTGCTATGTTCACTCACGCTTGGCCCATTCCTAACAATGTGTCCATCGCCATGACAAGTCGTCATGGCGGCGTGAGTCAATTTCCTTTCGACAGCCTTAACCTAGGTACCCATGTGGGCGATGTGTTAGCCGATGTGCTGATGAATCGTCAAAGGTTACAAGCATCACTTAATTTGTCTACGCCCATCACTTGGCTTGAACAGGTTCATGGCACACAAGTGCTAGATTTAGCCGAGCTGAGTACTTATGTGCTTTCAAACGATAGCGTGAACACTAGCTCTGCTAGCGATTTACGCTTCGATGCGGTCTATACGAATTTACCTAAGCAAGTGTGTGCGATTATGACGGCCGATTGCTTGCCCATTTTGCTTTGCGACACAGCAGGCACTGAGGTGGCGGCCATTCATGCAGGTTGGCGTGGCCTTTGTAACGGCGTTATAGAAGCCACAGTGGCTAAGTTTCAAACTCTAAGCACCCATATTATTGCTTATCTTGGGCCTGCCATAGGGCCGCAAGCATTTGAAGTTGGCCCAGAGGTGCGTGAAGCATTTTGTGCAAGAGACTTGTCCGCGGCGCAATACTTTCGCCCTAATGGCGAAAAATATTTGGCTAATCTTGAAGGGTTAGCCCAACTGAGGTTGCAGGCACTGGGCATTCACAACATCTACTGTGCTAGTGTGTGTACTTTCACCGATGCAAATTATTTTTCTTACCGTAGAAGTCACCCAACCGGGCGCATGGCATCATTAATCTGGCTTAACTCAAACGCTTTATCTACGTCGCCGAACTAAACCTTAAGCTTAAGACGCTGCGGCCATAACGAAAATGTACAATTGAAAACAGCGTTTAGCACGCATTTTTGAATAGATAAACTTGAAAATATTTTTTATACCCCCATCTTAATGGTAAGCGTATAAGGCGTTTCACTCCGTTAATTACGCACCCTTTTCTTTTATTCTTTTTTGGAGGCCCCATGAGACTCGATCGAATGACCAACAAGTTTCAGATTGCCATTTCAGATGCACAATCGTTAGCGCTGGGGCGTGATCATCAAATAATTGAACCTATTCATCTGATGATGGCGTTGCTGAATCAGGACTCAGGCTCCATTCATCCCTTGTTAACCCAAGCTGGGATTAAGGTGAGTGCCTTACGCTCGGCCATCAGCCAAGAATTAGAGCGCTTGCCCCAAGTGGAAGGCACAGGTGGCGATGTGCAATTATCTCAAGGGCTCATTCGTCTCTTAAATCTGTGTGACAAGTTGGCGCAAAAACGTAAAGACAAATACATTTCTTCTGAGCTGTTTATTTTGGCGGCACTGGAAGGTAATGATGCCTTAGCCCGCAGCTTAAAAGATTCTGGCGCGACCACAGAATTATTAGAAAAAACCATAGAGAATATTCGCGGCGGCCAGAAAATGGACGACCCTAATGCCGAAGATCAGCGCCAGGCACTGAAAAAGTTCACCATAGATCTCACGGAGCGTGCCGAGCAGGGTAAATTAGACCCTGTTATAGGTCGCGACGAAGAAATTCGCCGTACCATTCAAGTGTTGCAACGCCGCAGTAAAAATAACCCTGTGCTCATTGGCGATCCTGGTGTGGGTAAAACTGCCATAGTCGAAGGCTTAGCTCAGCGTATCGTAAACGGTGAAGTGCCAGAAGGGATCAAGAACAAGCGTGTGTTGTCGCTGGATATGGGCGCCTTGATTGCAGGCGCTAAATATCGCGGTGAGTTTGAAGAAAGATTAAAAGCCGTATTAAATGAGCTTTCTCAAGAAGAAGGCCAAGTGATTCTGTTTATCGATGAGCTGCATACCATGGTCGGCGCCGGAAAAGGTGAAGGGGCTATGGATGCGGGGAATATGTTAAAGCCAGCGTTAGCCCGCGGCGACTTGCACTGCGTTGGCGCCACCACCTTAGATGAATACCGCCAATATATAGAAAAAGATGCTGCGTTAGAGCGCCGCTTCCAAAAAGTCTTGGTTAATGAGCCGAGTGTGGAAGACACCATAGCGATACTTCGTGGCCTTAAAGAAAGGTATGAGTTGCACCATCATGTGGAAATTACCGATCCGGCAATTGTGGCTGCAGCCTCTATGTCTCATCGTTACATTTCCGATAGAAAATTGCCGGATAAAGCCATCGATCTCATCGATGAAGCAGCGTCTAGCATCAGGATGCAAATTGACTCTAAACCTGAAGTCTTAGACAGGTTAGAGCGCCGTGCTATCCAGTTGAAATTAGAAGAGCAAGCCTTAAGTAAAGAGACAGATGATGCCAGTCGCAAGCGATTGGAACATTTACAGCTTGAGCTAAAAGACGTTAGCGCCAAAGCGTCAGAGCTAAATGAAATTTGGCACACAGAAAAAGCGGCCCTTGCCGGTACTCAACATATTAAGGCGGATCTGGAGCAAGCGCGAATGGATTTGGATGTGGCAAGGCGAGCCGGCGATTTAACCCGAATGTCAGAGTTGCAGTATGGCCGCATTCCTGAGCTTGAAAAGCAACTGGATTTAGCATCCCAAGCCGAAATGCAAGACATGACCTTATTGCGCAATAAAGTGACTGACATTGAGATTGCCGAGGTGCTGTCTAAAGCCACTGGCATCCCAGTGTCGAAAATGCTTGAAGGCGAGCGAGAGAAACTGCTGCAGATGGAATCGGCACTGCATGAGCGAGTGATTGGTCAGTCTGAGGCGGTTGAGGCAGTATCCAATGCCATTAGGCGCAGCCGCGCCGGACTTGCAGACCCGCAGCGGCCCATAGGTTCATTCTTATTCTTAGGCCCAACGGGGGTAGGTAAAACTGAGCTGTGTAAATCTTTAGCTAAGTTTTTATTCGATACCGAAGCCGCCTTGGTGCGCATCGATATGTCTGAATTTATGGAGAAACACTCAGTGTCTCGTTTAGTGGGCGCGCCTCCTGGTTATGTGGGTTATGAAGAGGGCGGTTATTTAACCGAATCGGTTCGTCGTAAGCCTTATTCGGTCATTTTGCTCGATGAAATCGAAAAAGCCCATCCGGATGTGTTCAACATCTTACTGCAAGTGTTAGATGATGGCCGCTTAACGGATGGTCAGGGCAGAACGGTAGATTTTAAAAATACCGTGATTATCATGACTTCAAATTTGGGTTCTGACATTATCCAAGAAGGTTTTGGCACCTTAAGCTACCAGGAAATGAAAGCCGCTGTGATGAATGTAGTGACTCACAGCTTTAGACCCGAGTTTTTAAATCGTGTCGATGAGTCTGTGGTGTTTCATCCTCTGGATAAAGAGGATATTAAGCACATAGCGGGAATACAGATAGGCTCCCTACGCAAGCGTTTGCAAGAAAAGGATTATGAGTTATTGGTTACCGATGCGGCGCTGTCCTTGATTGCTGCTGCAGGTTTTGATCCCGTTTACGGTGCAAGGCCATTAAAGCGGGCCCTGCAACAGCAAGTGGAAAATCCACTGGCCCATAAGTTACTTCGTGGTGAGTTAGTGCCTGGAACGACCATTAAACTGGACGCTGATAATGGTCAGTTAGTGTTTAAGCGCTTTAAGGTTTCAGGCTAGGCATAGTGTGATCACACTTTATCCCGTAGGTGTGGGTTAAACGATTTAATCGCCTAAACAAAAAAGCTAGCTAAGCACAAGGTGCCCGGCTAGCTTTTTTATTGGCCTGCTTCTGCCTTGAGTAATGAGCCATGTATAGGCTCTGTATTATTACTGGCAGAATAGCTCCACTCTTTGTTGGTTTTCTTGTATGGCCGCTTGTCGCTCAACTTCTGTCATGGTGACCACTTCTCCCGTCTGTTCATTTTGGCGGTTGAGATTCGTGTGTGTGGTTAACACGTTCAGGCTATGGGTAGCTTTATCACAGATCCCTTCGGCTTGTTTGCTGTCTTTTTCTTTGATCAATTTAGCTTCAGCCCGGCGAAGGGCTTCCTCTGAAGGTTGAGCTTGTTCTTTTACAGGGGCCACATAGCCAACCTTATCCCTTTCTATGTCCTCACTGTACTGACGTTTAGCTTCAACTTCGACAGACGGTTCTTGACTGTAATGCACTTGGCCGTCTTTATCGGTCCAAGAATAGATCACAGTTGCACCGACGCTTAAGGATAAGCACAGGATAAAAGCGGTAGATAATAGATAGACCAATGAACGTAGGGTTAGCATCTTGAGCTCCAAAAACTGAACTGAGTTGGCATTCAATAAATTTATGCTATTGTGAGGCATTATTTAATTGTGACTAACTTTGTGTAAAGTGTATGCAAAAATCAACAGAATCAACAATAAAAAATAAAGGCATTTACTTACTGCCAAACATTATCACCACTGCAGGCTTGTTTGCTGGCTTTTACGCCATTATCAGTTCCATGAATGGTGACTTTGAAACCGCTGCCATTGCTATATTTATCGCAATGATCTGTGATGGACTCGATGGGCGAGTGGCCAGGCTCACCAATACCCAAAGTGACTTTGGCGCCGAATATGACAGTATGGCCGACATGGTCTCCTTTGGCTTGGCCCCAGCGTTATTGGCCTACAACTGGGCATTGGCGGATCTCGGTAAACTAGGGTTTGCGGCCTCCTTTATATACTGCGCGGCAGCAGCATTACGATTAGCCCGCTTTAATACCCAAGTTGGGGTTGCAGATAAACGTTACTTCCAAGGACTGGCAAGTCCTGCCGCCGCCGCGATGTTAGCCGGCAGTATTTGGTGTGGGACCCGTTATCAATTTGAAATAGACCACATTAGCTATCTAATGGCAGCAATGACGGCAGTTGCAGGACTGCTAATGGTGAGTAACTTTCGCTACCATTCCTTCAAAGAAGTGAACTGGCACGGCAAGGTTAATTTTCTGGTCATGTTGAGTATAGTGGGGGGCTTTGTGTTAGTTTCCGTTGAACCAGCAATCATTTTATGTGTTGGCTTCTATCTATATGCACTGTCAGGTCCATTCATTACCATCAAAACCATCAAGAAACTCAGAGGTGCACACGTAAGTGCTCAGGCAGCCGAGCAATCCATAGTGGAACAGAGTAAAAAGCCAGAGGATACAGATAAGCAATAGTAGTGAAGACAGTAAGTTTGTGAAGAAATGCGCTTTTACGCATTTGCATTGGCCAAATTTGTACTACACTTATTAGCCGCATCGAGAAAGTTGATGCGCTTAGTGGTGGTAAATCAAGCTTGTTGGTGGTGAATCGAACTGTGCTGCTGGTTAATTGTTCGCTTAAGCGTGATTTGTGATTTTAATACGAAACAATGCTTGCGTAAAAATCTAAGCTCCCTATAATGCGCAACCACTGACACGGCAAGCGGCTCACGCCAATGACGAGTTAGTTTGAAGGCTTCAAATTGAATCCTTCAAAGCGAAAAGAAAGTTTGAAAAAACACTTGACGCTGACAACGGATTGCGTAGAATACGCAGCCCAAGCCAACGACCTAGCGTCTAACGGCGATGTCTGAAAAATCGACATCAAGTTCTTTAACAATACGAACAAGAAATCTGTGTGGACACTCACAGGTATTGAGTTATTCGAAATTGCTTCTTCTTAGGAAGAGCAATCAAAAAATTACAACTCAATGCAACGATGAATGTCCATAGCAATATGTACAAAAGACTTTGTTAACTTCGGTTGATAAAGCAATCAGAATTCATTGAGCCGTTCTTCACTCTTAATTGGGTGGGAACAAAAAACTTTAATTGAAGAGTTTGATCATGGCTCAGATTGAACGCTGGCGGCAGGCCTAACACATGCAAGTCGAGCGGCAGCGGGAAGGTAGTTTACTACCTTTGCCGGCGAGCGGCGGACGGGTGAGTAATGCCTAGGGATCTGCCCAGTCGTGGGGGATAACAGTTGGAAACGACTGCTAATACCGCATACGCCCTACGGGGGAAAGGAGGGGACCTTCGGGCCTTTCGCGATTGGATGAACCTAGGTGGGATTAGCTAGTTGGTGAGGTAATGGCTCACCAAGGCGACGATCCCTAGCTGGTCTGAGAGGATGATCAGCCACACTGGAACTGAGACACGGTCCAGACTCCTACGGGAGGCAGCAGTGGGGAATATTGCACAATGGGGGAAACCCTGATGCAGCCATGCCGCGTGTGTGAAGAAGGCCTTCGGGTTGTAAAGCACTTTCAGTCAGGAGGAAAGGTAGCGTGTTAATAGCACGTTACTGTGACGTTACTGACAGAAGAAGGACCGGCTAACTCCGTGCCAGCAGCCGCGGTAATACGGAGGGTCCGAGCGTTAATCGGAATTACTGGGCGTAAAGCGTGCGCAGGCGGTTTGTTAAGCCAGATGTGAAAGCCCCGGGCTCAACCTGGGAATTGCATTTGGAACTGGCGAACTAGAGTCTTGTAGAGGGAGGTAGAATTTCAGGTGTAGCGGTGAAATGCGTAGATATCTGAAGGAATACCGGTGGCGAAGGCGGCCTCCTGGACAAAGACTGACGCTCATGCACGAAAGCGTGGGGAGCAAACAGGATTAGATACCCTGGTAGTCCACGCCGTAAACGATGTCTACTCGGAGTTTGGTGCCTTGAGCACTGGGCTCCCAAGCTAACGCATTAAGTAGACCGCCTGGGGAGTACGGCCGCAAGGTTAAAACTCAAATGAATTGACGGGGGCCCGCACAAGCGGTGGAGCATGTGGTTTAATTCGATGCAACGCGAAGAACCTTACCTACTCTTGACATCCACAGAAGCCAGCAGAGATGCAGGTGTGCCTTCGGGAACTGTGAGACAGGTGCTGCATGGCTGTCGTCAGCTCGTGTTGTGAAATGTTGGGTTAAGTCCCGCAACGAGCGCAACCCCTATCCTTATTTGCCAGCACGTAATGGTGGGAACTCTAGGGAGACTGCCGGTGATAAACCGGAGGAAGGTGGGGACGACGTCAAGTCATCATGGCCCTTACGAGTAGGGCTACACACGTGCTACAATGGCGAGTACAGAGGGTTGCAAAGCCGCGAGGTGGAGCTAATCTCACAAAGCTCGTCGTAGTCCGGATCGGAGTCTGCAACTCGACTCCGTGAAGTCGGAATCGCTAGTAATCGTGAATCAGAATGTCACGGTGAATACGTTCCCGGGCCTTGTACACACCGCCCGTCACACCATGGGAGTGGGCTGCAAAAGAAGTGGGTAGTCTAACCTTCGGGAGGACGCTCACCACTTTGTGGTTCATGACTGGGGTGAAGTCGTAACAAGGTAGCCCTAGGGGAACCTGGGGCTGGATCACCTCCTTACCTATACGACTAACTCATACCTGAAAGTGAGAAATCACCTTGAGTGTTCACACAGATTACTTGTTAACCTTCTTTGGAAGGGTAGAGTGAAATGCGCCGCGAGCCGGTTAGCATTGTTCTTTAACAATTTGGAAAGCTGATAGTACTAACTAAAAGGCGCAGAAATGATGATTCGTTGTCGTTTGTGTGATTAAGTTAGTGCGAAAAATAATATTGATGCGCAAGCATGAATATGAGTTCTCAAAACACTTTATTAAGTGTCTTGAATATTTTTAAAACTAAGGCGTGTCCACTTCCTACCCGGAGGTGAGACAAGTAAAAACCAAGCTGGTCCCACTCTTTATTGAGTGAACGTATGACTCAGTGTTTTTCTTACTTTATCTCGATAAGGTAAGCGCAGTGATTCGATACGGTGTCTAAGCCGTGGAGCGAATGAGAAAGGAGTGTAGCAGCGCTACATGACTGACGAATGAGGTTCACAATAACGACAGCGTGATGAATAACAAGCGAAAAGAAGAAACCTATCTGGGTTGTATGGTTAAGTGACCAAGCGTATACGGTGGATGCCTTGGCAGTCAGAGGCGATGAAGGACGTAGTAACTTGCGAAAAGCGTTGGCGAGCTAGTAACAAGCATTTGAGCTAACGATGTCCGAATGGGGAAACCCGGCCACATAAGTGGTCATCATAACGTGAATACATAGCGTTATGAGGCGAACCTGGGGAACTGAAACATCTAAGTACCCAGAGGAAAAGAAATCAACCGAGATTCCCCTAGTAGCGGCGAGCGAACGGGGATTAGCCCTTAAGTCTATGGGGTGTTAGTGGAATGGTCTGGAAAGTCCAGCGGCACAGGGTGATAGCCCCGTACACGAAAACTAACCGTAGATGAAAACGAGTAAGGCGGGACACGTGACATCCTGTTTGAATATGGGGGGACCATCCTCCAAGGCTAAATACTCCTGACTGACCGATAGTGAACCAGTACCGTGAGGGAAAGGCGAAAAGAACCCCTGTGAGGGGAGTGAAATAGAACCTGAAACCGTATACGTACAAGCAGTGGGAGCGGTTCTTGAGACCGTGACTGCGTACCTTTTGTATAATGGGTCAGCGACTTACATTTTGTAGCGAGGTTAAGCGAATAGCGGAGCCGTAGGGAAACCGAGTGTTAACTGCGCGTTTAGTTGCAAGGTGTAGACCCGAAACCGAGTGATCTAGCCATGGGCAGGTTGAAGGTTGAGTAACATCAACTGGAGGACCGAACCGACTAATGTTGAAAAATTAGCGGATGACTTGTGGCTGGGGGTGAAAGGCCAATCAAACTCGGAGATATCTGGTTCTCCTCGAAAGCTATTTAGGTAGCGCCTCGAGCGAATACCATTGGGGGTAGAGCACTGTTAAGGCTAGGGGGTCATCCCGACTTACCAACCCTTTGCAAACTCCGAATACCAATGAGTACTACTCGGGAGACAGACAGCGGGTGCTAACGTCCGTTGTCAAAAGGGAAACAACCCAGACCGTCAGCTAAGGTCCCAAAGTACTAGCTAAGTGGGAAACGATGTGGGAAGGCTTAGACAGCTAGGATGTTGGCTTAGAAGCAGCCATCATTTAAAGAAAGCGTAATAGCTCACTAGTCGAGTCGGCCTGCGCGGAAGATGTAACGGGGCTAAGCTAGTCACCGAAGCTACGGGTGCATTTCATTAGAAGTGCGCGGTAGAGGAGCGTTCTGTAAGCCGTTGAAGGTGAAGGGGTAACCCACGCTGGAGGTATCAGAAGTGCGAATGCTGACATGAGTAACGATAAAGGGGGTGAAAAACCCCCTCGCCGGAAGACCAAGGGTTCCTGTCCAACGTTAATCGGGGCAGGGTGAGTCGACCCCTAAGGTGAGGCCGAAAGGCGTAATCGATGGGAAACAGATTAATATTTCTGTACTTCTGTTAACTGCGATGGAGAGACGGAGAAGGCTAGGCTAGCGCGGCGTTGGTAGTCCGCGTTTAAGGTGGTAGGTTGTGTTCTTAGGCAAATCCGGGAACACGTACTTTAATGTACAGGCTGAGAGCTGATGACGAGTCACTAAGGTGATGAAGTAGTTGATGCCATGCTTCCAGGAAAATCTTCTAAGCTTCAGGTTAGTAGGAATCGTACCCCAAACCGACACAGGTGGTCGGGTAGAGAATACCAAGGCGCTTGAGAGAACTCGGCTGAAGGAACTAGGCAAAATGGTACCGTAACTTCGGGAGAAGGTACGCTGCTGTTGGTGATGGGACTTGCTCCCTAAGCTGACGGCAGTCGCAGATACCAGGTGGCTGCAACTGTTTATCAAAAACACAGCACTGTGCAAAATCGCAAGATGACGTATACGGTGTGACGCCTGCCCGGTGCCGGAAGGTTAATTGATTGGGTTATCTTCGGAGAAGCTCATGATCGAAGCCCCGGTAAACGGCGGCCGTAACTATAACGGTCCTAAGGTAGCGAAATTCCTTGTCGGGTAAGTTCCGACCTGCACGAATGGCGTAATGATGGCCACGCTGTCTCCAGCCGAGACTCAGTGAAGTTGAAATTGCGGTGAAGATGCCGTATACCCGCGGCTAGACGGAAAGACCCCGTGAACCTTTACTATAGCTTGGCACTGAACATTGAACCTACATGTGTAGGATAGGTGGGAGACTTTGAAGCATGAACGCTAGTTTGTGTGGAGTCGTCCTTGAAATACCACCCTTGTAGTTTTGATGTTCTAACCTGGACCCCTTATCGGGGTTAGGGACAGTGCCTGGTGGGTAGTTTGACTGGGGCGGTCTCCTCCCAAAGAGTAACGGAGGAGCACGAAGGTTGGCTAAGTACGGTCGGACATCGTACGGTTAGTGCAATGGCATAAGCCAGCTTAACTGCGAGACATACACGTCGAGCAGGTACGAAAGTAGGTCATAGTGATCCGGTGGTTCTGAATGGAAGGGCCATCGCTCAACGGATAAAAGGTACTCCGGGGATAACAGGCTGATACCGCCCAAGAGTTCATATCGACGGCGGTGTTTGGCACCTCGATGTCGGCTCATCACATCCTGGGGCTGAAGTCGGTCCCAAGGGTATGGCTGTTCGCCATTTAAAGTGGTACGCGAGCTGGGTTCAGAACGTCGTGAGACAGTTCGGTCCCTATCTGCCGTGGGCGTTGGATGATTGAAGGGAGCTGCTCCTAGTACGAGAGGACCGGAGTGGACGAACCGCTGGTGTTCGGGTTGTCATGCCAATGGCATTGCCCGGTAGCTACGTTCGGAATCGATAACCGCTGAAAGCATCTAAGCGGGAAGCGAGCCCTAAGATGAGTCATCCCTAGAGCTTTAAGCTCTCTAAAGGGCCGTAGGAGACTACTACGTTGATAGGCAAGGTGTGTAAGCGTTGTGAGGCGTTGAGCTAACTTGTACTAATGACCCGTGAGGCTTAACCATACAACCCAGATGGGTTTTACGGCCTTAGATTAGAAATATAGCGCTTAATAAAGTGTGGTCATAAAATGCTCCAGGCATTGATGACACTAAGTACATCCGTGTACTAGAACTCAAACGAAATCAGCTTTCCGAATTATTATTTAATGCACAAATGAGTGCGTTAGATAGGAGCAATTTATCAAATACATCCCTGTATTTGACCCTAACGGGCCGCACTAAAGTGCGTTAAAAATTTGTTCCGTACAATTTTTTGTCTGGAAACCATAGAGCTGTGGCACCACCTGATCCCATTCCGAACTCAGAAGTGAAACACAGTATCGCCGATGGTAGTGTGGGGTCTCCCCATGTGAGAGTAGGTCATTTCCAGGCGCCAATTAAGTAGAGAAGCCACCTGAATAAGGTGGCTTTTTTGCGTTTGGGATTTACAAAGTAGGCGCATCATATCTGATGACCCAAAGCAATATGCTCAGGTGACTTATCTACTTAAGCACGTACGTGCAACACCTATCCTGATGTCGGTCGATAAACGCTCCTTCAATATAGACACTTCCGCCATCCATGGCGGTCGCCCCGCCGCTAAGCGGGTTCCCCAGCTTGCAGGCTAGCTGCTGCGCGCTTCAAAGCCCTTTAATACCCTGTATTCAAAACAGGGCTTATTCGCCCCCATATGAGAGTAGGTCATTTCCAGGCGCCAAATAAACGAAAAATCCCCAGCACTACGTGTTGGGGATTTTTTCGTTTATCCGCCTGAAAATACCCTCTCACATGGGATATAAAGAGTACATGCGCAGCATGCCACCATACCATGTGATAGTAGGGTGAGTTTTTTGTGTTTATAAAGCGACGCTTTATGCAAATTATCGAACGCGGAGAGCTTGCTCGCCGCTTGCCATGACAGGCGCCAAATACGTAAAAAAGCCCACTCGATTGATGAGTGGGCTTTTGCTGTTATCTATATGCTTATTTAAGTGTAACGACTTAATGTTAGAGGACTAAAATACGAAGTCCAGACTAATAGCCAAGTGTTCAGCATCATTATGGTAATCCCATCCTGTTGCCTGATCGCCTTGATCTACAAAGTTATCGTATTGAATTTTAATCGCGGCATTTTCAAGTACGTTGTAGCGCACACCAGCACTGATAAGCCTATGTTCTTCCAAATCATCTGTCGCTTGAGTGGTATGGTCTGCTTTTGAATAACCGATAAATGGCTGCCATTTGCCTATTTCATATACCAAAGACAGGAAGTAAGTCGGGTAGACTGTCTTGGCGGTATCATCGCGAGAGACATGGTTATAATCGAAATAGAGGGTGAAAGGCGATAGGTATATTGCGCCGCCTAATCCTATAAAGGTTTGTTTAGTCTCATAATGAGTTTTGCCTATTTCTGGCATACTAGCATCGTAATGAGCCGCATTTGCCGGGGTATTATTGACGTAGTGTATATCCCTTACAAAGTCATGAGTAAAGGCGGATAAGCGGACGTCAAAGTAATCGTGAGATACCTTCCAATTTAATCCAATGATATTTTCCCATGATTCATCTGTGTGATCGGCATCACCCACTCGGCCGTCAGGATTACCGTAAAAGCCTAAACTGTTGTAATAGGTCATCTCTTTATTATTTTCTGAGTCTTCTCCACCACCGAAGACACTTATGGTATTGGCATAATCACCGTCACCCAGCAAGAAGTTGTATGAGTACGTCACTCCATTGAACTGGGTAATTTGCCACCAATATAGATTTGATGGTGGTCTAACCCAAGGGTAAGCAAAACCCACTTCCATGAACTCTGAAAAGTAATACATGGGAATATTACGTCTACCTGCCATGATAGAGGACTCATTGGTGAGCTTATATTTGGCATAGTACCAATCAAATTCGGGGCTAAAATCATCCGTACCTTTGCCCACTAGTTGCGCAACGACGGACAAATCGCTACTTAATATCATTTCACCTTGAACAGCGAATATGCTTTCAGGCCTAAAATCAACGCCCTCATCATAGAGGCCGACATCATAAAAATCGGCAATGTATTCCACTTCCCCACCGGCATCTTTCTCGCCGCCAATGGTTTTACCCATGGTAATAGAACCATAACCTGATACTTTTAAATCGACGCTAAACACTGACATACTGGACAAGGAAAGCCCTAATGCAGTAAACGCTAGAATAATGTATTTCATGACTTCTCCAATAATATCTATAGCTTATGGATAATTTTGACAGTAGATGGAATATCTTTATCTTCCACAAAACCTATCAAATTAGGGTTCGTCGCGATTAAAGAAATCATTTCCGAAGTGTTGACTTGCCTTGGGGGAGTCATTTCGCCAGTGAAGGCTTTGTTTGCCCAGTAGGACTTCCATTGTGCCGGACTTCGCCCTATCAGTGCGCTGAGAAAGTGATCAAATCCACCTGAATCTGACGTTAAAGAAATGGCTATGGCTTGAGAGCCGTTACTGAAAGAATTTAATTTACCGAGGAAGATGTTTTTAATTTCACCTTCGGTAAGTGTCGTTTCATTCGACGGATGAACAATTATCACTACGTCTGCGCTAGCGAGTGATGAAAATGTCAACGCCAAACTTAACATTAACGCTTTTGTTTTCATATGAGTCCCTTTTGAATGCCTTTTTATATACAAAAAGTAAAATACGCCGAACGGTTAAAGAATAGACGCAATAATATTTTTTGCATTGTGTTAACAATTTTTTTTCATTTAAGCTTGGATTTGAAAATTAAAGGCATTTTTGTTGTTTGGCTTTATGGTTAGCTTAAGAGTGGCAAATCAAACTGAATTCTATTCGTATCAGATTTAGTTAAGCATTCAGTCAGTCTATCCTTCATAGTTGGCTAATTGGGCCATTCAACTTAAGAGTTTTCACTCTCGGCAAGATTACTGTTATTCTTGTGAGCTAATTTTTTAGCTAGGTTTGATTAAGCTAATGACTCGCGGGGCTTTATGGATAAAACGGTGTTTTTAGATGCTATGGGCATAAGCCGTTGGCGCTTTGGTGCCGAAGAGGTTAAACCCTATATGGTGCTATGGGATGATGAACTTGACTATTACCCAGAAAAGCAGCCGCTAGTTGCCCAAGTGTTAACCTTGCTAGGCGTGGAATTGACTCAGTGTCAATTTGATTCTATGCCCGCTAAAGGGGTGCAAGTGGTTTGGGATATGCGTCAGACTAAAACCCGTCCACGTACTGCATGGGTGAACAGTGAACCACTAAAAACCTTGTTATCTAATGATGGCAGTCATAAACGCAGCTTATGGCAACAAATCTATCAACACTTAAATCAGCCTAAATGACATTCCAGTAGCGATTGTTTTATGAGCAATTATTTGTGAGAAAAATGATAAAGCCTGAACCCTATATTATCCGGCCTTTGATGGAGGCGGATCTTGACGCTATGGCGAAGATTGAAACCTCGGCTCACAGTCATCCTTGGAGCCTAGCTAATTTAGCCGATTGTTTTGGCCGCTTGTATCATGGTATTGGACTTTTTGTCACTCAGGAGTCAATGCCTGAAACCTTGGTGGGATTTGCCCTCGTACAGCAAATTGTCGACGAGGCGAGCTTACTGGATATTTGTATCAGCCCAGAGCGTCAAGGGCTGGGCTTAGGTAGGCAATTAATGGCTCAGCTCATTCAAGACGCCATTAGCCGCGAAGCCGTTGTTATCATGCTTGAGGTGAGAGAATCTAACTTTGGTGCCATTCAACTTTATCAAAGTCTAGGATTTATTGAAGTGAGTCGGCGTAAGAATTACTACCAAACGCCGATAGGCAATGAAGATGCCATCTTGATGGACCTTGCGCTGGTTTAGGTGCAGGGCTTATGTAGTCTGGCTAGCGTGACTCTGTATAAGCTTATTATTGCCATTACTTGATCAGCTTTAACAAGGCTTTGAATTGTTCGCCAGTGGCTAGACGCTGAATTTCAAACAGGGCTGATTCTGTATTGGTGAGCTGGGCACCTAGGTTCATCATCATTTGAATGCCCAGTATTTTATGGTCATTACTGCGGGATGAGGTCGCATCTGCGACTAAATGCACATTAAAATCATGTTCAAGCAAGTCTTGGCAGGTTTGATAGACACAGATATGGGTTTCTATCCCAGCGAGTAGCACATTGGGACGGTTTAATTGTTTTAGTTGAGTCTGAATATCTTGGCATTGCCAAGCACTAAAGTGAGCTTTTGGAATGGCTTGGCAAGAGAGCGCTAATAAGGTGGCAAGTTCCGGACTGGTTTTCCCCAGTTTCTCTGGTAACTGCTCAATCCAAATAATGGGAATGTCTAAAAGCTGAGCGCCAGAAATCAAAATACTCAAATTATGGTGTAGTTGGGCAGTTTGGTTCATTATCTGAGCTAACTGCCCTTGCACATCGACGATAAGTAAGACGCTATCTTTTGCTGTTAACATGGCAACCTCTTGACGAACTTTAGTTTATCATCATGCCCTGATACAGAATAAGGATTGATGTGATGGTTTAATAATCATTTTATAACCTGATTTTTAAGCTATGGGAAGCATTAACCTATTACGAGGTTTAAGCCCTAAGCCATGAGCCTCTGTACAATAAGGAAAATATGTCTATTTCAATAATGCGTTCATCCAAACGCTTAATGGTTAGTTTGCTGTTAACTCTTTCTTTGTTTAGCTATTTTTGTTTGGCGAACACTATTTCTCATAATAAACCCACACCCGTGCAAGCGAAGCGGATCATTGCCCTCTCACCCCAAGCGGTTGAAATGCTGTTTGCCATAGGGGCTGGTGAGTCAATTGTTGCCACTACAGATCATGCGGACTACCCAAAAGAGGCGAAGGCCATTCCACGCATTGGTGGCTATTACGGTATATCCATGGAACGAGTTATCGAGCTCAACCCCGATCTCATCGTCACTTGGTCCAGTGGCAACAAACTCGATGATTTACAGCAGTTACGCCACCTAGGCTTTAGATTACTGGACAGCGATCCTAAAACCTTAGATGAAGTCGCGACAGATTTAGAGCGTTTAGGCCAAGCGACGGGTCACCTAGTTCAAGCGAAAGCACTGGCTGCAGATTATCGACAAGAGCTGCAACACATTCGCCAGCAAGCATCAACTCAGCCTAAGGTTCGGGTTTTCTATCAATTATGGTCAGAGCCCTTGATGACGGTGGCTAAGCAAAGCTGGGTACAACAGAGCATCAGTGCCTGCCATGGTGACAATGTGTTTTTCGATGCCGCCAGTGATTATCCTCAAGTCAGCATTGAGAATGTGTTACTTACGGGCGCGCAAGTGATAATACAAAGCCAGGATGCAGGCAATGTGCTTGGGGTAGACTGGTCAAAGTGGCCTGAGTTACCCGCAGTAAAACAGCAGCATATTTATCAGTTAGATGCCGATTTACTTCACCGCGCGTCCCCCCGCTCTCTGATAGGCGTTAAGGCATTATGCGATATGTTCAATAGAGTGCGCGGACAAGGTTAAGTCCTCACGCCTTATCTTAGCTGCTCCCCCTTATTAGTTTTTAAAAGTGTCCGATCGGACACTTTCCTTATTTCGGACACTTTTAAGTGTGTCCGCGGACACGACTCACAGTATCAACTCCTTTATTCTCGCTTTATCATACTGAATTTTAAAGAGTATATTATTTTTCTGCATCTTGGCACAGCTTGTGCTTTGTCTAGGCTATAGATGAATAGACAGTGTCCGCTTGAGTATCACCTTTATGGTGACTTGAGTGAAGCAATAAGGATGCAAGATGATTAACGATACCCGTGGTCAAGATAGACAAATTGCCCCAAATGCAGTGAAAAAACTTAAACTCCCCTTGCTGCTGGGGGTATCCGCTGTACTGATGAGCGCCTTAGTGTGGGCAAGTTTTTCTGGAGATAAGGCGGCGACTTCAGTAGACGCCAGTGAGCTAAGGTTCGCAAGCTTAACTCGCGGCACGTTAGTGCGTGATATCGCCACCACAGGAAAAATTGTCGCCGCCAATGCACCCATTCTCTATAGCACAGAGGAAGGGGTGGTGACCCTATTAAGCCTGCCTGGGGATGATGTTGCCTTAGGTCAAGTGGTGGCCACCATAGAGAGCCCGAACCTAGTGAGTCAGCTTAAGCAGCAGCAAGCCTTGCATGAGGGAATGAAAAGCTCTCTTGAGCGGGCCAAGTTAGATGCAAGGCGTCAAACGCTCTTGGTTAGTCAGACATTAGATATGGCCAGTGTCGACCTTGATGCGGCCGAGCGTGAGAGTCGCCGCGGCGATCAACTCATCGAAGCCAAGCTCATCAGCAAGATAGATTTCGAGAAAGGCAAAGACGATCTCCATAAAGCCAAGCTCATCCATAAACATGCCATTGAAGAAGTTGAACTATTAAAGGATACCTTAAGTTTTGAATTGCAAAACAGCGAGCTTGAAGTCGATAGGCAGGCATTGGTGGTGGTAGAGCTTGAGCGTCAGCTGGACGCGCTACAAATTAAGGCGCCAGTCGCAGGCATCATAGGTAATTGGTTAGTCGAGCAAAAAGCCCGCATCGCACCGAGTCAGCCATTGCTAACCGTAGTGGATTTAACTGCCTTTGAAGCTGAGCTTGCGGTGCCAGAAGCCTACGCCGATGAATTAGGACTAGGCATGGACGTGGAGCTCAAGCTAGGTAATGTCACCCTAGTTGGCAAGCTGTCGTCCATCTCCCCAGAGGTGCGTGAGCGTGAAGTTTCTGCCAGGGTGCGTTTTGAAAATAGCGATAAGTTGGCGCTACGTCAGAACCAACGATTGTCAGCACGGGTTTTATTGGAACACCGTCCTGATGTATTGATGGTGAAGCGTGGAGATTTTCTGACGCGAGGTGGCAACAGTGTTTACAAGTTGCAAGGTGAGCTTGCCCTGTTAACTGAGATTGAGCTTGGGGCTCGCAGCATGAGTCAAGTGGAAGTGTTAGCCGGCGGTGAGGAAGGCGATGTCTGGGTGATAACAGGCAGTGAAGCCTTCAAACAGGCCGACAAGGTTCAAATTAACTAACGCAATATGAAGGAGGACCCGATGGATCACTCAACACCCAGTTATCTCGGCATTTTAGCCCTAGCTCTTCTCATGGTTGCGTTAAGCATAAGTATTGATACAGCCACGAATTGGCTCAGTTTAAGCCTGGAAATTGTCGAGATGACGTCCCAGAGCAGCAAGGATGGTTTTGAAAAGGTCGGCGAGGTTGATGGATTGATAGCACTCACGCTGTGGCTCATCGAGCAAACCGCACAAATATTACAAAAATAAGGACGAAAAACTATGTTAACCATGAAGAACATTAGCAAGGTATTTAAGACGGATCTAGTGGAAACCCATGCCTTGAGAGACTTTAACCTGACGGTCAATGAAGGGGAGTTTGTCGCTGTGACTGGGCCATCGGGTTCAGGCAAAACCACTTTTTTAAACATTGCCGGCATGTTAGAGGGCTTTACTCATGGGGAGTATTTTCTCGATGGTGAAAACGTTTCAAATTTAACTGACAACAAGAGCGCTGCAGTAAGAAATGAAAAGATAGGTTTTATATTTCAAGGCTTTAATCTTATTCCAGATCTTAATTTGGCCGAGAACGTCGAAGTGCCACTGCGCTACCGAGGCTTTAATGCTAAGGAACGTCAGCGTCGAGTAAAACAAGCCTTAGAACAAGTTGGCCTAGGCGCCAGAATGAAGCACATGCCAACTCAGCTTTCTGGTGGTCAGCAGCAAAGGGTTGCTATCGCTCGAGCCCTCGCTGGAGAGCCCAGATTCTTACTTGCCGATGAGCCCACGGGTAATCTTGATAGCTTGATGGCACGCCAAGTGATGGAGCTACTGGAGAACATTAATAAAGCGGGCACCACCATCATCATGGTGACCCATGACGGTGAGCTTGCCCGCCGCGCGCAGCGTAATATTCAGATAGTGGATGGCCAAGTGTGCGATTTTAACAGCTATCAAAAGTCAGAGCGTGCAGTGGTCGATCTTGTCGCTAACGCTGGCCGCTAAGGAGAAACTTATGTTTTTTTATTATTGCGATTTAGCCTGGCGAAGCATTAAAAACACCCCAGCGTTATCGGTACTTATGGTGCTTGCGATCTCAATTGGCATAGGCATCACCATCACAAGCTTAAACGTCTACCAGATGATGGCCAACAATCCTGCCAAGGAGCGCTCAGATGTGCTCAATGCCGTCATGTTGTGGAGTCAAGGACCGGATACTTGGACTAAGTTCAACCAAAACATCACTTATCAAGACGCCATGGGCTTAAGAAACAGTCAGGTCCCCAGTCGCCAAGTGGCCTCATTTAGAACCGGTATGGCGGTTCAATCAGATAATAAAGACATAGAGCCGGAGCTTGAGAGCATAAGAGTGACCGACAGTGACTTTTTTGGCTTATTCTCAGTGCCTTTCCTCTTTGGTGGTGCTTGGGACAAAGGTGTCGATACTCGAGCAAGTTATCAAGTAGTTATCAGTGAAGCCTTAAACCTGAAGCACTTTAATGGTGCCAATAGTGTTGGCAAGAATTTTTATCTTAATGGCAAGCCCTATCAAATCGTCGGCGTGATTAAAGACTGGAACCCTCAACCTAAATATTACGACCCGACTAATGGCGCCTTTAACCATGCCGAAGGGATTTATTTACCTTTCTCGTTAACGCCCATAGAAGAGTTTGATGTCTGGGGTAATACTAATGGTTGGCAGTTTGAACCTATGGGCACTTATCAAGACAGACTCAATTCGGAAAAAGCTTGGATACAATTTTGGGTTGAATTGGATAACCCTGAACATAAGGCCAGCTATCAAGAGTGGTTGAGCCAGTATGTTGAAAAGCAAAAGTCATTTGGCCGCTTTACTGCCGATAAAAATCCCAAAGAGTCAGTGAGCCTAATGGATGTGCAGCAATGGCTTGAATACAGCAAGGCGGTGAGCAAAGACAATAAAATTCTCGTTGGCCTGAGCTTTTTATTCTTAGCCGTGTGTTTAGTCAACATTTTAGGACTCATGTTAACTAAGTTCTTAAAAAGAGCCCCTGAAGTGGGTGTAAGACGGGCCATAGGGGCGAGCCGAGGGCAGATATTTAGCCAGTACATGGTCGAAGTCGGGGTGATTGGGTTATTGGGTGGTGTGATGGGGCTATTATGGGCATGGGCAGCGCTGAGTATCTTATCTACTCATTTTGATATGGCAAAAAGCCTAACTCAGCTTGATCTCAGCATGTGGTTTATCACCCCAGCTATCGCCATCAGTACCGCCGTGCTCGCGGGGCTTTACCCAGCTTGGGTAGTCTGCCGCACTAATCCTAGTATCTATCTTAAGAGCCAATAAGGACTGCATATGTTACATATTAAACCCATAATATCGAGTTTGCTGCGCAGTAAAAGTGGCCCAGTATTATTGCTATTGCAGATCATTCTCTCTGTCGCCATCGTCGCAAATGCAAGTTTCATTATTCATGAACGTATCGCCTTAATGCAGCGAGATTCAGGCATTGCAGAGGAGGAGATACTGACCTTTAGTCTGTATAACTTCGATGATCGCATCGATAATGCGCAGCAAAACAAGCAAGACCAACGCATTCTGGCCGCGCTGCCTAATGTGCAAGCGGTGACATCCACCAATATGATCCCTTTAAGTGATAGCGGTTGGTCCGATGTCTATGTTGATAGCCCAGATAAAGACATCGCTAAGCAAACCCCTAACTTTGCCTTCTATTTAGGCAATGAGCAGATGCTGGACACCTTAGGGGTTAAGCTGATTGAAGGTCGCAACTTTTCAGCAGAAGAAGTGATTTATAGCTTAACTGATGCGGGTGCACAGGCCATTATCTCATTGCCTTTGGCAAAAGCCTTCTGGGGCGATGAGTCTCCCGTAGGCAAGACCATGTATGCGGGGGATAGCAGCATCAAGATCATAGGCGTAGTAGAAAAGCTACACGGTGCCTGGGTTGATACTGATAATTTTGAATACAGCGTGATCCAAAACGTCGATTTTGGCGGCGAAGGCAAGAATAAATCTTATATGCTAAGGGCTAAAAAGGAGCATATTCCTGAGCTTAAAGAGGCCATAGTGAAGGCGCTGCATCAGGATAACCCTAATCGAGTCATCAATCAGATTAAAACCATAGCCGAATACAAGGCAAGCTCTTATCGTCATCATGAATTGATGGTGGCTGTGCTTACCTTAATGGTGGTGTTATTGCTGCTTATTACTTCGTTAGGTTTAACGGGCATGGTGATGTTTAACATACAACGCCGTACTAAACAGATAGGTACTCGCCGTGCATTAGGGGCCAAGAAACGCGATATTATCAGCTATTTTATGGTGGAAAATTACCTCATCTGCATTGTTGGCGGTGTATTGGGCGGCTTATTAGCGATACAACTTGGGCAGCAGTTAATGAAAATTTACAGCCTGCCTATGCTGGAATGGCAATATCCCGCATTGACCTTAGCGGGCTTGTTTGTGGTCACAAGTCTTGCCGTAGTAGTGCCAGCAACAAGGGCGGCTAATATTTCCCCTGCGACAGCGACCCGCAGCGCCTAAAGGGCAGAGGCTAGCAGCAGGGTGAGAAGTCTTAAAAAGTGTAATGAAATCTGGGTTTTATTACACTTTTACTCTGTGTTAGGCTAATGCTAACAAGTGTGAAATTATAATCATTAGGCGTGTTAGCCTAAATAAATCAATGGGATAAAATGGATAACATCCTCATCGTCGATGATAATCCGTCGATATGCAGCGCCTTAGCCCTGATGCTAGACATTCATGGCTACCAAAGTGTGATTTGTTATGGGCCGGAAGCTGCGCTAAACATCATGGCAGAGCAAGACATCAGTCTTGTCATTCAAGACATGAATTTTAGCCGTGATACCACCTCTGGTGAAGAAGGCAAAGAGCTCTTCTACGCCCTAAGGCAAGCCCAGGCAGATGTGCCTATCATCCTAATGACGGCCTGGACTCAATTAGAGACAGCTGTGGAGTTAGTCAAAGCCGGCGCCGCCGATTACATGGGCAAACCATGGGACGATGCCAAGCTGATTAACAGCATAGCCAATCTGTTAGCCATTTATCATTTATCAAAAGCCAATCAAAAGCTGAGTCGAGCCGATGCCCAGCGCATGGCATCCATTACCCAAGGTAATTTGTGCGGGTTAATTTTTGCTAGCGGCGCCATGCAGCGCTGCGTCGACTTGGCGCTGCAAATTGCCCGCTCCGATGTTTCTGTGTTGGTCACAGGCCCCAATGGCGCTGGGAAAGATAAAATTGCCGATATTCTCCACGCCAACTCCCCCTTAAAAGATAAGCCCTTTATTAAGGTTAATATTGGCGCCTTGCCGATGGATTTATTGGAGGCTGAGCTTTTTGGCGCCGAAGCGGGGGCCTTTACTGGAGCCAACAAGGTAAGAATTGGCCGTTTTGAAGCCGCCGATGGTGGCACCTTGTTCTTAGATGAAATAGGCAATCTGCCGCTGTCTGGGCAAGTTAAACTACTCAGAGTGCTGCAAACCGGTGAGTTTGAACGCCTTGGTAGCCATCAAACGCGCAAAGTGAATGTGCGGGTGTTAAGCGCCACCAATTCCAATTTAACTGAAGATATTGCAAAGGGCCGCTTTCGTGAGGATTTATTTTATCGCTTGAATGTTATCGAACTTAAGTTGCCGTCATTACATGAGCGCCTTGACGATGTATTGCCCTTAGTGCAGCACTTTATTGGTCAAGGGGGGAGCTTGAGCAAGCCCGCCCAACAAGCACTGCTTAATTACACTTGGCCAGGGAATGTGCGCGAATTAGAAAATGCCTGTAAACGTGCGGTGTTACTGGCGCCTTCCACTGTTTTAACGGCCGAAGATTTTGGGTTTAGTGGGGCTGAGCTCACTCAGTCCAGCTCCCATGGTGCTGTGACTCCAAAGGCTAGTTTAGGCTCACAAGCGGGCACTGCGCCCAAGTTAGATCACACTTTTACAAGCTCAAGTGCCCAGCAAGCGACAAATGTACCAAGCATGGGCACACAGGCATCATCACAGGTGCCATCGCCTGCAAATCCACCTATCAGCCAAGTGGACATTGAGCTGGCGCTGGTGGAGCACAAGGGCGTGATTGCGAGAGTGGCGAAATCTTTGGGCCTCAGCCGTCAGGCGCTTTATCGGCGGATGGAAAAGTTTGGCATTCAGGTGGACAAATCATGAGCTTAAAACTTAGTTTTTTGCCATGGGCTAAGTGGTCGCCAATGGGCAAACTTTCCATAGTCCATAAGATGATGCTGATAAGCCTGCTGGCGAGCGTATTTGGTTTTCTGCTGGCAACGGTTGTCTGGCTTTATACACAGGGTGATTTTTTACTTACAGGTGCTATCGCCGCCATGCTTGCCAGTAGTTTAATGGCCTGGCGCCTTAGTCGTTCATTCTCCCATAGCTTGTCAGCATTGGAAGTGGGCCTGCTGAACTTTAAAGATAATGATTTTAGTGTGTCTTTGAGCACCCAGGGGGAAGGGGATTTTGACAACTTAGCCCTGCTGTATAACCAAGCAGCGGCGCAATTACGCAGTGAACGACAATTTATTTATCAGCGTGAGCTACTGCTGGATAAAGTGATTCAAAACTCCCCCAATGTGATGCTGCTGGTGGATGCTGAACTTAGGATTATCTACGCCAACACGGCAGCAAGGCAGTTATTACACCAAGGTCAACTTATCGAAGGCTTATGCCTAAAGCAGCTGTGCGCCAATCTAGCGCCAAGTTTTAGCGAGTTCTTGCTAGGTGACAAAGAAGGCTTGTTTTCATTAGGGGAGGCAGAGCCCGAAACTTGGCATATCAGTCGTGGCCAGTTTAGCCTTAATAATCAAAAGCATAATCTTATTTTACTCAAGCAATTAACTCGAGAGCTTAATCGTCAAGAGGTGGCGGTATGGAAGAAGGTCATTCGCATCATCAGCCATGAACTGAACAACTCAGTGGCCCCCATAGCCTCCATGGTGAATTCTGGGCGTTTATTGACTCAAGATATTGATAAGCCACAACTTAAACTGATTTTCGATACCATAGAGAATCGCACCTCACATTTAAGTGAATTTATTTCCCATTATGCGCACTTTGCCAAACTGCCCATGCCTCAGCGAAAAATTGTAGATTGGGGGAATTTAACGGCGCAATTGGGTCAGCATTACCGTTTTAACCTCAAGGTGGACTTGCCACAAACGCCAAGTTATCTGGATACCATGCAGTTAGAGCAGGTACTGATTAATCTGCTTAAAAATGCCCATGAGTCGGGCTCAGCCGTTGATGCGATTAGTCTGTCCATAGTGGAAATGACCCAGCCAATATCTGGGGTGACTGTGTGTGTTGAAGATGCTGGCAGCGGCATGTCTAGTGACGTATTAGAGCAGGCCTTATTGCCCTTTTATTCCACCAAGCAATCGGGCACAGGCTTAGGTTTACCCTTGTGCCGAGAAATTGTTGAAGCCCATGGCGGGCGCATAAGTTTGCAGAACCGGGTACCTCAAGGGTTAAAAGTCAGCTTGTGGTTGCCTAATGAGGACGCTTAATGACAGGTGTAAAGCATTAAAAAATTGCACGCTTAACGATTTGATTATCCCTTGGTGGAGGTTCCTGTGACCCAAAAAACAACAATGAAACATTGGCGATATTTAACCCTTGCACTCTCAGGAATGCTCTTAGCACCACTCACGGTGCTACTCCCTGCATTAGTCGCTGCATCGGCCCCTATTTCAGCGGCCTCTACTTTGGTAACAGTTCAACAGCAGCAAACGCCTTTGTTTTCTGAGATTTCCACGCTAGATCAAGGGGTATTCGATGCCTTCAATAAATGTAGCGATTCCGCCGAGCTTAAAAAGCACGCCAGCTACTTTGATCAGGACGTTGAGTTTTATCATGACACGGGTGGTGTCACCTGGAATCGCGATGACATGATAGCCAATACCCAAAAATATGCCTGCGGCAATTATCGCCGCGAGCTAGTGCCCAATAGCCTTAAAGTGGTCGCTGTCAAAGAATTTGGCGCCATCGAACAAGGTGTGCATCGCTTTTGCAAACTTGATAGCGGCGACTGTGAAGGCATGGCTGACTTCGTCATCGTCTGGCGTCAGCAGGATAACAAATGGCTTATCACTCGAGTGCTAAGTTATGGACATCGCACCACCGAAGCGCCTTCGCAGTAAGGCGCCGTCTATGTGCCCATGGAACTTAAATTCAATGTTTGGCTGAGTTTGAGCTGCTTTCAAACCGCTACAAGGCAATAATGAACACCCTCATGATTGCGAACTGACATTATTTAACGAATAACTGAGAGTCTAAAAAAATGAAATATTTAATCATCTTCTTGAGCATCTTATTCGCGGTCGTCCTTAGTCCAGTGCAGGCGGGGGAGGCTAAAAAAATTCTTATTGTCGCTTCGAATATGCAAGATATGGGGGATCCAGAGCAGCATGACGCTAGAAATAACCTTTGGGAATATGCACCGCCTTACCATATCTTCGTTTCTCATGGATATGAAGTGGACTTTGTGTCTCCCTCTGGAGGGCCGGTCGCCTTTATGATGGACCCATTAGGGATCAGTAGTTATACGATAAAGTATGAACATTTTCTCGATAAGGCCAATGCTTCATTAACGCCTAAGCAAGTGAACCCAGAGGATTATGCCGCCGTTTTTATCGGTGGCGGCTATGGCACATTGTTCGATGTGGCCTCGAACAAAACATTGCTCGATATTATGGCTAAGATTTATGAAAACGGCGGGGTGCTCGGTAGCTGCGGTCATGGTGCCGGCGGCTTTGCTAACGTTCAACTGAGTGACGGTAAATTTTTGGTGAATGCAAAGCGAGTAGCGGGCTTCCCTGATTCAACGGAGAAAGAAAAATCATGGGCCAAACAGGGGACCTTGTTGCCATTTCTCGTTGAAGAGCAACTGAGAAAAAACAGTGCGGTTATCGTCAATAAGGAAAACATTGCCGATAAGCATGAAGTGATCATAGATCAACGCATAGTCTCGACCATGTTTTTGCCCTCTGCCGCCCTGGTGGCAAAGGAAATGATTATATTGCTTGAGAAAAGGTAACAGCACCCAGTCTGGTTAAATCTGTATGTTTACTTTTCTTTTACACAAGCTATTAAAAAGAGGCCATTAAAATGAGACCATCCATATGAAACCATCAATATGAAGCACTATTTATTATTACTGCTTATCTGTATCAGTCCGTTATCTCATGCAAAACAAATCGCCATTACCTTTGATGATTCTCCTCGAAAGGCTGACGGCTATTTTGATGGCCCTGAGCGTGCCCAAAAATTAATTCAAGCATTAAAAAAGCATAATATTGCTCAGGTGGCATTTTTTTCTAACAGTCTTGGACTGAATGCAGAAGGGATACAAAGGCTGCAATCCTACAGCCAAGCGGGCCATATCATAGCCAACCATACTCACAGCCATCCTGATTTTAATAATATGACAGTGGAAGAATATGCACAAAACTTTTTACTGGCAGATTTAGAACTTAAACAATTTAAGGGCTTTAAAAAGCTATTTCGGTTTCCTTATCTAAGAGATGGCAATAGCGAGTTAAAACGAACCGGCATGCAAGCCGTGTTGAAAAAACAGGGCTATATCAATGCCTATATCACCTTGAATAATTATGATTGGTATATGGAAGACTTGTTTCAACGGGCGATAAAAAAGGGCGTTGCCCTAGATTTTGATCGTATGCGCCAATTCTATGTTCAAGTGCTAATGGAAAGTATCGAATATTACGATGCCATGGCGCAGACGCATTTAGGCCGCTCGCCTAAACATATACTGCTCCTGCATGAAATGGATATCTCAGCCTTGTTTGTCGGGGATTTGGTGGATGCGCTTCGCCGCAAAGGCTGGAGTATCATTACCCCAGAAGAGGCCTATACCGATGACATAGCCCAATATCAACCTCAAGGCGTCTTTAGTTATAATCCCGGTCGCATTGGTGAAATTGCACGGGATAAAGGGCAAAAAGCGGGCCTTTGGCATCACACCCTAGATGAAGCATATCTCGAAAAGCGCTTCGCAGAAGAAGTCCTATCCATTAAGTTAGAGCGTGTTATGGAATAAGTTCAATCGCTGAACTCGGGCATTGGGTTCACTCAGGAATGAGGTCTTATTCATACGAATAAAAAGGTCCCTATGGGCTCGGGCGCAGCAGCCCTGCTGCACTAACGTAATAGAAAACACGAGATAGACGCGAGCCATTTAGCCCAACATCCTCCCATTAGCATCGGAATTGCCATTAAGGTCTTAAAAACAAGGTCAAAGTGGGCAGTTTATAAATCTCATCAAATAAGAAAACATTATAGCTACTTGATTATCAGTGCTCTTGTCCCAATCTAGTTTATAAAGGGGGATTAGGTTGGGGCATTGAAATGGAATTGTTGAGCGCAATTGATATTAGGTATTATTTTTTTATATTATTGGCAATCTTACTGGTCTTGTTTATATTGAAAAGTATGTTTAGATTGGTAATATGGTCTAAAAAAATGCCTAAAGGGGCGTTTATTTTGTTGGCTATTTTTCCGTTAATTTCAATATTTCCCATCCCTGGTGAGGAAGTGAAAAAATTTGAAAGAATAAAGCAAGTACAAATCAAAGAAGAAGATGAAAGTGGCGAACCGCCAAATGAAGATGTTAGTAATGTGTAAGCTTTAACAGTCAGTGTGGCCATAGTGAAGTTCTGTCTTATAGCTAGTGAATGGTGCCAACCGCAGTAAAACTTTTAAATTAATAGGTGATACAAAAGCTAAAGAGATAAATCATGTTACTCATCACTAGAGTGTGAAACGACCATCCCTTCCATGGCCGCTCTTTGGCAAATTATTTACTTAGTTGGCTTTAGTGAGATCCACAGTTTGATTGTGCCTTGAACCACGACTACATCATTGCTGTCATAGGCTTTGACGTCCACCAACATATCGCCTTCTTGCCATTGCTCTGGGGTTACTTGGGCTACGCAGCGGATGTCGCTACCGGCTTTGGCTGTGTAGTCTACCGACATACCTTTTGGGATCCAGCGTAAATGCTTTGGAATAGAGGCTTCTGCCATGGCGCCCATGGCCATTTCTAAGCCGTTACAAATGGCAATCACATGCACAGTACCAATATGATTTTGCACGGCTTTGCGCTTTTTAATCATGAGTTCACAGCGGTTAAGGCTAAGATCCGTGACCTGAGGTTTCACTGTGGCAAAGTAGGGCGCCATACGAGAGACCATTAATGAGAAAATGCGCTTACCAAAAGGCAGGCGAGTGACCTTGTTGTACAGTGCCATGACTTTGTTCGGCTTATTATCTGACATATCAATCCTTGCTTTTGTTGTAACCCATCGAGAGCTTCAACTGGTCTGATGAGGTGGTTTGTTGTGAGCTTAACATTATTGCAATAACTTGGGTATAGGGATTTTTCCTGTCAATGAGCCACTTAATTAGTGGCACATATTACTCTTGCAAACACTGCTATCTAGGTTGAAAGCCATGTATAATTCGCGTCTGCTTTCAGTCGATTAAGGATCTGCATTGAATTATTTGCTCAGTTATTTTAAGGGCCTTGCCATGGGCGCTGCCGATGTGGTGCCGGGTGTCTCTGGTGGCACTATTGCTTTTATTACAGGGATTTTAGATCCTTTACTCGATGGTATACGCAGAATAAACCCAAGTTTAATTGGGATTATCAGGGAAAAAGGCATTAAAGCGGCATTTATGGAGATTAATGGCCCATTTTTGCTGGCTGTGTTTGGCGGCATACTCACCAGTATTTTCTCTTTGGCTAAACTTATTTCTTGGCTACTGGTGACTCACCCTATCCCAGTTTGGTCATTTTTCTTCGGGCTGATTTTATTTTCTGTGGCCCACATGCTCAAACAAGTGCAAGGTTTTACCTGGGGTAGGCTGGGGCTTTTTATTCTTGGGGTCGCCTTTGCATGGATGATAACTGTACTGCACCCTATTGAGATTCAGGTGAGCTACTTAAGCTTCTTTTTTGCCGGTGCTATTGCCATTTGTGCGATGATTTTACCTGGCATTTCAGGGAGTTTTATTTTGTTGCTGCTGGGTTTATATCCTGCTGTATTAGCCGCTGCTAAAGGCTTTCAAATTGATTTTTTAGCCTGTTTTGCCTTTGGGGCCTTGCTTGGCTTATTGAGCTTTAGTCATTTGCTCTCAGCGTTATTGCGCAAGTTTCACGATGCCACTTTAGTATTTTTAACTGGATTAATGCTCGGCACCTTAGGCAAAATCTGGCCTTGGAAACAGGTACTGACATGGCGGACTAACTCCCATGGTGAGCAAGTGCCTTTAGCTGAGCAAAATTTGTCACCCATGGCCTTTGAGCAAATCACAGGTCAAGAGGCGCTAGTGGGTGTCGCTACCGCCAGTTTAGTCTTGGGGATCTGCCTTGTATGGGGCTTAGAAAAGTTTGCTACCCGGGGAGATAAAACCGCTGAACTGTCATAACCCCTTGAGTCATTGCCTAAAAGTTAAATCTAAATTTAGTGATCGATTTTGACACCTTAATCGTAATGCACGCTAGACTAGATTTATATACAAGAACAAGCTAGAACAACAATATGGTTCAAGCTCCCGAGTTGCATTTATTGCAAGTTGGGCGCGATGAACACTTGGAATGCGTGTTTCTAAAGGGAGTGGCTCAAATTGGAACTTTCCTCACATTTTACCCCAGAAAAAATTCAAGTTGGCATCAGCAGCTGTTTGTTAGGTCAAAAGGTGCGTTTCGATGGCGGTCATAAGAACTCTTATTATTGTGATGTCACCTTAAGAGAACATGTTGAATTCGTGCCTGTGTGCCCAGAAATGTCCATCGGCTTAGGTGCGCCGCGAAAGAGTATTCGACAAGTGCGAGACGGTGATACTCTACTCATCCAAAGCGGCGATGGCAGCTTAGATGTCACAGATAAACTCAACACTTTTAGCCAGCAGAAAGTGGCTGAACTGGATTTTTTAGGTGGCTATATTCTCTGTGCCAAATCGCCCACTTGCGGCATGGAGCGAGTCACTGAATATAAAATCGGTACTAATAACGGCAGTAAAGCAGGTGTCGGGGTATTTGCCAAGGTGTTGATGGAGACGTACCCTCATTTGCCGGTGGAAGAGGAGGGCAGATTAAACGATCTGGTGCTCCGTGAGAACTTTATCACTCGCCTTTACGCTTACCATGATTGGTTTTCCATGTTGGCGAGCGGCTTAACTAAGCACAAACTTATTCAGTTTCACTCCCGTTATAAATATTTAATCATGGCCCACAGTCCTAAATGGTATCGTGCTTTGGGGCCTATTTTGGCCGATATTCAAGACTTATCAGCCAGTGCAGATGCTTATTTTGATGGCTTTATGACGGCCCTTAAAATCAAAGCCACTCGCAAAAATCACACCAGCACCTTGCAGCACATTCAAGGCTATTTTAAGAAGCATTTGTCCGCAGGACAAAAGCAAGAGCTGAGTGAGTCTATCGACAAGTATCGCCAAGGGTTATTGCCATTATTAGTGCCAATTACCTTGATTAATCATTACTTGCGCGAATTCCCAACGCCTTATATTGAAAGCCAAGTGTATTTAAATCCTCACCCAGAGGAGTTGAAACTGCGCTATGCCTATTGAGAGTAATGTTCTTAACAATGGGGCATTAAACCCCAATAGTCTCATGTGGTTCAGAAATGACTTACGCCTTGGGGATAATCCTGCGCTAAACGCCGCCTGTGAATATGCTGGTGTTCATGGTGGCAAGGTGCGAGCCGTTTATCTTGTGACGCCTAAGCAATGGCAGCATCACCATGTGGCGCCAATGCAAATTGATTTTATTCGCCGCCACCTTGAGTTATTAGCCCGCTCTCTTGGCGCCTTAGGCATTCCATTGGATGTGCTTTATGGTCAAGTGTTTGATGATACTGCTGCATTACTGGTTGACTATGTGAATGAGCATCAAATCGGCGCTATCTTTGCGGGTAAAGAACCTGAGATTAATGAACAAAGGCGGGATAACGCATTAATTGCATCAGGCTTGAACTTGACCCTATTGCAGCAAGATTGCCTGTTGGCACCGGGTGCTGTGCTCAATCTTAGCGGTGACATGTACAAGGTATTTACCCCTTTTAGTAAAAAGTGGAAGCAAATCGCGGCATCCATGCAAATTTTACCTGTGCCCGTACCCGCGCCCGTTGGCAGCGCGATTACCCAAATAGCACCCATAGTGTTTGACTGCCCAATGCGCTCAAGCGAGGCTTGGCAAGCGGGTGAGGGCGCTGCCAAGCGGATATTGGAGAGGTTTTTAAATCAAAATGTGGCCGAATATCAAGTTTTAAGGGATTTCCCTGCAGAAGAGGGTACCAGTCGATTATCCCCCTATTTAGCCCTAGGGATTATCAGCCCTAAACAATGCGTGGCCGCTATTTTACAGCGCTTTCCTGAAGCCTTAGTGGATTATACCAGCCCCGCAAAAACTTGGCTTAATGAATTAATGTGGCGTGAATTTTATCGTCACTTGCTGGTGGCGTTCCCGCGGCTTTCTATGGGGCATAACTTCAACGCCTTAGGCGATGGCATAAAGTGGCGTAACGATAAGGCTGAATTTAACGCCTGGTGTGAGGGGCGCACTGGCTATCCCTTGGTGGACGCCGCGATGCGGCAACTGAACCAAACCGGTTGGATGCATAATCGACTCAGAATGTTAGTGGCAAGCTTTTTGACCAAACACTTGTTGATCGATTGGCGCTGGGGTGAGCAGTATTTTCGCCAGCAACTGATAGACGGTGATTTGGCGGCAAATAATGGCGGCTGGCAGTGGTCTGCGGGCACAGGTTGCGATGCGCAGCCTTATTTCCGAGTATTCAGCCCTTTGAGCCAAAGCGCAAAGTTTGATTCTGATTGCGAATTTATAAAACGTTTTGTGCCTGAGCTCAGTGAGGTGTCCAATAAAGCCATTCATGAGATAAAATGCAGTGCTGCTTATGAAGCGGCGAAGGTGGACTTGTTTGCCCCACCTGAGCTTGAGGGCAAATCTGCGACTTATCCCGCGCCCATTGTCGAGCATAGCTTTGCCCGTAAACGCGCTATTGAAGTGCTTAGTGCATTAAAAAAGGGGTAAGATTATTAATAGGATTGGCATTAACCTCGACTCGATCACACTCCTGCTTACCCATGAGCTTAAATCGGCATAATCTCATTGAAGCTTAGTTTAGATAAACTTAAACTAGCCTTTAAACAATCATTATAAATACCTGTTTAATGTTAGTTCTTTTAGACAATCACATTGACTAAATGGTTTATAAACAGGTTGCTGGTGAGTCCATCTGATAAGTCGAGTCGTAACCTATGCTAAATATTGACGATCCCTCCAAGACTGAAACTACTCCCGCCATCTGGCGTCTCGGATTTAGGCCTTTTTTCTTAGGCGGTGCCGTGCTGGCAAGCCTCTACATTCCACTGTGGTTACTGGGCTGGTTTGTTCCTGCTTACAGCTTGTTTAATGGTGATATTTGGCATAATGTGGCGCCCATCTGGTGGCACCCACATGAGCTACTGTTTGGCTTTGCCATGGCCATAGTCTGTGGCTTCTTATTGACGGCGGTGCAGGCTTGGACCAATAGACCCACTATCACAGGTACTCCTTTAGCCTTAGTGTTTGCAGCTTGGCTGCTGGCAAGGCTTTGCTTGTTATTGCCCTTTGCGATTCCATTGTATGTGCCTGCAATATTCGACTCACTGTTTTTAGGCGCTAGCGCGATGGCGTTATGGCGCTGTATTTATCCGGTAAAGCAGTGGCGCAATATCGGTTTCCCCATCATGTTAAGCCTTGCATTATTAGTGAATCTACTTAGCTACTATGCCTTGGCTACCAATGACTTTGTGCTGGCTAATCATATCTGGCAAGCCATGCTCTGGTGGTTGGCACTGCTTATCACCATAGTGGGTGGGCGGGTTATTCCTTTCTTCACTGCCATGCGTCTGCAAACGCCAAAGCCTGAGCCTATCGAGGCGCTCGATTACACCGTCATCTTGTTTATGATAGCCCTAGTGTTTCAAGCCATTACCCAGTTATTGCCACAAGGTGTCGAGCAAGGCTTGCTGTTAAGTGCCGGGGTATTACAGCTGGCTCGCTGGTTAAGGTGGCAGCCCTTTAAGACACTAAAAGAGCCCATGCTGTGGTCGCTGCAGTTATCTTATGCGGCGCTGCCTGTCACGCTGGTGGCGTTAAGTTTTTATGTGGGTAATGTTTATGTGACTAAATTATTGCTGCATATCTTCGCCATAGGTTGCCTTGCGGCCTTATGCTTATCTATGATTTCAAGGGTGTCTTTAGGTCATACTAGCCGCAATATTTATCAAGGTCCTAGCATGTTGCTTGCCTTTATCTGCTTGCCTTTGGCGGCGATGCTGAGGGCCGTGATGCCTATGTTTTTCCCTGAACTGACTCAAACTTGGTTATGGCTTGCAGGCATAGCGTGGTTTATTGCCTTTGGCATGTTTGTCTGGCATTACTGGAGTGTATTAACTCAGCCTAGAATTGATGGGCGCCCTGGTTAAGAGCGATGCTGAAGCAAGCATGCTAGGATCGTTGTCATCAGCACGGCGATCCGTTTTCGTTTGAGCGTACCAAGAGCGTTAATAAGTTAAATATTAAGACTAGGCAGCGTTTGTTTTTAAGCTTCAGGGAAGTGTTAACAGGCGTTGCGGTTTTGAGCCTTTAACTTGAACAATACGCTGTTTTACTTCAAGATCTAACTTTACTGTTGTGGTATACCAGCGGCAAGAACCTAGCTTGGTTATATTCTCGTGCCCTATCCTTTGTGCAACGCCAGCTGAAAGCTCACTAAACAATACCCCATCACCCGTTTCAGGAATTAGCGCTATTAATGCTTCACTCACTAGGTCATATTTCCATTTATCTATTCTGGTCGCGGCTTTTCCTTTGGTCGGCGTCAAACAGACCACTTTATCTAGGCTATTGTTCAGGCAGTCCCTTCTTTTTTTAGCAATCAATAGACTCATTCTTAGTCTCTAAATTCGATGTCATCCAGAAAGCATAGAAAATAATAGTTTATTGTTCAATGTAGTAAAGAACAGTGTAGCAAGTAGAGTAACCAATTACGGTTTTTGAAAAACCGTAATTGGTTCTGCAGTTGTGATCCAAGTTCACAAAATATTCAATAGGTAGTAGTGGAGTGGGGTTCTGAACGGTTTAAAAGACGTCGATGCCGATGAAGTTTGTGTTGGGAGGACAAGTTGATTTTTTATGAGTAATGGAGATATGAAGCGGTGATTAAGGCACATCTATTTGATTAAACAGGCTCTAATCTATTATTTTGATGAGCTAGAGCCTGTTTTGTATTCAATCGAAATTAAACGCCTTTGTTTTCACAACCAGGCTGGTTTTTATCGATAATCAAATCGCCTTCAGCACGCATGCCGACAGAACCTATAATAAATGAATGACTTAAATGACTAAGCACGACATCTGAAAGGCCTACCGCACATTTTTCAGATTCGATGGCTCTATCAATAGCTGTTTTCATATTTGGAACGCCGAAAGGCAGAATGAACACAGGGTATGTATCTTCACCTGATACTCGTTGGCCTTTAACAAGCTTGCCTGAGTTTAAATCAAAGTTTTTAGAGCTTGCGACTGTTAGATCGGCTACACGTACAGTACAACCTGAGGCAGTGAGCAATGCTACTGCAATAAGAGCTAGTTTTTTCATCATACTTCCTATATTGATGTTTACTTGATAAATCAGTATTAAGGCGCCGACTTTCATAATGAATCTATGAAAATAACGACAAGGTAGATAGATTTAAAATCGAATTAATAAAAGTGATCTTAATGGATATGCTTTATATGGATCCGATAACTGCCCTGTAAACGCCAAAAACGATAAAGGCGTAGTGGCTATTAACCAACTACGCCTTATCTGAATTGGTGGCCCCTCCCAGACTCGAACTGGGGACCTGACGATTATGAGTCGTATGCTCTAACCAACTGAGCTAAGGGGCCTACTTTTAATAGTCGTCACTATCGAAAGCGCATGCAGTATACGAATTTTGAATCGGCTTGTCACCTGTGTTTTCAACAGAATAGCTTTTTGTGAGTCCGATTGGTTATCTGTTAATCAAATTTCAGTTTGCATTAGCAATTTCTGCACAAATTTGCAGTTTAAGGCAAGAAAAAACCTGCACTGGGCAGGTTTTTACTGAGGACTTGTTATAAGTCTAACTCTTGAAAGCTAAGACGATGAAGTTAAAGCTTATTCGTCTAAGAATGATTTCAAGATCTCTGAGCGAGAAGGGTGGCGTAACTTGCGTAATGCCTTGGCTTCGATTTGACGAATACGTTCACGGGTAACATCAAATTGCTTGCCCACTTCTTCTAGCGTGTGGTCAGTGTTCATGTCGATACCAAAACGCATCCGCAGTACTTTAGCTTCACGGGCTGTCAGGCCAGCGAGTACTTCATGAGTGGCGTTCTTTAGACTTTCGCTGGTGGCTGAGTCCAGTGGTAACTCGAGGGTGGTATCCTCGATAAAGTCACCTAAATGGGAATCTTCATCGTCACCGATTGGGGTTTCCATTGAAATAGGTTCTTTAGCGATTTTCAGCACCTTACGAATTTTATCTTCAGGCATCATCATACGTTCTGCCAATTCTTCAGGAGACGGCTCACGGCCCATTTCTTGAAGCATTTGACGAGAAATACGGTTCAACTTGTTGATCGTTTCGATCATGTGTACTGGAATACGGATAGTACGGGCTTGGTCAGCGATTGAACGCGTGATTGCCTGACGGATCCACCAAGTCGCATAGGTCGAGAACTTGTAACCACGACGGTATTCGAACTTATCCACGGCCTTCATCAAGCCAATGTTACCTTCTTGGATTAAGTCCAAGAATTGTAAACCACGGTTGGTGTATTTTTTCGCAATCGAAATCACCAAACGTAAGTTGGCTTCAACCATTTCTTTTTTCGCACGGCGAGCCTTGGCTTCACCGATAGACATACGACGGTTAATGTCTTTGATGCTAGAAATGGTCAGGTCGGTTTCTAATTCAATGGCAGTCAGCTTGCTGCTGCAACGGTTAACGTCATGAGCAACGGCTTTAAGTGCATCAGCATAAGGCTTGTTGCTGTTCATTTCTTTGTTGAACCAATCTAAGTTCGTTTCGTTGCTGGTGAAAGCCTTAACGAAATTCTTCTTAGGCATTTTAGCCTGTTCAACACACAACTTAAGTATTAGGCGCTCTTGCACACGGACTCTGTCCATCATGGTGCGCATGCTTTTCACTAAGCGGTCGAACTGCTTAGGCACTAAACGGAATTCTTTGAATAACTCACCAATAACGAATAGCGCGCCAATCGCTTCTGGGTGATCACGGCCTTTTTCCGCAATGACGGCTAAGCCTTTTTCATAGACTTCTCTTAGCTCAGTGAATTTTTCTTTGGCTTGCTCAGGATCAGGCCCTTTGTTGCCTTCTTCCTCTTCTTCGTCATCGCTGTCATCATCATCATCGTCATTATCGTCATCGTTTTGCTGTGCTTCGGATAATTCTGAGCCGATATTGGTGGCGGTGGGGGCGACGTCATCTTCGTCAGGGTTGATAAATCCAGCGATAATATCTGTCAGGCGCAGTTCATCAGCTTCGTATTGGTCGAATTGCTCGAGGATCATGGCGATCGCTTGAGGATATTCAGACACTGAACTTTGGACCGTGTTAATGCCTTCTTCGATACGCTTAGCGATAACAATTTCGCCTTCACGAGTCAGCAATTCCACTGTGCCCATTTCACGCATGTACATGCGTACCGGGTCAGTAGTACGACCAAGTTCACTTTCAACTGTTGCTAGCGCAGCTGCGGCTTCTTCAGCGGCATCTTCGTCTGTGTTGTCTTCTGACATCATCATGTCATCGGCATCTGGCGCTTCTTCAAACACCCGAATACCCATGTCATTTATCATCTGGATAATATCTTCAATCTGATCAGAATCGACCATGTCAGCTGGTAAGTGGTCGTTCACTTCAGCATAGGTTAAGTAACCTTGCTCTTTACCTTTAGCGAGCAACAATTTTAGTTGCGACTGCGGAGTGTGATCCATAGATATCATCCAAGTTGGGTAACTGTTACAACGATAGGGCGCAGGCTTTTGCCTTGTGCCGCGAAAACCGTTAATTATAGCTGTCTGGGCTTAGCTTCGCTAGTCCATGACTTTGCTTTTATGTATATTTTTTAGCAGATCTTAACTCAGTCGAGTTAGCTTAAGCCTTTCATGATGGAAATCAGCTTTTGCAATTGTACTTTCTCGGCTTTGGTTAAGGTCTGCTTTAGGCTAAGCTCTTGATATCGCTGTTCAATATATTGATTGTTCAGCCAAATCAAACTCTGCCTAAACTCTTGAATTAAGTTATCATCCGCCACTTGATGGTCCCATTGGGCCAATTTTATCAGAGTCGCCTTTTGCGGGTGTTCTCTGTGCAATTCAAGTAGTTGTGCGCTGTTTAACTTTTCTTCTCGAGTGACTGTTAGCAGGTGGTTGAGTAATTCTATACCTGCAAGTTGTAAATGGGCTAACGCTGGCTGCGGTGCCAAGGAAAGTCCTAAATCTGGATGTTGCACCAGTAAGGCTATAGCTAAGCGCAGTGGCGTACCACGGCCTTGTAAGCCTTTACTATTTACTGTCTGTGACTGCTTGACTGTGAAGCCAAATTTCTTTTTCAGATCGTCTGCACTGTTCATGCCTAGCTTGTGGGCTAGATTTTCCAGCAATAAGTTTTGCAGCACGCTGTCTTGCACTTTTTCAATTAAGCCGATGGCTTGTTTTGCTAAGTCACCTTTATCAGTGCCATAGTTACTGGCCAAGGTGTCAAACAAGAACTCAGGTAAACTTAGCGCTTGCTTCATGGCTTGTTCGAAGGCGTCTTTGCCGACTTTGCGCACCATGGAATCAGGGTCTTCACCTTGAGGCACGAACATAAAGCGTACCTTATCGCCAGGTTTTAGTAGCGGCAATGCGGTTTCTAGTGCTCGCCATGCGGCTTCGCGGCCTGCTCTGTCACCGTCATAGCAACAAATGACTTCTTTGGCGCTACGAACCAATAACTGAAATTGTTCGGCTGTAGTCGAGGTACCCAGTGAGGCGACAGCATAATCCACCCCAAATTGGGCCAATGCCACCACGTCCATATAACCTTCAACAATGAGTACTTGTTCTGGATCGCGGTGACGCTGCTTTAACTCATACAAGCCGTAAAGCTCATTACCCTTATGAAATATGGGCGTTTCTGGAGAATTCAAGTACTTTGGCGTACCTTCTCCTAAAACTCGTCCACCAAAGCCGACTACACGTCCGCGTCTGTCCCTGATAGGAAACATTAATCGGTCACGAAATCTGTCGTAGCGTTTGCCGCTATCATTGGCGATTAGCATGCCGGCGGTCAGCAGCTTATCTTGGGATTGAGGATGCTGGCGATAACGGCTCAGTAATCCATCCCAGCCATCGGGGGCAAACCCTATGCCAAAATGCTCGATGACATCTTCACTCAAGCCACGCATGGCTAAGTAATCGATGACTTTTTGCTTGTCAGCATGTTGGCGTAATTGGCTTTGGTAGAAGAGTTTCGCTTCTTCCATTAGTTGATACAGATCTCGGCTTAAGCCTTGATCGACTCTATTGCCCGTTCCTTGCTCTTGCGGAACGGCTAACCCCAGTTGTCCAGCGAGTTCTTCTATGGCATCGACAAATTCTAATCTGTCATATTCCATTATAAAATCAATGGCATTGCCATGAACGCCACAACCGAAGCAGTGATAGAATTGCTTGTCTCTACTGACGGTGAAAGAAGGAGATTTTTCACTGTGAAAAGGACAACAAGCCGAATGGTTTTTCCCAGCTTTTTTTAATGGTACTTTACGGTCGATAAGCTCGACTATGTCAGTACGAGCAATAAGCTCATTAATAAAATCGCGGGGGATTGCCATGGATTATTATTGTTCTCGCTGTGATACCTTTGTCTCGGTGGTATAAACAAACAAGCCGTGCAGATGCACGGCTCATTCATTCATTAAAGGCTAATTATTGCAATTTTGCGCGAATGAGTGCGCCAATGGCGCCCATATCTGCACGGCCTTGCACTTTAGCTTTTAATGCTCCCATCACTTTGCCCATATCCGCCATGGATGATGCACCTACCGCTAGGATAGCTTCATCAAGTAATGCGGCAACTTCAGCCTCGCTAAGAGGCGTAGGCAGGAAAGTTTCAATAACTTGAATCTCTTCTGCTTCAATTGCTGCTAACTCCGGACGACCTGCTGCTTCATATTGAGCAATAGAATCACGGCGTTGCTTTACCATTTTGGTTAAGACAGCTATGGCTTGTTCATCAGTCAATTCTTCGCGGGTATCCACTTCGATTTGCTTGATGGCGGCCAGTGCCATGCGAATTGTCCCTAAGCGTACCTTTTCTTTGGCACGCATAGCGTCTTTCATTTGGTCTTTTAGCTGATCAATTAGGCTCATAATAAGATTAATATAAACGTACGCGACGTGCGTTTTCGCGAGAAAGCTTCTTAGCTAAACGCTTAACTGCTGCCGCTTTTGCGCGCTTACGTGCAGTTGTTGGCTTCTCGTAGAATTCACGAGCACGCACATCAGCTAGGATACCTGCTTTTTCACAAGAGCGCTTGAAACGACGTAGAGCTACGTCGAATGGTTCGTTTTCACGTACTTTAATTATTGGCATACGCCATCACCCCTTAGGTGTAGTTATATCGGTTCTCTTCAATCTTTGATTAAAGAAACCAAGGCTATTTAAAATGGTGCGGAATTTTACACCGAAGCAGGCTCGTTTGTAAACCCCTTAACTCACATGCCTCGACTATGGCTGCAGTATAGCCTGAATTTACGCCATAGATAGTGGTTGTTATTATCTAGAATAAGGGGGGAACTGGCTGGCGTATTAGCATGCCAAGGGGTAGAATTGGCCCCCAGATTTTTTAACAAAAGATGAGACACTATGCGGGTGCTAGGTATTGAGACCTCTTGTGATGAGACGGGTATTGCGGTTTATGATGACAAACTCGGTTTGTTGTCACATAAACTCTATAGCCAAGTCAAGCTACATGCGGATTATGGTGGCGTGGTGCCGGAATTGGCATCTCGGGATCACGTACGTAAAATAGTACCACTTATCAAACAGGCGCTCTTAGATGCCAATACCAGTGCCAATGAACTCGATGGTGTTGCTTATACTAAGGGCCCAGGGTTAATTGGTGCCTTATTGGTAGGTGCCTGTGTCGGCCGTTCTTTAGCTTATGCTTGGGGCAAGCCTGCGGTGGGCGTGCATCACATGGAAGGGCATTTGCTAGCACCCATGTTAGAAGATGATGCTCCCGAGTACCCTTTTGTAGCTTTATTAGTCAGTGGCGGTCATTCCATGTTAGTGAAAGTGGATGGTATAGGCCGCTATGAAGTGCTGGGTGAGTCAGTGGATGATGCCGCCGGTGAAGCCTTCGATAAAACCGCCAAACTCATGGGGCTTGATTATCCAGGTGGCCCAAGACTTGCCAAATTGGCAAGTGAAGGTGTGCCCGCAGGTTATAAGTTCCCCAGGCCTATGACAGACAGGCCTGGGCTTGATTTTAGTTTTTCAGGCCTTAAAACCTTTACGGCCAATACCATAATGGCTGAACCCGATGATCATCAGACCCGCGCCAATATTGCCCGTGCATTCGAAGAAGCCGTTGTGGATACCTTGGCGATAAAGTGTCGCCGTGCGCTTAAGCAAACCGGTTATAACCGCTTAGTGATTGCCGGCGGCGTGAGTGCCAATACTCGCTTGCGAGAAACCTTAGCTGAATTGATGACAAGTTTAGGCGGCAGAGTGTATTACCCTAGGGGTGAGTTCTGTACCGATAACGGCGCTATGATAGCCTACGCCGGTTTACAGCGCTTAAAGGCGGGGCAGGTAGAGGATTTAAGCGTTAAAGGTCAGCCCAGATGGCCGCTGGATAGTTTGCCAGCAGTAGATTAACCTTATCGTTGATATACTGGTCGTTGATGCATAAGATCCAAGCTTAGAAAAAGAGTTTGATTGTTGATATGCGGATTAAGCTTAAGTTGTCAGGTTGGTGACTTAAGCTTTTTTATGTGGTTTTTTTATCTCGCTTCTTACGTGAGAGTTTAGTCTCTTCCCCTGTCCAGAGTCTGTGTATGTTGTCTTTGTGACGTATGACAATCAGCACCGATAACATGGCAACAGGAATAGTAAACCTTTCGTCGAGCCACCAAGTATAAAGGGGCGCTAAGGAGGCGGCGATAATGGCAGCCACAGACGAGTAGCGAGTGATGAGAGCAAACACCAACCAAGTGGCGAGCAAGAATAAGGCTAAGTCTTCACCTATGGGGGCCATAGCACCAAAAGCCGTTGCGACGCCTTTTCCGCCTTTAAAGGCAAAAAATATCGGGAAAATATGCCCAAGACAGGCCGCCACCGCAACGAGTCCAAGATAGACAGAATCTAAGCCCAGTTTATAGCTAATGTATGAGGGAATGGCGCCTTTTAGCATATCAAATAACAACACCATGACGGCCGAACTTAAGCCACCTATGCGCAGCACATTGGTGGCGCCTGGGTTACCTGAACCATTAGTTCTGGGGTCGGGTAAGCCTCTTAGCCTACATACTAAAACCGCACTTGATATCGAACCGGCTAAGTAGGCGCCTAAGATCATCAAAATGGTGATAGTCACTGCGCTCAAATTGGTTTCCTTACTCTTCTTAGGGTATTATCGCCCATGAATTTATTGTGCTCGAGAATATTCAAGATTCATTATTGTCAGTGTGCGCTTGTAGTGTGAATAAAAGTCACTATACCTGCTTAATTACTGAGCCTATCCTACTGCTTTAACGCCGTTGGAAAAAGGCCAAATCGTGAATAACTGCATTATATCTTGAATTAATTTGTCAGCTGCGCCGACCTCAAGTTAAATTGCTTGGAGAACTCATGGATAAGGTATTAATACGACAATTAAGCATAGAAACTGTGATTGGGATCTATGAGTGGGAAAAGCAAATCCATCAGACCTTATTGGTGGATTTAGACATGGCTTGGGATAATAGTGCCGCCGCTGCGGCAGATAATTATCAACATGCACTTTGCTATGAGACTGTCTCTAAGTGCCTCACTCAGCTTATTACTGAAAAACCGATAGAGCTCATTGAAACTGTAGCAGAAATGATTGCTCAATGTGTGCAAACTGAGTTTAATGTGCCTTGGGTCAAGGTGGTGGTGATGAAGCCTGGGGCCATTCCCCACGCCGCTTCTGTGGGTGTTGAAATTGAACGTGGTCGACTATAACCCCATGTATAACCCCATGAACCCATGAGTCTTGATTAATCGATAGGATGTAGGCCGAAGATGGCACGTATTTATATTAGTTTAGGCACCAATGTTGAGCCTGAACGCCATGTTATTGCTGGGGTTGCCGATTTGCAGCGCCATTTAGGAGCGTTGCAATTATCTCGGGTATTTGAGAGTGAGGCCGTGGGATTTAATGGCACTAACTTTTTAAATATGGTCATAGGCGCAGAGACTGAGCTTTCAATCGCCGAAGTGAACGCTTTATTCAAGCAAATAGAGCAAGACAATGGCAGGCAAGTGCAGGCGAAGAAGTTTAGCCCTCGCAGTTTAGATCTTGATTTACTCCTCTATGATGATGCAGTTTGTCAGTTGCCTATTGTATTGCCTCGCGGTGAAATCCTATATAATGCCTTCGTGCTCTGGCCTTTAGCTGAACTTATCCCCAATGAACTTCATCCGCTGGTGAAAAAGACTTATTTAAGTCTGTGGGATGAATTTGATAAGCAGAGTCAGCACATTTGGCCTATCGCTTTTGATTTTCCACAGCCCGAGCCGTAAACAGCCTTGAGCTATATATAAAGCTTGAGCTTGTAAACAGCCTTGAGCCATAGATAAGGCCTGAGTGAAATAAAGACCTTGAGCCAGATTACAACCTTAGCCCCATAGACACTATTTTCTTTTTAGGAACAACATGGAAACGTTTCAAATAATTTTACTGGCTTTAATTCAAGGTCTTACCGAATTTCTGCCCATTTCTAGTTCAGCTCACCTTATTTTGCCGTCGCAATTATTAGGCTGGAAAGATCAAGGCTTTTCTTTCGATGTCGCAGTGAACACCGGCTCATTATTGGCTGTGGTCATTTATTTTCGCCATGATCTGTGGACTATGGCTAAAGCTTGGGTGCTGAGCTTAGTAAAAGGTGAGCAAAGTAATGAGAGCAAGCTTGCATGGTGGATTATTCTAGCGACTATCCCAGCGGTTATTTTTGGCTTCGCCGCGAAAGACTTTATCGCGACTCATTTAAGAAATACCACAGTGATTGCCAGTACCACCATCATTTTTGGTCTACTGCTTTGGTGGGCCGATAGAATGTCCCGTTCAGAGCTTACTGTGTACCAAACTGGCTGGCGAAAGGCATTATTGATAGGCTTTGCCCAAGCGTTAGCCATTATCCCTGGTACGTCCCGCTCAGGTGCCACCATGACTGCTGCGCTCATGTTAGGTTTAAGTCGAGAGGCTGCAGCTAAGTTTTCATTTTTAATGTCTGTGCCTGTGGGCTTAGGGGCGGCGATTTTAGTGACTAAAGATCTCGTTGAAAGCCCAGAAGCTATAGATTACCAAGCCCTAGGTATAGGGATGCTAGTGTCATTCCTTGCGGCTTATGCCTGTATTTATTATTTCCTTAAATACATTAGCCGCATGGGCATGACCCCCTTTGTGATTTACCGTTTGATCTTAGGTTCAGTGTTATTTGCATTGATCCTTTGGTAAGCGACTTTTTTAAAGTCACAGTTAAACCCTTTAGGTTAACTGTCTCACTTCAGGCTGAGTCTTAATGGTTCAGTTTATTTTTATAAGCCGATGAGTGTGTTTGTTCATCTTTTGGCTAATATTTCAGAGCCAGTTAACCTTAACTGGCTCTTTTTATTTTGGTGGTATTTATAATGACCTCTATGTTGATTTGCCCTATTTGCATGACTCCGCTACAGCAGCATCAAGCTTCTCAGGGTTTTTATTGTGAAAATAAACATCATTATGATCGTCATAAAGAAGGTTACTGGCCATTACTGTTGGCGAATAAAACTAAGATGCAGGCCATAAGCCGCGAAAAAATGCGCGCCAAGCGTTTCTTGCTGGCATCGGGAATATATACTCCAGTGGTGAATAAAATTACTGAGGTGTTATTGAGCCTGCTGGCGGACAAGCCTCAAATACAGCATTTGGATTACCAATGTGGTGATGGCTATTATTTACGGGCGTTAATGCCAAGCCTATCTGAACTTAATGGCCAGCACTGGGGCATAGATGACAGTGAAAATACCTTGTTTGCCGCTGCCAAGGCGGGGACCCGTGCAAATTTAATCCTCTCAGGATTGAAGAAGTTACCCATAGCGGATAACAGTGTCGATGTGATCACGATTCTAGACAGCCCACTGAAAGGCAAGGAGTGTCAGCGTATCCTTAAGGATGACGGCATACTTGTTATGCTTATCCCTGCAGAACGTCATTTATGGCAGCTTAAGCAAGAGGTATATCCAGAGCTAACAGAGAAGCAGCAAGGGATTAATTTACCTAACAATATTCAAGTGATTGAGTCCCATCAAATTAAATTTACTCAAGATATCGATGGTCAGCAAGCCATCACCTTGTTAGACATGTCCACCTTTGGCTGGCGGGCAAACGATGAGCTGAGACATGGCATTAAGAGTAAAGCTATCCTCAAGTTAGAGTTTGAGTTTAATTTAGTGATAGCCAAGAAATTACTTTAGGCTTGTGCGCATTTTGCTTGGAAACCTCTGTGTGAAAACTTTAGTGCTAAGTAGAAGCCGCTGATCTTTTCAAAAGCCAAGGATGGCGTTAAAGAAACTAAAATAAAAGGGCTTAGATAAAGGCACTTGAATAAAAATATCCAAATAAAGGGATTAGCATTAAAGAAGGATGAGGTGTTGCAATAGACAGAGGGAGTGCGTTTGTTGCTGCTGTTTAAAAAAGACTAGAAATAATTAAGGCTTGATGTTGTGCGTGTTACTACTTTCATAGTATCGCCCAATCACCAAGCCCCAATAATCAACCTATTGAATAAGCTAATTCTTTATTGACATTCTTACTTTTTGTAAGAAGAAGCCATGTTGTCTAAACGGTCGTTAGCACGTTTAGCTTCAGCTTGTGCGTCCATAGCAGCAGCTTTTGCGCCTTTAACATCAACGGCTAGCTTGCTTTGCTCAGACTTTAAAGAACCAACTTCTGCAGATAGTTGGTCAACTTTGTTACCTAGGTTAGCAACGCTCTCTTCAAGAGCGGTAGTGTTAGCACAGCCACCTAATAAAGCAGTCATCGCAACACCAGCAATCATCAGTACTTTTTTGTTCATGGGTAAATCCCTTAATATAGGTTGTATAATATGAGCAGAAACACTCTGTTTCTGCAGCGGCGTAATTATGTCACAGCTATTTTAATTTGCTATAGGTAAACACAATAATATTTAATTAAAATAGCGAATATTTATTGAATTGCAAGTTTGTAACCATCTTTTCAACATAATTTGATGTTCCATTAACGATTTACGGCATTACAACCGACTTTCGTTGTATTTTTAAACGAAAATAAATTGATCTCGTACAAATCGCCACCAATCTAGTTTGGTTGTTTTTTAATCAAACTTTGTTTGTATTCATCAATTGCCAGAATTCTGAGTCGATTTAGCTGATTTTTTATGTCGGCGCCGATAAATCCATCGGCAATGATTTTTTGCACTTCAACTTGCTTAGCTAACTGGAAACAATGTTCAATATAAGCCGCTTGAGGGTAGGCACTTTTTTCGAGTCCAGTACGGCCCCTAATATCGGCAATGCAAGCACTGAGTAGGCCGTTTAAACGTTCTGGTTTACGCCAAAAATCCCCTTTATCGAATAGGCTGACTAAGGTGCTGGCTTTAAGCTCGAAGGCATTGTGAATATTTTGATGCTGATCGCTGACCAATAACGCCAGATCTCGATAGTCATTAGGGACTCGCAGACGCTGACAAAACTGCTTGATCAAAGGTAACCCTTTCTGGCCGTGACCATGGTGCTTAGGTAGGCTTTCTTTGGGGCTCAGCGCCTTGCCTAAGTCGTGTACTAAGGTGGCAAAGCGAATCGCCATATCATCCGTGAGTAGACTCGCTTGCTTGAGGCTTAATAGAGTGTGTTTTCCAGTATCAATTTCTGGATGCCACTTTTCGGGCTGAGGCACACCAAACAGGGCATGAATTTCAGGGAATAATACTTCAAGTGCGCCGCACTGAGCTAAAACTTCAAAAAAGACCTGTGGCTCATCTGTGGCTAATGCTCGCTCACATTCTTGCCAGACGCGCTCCGCAGTTAAGTGTTCAAGCTCACCACTTAGGCTGATTTGAGACATTAATGCCATGGTTTCAGTGGCAACCGTAAAACCTAATGAGTGAAAGCGCGCGGCGAAGCGAGCGACCCTGAGCACCCGCAGGGGATCTTCAACGAAGGCTTGGGACACATGACGAAGTTGTTTGTGGATTATGTCTTGTTGGCCGCCATAAGGGTCGTGCAGTTGGCCTTGTTCATCTTGGGCTATGGCATTAATGGTGAGATCCCGGCGCAATAAGTCTTCTTCTAAGCTGACATGCTCATTGGCGTCACAACTAAAGCCGTCATAACCCGTGCCAGTTTTACGCTCAATGCGGGCTAAGGCATACTCTTGTTGATTTTTCGGGTGCAAAAAAACGGGGAAGTCCTTGCCCACTTGACGATAGCCTAAGGAGAGCATTTCGGCAGGGGTTGAGCCCACCACCAAATAATCTTTGTCTTTGATAGTTAGGCCAAGCAAGGCATCGCGCACCGCGCCGCCGACAAGATAAATTTTCATAGCAAGGTCAAATCTTAAATAATGTTACCGAAAGCTTAACACGGCCTAGGTTGATGGCAGAGATTTTAACGCTAAATTTTGACAAGCCACTGGCTAAGGATTAACGTGAGCCGTCGGTAATTAATTAGGAACTGTGGTTACATGTATAAAGCTTTCTTTGGACTGAATGATAATCCCTTTTCAATCGCCCCCAATCCCCATTATTTATTTTTAAGTGATCGTCACAGAGAAGCCCTGGCGCACTTAACCTATGGCTTAGGTGAGACCGGGGGATTTGTACTGCTTACAGGCGAGGTTGGTACAGGTAAGACGACGGTATCTCGTTGCTTGCTAAGGCAATTACCAGCAAATACCGACACCGCTTTTATTCTTAACCCTGCGCTGACTGAACTCGAATTATTGGCCACCTTGTGTGATGAGCTTAAAATCAGCTACAGCGAAAACCCGAGCCTTAAGCAACTGACCGATCTTATCAGTCATTATTTACTGGCTAATCACGAGCAAGGTCGCAATACCGTGCTTATCATAGATGAAGCTCAGCACCTTAAAGCCGAAGTGTTAGAGCAGCTTAGATTACTGACCAACTTAGAAACAGACACCAAAAAATTGCTGCAAGTGATTTTAATTGGTCAGCCAGAATTACAACAACTGCTGAAGAGACAAGAACTTAGGCAGCTAGCCCAGCGCATTACCGCCCGTTACCATTTACTGCCTTTAACCTTAGAGGAAGTGAGTCTCTATGTGCAGCATCGCTTGCAAGTGGCTAATCGGTTTGAGCCTCTGTTTACCGCTAAAGCCTGTAAATACCTGCACAAATACAGTGGCGGCATTCCAAGATTGATCAATCTATTATGCGAGCGCGCCCTGATGGCCGGTTACGGCCAATCTAAGGTGCCCATCGATCATCATATGGTGAAGCAAGCCGCGGTTGAAGTATTGGGCGAGGTGGAAGAATTCTCACTGCCATATAAGCCTGTGGCAATAGCGGCAACTGTGGCCTTAGTGTTTGCCGGCGCTTTTTATGGCTTCTATCAGGCAGCGATATCAAACCCGAATTTAGGCGCTACTCAAGCTCAAGTTCAGACTCAGATAGCCACTCAAGCTACAATTCAAGCTTTGCCACAAGCGTCAGTGCAACAAGGGGCTGAACTAACAAGAGCGGAACAAGTAAGTGCTGAGCAAACATATGCTGCTGAGCAAATTCAACCTACCGCCAACACACTGAGTACTGAGCAGAGAGTGCTCAAGCAAGCCATCACTCAAAGTCAGAATATCGACAATGCCTATGCCGGCTTGTTTGGCGTGTGGCAGCGACAGCCCATAAGCGGCTTAACCCCGTGTCAGGCGGCGATGGAACAGGGATTGGCCTGCCATCAACAGCAAGGTAATTGGCACAGCATCTCAAGACTCAATTATCCTGCGGTGGTTTATTTGCAGGATGAAAGTTTAGGTGATTTTTACGGTGTGTTAGTCGAGCGGGACGATGACCAAGTGTTACTGCAACTTAACGAGCAACAGTTATGGGTGTCTAAGCATTGGTTTAATCAGCACTTTAGCGGCACTTTTGAGTTGTTATGGCAGCCAACCAAGCGAGTGCCAAGAGAAATCAGCCGTGGCTCACATTTATCTCAAGTGCAGTGGTTAGAAAATAATCTGGCTAAGATTAATGGCCGTCAAGCCAGGCTGATGGATGATTTTGATCATGAGCTTGAACGTGAGCTCATGGCGTTTCAGCGCCAACATGGTTTAAAAGCCGATGGCATAGCCGGCAGCCAAACCTTAGTGCAATTGAATTTATTTACCAGTAAGCAAGGCCCAAGATTAACCTCGGCGCTGAGCAACAAGCGTGAGGCACTTTAATGTCGATTTTGTTGGACGCCGTTACCCGTGAGAAGAACCAGCAGATGGGTGTGTTACCAGACGCTGTGCTTACCCCAAGAGCCAATTACCCTAAGCCTAAGTCAGCATTTACCAGCACCAAAGCGCTTTGGTTGATGACAGGGTTAGGGGCAACCGTAGGCGCTGCTTGGCTGATGGCACAAGTTGTGGCCAATCCAAGTCATAAGCTGACCGCCAATACCTTAGTTCAAACTAAGACATTAGATGCCGCACAAGCGCTGCAAACTCAGGTAGGTCATCAGACTCAAGGCCAAGCCAATGAGATTAGCTCAGCAGGCCCTGAAAGCCTTGCATCTATGAGTGAAGATCAATCTAAGCTCAAACCTAACGTTAATGCTATGAACAAGGCTCAGGTGCAATTAGCGGGCAAGGTTGCCTTACCTGTGCCTAAAAGCTATAGCGCAAGTTTGTTGGATCGCAATACCCAAGGAATGAGCGCTAGCCAACAAGATGAACAAATCGATGAAGCCTTACTTGCAAGCTTATCAGAAGACGAGAAGCGCTACGCAAGAGCTGCATTTTCTGCACCTCATTTTGATGACAATCAACAAACGAGTCAGTGGCAAGATGAACAAGGATTTGATGATGAGCCGATCCTGCTTGGGGCTAACGCCAATGCCCGCGGTCTGGCTGAACTCGCTGCATTAAAACAACAAGTGAATGACGCGGCGAGGCAGGTCAATATCAGTGACACGTTTGAGCGTTATAATGACGATATCATTAATGATGATACCTCCCGCCCTCGGCGTATTAGTGGTGAACCAAGGGGCACTCAAAATGCTCCGCAGGGCGGTGATGACACTGCTAATCGCAATAGTCGTTTAAGCCAACGTGAGCGCGATAGCCAAATCGCCGCTGTAAAGCAAGAAGCACAAAAGGATAACCTATTGGCGGCATTTGAAGCAGCGCTTAAGGATGTGGAATATGAGAAGTCAGCCAATCAAAACGTAACCCCAGCGGCTCTCGATCCTATTTCCCAAACCCAAGACAAAGATTATCCTAACTACGGTCAGCTACCTGCCAATTTGCAATTACAAGTGCCTGAGTTCTCTGTGGTAGCTCATGTGTATTCCTCAGATGCCAGCAATCGCTGGCTCAACGTGGACGGTGCAGAGTTGCAGGAAGGGGACAAAATTCAGGATAAGCTCACCTTAATAGAAATAAGGCCACGGGATATAGTGCTAGAAATTCAGGGGACTAAGTTTAAAGTGCCGGCAATTTAGTCTCATCCTCAGATTTACACCCAATAAAAAAGGCGCCTAGGCGCCTTTTTTATTGGTGTGAATCATTACTAAGCGTGGATCTGCTGCGCCATAAACAGAGTTAACCCATAACCGACGCAGTAACATAGCAGCAGTGCTGGCACATATTTAAGGTAGCTAACAAAGGTCAGCTCCTTCACTTTGCTCATGGCGATAATGCCAGATGCCGAGCCTATCACCAACAGCGAACCACCCACACCCACAGAGTAAGTGAGTCCTAGCCATTCCACAGTGGTTAACACAGGTTCAGCCTTGAGTAGGGCCGCTGTGAGTGGCACGTTATCCAATAACGCAGAGCCCATACCGGCAAAGAAGTTAGAGATGTTAGGGTCATACATGCTGTAGACCTGAGTCAATAAATCTAGGGTGCCAATGACTTTTAACATACCCACAAGCAGTAAAATACCGAGGAAGAATAATAAGGTGTCAAACTCGACCTGACGTATGTATTCCAATACCTGGGTTTCTTCCTTGTCTGGGCGGCTCATGTGGCCCACTAGGAACATCACAGATAAGCCGGTTAAGAAGGTCAACACTGGCGGTATGCTAAAGAACACATTCAGTGCCATTGTCATCACGATAGTGGTGAAGAAAATAGCGGCAATGACCACATCCACGGTACGAAATTGCTGCTTAATGGGGGTGGTTTTTACTTCTCCTTCGGCTTTGAGTGAGAAAAGCACAGCCAATAACATCACGCTCACCGCCGCCGGGATAAACAACACCAGCAGATCTGAGATGTGCACTTTACCCGCAAGGAATATCATCAAGGTGGTCACATCACCGGTAATAAGCGCCACGCCGCCAGAGTTTACTGCGAAGATGATAAGCACGGCCATGCGTCTTCTCATCTGCTTATCTAGCTTAAAGGTGGTGAGCAAACCTAATGACACTAAGGTTGCGGTGACGTTATCGCAGATGGCTGAGAGAAAAAGCGAAAACATGGCCACCTGGATCATCAGCATGCGCACCGACACCCGCTGAGGGAACAGTTTCTGCACCATGATCTGGATCATGCCTTTGGCATTCAGGTAGGCCACAAAGGTCATGGTCGACATTAAAAATAGCCATAGGGTGGCAATTTCCAATAAGTTTTCGTTAAGTTCTTCGGCAACAATCTTAGTCTGTTCAGCATCGCCAGAAGCGATAAACAAGCTGACCCAGGCAATACAGCCTAAGAAGAGTGTGGTTTTCGCTTTATTAATATGGGTGACTTCTTCGAGCACGATACTCAGCAATGCGAGCACAGCAAGAATGATAAGAAAGGTGTGTAGCATGACTGCAATTCCAACCTGTTTTTGTGTGTTTGACCAGAAGATGGACTGACTAATTTAAGGGGGCATTAGTCGCTTATTTTGGCGGAGGCGATCAAAACATAATGGCCCTATTTTCGCAACCGAGTTTGCAATTTTTAGGGTAAAAAGGACCATTTATTTCCTTGCAATGCAATTGATAGCGTAAGACTTCAACATTAAGGGACCTTAGGTCCCTTAATGTTACGACTGAATAGCGCTTGAAATTAGAGTTTAAAAGCGACTTTCATTTCAGCAAATACGCTATCTACAGCCTTAAGGGTCATAGCTAGTTCATCTTCGCCGTGAGCCATGGATAAGAAACCGGCTTCATAGGCGCTAGGGGCTAAATACACCCCTTGGGCTAGCATGGCATGATAGAAGTAACGGAAATGCTCCATATTGCACTGAGTGACCTGCGCAAAAGATGTCATAGGCGCAGAGTCTGTGGTGAAGAAGAAGCCAAACATGCCGCCCACGTAGGTAATTGACAGTGGAATGCTGTGTTTGTCGGCTGCCGCTTTCATACCAAGGGCGATGCGCTGCGTTTTTTCCGCTAATGCTGGGTAAAGGCCTGGTTCACACAAGGCTTCCATTTGCGCAAGACCTGCACTCATGGCAATGGGGTTGCCGGAAAGCGTGCCCGCTTGATACACAGGGCCAGTCGGCGCGATATATTGCATTATGGCTTTCTTGCCGCCAAAGGCGCCGACAGGCATGCCGCCGCCAATAACTTTGCCTAGGGTAGTTAAGTCTGGCACGACACCATAATGAGCCTGAGCACCGCCCATGGCGACCCTAAAACCTGTCATCACTTCATCTATGATAAGTAGCGCACCAAATTCATCACACAGGCCACGCAGGCCTTGTAGGAAGCCAGGAATAGGGGGGATGCAATTCATGTTGCCAGCAACAGGCTCTAAAATAATGCAAGAAATGGCATCGGGATGCAGTTCGAACAGTGAACGCACCGAGGCTAAATCGTTATAGGTGGCCGTTAAGGTGTGCTTAGCGAAATCTTCAGGGATGCCAGGCGAGCTAGGTTGGCCTAACGTCAGGGCGCCAGAACCCGCTTTAACTAACAAGCAGTCGGCATGACCGTGGTAACAACCTTCAAATTTTAAAATCTTGTCACGGTTAGTGTAACCGCGGGCAAGACGAATGGCGCTCATGGTGGCTTCAGTGCCAGAGCTTACCATGCGCACTTGTTCGATTGATGGCACCATGGCGATGACTTTTTCAGCCATCTTGACTTCAAGTTCAGTGGGAGCGCCAAAGGAGAGGCCATTTTCTACTGCATCGAGTACAGCTTGACGAATTTTAGGGTGGTTATGGCCTAAGATCATCGGTCCCCAAGAACCGACGTAATCTATGTATTTGTTACCGTCAGCATCGAAAATATAAGCGCCATCGGCTTTTTCGATAAAAAGCGGCGAGCCACCCACACCATTGAAGGCGCGCACTGGCGAGTTTACACCGCCGGGAATGGTTTTCTTCGCCTGCTCAAATAGGGCTTCAGAACGGTTCATGTGTTGTCCTTAATAACTGAATTTATGTAAAAATATAGTGCTAAAGAGTTTGGTGTCGGTTATCTATCGCCTTTGCGGGAATACCAATTCACCGGACACTCGTATTGCTTAAGTTTATCTTCAACCCCTAGGGTTAATGCGAACAGGGCCATACGGATCAACAGGCCATTATCTGCCTGTCTGAAAATGGCTAAACTGGGGTGGCTATTGAGGTCATTATCTAACTCATTGGCCTGTTCCCGCGAGTCTCTTGGCAAGGGATGCATGATCACAGTGTGAGACTTACAGTGCTGGGTATAAATGCTGTGGTTTAACCTAAACTTGCCGCGATATTTGTTGGCTTCTTCCTGAGAGGGAAAGCGTTCTTCTTGAATACGGGTTAAGTAGAGGATATCGGCCTGATGCAAATTGCCTTCCAGTTTATCGGTAATGTGTACCTTGTGACCGGCATTTTCTATGTCATTGAGCACATAATCTGGCATAGACAGCTCTGTTGGGGAGATCAAAGTAAATTGAATGTTTTTATACATGCATAACAGGCGTGACAGTGAATGTACTGTGCGGCCATATTTGAGATCGCCCACCATGGCGATATGCATGCCATCGATCCCCATGCCAGAATGGCTAAGTTCTTTTTGAATGGTAAATAAATCTAATAAGGCTTGGGTTGGATGCTCGTTAGGGCCATCGCCGCCATTAATCACAGGTACTCGGCTGCCTTCGGCAAATTCTTTTACCGAGTAGGCATCGGGATGACGCATGGCAATCACATCGGAATAGGTCGATAACACTCGGGCTGTGTCGTATAAGGATTCACCCTTAGACAAGGACGATGAAGCCATTCCCGTGGTTTCTCTGACATGGCCGCCTAACAAGTTAAAGGCACAGCCGAAACTCACTCGAGTACGAGTGCTGGGTTCAAAAAACAGGTTACCTAAGATCGCACCTTCTAACACCTTAGTGCGTTTTTCTCGCAGGGCGTAGGGTGTCATATTATTAGCAGTGGCAAATATGGTGTTGATAGCGTCGAGATCTAACTGGCTTACCGAGAGGATGTGCGAACCTTCGAACTGTGTCATCAGCCTAATTTCCAATGTTGGGGGGTAATTAGTGCGCAAGGGCGACTCTTTACCCTAGATTTATGTAGGGTGGCTGAGGCGCGATTGTAGCAGAAGCCTAAGGGAGATAATACAGTTTCAGCTTGAATTTACCCCGAGATCACATTTGCCCTAAACGGATCTCCTGTTGCAAATTACTCCAGCTAATTACTCCGACAATTCTGTCAATATTGTCCCGATAAATAAACACTTCACCGCCACGTTTTGCCGCCAATAACACATAAGCATCATCTAAGGTGGCACTGTCTGGCAAGCCTTGCATGGGGTGGCGTGACAGTGTGGTGCTGTCTTCAAATGATTGCATTTCAAGGCGCAGCATTTCTATTTTGCCATCGGTATTTCTCACGAGTACTGGCCTGCCTTCGGCGCGTTTTAATACTTCCAGCAGTAAGTCGCCGTCATCGGTGACTATCACAAAGCGTTTATCCATTAACACCCGCACGCCTTTTTGCTGCAGGCCTAAATTCATTGGCGGTACCTTGTAACTCAACCCCATGATATCAAGCTGCTTTAAAAAAATGGATTCTGCATTAAACCATTGATAGGCAATCAAAAACGCGGGAATAGTCACGAACATGGCTGGCAGTATGATGGACGCATCATTGGTCATTTCCAGCAAAGCGACTAAGGCGGCAAGGGGGGCGCTTAAACAGACCCCCATCATGGCTGTCATGCCGATGACAGTATACAGGCCCACATAAGGCGCAATAGAGGGAAACAGCGCGCTACTGACTAACGCTAATATGGCACCGACCAAGGCGCCAATACCATAGAGGGGACCAATAAGGCCCCCTGGCACGCCAAACCCAATTGCGGCTATAGTGGCCAACATCTTGCCAATCAATAAGGCTATCAAGAAGAATAAGCTTGGGTTCTCACTGACAGCTTCATGGAGGGCTAAATCTCCCGAGCCTAAGGCTTGCGGCAGAAATAGCCCCACCACTGTGGTGATGCTTGCGGCAATGGCAAGGCGGTAAATCAGCGGCCAGTGTTGGCCCTTGGCGGTCACCTTGAGCAGAGAATAGTTAAACGCGGCGGCGGTGCAACCTAAGGCTAACCCCCCTAAGAGTAAAATAGGGTAATGATCCAGTGGAATATGTATAACATCGATGGCGGCGTATTCGTGCACATTACCAAACACCAGCTGGCTAGATACCGCGCCGCAAATGGCGGACAACATAATAGGGAAAAAGTAATGAATTTTGTATTCCCGCACTATGACTTCAAACACGAACAACACGGCGGCTAATGGCGCGTTAAAGGTGGCGGCAATACCGGCAGCTATGCCACTTGCACACATGATGCGCACGCTGTTATCGGGCAGTTTAAATTTTTCAGCCATGACGCTGGCACTCACAGCCCCTAAATGAATGGCAGGGCCTTCTCGGCCGACTGAGAAATTGGTCACAAGGGCGATTAACGCCTGAAAGAATTGCCCTGGCGCCGATTGCAATGGCACCTTGCCATAGTGGTGCCTAAATCTGTGTAACACATAGGCGATACCCATGCGTCGATAGCGCTTTGACCCCAACAAGGCCACCAACCAAATGAGTGCAGCACCGGCTATGGGCAAGTAAGTGCGCCAGTCATAGGCAAGTTCAGTGACTGTGCCGGTATGGACTTGGGTATACTGCTCGGCCCATAACAGCATAAGGCGAAAGAGAATAATCACGGCAGAGGAGATGATGGCAAACAATAAAGCCAGTGCGCACAATTGCACACTTATGCTCGCCTGGGACAGTTGATCCCTAAACTCATTACGCAGATATTTGCGTATAGCGCGTTTGGCGTGAATAATAGCGGCTCTATTTATCTTCAATTGCACTCTTATGCCCAATTATGCCCAGTTAATGAGTGAAAAATCACTGACCTAGTGGCGAGTTTACCTCAAAGGTGAGGAACTCGGGTGAGATTATTGTATTTTATTAAAGGCTTGTAACCTAATGCTAAATTATCATCGCTGGCTTGATCGACTGCAAGCGTTAGAGCGCCGTTATGGCAACTCAAGGGCGTCTTTAACGGCGCTTTGTGTGATCGTTTTCCTGCTCGGTGGCTTGAGCTATCGTCTATGGCTCGATTTTGCCCCCGAAGAAACTCAGTATAGCACCAGCGGTAAGCGTAAATTGACGCTAGAGCTTGAACGGCAAACCCAAGAAACGGCCCGTAAAAACTTAGCGTTAGCCATAGAGCAAGAAGCCAATGCTGAGATGCAAAAAATGTTTACTCGTCAGCTGGCACAACAAAAAGTGCTGGAGAAAGAGCTGGCGTTTTATCGCAGCGTGATGGCGCCAGAAACCAACGCGGAAGGACTGGCTATCCATGCTCTGGAATTAACCCCTGGGCTGGTGGTGAATCGCTACCAAGTCAGACTTATTCTGACGCAATTACAGAAAAGAAAATACAACCTTCGCGGCAGGGCGCAGTTGCTCTTTATTGGCTTGGTGGATGGCAAGCACACTGAACTCAGTTTAGATAAACTGACAAAGACCAAATTTGATTTTGCGTTTCAATATTTTCAAATTTTAGATGCCGAAATTAATCTTCCTGCCAACTTCAGCCTAGCGAGAGTAGAGCTGAAGGCTAAGGTCCGTGCGGGGCGGGGGAATAAAGCGGCGACCTTAAGCCAAGTGTTCGATGTCAGTGAATTATTAGCCTCAGAAAAAGAACTTGGGGTAATACTTGAACAAAATAGTCAGGTAAAGGATAATTCGCTTAATAGTGTGACTAAGAGGTAATCATGACCGAACAGACAGATGCAGCAATGCCTATAAAATTTACTGATGCTGCGGCAATTAAGGTGAAGGGCCTGCTCGAAGAAGAACAGAACCCAGAACTTAAGCTACGCGTTTATGTCACTGGCGGTGGTTGCTCAGGTTTCCAATATGGCTTCACTTTCGATGAAAAAAGCAGTGCAGATGACTTTGTCATAGAAAAACAGGGCGTTAAGCTAGTTGTTGACCCTATGAGCCTACAGTATTTAGTTGGCGGTGAAGTCGATTACACCTCTGGCCTTGAAGGTTCACGTTTCTTCGTGAAAAACCCTAATGCAAGCTCTACTTGCGGTTGTGGTGCCAGCTTCTCGGTATAATTTGACTGAGTCATTGGCAATGAAAAATGCCGATAAACAGCATGAATCAACAGAACCAATAAAAAAGCCGTCTGATGACGGCTTTTTTGATCCGGTAAACTTCACAGCTAGCTCATGATGTTAAAGTTCATTCTCGGTTTAAACCAAGCTTTCACTTTAGCATCGAAGCTTACCCAGACTTGCAGTAAGGCTAGGCTAATCAATACACTAAAGATAATCCAGTCTGGCAATGTGAGCTGCAATAAGCCTAAATCAACCTGAGTAGGCCCCACGACCAAGTTATCGGGGTCGTATAAGAACACAGGTAACAGGCTGACCAAGGCAAGTTGGCTCAAGGTATATAAGCGCAGCAGGTACAAGGCCGAGCGCTGGCGACCAAAGACGGCTAATACCATCAACAAGGTCAGGATGCAAAACAGCACCCCTTGTTTAGCGATAAGGCCGCTGATTGAAATCACAGTAAAAAACACCATCAAGGCAATCAAGCGTTTAGCCAATACCGGCTTGGTCGCGCCTTGAAGCTGTGTTTCGCTCTCAATGCTTTGGGCCGTCGAGTCGAGTGCATCAAGATCGCTTTTGGGCGTGTTTTTGGGTTTCATTGTGAATTTCTCATTACCAGGCTTAACTCTTGCTAGGGCTTATATTATTGGACTCACATCAGTGGGCTCATAATATTAATGCTTTGGTCTGACCCTAGGGGTTAAGCGCTCGTTGAATTCATAGGGCGGGATAACCACACCTAAATCATCTTGAACCGGGAATACTGCAACAAACAAGTCATCTTCTTCCATGCCTGAAACCCAGCGCTCTTGAAACTCATCTAATGGAATCGCCAGTGGCTCACAATCGCTCCACTCATCGACGGCCCAAAGCGAAGCGGCTTCTTCAGACGACCACATAGGGATGCAATCTTCATCGTCTGTGGTTAGCATGACGCAACCATCTTGATCTTGCAGTGTCCAAATGTGCTTCTCAGTTTTGATTTGCTCAACCAAAAAGTCATATCTGGCTTCTGGAGTCATGTTGACTTGCTCTGAAATCGATTTTTTTGCATTGCTCATGGATACTTTCTCATTGTTTAAAGAGTTAATAATTTAACGATTTAGTAATAACATAATGTTGTTATTTAGCGCTGTAGCGCCCACCAAGTACAGCAGATTTTGATGCACCCGTCACCGCGGGTAAGTTGGCGGGTAAATTATGATGATGGCGCATGGCAAGCCACGCAAACGCTATGCCTTCTACCCATTTGGCATCTACACCTAAGGCCGAAGTGGTTTGCAGCTGATACCCAGGTACAAGCTGAGTTAAGCGCTTCATTAACGCGCCATTTAAGGCCCCACCACCGCAGACGAATAACTGACCTTTAGGGGCGAGTTTATTGATGTCATTGGCTATGCTGTGACAGGTTAAGTCCAGCAAGGTGGATTGGATATCTTCGGCATCTAAGTGGCTAAAGTTAGCCAGTTGCTGCTCGAGCCAAGCTTGGTTAAACAACTCCCGGCCGGTACTTTTAGGGTAGTGCAGCGAAAAATACGGATGGGATAGCATTTGGGTTAACAGGGCTTGATTGCTGTTTCCTGAGTCTGCCCATTGGCCATCTTCATCGAAGGCTTGCTCTAGGTTTTGTAGAATATACGCATCAATTAAGGTGTTACCAGGGCCGGTATCAAACCCTAGCACTTGCTCGCTGTTGCCGGGCAGGTAAGTCACATTGGCGATACCGCCAATGTTTAAAATGACCCTGATTTGATCTTTTTCGGCAAACACTTGCTGGTGGAAAGCGGGCACTAAGGGAGCGCCTTGACCACCTAAGGCAATGTCTTTACGACGAAAATCGGCGATGACATCTATGCCTGTCTCAACGGCTATGGTATTGGGATCGCCAATTTGCAGGGTAAAACCCACCTCTAAATTGGGCATATGACGCACAGTCTGACCGTGGCTACCTATGGCAATGATCTGCGACTTAGGGATATTAGTTTTCTCAAGCAAGGCATTAACCGCATCGGCAAACAAGCTGCCCACGGCTCTGTCTAAGCGGCCTAAACGATTAATCTCATCGGCGGCAGGGTTACATAATCTTTGTAGGCCCTTAAGTAGATGCTTAGGAATAGCTTGGGTGTGGCCGGCGATTAATTGAGGTTTAGCTTGGGAGAAATCCACCAAAACGGCATCTACGCCATCCATGCTGGTGCCAGACATTAGGCCGATAAAATATTCAGGCTTGCTCATAGGAATGCTCAGTTGCTGGCAAGTTGCACTTGCTGATTTTGCTTAAGCTTAGCCATTAAATCTTGGCTGAGCCTTTGGAATTTTTGTTTTTCGCTGCGGGCGATGGGATCTGACTTTGGCAAGCTGACCGTTCTTGGGTTGCGATGTACGCCATTGACGATAAATTCGTAATGCAAATGGGCACCGGTAACACGGCCAGTACGGCCAAGAGTGCCTATGATCTGCCCCTGTTTAACGCTATCGCCGCGGCTGACGTTGCGCTTGGTCAAATGCAGGTATTTAGTGGTATAGGTGCCGTTATGCCTAATAAACACATAATTTCCGTTGAACTGGTTGTAACCCGCCTCAATGACTTTACCCCGGCCAGCAGACTTGATGGGCGTGCCAACGGCGGCGACATAATCCACCCCTCTGTGGGCTTTAACTTGGCCGGTCACTGGGTGCAGGCGGCGAGGATTGAAGTTTGAGCTGACGTATTTGAAATCAACAGGCGAGCGTAAAAACGCCTTACGCAGGCTGTTACCCGCTTCTGAATAATACTCACCATCGGAGTAACGCACCGCGGTATGACGTTCACCTTGGTTGACAAACTCTGCCGCCAAGATATTTCCATTACGTAAAAACTCACCGTCGGCAAACTCTTGCTCAACAATTAATGAGAAATGATCGTTACGGCGTAAATCTAAGGCAAAATCCACATCCCAGGCGAAGATGTTGGCCAGTTGCATAATATGGTTGGCCGAAAGCCCTGCATCGGCGGCAGCATTCCAAAAGTTGCTTTTGATTTTGGCGCTGACATATTGGCTGCGGATCTCAATTTCTTTGGTGTTAATTTTTTCAACATAGCCTGAATCATTTTTACTGATCACTAAGGTTGACACTTTATCTATGCGGTAGCTGACCTCTGAGAGTTCTCCCTCAGGGCTTTTGGTGATGGCAATTTCTTCACCGGGAATGATTTTCAGTAGATTTTTCTTCGCCAGTGGCAAATTGGCGATATCGAAGACGTCTTTGGCGCTTAATCCGGCGCGACTAAAAAGCCCACCTAAAGTATCGCCGTTAACCACTTCAAAGTATTCGACATTTTTTTGATCGTCATCGGCGGCTCTTAATTGCTGCTTTTTGGCTCTTATTTGAGCTTGAACGCTATTGAGCAATAAATCTTGATTGCCAAAGGTGTCCATGTCGGCGTCGACAGAGTCAGCTTGTCTGGCTTCAAGGGCTAAAGGAGAGGGATTACTGCGGGCAAACAATAAATCGTCTTCGGTGAAATCGATATTGGCCTTGGTATTAGTCGGCGTCTGTTTAGAGGCCAAGGCGTCTTCCGATGGCAACATCAGAATGACCAATGTGAATAGGCTTAACAACGTTAGCGCTAGTTGATGTGCTTTTGGCAGCAATTTAAATAAAGTTATAAGCTTTGCCATTGACCCTGATACCAATATTTCACGTTCATTATTATCCCCTTAGTGTACACACTTTCATTTGCCGTGGCTAACAAGTAACATAGACCTCTTTATTTTTTTGTATTCAAACCCACACTTAGTTAATAAAACTTATTCAACATCTATGCCATCACTCAGTTGGCGGCCAGAATAAGCCTAGCTAATGCCACGGGAATGCACTAGGAGTCGCAGTAAAAATGGCCGATTTAGACCAAGTATTAGCAGAGATTAAACGCGGTACCGATGAGATTTTACTCGAAGCGGATCTGCTGGCAAAACTAAAGGAAGGCCGTCCTTTACGGATAAAGCTGGGCGCCGATCCGACCGCGCCTGATATCCACTTAGGCCATACTGTCATTTTGAATAAAATGCGCACTTTCCAAGAGTTAGGCCATGAAGTCATCTTCTTGATTGGCGACTTTACTGGCATGGTTGGCGACCCAAGTGGCAAAAACAGCACTCGCCCGCCTCTGACTCGAGAGCAAGTACTTGCTAACGCCGAAACCTATAAAGAGCAGGTCTACAAGATTTTAGACCCAGCTAAAACCCGTATCGAGTTTAACTCAAGCTGGCTTGAGCCTTTGGGCGCTGCTGGCATGATCCGCCTTGCATCACAGCAAACTGTGGCGCGGATGATGGAGCGTGATGATTTTAAGAAGCGTTATGCTTCGGGTCAGTCGATTGCTATCCATGAATTTATGTATCCACTGCTCCAAGGTTATGATTCAGTAGCCTTAAAAGCCGATGTTGAATTGGGCGGCACGGATCAGAAGTTTAACTTACTCATGGGCCGTGAGCTGCAAAAAGCCGAAGGGCAGAAGCCGCAGACAGTCATCATGATGCCATTGCTTGAAGGCTTAGATGGCGTCAAGAAAATGTCAAAATCTGCCCATAACTACATTGGCGTGAGTGAGCCTGCTAATGAGATGTTCGGTAAGATCATGTCGATTTCAGACGATCTCATGTGGCGCTATTATGAATTGCTATCATTCCGTCCGCTGGCCGAAATCGAGCAATTCAAAGCTGATGTTGCTAATGGTACCAACCCAAGAGACGTGAAAATTGCCTTGGCGAAAGAAATCATCGCCCGTTTCCACGATGAAGCGCAGGCGCAATCTGCGCACCAAGCCTTTATCGACCGCTTCCAAAAAGGCGCGATTCCCGATGATATCGAAGAAATTACCCTAGAAGCAGGCGAAGGCTTAGGGGTGGCTAACTTACTTAAAGATGCAGGCCTTGTTAGCTCAACCTCAGAAGCCATGCGCATGATAAAGCAAGGCGCGGTGAAGATGGATGGCGAGAAGCTTGAAGACAGCCGTCAGACCTTTGCTGCTGGCCTTGAAGCTGTATTCCAAGTGGGCAAACGCAAGTTTGCCAAAGTGACGCTTAAATAACTTAGCGTGATTTTAAAACATCTACTCCAGTTCAATGGCGCCTAAATAGGCGCCATTTTTATGCGAGTTTTTGATCACTTAATTTGTACATCCAGCCCAAGTGACATTAAAGGTTCCTACTAGCGTTGTGATCACCACGGAGACTAAGGAACCAATCAGCATTTACTCACTTATGCCCCAAAGCTTGCCACGGCTCGAATGCTAGCTCTTGCTTAGCCAGATAGTTTGAGATACATAAAGTAATGAATACCAAAAAGTATGACCTGCCCATGAGGGATTTCAAAAATCGTTACAGTGAATCAGACTTGCCTAGTCTGGTTCATGCATAAACCCCCGCCATTTTTGCGCTGGCTTCGGGCTAACGCGCTTTGGTCCAAACTCGTGTCAGGCTGATCAGTTCTGGCACGATTATGCCCCTAAGTTAGCTAGCGAAAAAGTTTTTTCACATCCTGTTTGTCAGCTTTTGCCATACCTCTGCTAATGCGAGACGCAACATACAAGTCCTGTCCTTGATTATCATATGAACCGGAGCCTAGTAACTTTGCTCTTTATTATGTAGTAGCGTCTAGCTGCATTTGAAACTACTTAGCTCAATTACCACCTATTCCCTTGTTGTGACTTATCTCCCTGCGTAAACATTGCAATTTATGAAATGATAGAGGTTCTTTGTTTCACTCAGGCAGAGAAACAGGGATAGAGTTCTTTCTATGTTATAACTCATTGTTAACAAATTAGTTTACTGTTAGTCTTGAGTAATTAAAGTACTGGCGACCTGTTCTTATTAAGACCGTTCTTATTCGGAATTCAGCCTAATATACGTTAACTCTCAAGGTACTTTTATGATCAATGCAGAAAATAGTAAGTCGTTATTGAATCAATTGATTAGCATGAGTTTGATTGTCCCATTGCGTTCTGACGGTCGGGAAACAGAGCATATTGAAAGGTATGCCATTTCACACCTTCTGGCTGCTATCTCGGAATCTGACCTGCTGAAATATCCTATTCATATAGAACATTCCGATCGTCCTGATTTTGTTATTTCAACTTCCAATACTTCAATTGGTGTAGAAGTCACGGAAGCTGTCTCACAGAATTCTGCCCATGCAGCTTTTCTCAGGGAAAAGGGGTGTGGACCAGAGGTATATTTTCCGTTACCTATTGAACTCGGTGAAAAACAAAAAAAGAGCAAGCAACTAAAGAAAGAAATCGAAGCTAATCGACCAGGACTACCATGGATGGGAGATGAATCTGAGCGTATTTGGGCACAAGTAATGAGTCACTTTACTGAGTGTAAAGTTAAGTCCTGTACTAAGGTTGGGTTCATGCGCCACGATAGGAATTGGCTACTCATCGATGACAATTGGGGTAATCCACAACTAGATATAGAAGTTGGGTTAGCTAAGTTCCATGAAAAATGCTTGGAGCAATCTGTGTTTGAGGTATTCGACACAATTCTAGTTATCTCTAGATCTGGTGGGGAGCTAGCTGTTGCTACTCAGGAGCACACAGAAACCCTAGCTATTCCATCACTAAAAGAGAATTAATCGGGTAGCCGGGGGTGTCTAGCCTCCAGTCCCAACACCACCTTGCATGCGACTCCGCACACGACTAAATGGATTTAGGAGGTAGGCCAACGTAGGAGCTTGTTGCCGAGGGCTGTTCATTTAGAACACCTAGACTTTCTGGTTAGCTTCTTATTTCGAGAATGAACTGCGATCCATCCATCTCTTAGTGAACATAATCCGCTTTCTTAAGATAATCATTACTTATGATAATGTGAATTGTAAGTTTTAGAGCCTAAGCACTAAATGATTTCTGTCCAAAAATGAGCTAGTGAATCACTCTGGCCCAGACTGAATAACGGGCACAATTATCTGCCACTGTATACTTGTTCTGTAGGTTTTCATCACCCGCTCCGAATTTTTCATTGAGCAGGTATTTTCAAGCAACCTAAATATCAATGCTAGGTGTGGTTCGCTAGGCGCTTACGTTATAATGAACAGTCCATGTATGGACTACGGTTTAGTACAACTTTGGAGTGGTAATTTGAAAAATATTATTAAAAAAACGTTTGGCGGATTGTCTACTGAATACTATCTCCGTCAAATTTTCTTTGCAGCGTTATTCTCTGCATTTATTTTATACGTTGTAGCTCAGGGGGAAGGGCCTATCCAGTATGGGTTTATTGGTTTGCTAATAGCTAATACTTTACTCTATCCATACTCAAGATTCGTGTATGAAAATGTGGTTGGCTTCATACTCGGAAGGCAGGTGTTTTTTGTAAACGCCATTTTTATGCTAGTTGTTAAATTGCTTACAATTGCACTTTGCTGGTGCTTGGCAATATTTATTGCTCCTATAGGCTTGTTGTACCTATATTTCCGCAACAGTAAATGACCCTGATAGAGTGTAAACTCGTGGTGTAGTTGACATTAAATTTGGCCACTTGATAAGGAATGGTATGATCCCATTTATTATCAATATCAGCCCTAAATTGTGCCAGTGAATCACTCTAGGTCAGTCTGGTTCATGCGTAAAACCCCGCCATTTTTGCGCTGGCTTAGGGCTAACGCGCTTTGGTCCAAACTCGTGTCAGGCCGATCAGTTCTGGCACGTTTTTGCCCCAAAGTGAGCCAGCGCAGACTTTCCTTTGATTTTAACCTAGTTAATTTGGCTTACTTTTTCTCATGACTACAACTCTAACTATGCCACCACAAGTAAACCCACGTAATTATTTGATTCAAATGTGGTTTATGTATAATGAAAGCTTAAGTTATAAAAGAGTAAGTGTTTTCGTGGCTTTACTTAGCTGCGGTTTTGCCATCTTCGTAGGGAACTAAAAACAGCAATGACTGAAAGCATCAATGCCCAATTTAAAATTAGTAATAATAAAAATGTCTCTGGTGTATTGTCAGATGCAAAAAGATATAAATTTAACTGTTGGTCTTCAGAGTTTTTTGCTGTGGAGAGTCACTCGAATATTTATGGGAGAACACAGGACAACAAGATACTTTCTCTTCTTAATTGCTTAGGTAATGAATCACGATGCATCGCTGAGGGAAGTGTGACATATAGCAATACTATCCAACCTCACATTGCTCTCACAGGTAAGAAGCGTGTAGAACCAGATAGCGACAAGTTTTGCTCAATTTCATTAGTAGTCGGAAATTCGCATGCTCTGCTTAGGCGGTTCACATCATTTGGATATATCAGTTTTCCTGACGATGGGCTGGTAAGTCAGTTAAATGCTCAAGAGCATGCACCGCTATTTGCTGCTCAACATAATCCTACCCTTGCATACTTCAATGGGGACTTCGATATCTTTTCTCAAAATACTAAACTAGGGGTTATTTCAGCTAGTAACCATATCTCTGTAGGAGATGGATTTAGTAGTGATGGTGTTAGCATTCGAAACAAGGTAGAACTGACGGTTAAGTTTCACACTAGTAAAACCTTAAATGAAGCGCTGAATATCGCTCATAAGGTCTCTTTACTTTTGCGCTTTATTGCTGGTGAGAACGTCTTCTTTAAAGATATGCTGGTGTCTGATGGATCTGAGAACAACTTTCAACTTTTATACAATACCTACTCTTGGGGAGAAGATCTTGATAGCACAAAATCAGGTAATCCACTGATCGATATTTCGAGCGAAGATTTCCCACAGTTTTTAGACTCTTGGTTCAGTCATGTTGATCGTGACATTGTTAGGTATAGTTTCTACGATGGCTTTCTGAAAGGACGGAGCTATTCATCTGATCGGCTGATAAACGCAGCCAACATATTCGATATCTTTCCTTCTTCAACTGGTAGCTCAAAAAAAGTACTTAAGCAGGAAGAAACTGAAACACTCGAGAGACTTAAACAACATATTAAAAAAGAGTTTTCGGAACTGGATGATATTAAGTGTTCTTTGTTAAACTCGATTGGTTTCCTAACAAGAACATCCCTAAAAGAGCGAGTTAATGAAAGGATAACCGTAATCGAAAACTACCTTGAATCAAGAGGATTCGATTTAGACGATATTGATTTTGTTCTTCGGTTAGCGATAAAAGCTAGAAACTATCATGTACATGGCTCTGAATTTAAGCAACTTACTCTACGTCAAATGTATGACTTTCAAATATTATTTACGTGTTTTTTCGAATTTATTTATGCGATTAGTGAGTTAATTGAATGTGGTTGGAGAGAAAGTCATATTTCTCATCTGAATACACGGCACCCCGTTTTTGATAGTGAACGATACTTAAAGTCCGAAATTACTGCATTAAAAGAAACAGTAAAATATAACCAAAAATAAACTAGCTAATTATCTTTGCTTAAGTTTTATAGCTTTGTTAGCTGAGAAAACTCTAGAATCATAGTCATCGCGATAGCATCATCATGGTTTGAGATACTTTTTCTAATCAATACCAGTGACATTAGACTGAATACTCTAAACCATTGTTGTCCAAAAATGAGCCCGTGAATCACTCTACATCAGACTGATTCACGCCATCCGCTAAAACCCGCCCTATCGCCCCGTTTGCAGCTGTTCTGGGGCGATTTTTTCCCTTAAGATGAATCAGATCTCTAGAGAATTGATTCATGTCCCTGTTATGCCGATTCCGACTGGTGATATCGAGTGTTGGTTAGTTTGCAACCAAACGAAGCATTACTATTAGAATAGCTAATCCGAATCTGGCTAATAAGAGTGAATTATCTAACAATGTTTTGTCCAAAAGCTTGTTTGCAAGATGTCCAAACTTCGTTTGGATCAAAGTCGCAGGGTTCCACTCTGCACTGGCCAAGAGGGGAAAACAACAGCATTCTCCCCTCTTGGAACACCCCTGTGCCGCCCGCGAAGTTGTTGCTCCTTATCCTACGAAGAAAATACCTAACGGCTCGACGGCACGTCCATGTGCCCAACGAGCCTTAACCATCATCCCTGATGGTTGCACGGTATTTTAATCGTCGTATTTCGGCAACTTCGAGGGGAGTTGGTGCAGTCTTTGAGTGTACTGTTAAAAGTGAACATAGGAATGGTTCTGGATTTTAAAAATTAGAAGGTTACATTCAAATTTATGAGGTGAGCCATGAGTGTTTGCGAGACGACCGTCTGAGACAGGACGTCGAAGCGAGCTACAGGGATGATGGGATGGACACCTCTTGTTAAATCGGCGTCATTTGCGCCATATTGAATTTGTGCGTTCAATAACTAACAAAAGGTGTCCAATATGAAAGTTACACTAATAGGAATTGATTTAGCAAAAAATGTCTTCCAAGTTTGTGGTATTAACCAAGCAGGGAAGTCGGTTTTCAACCGAGCTCTAAAGCGCTCACAATTGATGGCTTTTCTGTTTAAATACCCCGATAGCATCATTGCTATGGAAGCTTGTAGTGGCTCGAACTATTGGGGGCGAGAGCTGTTAACTAAAGGCTTCGAAGTTCGCCTCATACCACCACAGCATGTGAAACCTTTTGTTAAAGGCAATAAGAATGATCGAAATGATGCATTTGCCATATGTGAGGCAGCATTAAGACCTAATCTCACTTTTGTGCAGCCCAGAACGCTTGAGCAAACTGATATGATCCTAGCTCATCGGATCCGTGAGCGGAATGTAGAGAATCGTACATCTTTAATAAACCAAATAAGAGGATTATTAAATGAATACGGCGTAGTTATCGCCCAAGGTAAAGAGCGGCTAAAACTGGCGATACCAGAGCTCTTAGAAAATGCTGACAGCGGTTTAACTGAAATCGCCAGACAACATTTTCAAGCTCTTTTAGAAGAGTGGAAGCAAGTGGATAGAACCATTAAAAACTTAGAAAAAAATATCAAAAGCCAAGCTAAATTGAATCATCAGACCAATCGGTTAATGGGCATAAAAGGTGTTGCAGAAATTACAGCAACAGCTGCGGTCGCCTTTGCTGGCAACGGTGCGCAATATCATAATGGTCGTCACTTTGCTGCTAATTTGGGACTTGTTCCAAGAGAGTACTCAAGTGGCGGTAAGCAAAAACTAGGCAAAATAACTAAGCGTGGAAATAACTACCTAAGGCGGCTTCTTGTCCAGGGAGCTTGGTCAATCATACGTTATGTCGGAAATAGCACTGACCGTATGTCAGTGTGGGCGAAAAAGTTGATTGAGCGTCGAGGTAAGCACAAGGCCGCTGTTGCCGTAGCCAATAAACTAGCACGAATAATTTGGTCAATGTTGTACAACCAAACAGAATACAGAGCTAATTAGAAAGAGTTTAGTAATAACACATCCAACGATGCGATGAAGTGTAATGAAGTAACAGGTAAAACCGGCCTTTGCCAATGCTGAGAAAGTACACGGGAGCGTATAAACCCGTAGGGACGATAAGCTACAAAGGCGCGGTACTCATTAGGGCCAGAGAATAATACTTTCTCATAAACAGGCCGGATATACGTATGCAGTTTTACCCACTGTTGCTCAATAATATCGCTTGAATTAAGTGAGGTGTCCATATAGGTATTTACGTGTGTCGATGAGTAAATTACATGGCAAGCCTGTACTCGCAACACTGGAGTTAAGTTATTTTGGTGTATAACAAACTTCTGTCCAAAAACGAGTTTGAGCTGATGACTAGGTGGATCTTACCGATAGCCAAAGGTAGATTTGCAAGCTTTAAGGCTAGATAGATACAACAAATACTTAAAAGGTGAGTCATGACGCTTCACCACGAAAAAGGCGAGACGACCGTCCATCCCATGGCCGCTCTCTGGCATCACTTAACGTGTGATCTTATTGGGATTGCAGTTGATCTGACATGGTTTGATAGTCCATCAAGTCCACTTGTTCTGTGAGCCTTTGGGTGTTGGGGTCAAACTTTAAGGTGGTGACGCCTGGGATGGCGATATCGATGATTTTGCCGGGCTTGCCAAACTGCTCCCCTGGGCCGCGAAGATGATAGTTGCCTATCATCACTACCAAGGGGCCAGTATTAAACATGTGCTCTATGTTGAAGTCGAACTCTAGCACGCCTTCGTGGGAGCGTTGCAAGAAGGCGATAATGCTGCGGGTGCCGATATATTTAGTGTCGGCAGTTTTGTCATAAAATACGCTGTCGCGATTGTAATACTTACTTAAGGTTTGATAGTCGTGCTCAGTGAGTGCCTTGATATAGCCCAGTGCCAATTGTTGTTCAATGGGCCTATCGCCAACCTTGGCAGAGACGTGAAAACAGACTAAACAAAGAATAAGACTCAATATTCGCAAACTAGACTCTCTTGGTTTTTAGGTCAAATGCAGGCAAAGATAGATGCCACCTAATCGCACTTAATCTTATGGTCAAAGTGCTTAACATAGCAATCGCTAATGCAGCCATACTATCCATTCCCGCTTGTAAGCTCAAGGTGTAACCTATGCCGCCTAAAATGGACGCGGTTGCATAGATTTCTGTGCGCAGCACCATGGGCACTTGCCGGCAAAGTAGGTCACGGATAATGCCGCCGCCAACGCCGGTTAACAGCCCCATGATCACCGCCACTATGCCAGAGGTACCTAGTAACAAGGCTTTTTCGGCACCAATAATGGTAAACAGGGCTAACCCCAGCGCATCGGCAATGGGCAAGGTCTTGTTTGGCAACCTGTGGGGTTTACGAACCAGCACTAAAAAAGCCGCCGTGGTGGCCAAAATAACCAAAATATAATTTGGATCACGGATCCAAAATACCGGCGTTGCCCCCAGTAATGCATCCCTGATACTGCCGCCGCCCACGGCGGTCACTGCAGCTAGCACCAAGACACCAAAGGCGTCCATGCGGTATTTTCCCGCCGCCATAGCGCCAGTTAAGGCAAACACGGCGGTGCCGCACAAATCGAAGAAATAAATCCACTGGCTCATGCTATTTGCTCAACTCTTTTAGGTGAATATTGAGTGCGTCCACAGAGATGCGAATTTCAACCACAGATAACAACAAGGAATATAAAAGTAACAACAGGCTAATGCCAAAGACCACAGATCCCAAGTGATTAAAGCCGGCGTAAATCAAAATCATGCACACCACACACAAGGCAAAGCTGATGACGCCCGCTTCCTGCATTTTTTTAATCAAGGTGATGCGCTGCTTCAGGTTTTTGATCTGATCGCTATGCACAGGTTTAAGCTCAGGGCTTAGGCTGCGAATAAGCGCCGCCAAGGCAAAGAAGCGATTGGTGTAGGCCAATAGCAGCAATGAAATCGCCGGAAACAACAGCGCCGGTGTGGTCAGTGATATTTGTAAGTTGTCCAGCAAGATGAGGCACCTAAGTTAAGTTAGACACAAGGTTAAACACCTGCCTAGGGGCAGAGTTTGATAATGCGCATAATGATACTCGTTTTCAAAACAATTTACATGCTTTGTAGCCAGCTTAATCCACTCCAAATAAGCGGGATAGACAAGCTAAAAATTATCCAGAATTGGCTGGCGCGGCGGGTTAACATAATGGCCAGATTAATGTCTTGATAATTAGGCAGTTTCCCGGCTTTTATTTTATCTAGCTCTAGGCGGTATTGAGTGCGTCCTTGAGGGATTTTTTGGGGGCCGCCCAGCTCGACGTTTAATAATTTGGCCCCAAGATAGAGGCTTGGGAACTCACTCAAGGCATGGCGGCATTTAGGTGGCGCTAACCAGGCTGTCATTGCCACCTTGCCACCTTGGATAGCCAGTGAAAAATTCCACAGCCCATTAGGCAGCCAAAAGATGATCCGATTGAGGCGATAGATAAAACGGCCAAAATGGCGATTGGCAGGGTAATAGGGCGGCCAACTCAGCTCAAGCTGCCTGCACATGCAAGCGGCCAGCACTAAAGGGGAACCGCCGATGGCAAAAAATAGTATGCAACTGATAGCACCGTAACATGGCCGCGTTAGCAGTTGGCTAATGCTCGCCTTACTTAGGCCCACTTCAGACAGGCCTTGGGTGTCTTGGCTGACCCAATCGGCTAACAAGGTTTTAGCACTTTGGTTTTCTTGCTGTTTGAGCGCGGCGGCGATTTCTCTAGCTGTGCCTGAAAAGCTGGTTGCGCTTAAACAGACATACAGCACAAGTAACTCGAAAAACCACGGCGAGGCCGCCATCGCCAATAAAAAACTGACGATGGCCCAAAAAGGAAATAAGAGTAATAGGCTGGCTAAGGTGCCCGCAATCAACTGTTGTGTTTGGCTTCTGTCATTGTGATTGACCTTGCTGGCTAACTGTTTCGCGAGTAAATGCAGCGCAATAAAAGGCTGATAGCCTTTGGGTATAGGGAATTTGTGGGCGAGGAAGAGCGCCATGAATAGCACAAAGCAGCCAATATAGAAATCAGGGTGGGCCAGTAGCAATTGTTGAATAAAAGGGCTTTCCATTAAAAAACTCCATCCCGTATTAGCCGTCAAACTGAGCAGGGTTTATCGAACATTTTACTTAAGAGAGATGATCAAGACTCAGAACGACTGAGTACTCGCGCGAACACTCACTTGTGCTCTGCGCGAGAAAGGAGCTTAACTGCTAGTTACTTTTCACCGCTCAGCTAATAGTTACTTTTCACCGCTCAGCTAATAGTTACTCTTCACAGCTCAGCTAATAGCTACTTTTTACAGCTCAGTTAATAGTGCTACCACCATCATGGCTGAATGGTGGCCCGCCTTGATGATATAAGAATCAAAATCCACTGGGGAGTCATTATTGGCGTTATCCGATAAAGAACGAATGACCACAAAAGGCACCTTAAACTGGTGACACACTTGAGCAATTGCCGCGCCTTCCATTTCACAGGCCGCCATGGTGGGGAAATTAGCTCGCATCACCTTGGTGCGCTCAGGATCGCAGATAAAGCTGTCACCGGTACAAATCAAACCTTCGATAGCCTTGACTTCACCTAAGGCTGAAACGGCTTTCTTGGCAGCTTCCACTAAGGCAGCATCTGGGATAAAGGCGGCTGGCTGCTGGGCCATTTGGCCAATTTCATAACCAAAAGCGGTCACATCCACATCGTGATGGCGCACTTCAGATGAAATCACAATATCACCAATCTTCAAGCTATCAACAAAACCACCGGCTGAACCTGTGTTGACCACTTGCGTCACGGCAAATTTTTCAATCAGCAGGGTAGTGGCAATACTGGCGGCGACTTTACCTATGCCAGAGCGGGTGATCACCACATCTTTGCCAGCAATTTGGCCACTAATAAATTCAATGCCAGCGATTAAGCTATGTTCAGCCGAGGTTAATGACTGGATCAAGTGGGCGACTTCTGGCTCCATAGCGCCAATAATACCGATTTTCATGGTGTTACCTTAAGATAGTGAAAAACAAAATTGGCGCTAATATACCATGAGCCAACTAGGATAGTGTAGGGTAGAGATAGCTGAGTTGCCGCATGACTCATATTCCTTGTATCAGGATGTGAGTGAAGCTGACGATATGCTGCTTTATCAAGAGTGAGAGACTATCGACACCTTTAATAGCGACAAAAACTCAGCCGCATTTGGTGAAATTATGACGACAGTCGCGCCATTGTTAACCGCGGCGCCTGACTCAGTTTATTATGATTCGACAATCATGGCGCGCTAAGTCATGGCTACTCCAGAAATCTCTGCCTAAGTACAGACTAATTTAAGTACTGACTAATTTTGCTTTGAGAAAGTCTAATAACAAGCGCGTCTTAATCGGCAGGTATTTCTTATTGGGATAAAACCCCCACAACTCCATTTCTTGCCCCTGCAGATGAGGCAACACAGGCACTAATAAGCCCTGTTCTAACTCACGCTTTAAATACAAAGGAGAGGCAAAAAATAACCCCATGCCTTTGGTGGCAGCGTAGAGTAGGGCGTCGACATTATCCGAGATGAAATTGAAATTATTCAGCTCACAGGATTCCCCATTAGCCATCTCGAGCCGGCCTTGCTTGCGGTAATAGTTGTTCATCACCATCTTATGTTCACTGACATCGGCGAGCTGCGTAATGGCAGGATTATTGGCTAAGTAGTGGGGGGCGGCGTATAAGCCGACGCGGTAGTTATATAACTTAGTGCCCCTGTGGGCGCTGGAATTGAAATTGTCGAACTTGCGGCACAGGACGAGATCGTGGTCTAAATCAGGAAACTCGCCAAAGGGAAGTATGTCCAGATGCAGGGTGACTTCTGGGTATAACACTAAAAACGCTTCGATACAGGGCATTAAAATTGCACTGCCGACGACAGAATTGGCGGCAACTCTGAGGGTGCCTGAGGGCCGGTTAGCAAATTGCTGCGTCTCACTTATCATGTCTTCAAATTGGCCGACAAGATCTTTTGAGCGAGACAAGAAGTCGAACCCCGCCTCCGTCAAATTAACCTGACGTGTGGTGCGCACAAACAAGCTTAATCCCAGTTGTTTCTCGAGCCAATCGATGCGCTTACTCATGGCCGAGGGGGATATTTCAGCCACTGCGGCGGCCTGGCTGAAACTGCCATGTTCCACCAGTAAATTAAAGCTCTTTGTCGCCGTCAGCCAATCCATATTCATTCCTGCTAGGACTTAATGTTTTAACCATTAAAGCATTTTTATTCCGCAACTTAAATAATACACTAGCCAATCTACTGAATTGCCTTAGGAATATCTGTGTATTTGTTTTTAGCGATTTTACTCTTGTCTTGTGCTCAATTTGGTAGCCAAATATTGATGCCCGCCCTACCGGGTGTTGCGGCGAGTTTTGGCCTTGAAGACTCAATCGCACAACAAGTGATCATGGTGTATTTTATCGGCTTTGGTCTGTCACAGCTCATTTATGGACCTTGGTCAGATAGCGCCGGGCGTCGAAAGGTATTTCTGGTGGGGCAAGGGCTTTACGTACTGGGCACATTGCTGTGCGTACTAGCCCCCTCTGAGTGGTACTTGGCCTTGGGACGTTTTATTCAAGGTATAGGGGCTGGTGCGCCGCTCATCGTGAGCCGCACCCTGTTAAGTGATCATTTCACCGGCGAGCTTCGCAAGAAAGCCATGGCAAGCCTTGCCATTGCGGCAAGTTTTATCAGCGTCTTGGCGCCCGTGTTAGGTGGAACCTTGACGAGCGCAGTGGGCTGGCAGAGTTTATTCGCCCTTCTAGGATTGTACTTGTTGCTAAGTGGTTTGATTGGTTGGTATTTATTGCCAAGGCAGGTTCAACATAGGCGCAGTCAACATGGCCAGATTCAAGATAGCCAGATTAAGCAGACTAAAGCGACTCCAGTTAAGGGGATAGTTGGCCAATATAGGCTGCTGTTACTCGACCGACGTTTCTTAATGCCCGCGCTGTTTAAGTGGCTGCCAAGCTTACTCTACCTGACATCAGCTACCCTGCTGCCTTTTATACTCCAACATAAATTGGACCTATCGGCGCAGCAATATGGCATGGCAATGATGTTACCTGCCACTGGCTTGATCTTGGGTACCTGCCTTGCAAAGCTTCTGCATGCACAATTGAGCTACCCCTCGCAGCTGTTACTCTTCCTGCCTTTGTTATTTTTGGCGGGGGCGGGCTTTATTTTACTGCCTTTTACCCTAACGAATTGTTTGCTCAGTTATAGCTTATTTATGGTGTGTGGCGGCGCCTTTTACACCATAAGTTTACACTTGTTGATTGAGCCGTTTGAGCAACAAACAGGCATTGTTAATGCCTTATGTGGGGCCATTGATATGCTCGTTTTTTCCGTGTTTGCGATGCTAGTCAACCACTACTGGGTGGACACCATAGCTAAATTGGGATGGCTGTATTTGGTCGTCAGTAGTGCGCTGTTGCTGGTGGGGCTTGCGCTTAAATCCAAAAGCGGTAGCGAGCCTGCTTTCGACGTTAAGTCAATGACTTAAGAGTTAATAGGTTATAGATTATTTAGAATAATAAGGACGTGTAATGCAAATAATAACCCCGAGGCTGACGATACGCTTAATTCGCCTGAGTGACTTAGATGCAAGCTTTGCTCATAGAAGCGATCCAGAAGTGTGCCGTTTCGTGGGGGCGCCCATCACTAAAGCGCAAGCCTTAGAACGGCTCAAGACCTTTGTGAAACCCTGGCAACAACAAGAGCAAGAGAAGCTGCTGCTTGCCATCACGCTTAGAGACGATCCCCAATTGATTGGCGAGCTGATGTTTAAGTGGACTCATGTTGAAAGCCGGATTGCGGAAATTGGTTATCGGCTCGGGACAGAGTTTCAGGGTAAAGGCTATGCCTTCGAGGCGGTGAATGCCCTAATCGAACACGCCTTCACTCATTTAGAACTCCACAAAGTCATGGCCTTTTGTGTCGCAGAAAATAGCGCCTCTTGGCGCTTGATGCAAAAAATCGGCATGCATAAGGAAGGGGATTTAAGTTCTCACTTTAAAATTGGCGAAACCTGGTGGGATGCCTACGTGTTCAGTAAAATTAACCCAAAACATAGCTAATAACATGGCTAATAACATAGCTAACAGGGGTTAGCCTTGGGTGAGCGGCCTTTGCCATGGTCCAGCCGCTTTTGGGGGGCTTCAAAGATGAATGCTTGGCTCTGTGGGCCTGTTAAACCCCGATTAATTTCCTTGAATGCTGTTTAAAGAGTTTTTTTATCACAGCGCTGAGCATGATGCTGCCAAGAATAGACAAGACAAGGCTAATGATGCCAAAGCCCAGTAATAAGCTTGCCTCCCGCTGTTCGGCGAGCAGGTTATGCCCTAGATTAATGAACGCCGCCATAAATAATAAGTGCAGAAAATAAATAGCAAAGGCGTAGTTTCCCAAGAGTGTTAGGCCTTTATCTAAAGGGGAATCCCCATGATTATCTTTGTCTTCGCGGCGCTTTAACCACAACAACACCAGACCAGTGAGCAAGACTTTTTGAGCATAAAACAAGCTTTCTCTTAAGGAAAACCATCCGCTTGCTTGATAGCCATTCAGGTAACCCAAAAAGATGGCCGCGCTAATGGCTATAAAAGCCAGTAGGCAGCTGTGGCTATGGCGCGCCAGCCAAGTTTGCAACTGTGCATAATACTGACCCATTAATAACCCTAGGACATAAGCGCCGATAAAGTAGCCATAGGTTTGTGGCTTAAGAAAGTCAGGAAATGGACTGCGGGTGATAATCAAGGGGCTTAGGGCAATGACCAGCACTATGGCGAGGTATTTTGGCCGCGCGCTTAAATAACTCAAGGCTGGGGTCAGTAAAAATAGCACCAGTATTACTGGAATATACCAATACTGGATACTGGCTTTACCGTAGAAGAGGTTACTGATTAATTGATGGCCGAAATCTGGACTGGCAAGTGGGTTGGCTTGTGGCCAATGATAAAAGGTTATTAGTAATGTCATCAAGCAATAAGGTAAAACGACATTAACCACTTTACTGCGATAAAACCGCCGCCAAGATTGAGCGTGCAACACTTGGCTGAACAATAAACCGGAAATGATCGCAAATAAAAGTGTTGAGCCATGGAATAAGGTTTCACTAGCCGCAAATAACCATGTTAAGCCGGTGGAGTCTAGTTGGCCGGTCCAAAATATGGATAATGACCAAGCATGGGCGGCCACAATGAGTATGATGGCAATGCCTCGAAAGGCATGCAAATGAGCAATAAACGGCCTTATTTGACCATCTATCTGAGCTTTTTCCATCATTAATTCAATCCAGCATCGAGTAACCTAAGCCCCATACTGGCAACTTATTCATAGCGCAACAAGCTTGATACAGATGCATACGAATGCAGGTGTTACTAGGGATCCGGCATAGTGAGTCAAGATGTGAAGAAAGATTGTCGCTAAGGTGCAGCATTACTGTGTGCTTTAGGGTAAGAAGCGCTGCCTAACTGCTGGACTAGGTAACAGACACAGTGGCCGCTGGCCAAATAGTCGGTAGCGGTAGCGGCCAAGCAGTTGATATAACTCGTCTCGAACGGGCCTTGGGATAACCCTTAACCAAGCCAAATAGCGCCACAGTCCGGGTAACTTGCGGGCCACCTCAAGGGCTGCATCACTGCGAAAGTAATAACGACCTGCATCAATGAGCACAAAACTGCCACTTTGGGTTGAGGTTAAGCTATCGATTTGAGCTTGAGGAATGGCGCACTCTTTCATCAAGGCTTTGGCACTGTCACCTTGCAATGGGGCAAAGCGAAACACCCCAAGTGCCGCCTGTGGATTAGCGGCGGTATGGTCCCGAGCGATAATAAAATTCACCGCACTATGGCACAGATTACATTGACCATCGAACAGTATTACAGGCCCTTCTGGACTCGGCTCATTTAACACTCTCTCGTTTGATTTTGGCTCAGTCGCCTTAGGCAAGCTTGGGTTAACTGAGTTTTTAGTTTTCATCTTTTACTCCATGCTAATGGCATTACATAATCGATTATCAAATATATTTTGATAATGTTTCAGTCATTGTCCAGTGTTAACTTAGCTGCCCAGGGGTTAATATTTCTAATCGATGGCTAAGTTGATTAGCTCTCCTACATGAGGAAGATAACATGACTCAATTAACCATAGTTGCCAACATTATTGCCAAGGCCGATAAGGTCGAGTTAGTTAAAGCTGAACTGTTCAAGTTGATTGCGCCGACGCGTAAAGAAGCGGGCTGCATCAATTATCAACTGCATCAAGACAATGCTAACCCAGCCCACTTTATGTTTTATGAAACTTGGCAAAACCGTGAGTCATGGCAGACCCACATGGGTCAACAACATTTGAAAGACTATATGGTGGCGACCGACGGTGCTGTCGAGGTATTTACCTTAAATGAAATGAGCCTAGTCGCTAACATACTGGCGTAAATGAGCCGTTAGCATAGCGCTAAACAACAGCTAAACAACAGCTAAACAACAGCGAAACAACAGCGAAACAACAGCTAATCAACTTAACCCTGCATTCCTTCCTTTTTAGGCTGATATTCAGCCTAAAAAGGAGGGCGGCACAGAATTAATCTTAACAGCTTAGCAACCGCTAGCTTATTGGAGCCCTAGATGACCCACCCTATTATTGCTGACTTAGAAAAACGCTACACCACTAAAAGATACGATCCTAGCAAGCGCGTATCCCAAGAAGATCTCGTTGTCATTTGCGAAGCCATGCGTTTATCAGCGTCATCAATTAATTCACAACCGTGGAAGTTTATTGTTATTGAAAGCGATGCCGCTAAGCAGCGTATGCACGACACGTTTGTGAATAAGTTTCAATTCAATCAGCCACATATTAAAGCCAGTTCCCACGTGATTTTATTTGCACACAAGACTAAATATAGCCGTGAAGATTACGCCAAAGTGATAGATAAAGGCATAGAAGATCGCCGCACTAAACCTGAAGATCGTGAAAATGCCTTTGGCGGCTTTGCCTTTGTAGATTTAAACACAGATGAGCAGGGCAACAACGCCAACTGGACTCGCTCCCAAGCATACTTAGCCTTGGGCAATACTATGCACACAGTGGCCCGTTTAGGCATAGATTCGACGCCGATGGAAGGTGTTGACAGTGAAATGATTGCTGAAATATTTGCTGAAGAGTTAGCAGGTTATGAGTGCAGCGTGGCCTTAGTCATAGGTTATCATCACAGTGATGAAGACTATAATGCCAAGCTGCCCAAATCACGCTTAGCAGCGAAAGACGTTATCCAGATACTCTAACGCTAAATGCTTAAAGCATTTAGATTAAATAAAGGGCGAGGGCGTGTAATAGTCCTCGCCCTTTTTGTTTGGATATTTGGATTTAATGACTGTGCATAGGGCTATTCGTGAGCAGGCGCAAAGGCTGTGCTAGCCAATGTGTTGAGTTGCCAGTTACATTTCGTTGTAATTATTCCATCCACATTCTTGAGTTGCCGATATATTGTGGTACTTAATCTATGGCTGAGGCTAAGGCTAAGTTGTATTTCGTCACCAATATAAAACTCAATAGGGAACAGACAATGAAAGTCCATGAACGAGTCAGCAACCGAGTATTAATCACCTTATTAGTGGGGCTGTGCATCTGGGGGCTACTGATTTGGCAACATTTTCATCATGGGGTACCTAGCCATCATTTATTGAACCGCGCCGACATGCCAGCGATTTCAAATTGGTGGGGAGCAATAATTTTGCCACTGCTCGCCTGGTTTTTGGTGGCGAAAACTGGGTTGCCAAAAGGTGAGACGAGTGTCAGCGCTGCGCTTTGGGGATTTATCGCTGCATTTAGCTATGGTGTGGTGTTCTCGTCGGCGTTTATTGGAGGCCATGGAGCTATATTGGATCTGATGTTGCCAGGCTTATTAGTGATTGCATTGTTTATACCCATATATAGACCTAAATATGTCCTTGGGATGGTGTTCGGTATGGCATACACCTTTGGGGCATTTTTACCCACAGTGTTCGTGCTGGTGTTCGGTTTGATGTCATTTATTATTTTTAACTATATTCGGCCATTGCCATTGTACGTTTTTGGCAAACTCAGTGGCAAAAGCGAACAGAAATAAACGGCAGGCAATTGAGCGTCGCGTTTATTATCTGAATTCGGGCCTCTTGATAAAAACGCTACTTCTTCAATTACCATATAGCTTGCTAGGCTCAGCTTGTCTAAGGCTGCCTATGTAAGGCAGCTGGTGTTTACTTCTTGATGCAGGCGAAAATAGCATTACCAGAGTGGCCATTCCAAGGGACTAATTTGTCATAGTCATGTTCAAAAATGTGCACCTCAAAATAAGGCGCTAACACTTGCTGCATGCGCTGGAAATTCACCGCCACCATAGGGTGCTGATCTTGCCAAGACTGAGTATGGTTGTCACGGGTCTTGTCTATGCTCAGATTCAGCGCTTGCTTATCCCCTTGTCCGCCATAATACCAGCCAGACTGGAACACAAAGTGATTGTCATTGTCGACTAGGCTGTGACTCACCTGCAAGCGGTTATCTATGCTGTCTTTATCGACACTGTTAAAGCAGAACATACCGCCAACGGTGAGCGCTGCGTGAATACTGGCAAGGCACGCCTTGAGCTTGTCTATGCCATCATTGTAATGAATTGAATATAAGAAGCAGCTGATTAAATCCACTGGGGTTTCTAGGCTGAATTCACTCATGTCGCCTTGGCTAAAGTGAGCCTCGGGGCAGCGACTCTGAGCAATGTCTAGCATAGGCTGGTTAATGTCTAGCCCGGAGCACTGATAGCCAAAGTCGATAAAATGACGCACATGGGGGCCAGTGCCGCAGGCTAAGTCCAGATATTGGCTATTGCCATTGCCAAATATCTGATGCAGGCGTTTTACGTAGGCGCTCTGGGCTTGATAATCGATATCGGCGCACATCAAGTCGTAATAACAAGACAAGTCAGTGTACAAGGCGTTGCCGTGAGAGACTGAGAGCGCAGGATCATTGGCTGGTTTGGCTAATGCTGCGGCATCTAGTGCCAAGGCATCGAGAGAGAACGCATCTAAAGGTGTGGCGACTAATGACATAACGACCTAATAAAAAACAGCTGAGATTTTGACCGGCGCGGAGTATATAGCGAGTCAGCTCTGATGCCTAATTAAGTTTTCAACGTCGAATAAAAAAGCCAGACCAAGTGTTCCTTGAGTCTGGCTGTTACTTTAGTTAGCAGGTTAACCTGAGTGTTAGCTGCAAGCGGCTGTTTGCACCTCATCCTTTTGCTGCGCTGCTTGCTCGCCAAGGTAAGTTAATATTCCTAATGCAGCATCGCGGCCTTCGGCAATGGCGGTCACCACAAGATCAGAGCCCCTCACCATGTCGCCACCGGCAAACACTTTAGGGTTAGTGGTTTGAAAGGCCATATCATCCTGCTTGCAGGCTTTGACCAGACCCCATTCGTTGGTGTCTATGCCAAAATCCTTAAACCAAGGGGCAGGGCTTGCCTGAAAACCAAAGGCGATGATGATGGCATCGGCTTTAAGGATTTGCTCACTGCCAGGAATAACCTCGGCGCTTTGGCGACCACTGGCATCGGCGGCGCCCATTTGGGTTTCAACACATTCAATACCCACAACGGCATCGTTTTCAGTGTGTATAGCCACAGGCTGTTGGTTAAATAAAAACTCAACCCCTTCTTCTTTGGCATTTTGCACTTCACGGCGAGAACCTGGCATATTGGCTTCATCGCGACGATAGACGCAGCTGACGTTTGCCGCCCCTTGACGCACTGCGGTGCGCACGCAATCCATGGCGGTATCACCGCCGCCCAGCACCACCACATTCTTACCCGCAAGATCTATGTAAGGCGCGGCGGGGTCTTGGCTGCCCATGAGCTGATGAGTATTACCGATAAGATAGGGCAGAGCTTGAATAACCCCCTTGGCATCTTCGTTGGCAAGCCTTGCCTTCATGGCGGTGTAAGTGCCCATGCCAAGAAATACCGCGTCGTATTCATCAAGCAGGCTTTGAAAGCTTATGTCTTTGCCGACCGTGGTATTAAGCTTAAATTCGATGCCCATGCCTTCAAGTACAGTGCGGCGAGTGGCTAGCACGGATTTATCCAACTTAAAGGAGGGAATGCCGTAGGTGAGCAAGCCGCCAATTTGCGGGTACTTGTCATAGACTACGGCTTTGACGCCGTTGCGGGCTAAGACGTCGGCGCAGCCAAGGCCAGCGGGCCCCGCACCTATGATGGCAACCCGCTCGGTTCTGCCCTTGGGGGCATGACTTAAATCCGGTCGCCAACCTTGGGCGAGGGCCGCATCTGTGATGTATTTTTCAATGTTGCCAATAGTGACGGCGCCAAACTCATCGTTCAAGGTACAGGCGCCTTCACACAATCTGTCTTGAGGACAGACTCTGCCGCAGATTTCAGGCAAGGTATTGGTTTCGTGCATCAAGGTGGCCGCTTCCATTACCCGGCCTTCCTCGGCAAGCTTGAGCCAGTTTGGAATGTAATTGTGCAGCGGGCATTTCCACTCACAATAGGGGTTACCACAATCCAGACAGCGATCCGCTTGTTGCTTTACATCTGGCTCACTAAAATCTTGGTATATCTCAATAAACTGTGTCTTACGCAGTGGCGTATCATGTTTTTTAGGGTCGTGGCGACCCACTTGGATAAATTGAAAATCGTTACTCATGCTATTACCCCACTTTTACGGCAAGTTCGGAACTTTTTTGCTCTATGTTGAGCAAGTCGTTCACGGCAATATTCTTAGGTTTGACCAGCACAAAGCAATCTAACCAATTATTGAAATCACTTAATATTTTCTTGCCATGTTCACTGCCGGTTTCGCTGACGTGGCTTTCGATTAAACGTTTCAGGTGTTGCTGCATGATAGGGGCATCCAGTTTATGGGTGTCCACCAATTCAGTGTTGACTCGGCGATGGAAACGGCCAAATTGATCGAACACATAGGCAAAGCCGCCTGTCATGCCGGCGCCAAAGTTAACCCCTGTCTTACCTAGGACTAACACTATGCCGCCTGTCATGTACTCACAGCCGTTATCACCCACCCCTTCAACCACGGCGATGGCGCCAGAGTTTCGCACCGCAAAACGCTCACCCGCTTGACCTGCGGCATAAAGCTTGCCGCCGGTAGCACCATAGAGGCAAGTATTGCCTATGATGGCACTGCGCTCACTTTGAAATGGGCTGCCAAGGGGCGGGTGGATCACTATCTTGCCGCCAGACATGCCTTTGCCCACATAATCGTTGGCATCACCGCACAGGCTTAATTCAAGCCCAGGACTATTCCAAACACCGAAACTTTGGCCAGCACTGCCAGTAAAGTTAAGTGCTATGGGCTTAAGTGCACCTTTAGCGCCATGGGCATTGGCGATATGCCCAGATAATGCCGCGCCCACCGAGCGGTCGGTATTATTGATAGTGTATTGGCCAGTGAAGCCTTGGCGAGTGTCTACCGCTTGCATGCAGTCATTCAATAACACTTGGTTAAGCACGCCCTTATCTTCTGGCGGGTTGATTTCTTGCCAGGTGAGCGCCGTGCTGGCAGGCAGTTTAGGCTTGAACAAGATAGGGCTAAGATCAAGGCCGCGCTGTTTATCGGTTTGACCTTCCAGTGCCACTAGCCAATCGCTACGGCCTACTAGCTCATCAAATTGACTGACTCCCAGTACAGACATCCATTCACGCACCTCTTGTGCCACAAACTCAAAGTAAGTCATCACCCGCTCTGGTAAGCCGTGATAATGCTTATCGCGCAGATTTTTATCTTGGGTGGCAACGCCGGTGGCGCAGTTGTTCAGATGACAAATACGCAGGTATTTACAGCCGAGCGCTATCATGGGCACAGTGCCAAAGCCAAAGCTTTCGGCTCCAAGCAGCGCAGCCTTAATCACGTCGGTGCCGGTTTTTAGGCCGCCGTCGACTTGTAGGCGAATTTTATGCCTTAGGCCATTGGTGACTAAGGATTGATGCACTTCGGCAAGACCAAGCTCCCAGGGGGAACCCGCATATTTAACCGAGGTGATAGGGCTTGCCCCTGTGCCGCCATCATAGCCTGAGATGGTTATCATGTCCGCGTAAGCTTTAGCCACGCCAGTGGCGATAGTGCCTACCCCAGGCTCTGACACTAACTTAACTGAAATCAGTGCCTTAGGGTTTATTTGTTTCAAGTCGAAAATCAGCTGGGCTAAATCTTCGATAGAATAAATATCATGGTGTGGTGGCGGTGAAATCAAGGTGACACCGGGGCGTGCATGACGCAGGGCGGCAATTTCAACACTGACTTTGTGCCCAGGCAGCTGACCGCCTTCACCGGGTTTTGCCCCTTGAGCGACTTTGATTTGCAGCACTTCGGCATTGACTAAATAGTTGGCCGTGACCCCAAAGCGGCCGGAGGCCACCTGCTTAATGGCAGAGTTGCGCTCGCTGTTGAAACGCTTAGCATCTTCACCGCCTTCACCCGAGTTTGAGCGGCCGCCCAAACGGTTCATGGCAACGGCTAAGGCTTCGTGGGCCTCTGGACTTAGGGCGCCAATGCTCATGGCGGCGCTATCAAAGCGTGAGTAGAGTTTTTCGGCCGCTTCCACTTTGGTGATATCTATGGCTTTTTGCTGGGCCGTGATGCCGATTAAGTCTCTTAGGGTGGCAACGGGGCGGTTATCCACTAATTTAGCGAAGCTTTTGTACTTGGCGTAATCCTTATCCTTAAGGGAGGCCTGCAGTGTGTTGACCACATCTGGGTTAAAGCTGTGGTATTCACCGCCCTCGACGTATTTTAGCAAGCCGCCTTGTGGCAGCGGTAAATGCGGCCGATTGGCACTAGTATGCAACAGCCTTTGGTCGGCTTCGATGCCCTCAAAGCTGACTCCTTCGATGCGGCTGATGACCCCATTAAAGCACAGCTTAATCACATCGCTTGCAAGGCCAATGGCTTCAAATTGCTGGCTACAGCGGTAAGAGCCCACAGTACTAATGCCCATTTTCGACATGATTTTACGCAGGCCTTTTTCGATGCCATAACGGTAGTTCAGCATCAAGCTGTCGGTATCTGTGACATGGCGAATATGGGCTAAGGCAGAGATAGACTCATAGGCTAAATAAGGGTAGATCGCCGTGGCGCCAAAACCTAACAGCACAGCAAAGTGGTGAGGATCTCGTGCCGATGCGGTTTCAACGATAATGTTGGTATCGCAGCGAAGGCTTTGGTCGACTAAGCGCTGCTGCACTGCACCCACGGCCATGGCGGCGGGGATAGTGAGGGATCGCTCACCTATGGCTCTGTCTGACAATACCAACAAGGTGGTGCCACTGCGCGCTAAGCGCTCAGCTTGATCGACTATGGTGCGAATGGCTTGCTCTAGGCCAATCTCTTGGCCGTAGTTAAGATCAACTCTATCGGCGCGGTAGTTTTTGCTGTCTAAATGCCATAACTGGTCGATATCACTGAATAATAGAATCGGTGAGTTAAACATCACTCGATAGGCATTGCCTGTGGTTTCGTTAAATAAGTTTTGCTCACGGCCGACACAGGTGGCCAGTGACATCACATGCTTTTCTCGCAGTGGATCTATCGGTGGATTGGTCACCTGGGCAAATTTCTGCCTGAAATAGTCGTACAGAGAGCGTGATTTTTTCGACAATACCGCCATAGGCGTATCATCCCCCATGGAGCCAATGGCTTCTTCGCCTTGGCTTGCCAGCACCCAAATCACTTGTTCTAACTCTTCCCGGGTGAAGCCAAACTGCTGCTGATACTTAAGTAAGGTTGTGGCCGAAAATTCGCTGTTGCCTTTCTTGTTGGTGTCCACATCTTCTGCGGGGATCAAGGTTTGGCTGTTTTTAGCCATCCACTCTTTGTAAGGGTGGCGACGCTTTAAGTCATCATCGATTTCAAATGATTGGTACAGACGGCCATTTAAGGTGTCTAGCACTAACAATTCACCCGGACCGACGCGGCCTTTCTCTATGACTTCATCGGCGGCGTAATCCCAAATGCCCACTTCTGAGGCCAAGGTCAAGATGCGGTCCTTGGTTATCACATAGCGCGATGGGCGCAGGCCGTTCCTGTCTACGGCGCAGGCGGCATGACGGCCGTTGGTCATCACTATGCCCGCAGGGCCATCCCAAGGCTCCATGTGCATAGAGTTAAAGTCGTAGAAGGCTTTTAGCTCATCGTCCATCTCAGGATTAGACTGCCATGCTGGTGGAATAAGCAGGCGCATGGCGCGGTACAAGTCCATGCCGCCACTTAATAACATTTCTAGCATGTTATCCAGTGATGAAGAGTCTGAGCCGGTTTCATTAACAAAAGGCGCGGCCTGTTGTAAGTCTGGCAGCAAAGGTGAGTTAAATTTGTAGGCGCGGGCGCGGGCCCACTGACGGTTGCCTGTGATGGTATTGATTTCACCATTGTGAGCCAAGAAGCGAAACGGCTGGGCTAAGGGCCACTTAGGAGAGGTGTTAGTTGAAAAACGCTGGTGGAATAAGCAAATGGCGCTTTTAAGGCGAATGTCCGCCAAGTCCGTATAGAAGGAGGGCAGATCAGCCGGCATCATCAGGCCTTTATAGACGATGACTTGGCCAGAAAGGCTGGCGACATAGAAGTCATCATCATTGACAATTTGCTGCTCTAAACGCCGGCGAGCCATATAAAGGCGGCGCTCTAAATCTTTCTCACGCCAACCCGCGGGTGAGTTAATCAAGACTTGGTAAATTTGTGGCAAGCTGTTACGGCCTATTTCACCCAGCACCGAGGGGTCGATAGGGACCTTACGCCAGCCCGCTACGCTTAAGGTTTCACGTTGCAGTTCTTTTTCTAATAGCTGTTTAGCCTGCTGGGCGAGGGTTTCATCTTGACTTAAAAATAGCATGCCAACAGCAAATTTACGGCTAAGGTGCCAGTCATTCTCTGCGGCTATGGCTTCAAAAAAGGCGCTGGGCATTTGCATTAATAAACCACAGCCATCACCGGTACGGCCATCGGAGGCAATACCGCCTCTGTGTTTCATTCTGTCTAGGCCATGAATCGCGGTGCGCACTATTTTGTGGCTGGGTTCGCCATCCATTTGTGCAATAAGCCCAAAGCCACAATTGTCTCGCTCAAAACTGGGGTGATACAAACTCATACGGGGGCTCCCTGATCTTTTACTGGTTACGGCTCGGTAGATATGTGTGAGGGATTTCCCATAGATATGCATCCGAATCAACCAAATTAGCCTGAGAATGAATAAAGGTCAATCCATTAAATTATGCTTTTTGGTTAATTTGGTTGTGATTTTGTTTAAAAAATCACAAACTTTACGTTAACGTAAGCTGAGCAATTGTTCGTATAACCTTCTGAATAAAAAGAATTTCAAAATATAGCGGGTATTTTGCTTAACCTGGAGTTAACATTTTTGAGTTTGAACTCTATTATTTGCGCGAGTAAAATTCATCTTGCAGCGCATAATTTTTATTACCCACTAATACTGACTAAATATTCACTTTTGTTTTTTTTGTTGAACTCGAGTTGTCCATCTTCATTGCCTGGGCAACTTAAGCTAAAAAATATTCCTCAGCTTCTAAGTTTGCACTCATGTAATTAAGTGAACTTAGCCGCAGCTCCTGTGGGCCGAGCCTATGTTTAGTGCTTACTAGTGCTTATCGCTAGTAAGTTTTCGAGTGTGAAACAAGTGTGCAATGAAATGTGTCTAGGGTTGCTGTATTTATCACCTCAGGTGAAGCATCTTGAGGGAGTTTGTTATCGGACTGTTATTTTTAAATTTAAATTGCCTTCAAGCGAGCTGAAGAGTTGCATAGCCGAGTTTACTGGGTATTATGTTGCTAATTTTATTTTATCCAGAATCATTTAGAGGTGCACAAATGACGGCGCAATTAGAAACAATATTGGATCTGAATACCCTTGATCAATACTGTAGTGCGATTGGTGCGGCGACGTTACTGAAGAGCGTAGTCTTGTTTGAGCAATTGATGCCTGAGTATGTGGGAAGCCTAGTGAAAGCGGGTGAAGCCAATGACAAAGAAACCTTGTGCGCCGAAGCTCACAAGTTTAAAGGTGCAGCGGGTTCGGTAGGATTAAAGCGCATTCAGCAATTTGCTCAGCTATTACAACATGGCGAAGAAGCCGGTTGGGATGCGGGACATAAAGCTTGGCTTGCGGCCATCGCCGAGCACGCCAGCGCCGATCTACAGCAGCTTAAATCATTCCTCGAAGCTAAAGCATAACGGCTTAGATTAACGGATGACCTTGTTGGGTGAATTACACTTAAGTAATTGAATAAACGGTTAAAAAATCCGTTTCTCAACCCGTTAAACAAGACGTCTATCTAGATTTATTAACGCCCTCAATGGCTATGCCATGAGGGCGTTTTTTATTGCCTTGGCAACCGGCCTGCTAACTTGCTATCTGCCCGTTGTTAATTCATTATGTGAATTAGTTTATTAGACATCAATCGAAGACATGAAACGACTATGAAAAGCCTTCCTAGCCTAAAGAATTTGTATTATTTGGTGAACCTTCACCAGGAACAGCATTTTAATCGTGCCGCTAAAGTCTGTTTTGTCAGTCAATCCACGCTATCAAGCGGTATTCAAAATCTTGAAGAACAACTGGGCTACCAGCTTATCGAGCGGGATCATAAATCGTTTCTGTTCACCGCCATTGGCGAAGAGGTGGTCGAGCGAGCAAGGGCGATTCTGACCGATGTTGATGACTTAGTGGAACTGGTCAAAAACCAAGGCGAACCCATGACAGGAGAGGTTCGTCTTGGCTGTATTCCCACCATAGCGCCTTTCTTGTTAAGCCCGGTCGTGAAGGGTTGCCAAAGCTTATACCCTAAGCTGACCTTGCTATTAAAAGAGGACACCACAGAGCGTTTGCTCGATGCCCTAGCAAAGGGAGAGTTAGATCTATTAATTTTAGCCTTGCCTGCCGATGTGAGCGGTTTTCACAGCATGAAGGTCGGCGTTGACCCCTTTAAAATGGTGGCTCATGAGAGTTTATCCAGCGTTATTCCCTTGCCTGTGGATTATAAAACCTTACCCGATGAGAGCATTTTCTTGCTGCAAAACGAGCATTGCATTACCGGCCATGCCATCAGCGCCTGCCAGTTGGCAGACACAGCTAAGATAAACCCCTTCGCCGCCACCAGTTTGCATACTTTAGTACAGATGGTGAACAGCAAGTTAGGCACTACTTTCTTGCCGCAAATGGCCATAGACGCAGGGATATTAAAAGATACCGAATTGACCGTTATGACGCCCCCAGGGGAAGCGCCCTATCGCGACATCGGCCTAGTGTGGCGCCAAACCAGCAGCAGGCTAACCACCTTCAGAACCTTAGGCTTATTGCTAGAGAAACTGCTCACACGGCCGTAGAGGTATTGGGTGTCTATCAGGAATATTTCACTAGAAAGTCAGTTATAGCTGTGTTTTACAATACAGTAATAACTGACTTATATAGAAAAAGGTGTGAGCTAAAGAACCTAGCGACCTAGCTGAGTTCACCTTTGTAGTTTTTGTGTATCTGTCAGCCTTAAAAGATTACAGCCTATTTTTAGCAATAGGGCTGTCTCCCCAATAATCAGCTCAAACTTATTTTTCGACAGAACTGAGCTAGAAAATTTACACTGAACTTGCCTGAAAAAACCACTTGCTGAAATTTCTGCATACAGGCCCGCCATGGAATTTACTCACCGACACGCGTAAATACTTCCCTGTAGCTCGCTTCGACGTCCTGTCTCAGACGGTCGTCTCGCAAACACTCATGGTTCGCCTTTTCAGTATTTGCGTGTCTGTTTGCCTTACAAAAATACAAACTTACTTCTGCAATCGGCCTATCACTCCATTTAGTAAGTCTAAACTCACTTTTGGACAGAAATTGGTTAGAGCTTAGGCTCTAAAATTTACAGTTCACATTATCATTGCTAATGATTAGCTTAAGAAAGTGGCTTTATGTTCACTAAGTGATGGAACGCTATTCATTCTTGAAACAAGAAGCTAACCAGAAAGTTTAGTTATGCGTTCTAAATGAACCGCCCTGTGCGGAGCGGCATGCTGGGGCTGGAGGTTAGACACCTCCGGCTACCTGATTAACTGGATTATGTTCCCAGCACTTTCATAGTTAGTTTCATGTTTTTGCACTTATCCAAATGAGACTTTTTGACTAATTGAAACAAATTACTAGCCACTAGATTTTTTGGCGTCTCGTCTCGAAGCTTCTTTAGTTTACACTTCGATGTTTTTTGGTAGTCATATCCATATTTTGACAAAAATGCCATGAGCACGAAATGAAAGCCATGCAACGCAAACCACTTATTGCAATCTTGGTTTTTAGATATTGCAGAAAAGTAATCGGAAACCTTTTTATACTTGCTTATGTTCCAAGTTTGAAACTCAGAGAAGCTAACAACACCATTTTCAGTAATCAAGGAATCAGCCATGCTTAACAATTGGTCTTTGAAAAAATGGTCAACCGCATGCTCACTATCGTAGTTTCGAGCATCAAACAAGGACACATCGCAGAAAATATTTTGCATTGTCTTCAGATATTTCACGAAATATAAGTCATCTTTATCAGACAAGGTGCTATCTAAATAAACAAGTTCTTTTTCAATTTTCCTACACCAAGCAAAAAAGACTAAATACCTATAACAAAATGATTGGAGATAATATTTATCTTTAATTTTTTCCTTAGGCTTAAATGTTAACCAATCTTTGCTACAGTTCCCCGAAAAATTCCATAATCTATGATTCAACGATTCAGCCGCATCAATTAGTGGAACTTTGTACTTGGAAATTGCCTCTTTGATTTTCTTTTTTTGTTCATACTTATGCTCAGTACGAATCTTAAAATGATGAAAATGTTTCTCCCAAAAAGGTTTCGTTAACCCTTTTAAGATAAACATTAAAAGTGTAACCGTACCAGAAACTACAGCTGCAATTATTTTAGGATCTGACATTTAAAATATACTACTCTGATTTGAAATTAACTAATGTGTGACTTTGATTAACCAAAGAACTATCGATTATATCTTTAATAACAGTCCAATTACCACCACCTAAGCCTGCACCAATTTGGGGGTATGCTATTTTCAAACCATCAAATTCTGTGCCAATTTCTTCAAACACTTTTTGGATAGCATCATAATTAACATGAACTTGTGTCCCTCGATAGTCATATTGAGTATAAGCATTTACGAGATAAAAACTTACATCACCTCTAACTATCTTAACTAATGAATAACTACCGAGCTTTCCTTTATCAGCTACCTTTGTTTCGCAGTCAGCGTCATAGGCTTCAGGAAAAAGCGACTTAATAGTCTTGGCTATTCCACCATCCATAACACAGAAACAGTTGCACCCATGGATTATGACGTCAAAGCGCCCACCTAGAGCCAACTTAAGTAAATCACCATCAATAACATCCATATATGACTCCTCTGTTCTGACCTAATCATAGCTAATTCATGAGAAAGCTTCACCAATCCAGTTAACGCTCGCAGAACAGGCCGGAGCAAAAAGGCGACTTTTTTGGAACAAAACAGGTGACAGTTTGCGGAGGTCCTACCCGAAAGCCTAAGAAATGTGCCCAACCATTATAAAACAATAACATAATGCATTTTCGACATGCGCTCAAGCGAGATTGTGAGTAAGTTTAAACGGATTAAACGTGCCATCCAGCCTTAAAATAATCCAGCCTTAAAATAGTCAACTTCGTCGCAGAACGGATTAAACGTGCCATCCAGCCTTAAAATAATCCAGCCTTAAAATAGTCAACTTCGTCGCAGTTCAATTGTGCTTGGTGTGAGAAGCTTGCACTGGGGAAGATTATGACTCTGTAAACTTGGCTTAATCTGTTCAGACTGTACTACTTGACGGAAAGAAGAGCCGAAAATGCCGAACTCAGACATGACAATGCCTCCAATGAGGATTTTTGTACCTTTTTATAGGCAATGTTGAGTAAATGGATTAGCTCGCTGCGAGATGCTGACAAGCGTGAGAGTAATGCCGCCTTCGTTTTTCAAGGTGCTCACAGTACGCGGTTAATTCTTGCAAGGTGCCCACAGGGCCTTTGAATAACTGACCAAATTCATTGATGATTTTAAGCCAGTTATCGGCAGGAATATTGAGCCGTACTAAGATGCTGTGACTGCTCGGGCTGATACTGCCTCTTTTATCATTTCGGACTGCTTTACCCGTATCTTCAACTAATTGCAGATAGTCTTTCAGATGAAATGTGAGTCCTTTTGGCATGTCTTTAAGCTCATTACCCACAAAAGGCAGCAAGGCTTTGGGCTGAGTGCCATTTAAGGCGGCGGTGATCCTGCGCTTAATGCTGGTAAAGTCTGAAGTTTCAGGAGTTTTGGCTATCTTTGAGCGGATGGGATTGAGGTCAACATACACCATGCAGGCAAGTACAGCTGCTTCATCGAGTAACGCTTGAGATTTAAATCGGCCTTCCCAGAAACGACCTGTGCATTCATCTTCTTCATTGGCTCTGCGGGCGATAGGTTCATTTAAGGCTCTCATAAACCAAGAAATATCGCTTAACCGACTGCGATACAGGGCGATGCTGTGGGTAAGCTCTAGCATTTCATAGTCTTCAAGGGTTTCTCCCTTGGTAAATTTTTGAGTAATGTCAGTGCCTTTAAACAATTGATGCCACAGGTTTATGACTTCAACATCCGTCCAGCGATTGGCTTGATAAATGTCGATACTCAGCACCACATGCAAATGGTTGCTCATCACGGCATAAGCCGCAACGTCGATGGCAAATACTTCTGCCAATTTAAGCAATTGAGCTTCAACCCAACCACGTCTATGGTCATAGTTTTTGCCAGATAATTTATCATCGCCGCAGAGATAGGCTCTTCTGACTACGCGGCTGCAACAATGGTACATGGGCGTGTCTTCTACACTCACCTGACTTCTTCTAGGGCGCGGCATAAGCTCACCTTCGTTAATGTCTGTCCAGAGTGTAAGCCTAGTTCAAAAGCTAGTAAGCTTCCATGAAAGTGGATGGCACCGTTAATACCGTTAATAGGTTGTTGGGCTTAATCTTTCTTAATTTTGGGAGTTAATATTGGCGGCAAGCGCGGCGGCAAAGACGTCGATTGGGTATTGTTTGCCCTTGAGTTGAATGGGGCCTAAGGGGGTTAGCTGATATTTTTGCTGCTTATTTTTAAGCTTAGAGGCCACATCGCCCGACAACAGGATACGTTGCCCCAGTGGGTTACATTGATCTTGCAGCCTAGCTAAGGTGTTGACTACATCACTGAAGTAGCTGATTTCTTGTTTATGTACCCCAACGACAGCGGCAACCACTTGGCCGCCATGTACCGCAGCCTTGAATTTAGGTACAAAACCGTATTTTTTCTCAAAATAGTCTCGCTGAATATTCAATTGCTCGCAAAACTCAAAATAAATGTTCAAGCAGCGCTCACGCTTTAAGCCTTCTTGAAGCGGCCAGTGGATCAACACGGCATCCCCCATATAACGGTAGATCTCAGCATCGTTATTGTTGACGGTTTCTGCCAAGAGACTAAAGCTGTCTTGGATCAAGCGGCTGAATTTAACATCTCCCAAGGTCTCGGCGTGGGCGGTGGATGACACCATATCGACAAATAAGAATAAACGTTCTTCATATCTGGGCCTATGGTATTTACCTAACCCTATGTTGACTAACACTCTGGGGCCCACCAGTAAGGCCACTTGCTCGATAAATGCGAGCCCGACTCGCACGATAACTAAATAAACCACCACGGCTTGGAAGGAGGTGTTTTTGATTATTTCGCTGTTAAGCATTTTCCTTAGGGTGACCATGTGGTGATCGACCGCCCACAAGTCTAAAAACTGAGTCATAAATGCCAAGGTCAGCGCACCGATGAACAAAAATGCCCCTTTAAACACCACAGAAAAAAGATAAGGTAAGCGACTAATGTTACTGATATCGGCTAACAGATTGGAAAGCCAATGTAACCCGCCAAACACTGTGCCAAGGAATAGGGCTAAGGTAACCAGATCGCCATTGCCATTGGCCCAAAGTGGTAGTTCTGGCAGTTGGCTATAGCGAAAGAAGACGAAGGATGCCATGGCAAGGCACCAAGCAAAAACGGCAAAGAGTAAGTTTTTCAGTTGGCGGCTGGCTTTCACGGGAAAATGGATGTCCAATTAGGTAAATTTTTGCAGCGGTCAGTGTATAGAAAAGTGCTTCATTGTGTTACCGCTAAATGTGATCTAGATCAATTCAAGGTTAAATTAATCCTTCTAAAGACTGATTATTTTCCCTTAACCTCGTAATAAGGGATAAAACCAACCGATAGCTAATTAACATTAGTCTGAACTTACTATGAATAGTAGCAATAAACAGTTAATGCGGCCTAGCCAAAGGCTTGAGTCAAAATATCCTGGGTGAAGGCGATTTTAAGATAAAAGCCCCTAGGGTTAGATAAGCCCATGGTGCCATCGGCGGCAATGCTCTGAGTGAGCGCCTGGCTATTGGCCGCTTTGGGTCTTAGCTGCAGCACTTCACCATGACGGGCTGTGATGCTGTCGACTTTGCCTAGGGCAATCAGTTCCATTATTTCTTCCCAGTCTTGCTTCAACAGTGCTTGTTGCTCTGGGCTTGGTTGCCAAAGTACCGGGGTGCCAATGCGGCGCTCGGCAATAGGGATGCTGCGATGACCTTCGACGGGCACCCAGAGCACTTGTTGCAACTTATGACACACAAGGCTTGCTTCCCATGTATGACCTTGGATATTGGTCAGGGGGGCCACGCATACGTAAGTGGTCTCAAGGGGCTTGCCACTGGGGCCGATAGGGATGGTTTTAAGCTCTACACCTAAATGGAGAAAATCTTGCTCGGGTTTAGACCCTGCCATGGCTCCAAGCTGAGTTTCGATGAGCTGACCGACCCAGCCTTTATCACGCTTTAGGTTTTCAGGGACGGTAAGATTAAGCTCGTGGGCGAGGGAGCCTAGTGAGATCCCAGCCATATTATGGGCGCGTTCCATGAGTTCGTGCAGATCTTTAGGTTCTTGAGGGTGCATCTATGTCTTGCCTATCAGTGTTCTTTGGGAAGCGCTTGAGACTTTACCTTAATTTATCCGCTAAACCTATGAGATATAAACTGAACAAAAAGTGACCTGCAGTTTGCTTGGGATAACTATTTTAAAAAGCACACAGGCTAATTGATTGAATTTTATTGGTTTTAATGAGTTTAGTTTAGTTTATGTTGATCTTGTCCCAAGTTACTCTCTATTTGCCCTTATATTTCACACATAGTTATCCACAGTTTAGATGGACAACTTTATTATTTCAGCTCTCTAACCGATGAAAACCCCCAAGTCAACGAAGAAATCAGCGAATAAATAGTTATTTTTGCAATAAAGCACTTGTTATTTGTGTATAACTTCTGCGTCTAGATGAAGACTTGTATACAGATTTAACCTAGCTCAAAAAGTAGTCAACTTGGTTTTTTTGCGGTTTTCGATATTGTTATTTTTTTATATTAACTTGTTTTGTAATGAAAATATTGTTTGTCACTTAGGTTTTATCAAGGGTTTATTTTGTTGGTTTTTCCAGCTTATAAATGGTTTATGCAAGTTTCGAACAGAGATATCCACAGAAAATGTGGATAATCCCAACCTCCACCTCCTTTGTCTGTTGATAAATGGCTTGGAAGGTAAAAATTATCCAAGGCTGAAGGTTAAATAGAGGTTTGCCCACTGGCGAGCTTTGTGAAACAATCAGATGATTAATAGTTAGTGAATTTGGAGTCCATGTGATTGATAGCGACGGCTTTCGCGCAAATGTGGGCATTATAATCTGTAACCAATATGGCCAAGTCATGTGGGCTAGGCGTTTTGGACAACATTCTTGGCAGTTTCCACAGGGTGGGCTCGATGACGGTGAATCGGCTGAAGAAGCCATGTATCGAGAACTCTATGAAGAAGTGGGCCTGCGACCTGAGCAAGTGAAGATTTTAACCTCGACCCGTTCTTGGTTAAGGTATCGTTTGCCCAAACGTTTGGTGCGCCAAGATAGCAAGCCTGTGTGTATAGGTCAGAAACAAAAATGGTTTCTACTGCAGCTTAATGGCAATGATAACAACATCAATTTAAACTCATCAGGCCACCCTGAGTTTGATGACTGGCGTTGGGTTAATTATTGGTATCCCGTGCGTCAGGTGGTGTCATTCAAGCGTGATGTGTATCGCAAGGTAATGAAAGAATTTGCCCCAACGACCTTAGCATTTCAAGTCAATGATACTGGCCGAAAGCGTAACAGGCCGAGAAATTAATTTATCTATCTAAGCAGGAGGCAGCTCATTGTTAAAAACATTAAGGGATATTACCCAAGCTGTCGCCGCTGCTACTAGCCTAGAGTCGGCCCTAAGTTTACTGGTGTCGCAAACTCGTCTGGCCATGTCTACCCAATGCTGCTCGATTTACCTTGTGGAATATCAAGCCTTGTCTTCAGAGGCCGCAGCAACGCTTACTCAAACCTTTATAAATCAAACCAGCAGCATATCCCATCAATCAACGCCTTCAGAGCCTGTGTTGGTGCTGTCGGCCACCGAAGGTCTAGCGCCAAGTTCAGTCGGCCGGGTGAGCATGCCAATAACCCAAGGCTTAGTGGGCTTAGTGGCGGAGCGTGAAGAAGCCATTAATCTTGCCGATGCGAGGTTACACCCAAGGTTTAAGTTGTTTCCCGAGGTTGAAGAGGAAGAGTATCGCGCCTTTTTGGCTGTGCCCATTATTTACCAGCAGCAGGTGCTGGGCGTTATTGTGGTTCAACAAGCCGATTTACGTCAGTTCGATGAAGGTGAAGAAGCCTTCCTTATGACCTTAGCAGCGCAGTTGGCCGTGGTGCTACGTGGCCTTAAAAATAAAGCCGCCGTGACTAACGTGCAGCAAAAAGTGGTGTTTAAAGGCACCATGGCTGCCAGCGGTATTGCCATCGCTCATGCCTATGTCCTTGGCGGCGCAATCCCGTTAGAGCAGCCACAACTTCGTTGCCAAGACCCTGTGGTTGAATCCTTACGCCTTAATAGCGCTATTGTGCGTTGCCGTGACAGCATAAGCTCACTGTCACAGAAGTTTGAGCGCGAGCAAGCCAATGAAGTGTCATCCATTTTCTCGGCGCTATTGTCTTTACTCGATAATGAGAGCCTTGCCGGTGAATACCTTAAAGAAGTCTCCCAAGGTTGGCAGGCGGAAACGGCGGTAAGCCGAGTCTCACTTAACTATATTCAGCAGTTTATGGCTATGGCCGATCCTTATCTTAAGGAGCGCGCCAATGACATACGTGAATTAGGTCAGCGTATTTTAAGGCTATTGATTGAACCTGGCCGCTTAGCCCTTGAGCCTGATAAACCGGTTATCTTAGTAGCCAAAGAGATAGATGCGACGCTTTTGGCTGAGTTCCCTAGGCAAAAACTGGCGGGCATAGTCACAGAGCTTGGCGGCGTAAATGCTCACGCGGCTATCTTGGCGAGGGCCTTAGGTGTGCCTGCTATGATAGGCGTCGAGCAAGTGCTGGCTACTGACATAGACAGTCAGCTATTGGTGCTTAATGCCACTCGAGGTCAGCTGTTGGTGGCACCATCCCCGGCTATCATCAACGAATACCGTAACCTGATCTCAATCGACAAAGCCAAGCAGAAGCAGTTTCAAGATGAACTGGCTAACCCTTGTGAGACCTTGGATGGGCATAAAACCCAATTGTTTTTAAATGCTGGGCTTTTGAGCGGTTTAGCCGATGATGTGGTGCAAGGCGCCGATGGCATAGGGCTTTATCGCACCGAAATTCTGTTTATGTTGCATCAACGATTTCCAAGCGAGCAAGAGCAAATCAAGGTATACCGACAAGTGCTCGATGCGGCAGGGACACGTCCTGTGGTGATGCGAACCTTAGATGTGGGCGGTGATAAGCCGCTGCCTTATTTCCCCATTAATGAAGACAACCCTTTTCTTGGCTGGCGCGGTATTCGGCTATCCTTGGATCATCCCGAACTGCTATTGATGCAATTAAGGGCGATGATCCAGGCGGGAGGCGTCGGCACACAATTGCAGATTTTGTTGCCTATGGTGAGTAACCTTGATGAAATCGATCAAGCAGTAGGTTATTTAGAGCAGGCTTATCAAGAGCTTAAAAGCGAGTGTGACGCTAAAATTGTTAAACCTAGTATAGGCATCATGCTTGAAGTGCCGGCGCTGTTATATCAATTGGATGATGTGGCCACTCGGGTCGATTTTGTTTCAGTGGGCAGCAATGATTTAACCCAATACTTGTTGGCAGTAGACAGAAACAATCCCAATGTCAGCGCATTATTTGACAGCTACCATCCAGGCATATTGCGGGCGCTTAAACGCGCCTTAGATGATTGTCGGCGCTTGGGGCTAGATATCAGCATTTGTGGTGAGTTAGCCGGTGAGCCACTAGGGGCCTTGCTGCTTATTGCCATGGGCTATGACAAACTCAGTATGAACCATGCAAGCCTAGGTAAAATCAACTACTTACTCAGGCGAGTGCAGCGCGATGAACTGCGAGTGCTGCTGGATACGGTTTTACGCCTGCCGAACGGCCAACAAGTGCGAGCAAAACTGATTGAATTTTTAACCCAGCAGGAGCTCGCCTGGTTGTTGGAATAACGGCCGCTGGATTTAGGGCGTTAGCTAGGCGAATGCCCTCACATAAATTGCCAAACTAACATAAATTGCCAAACTAGCAGAAAGAACAAAAACTACAAAAATAACCACAGAGGCCAGCTAACCCAGATGTTTACCGTATTCCTTATATGTTTAGCCCTAGGTGCCGTGGTGGGTTTTTTGGCCGGATTACTTGGGATAGGTGGCGGCTTGATCATAGTGCCGGCATTGCTGTATTTGCTTCCCTGGGTCGGGGTTGAGAGCCAACAGCTGACCCACATGGCCATTGCCACTTCACTTGCCTCTATCATATTAACCTCAATGTCCGCGGCCAGTGCCCACCATAAAAGAGCCAATATTCCTTGGCCTTTATTTAACACCATAATGCCGGGAATTATACTCGGGGCCTTGATGGCGGGCTTTATTTCTGAGCAGATATCCTCTGCCGCCTTGCAACAAGTGTTCGCCATCTTCGTTATTCTAATGGCGCTGCAAATGGCATTCCCCATTAAGCCACAAGCTGGGCGAGGCTTACCCAGCGGACAAGTATTATTTGGCTTGAGTGTGGTCATCGCGCTCTTGGCTGGGATGATGGGCATAGGGGGCGGGGTACTTATGGTGCCCCTGTTGAGCTATTTTGGCCTCGCCATGCGCCAAGCGGTGGGCTTATCCTCAGCCACGGGTTTTCTTATCGCCTTAAGTGGATCCTTAGGGTATGTGGTTGCAGGTTTTGATGCCACACATTTACCTGATTATTCATTAGGCTACATATACTTGCCAGCACTGCTTGGGATAGTGATAACCTCCATGCTGGCTGCGCCTTTGGGCGTAAAAGCAGCAAGTCTTTGGCCGACACCTGTGCTTAAGAAGCTGTTCGCGATACTATTAGTCTTGGTAGGGATTAAGCTCATTAGCGCAGGTTAACGTCGCGGTAATGTAAGTGATATAAATACGTTAAAAACATAAGCTATGTTGATAGACACTTTTTAGTAATTTTTGAGTAAAAAAGGGCGAAGGCGATGAAGCAATATCTAGCATTAATGGAGCACATACTGGCCCATGGCGCGGTGAAAACAGATAGAACCGGAACGGGCACTCGTTCAGTCTTTGGCTATCAGATGCGCTTCGATTTAAATCAAGGGTTCCCCTTAGTTACCACTAAAAAGTGTCACCTACGTTCTATCATACATGAGCTGCTATGGTTTCTGCAGGGCGACACCAATGTGGCGTATCTACATGAGCATAATGTGAGTATTTGGGATGAATGGGCCGATGATAAAGGCAATTTGGGCCCAGTGTATGGCGCTCAGTGGCGCAGCTGGCCGACCCAATCCGGTAAGGCGGTGGATCAAATCAGCCAGATCATAGAACAAATCAAGACTCAGCCAGATTCGAGACGCCTAATCGTCTCGGCATGGAATGTGGGCGAACTGGATAAAATGGCATTAGCGCCTTGTCATGCCTTGTTCCAGTTTTATGTCGCCGATGGCAAGTTGTCTTGCCAGCTGTATCAACGAAGCTGTGATGTCTTCTTAGGACTGCCCTTTAATATTGCCAGTTATGCCTTGTTGACCATGATGGTCGCTCAACAGTGCGATCTCGCCTTGGGTGATTTTGTCTGGACTGGCGGTGATACCCACTTGTATTCCAATCATATGGAACAGACTAAGCTGCAGCTAAGTCGCGAGCCTCATGCCCTGCCACAAATGAATATATTACGTAAGCCAGAATCGATTTTTGATTATCAATTCGATGATTTTGAGTTGGTTAATTATCAGCCTCACCCACACATTAAAGCGCCTGTGGCCATCTAGCTGCACAATTCTGCTTTGCTCAAATAATATGACAACTTATCGGTATTATCGATAAGTTGTCACGTTACTTACGATTATCTTTTGTTCTTACTCTAGACTAGACTCAAGTGATTATTTATTTGAGGTGTTTATGGTACAAAAAATCAAAGCGTTTCTTAGCCAAGAATCCAGTGGCGGCATATTACTTATGCTGGCAGTGGCGATGGCGATGCTCCTCGCTAACTCTCCTTTAGCCGGCCTATATCAAGGCTTTCTCGATACGCCTGTGCAAGTTAGATTTGGCCAACTGGACATTAATAAACCCTTATTGCTGTGGGTGAATGATGGCTTGATGGCGCTATTTTTTTTACTGATTGGCTTAGAAGTTAAACGCGAATTAGTCGAAGGGGCATTATCCAGTGTGTCTAAGGCATCCTTACCCACCTTTGCGGCCATTGGCGGCATGGTGTTTCCTGCCTTAGTGTATCTTGGATTTAACTTTGGCAATGAAGCCACCCAAAATGGTTGGGCCATACCGGCGGCCACAGACATCGCCTTTGCCTTAGGGGTATTAGCCTTATTAGGTAATCGGGTTCCCGTGGCCCTTAAAGTCTTTTTGTTGGCGCTTGCCATCATAGATGACATAGGCGTAATCGTGATTATCGCCCTATTTTATAGCTCAGATCTATCCATCACCAGCCTAGTTATCGCCGCAATTGCCATTGGCTCCATGGTTATTTTAAACCTTAAAGGTGTGCGTACCCTGACGCCTTATGCCTTGCTAGGTTTACTGCTATGGATTGCCGTGCTTAAGTCTGGGGTCCATGCAACCTTAGCTGGCGTTGTCATTGCCTTCTGTATTCCATTAAAGGTGAAACCTGGTGAAGAGTCACCCTCGCGCTATCTAGAACATAGCCTGCATCCTTGGAGCACATTCATGATATTGCCCCTGTTTGCCTTCGCTAATGCTGGGCTTTCTTTATCGGGCATGAGTCTGGCGTCATTGGCAGAGCCTGCCGCTTTAGGTGTGATGCTGGGACTCTTGCTGGGTAAACCCCTAGGTGTGCTGCTGTTTAGTTATGCCGCAGTCAAACTTAAGTGGGCAAGTTTGCCGCAAGGGGTTAACTGGCAGCAAATATCAGCCGTCGCCGTACTCTGTGGGGTGGGTTTTACCATGTCGATATTTATCTCTTCGCTGGCATTTGAACATTCGGCGGTGGATGTTGGAAATTATGCCAGACTGGGCACCTTAGTGGGCTCTATGTTATCAGCCAGTATCGCCTATTTTTGGTTAACTAAAGTGTTAAATGACGATAAAGGAGAAACAGATGAAAACAAGAATAGTTAGTCTTTTTATGCTCTTATCAGTAACGAATCTTGCTTACTCTCAAGAGTTGAGCTTTTGTAAAACGGATGTCAGCAGTAAAAGTTGTCAAAGTTATATTGCAGGCCTTGTTGACTCAGCCTTACTCTATGCCCCACAAGGCAGTACGGGGACGCTGGCTGTTGATGATTTTGAAGCGAGAGCACTCAAGTTTCGAGCAGGTAATCGATATAAAAAAGCCCATTCAGCCCATTGCAGTCACAGCGCCGATGAGGCCCTTGATATTGCTGCGGCGCTGGAAGAACAATTGGCATTGAATACCATTACCAACCTTGAAGAATTGAAATTGTTTTTAGACACAGTGCTTAAGTGCAATGGGAGTTGATGTTATCAGCAGGAGTTTCTTAAGTGACAATGCAACACATTAATTATAATCATCTTTATTATTTTTGGATGGTGAAAAAAAAGGGCAGCGTGACTAAAGCTGCTCAAGCCCTTTGTCTTGCACCTCATACTATTTCTGGGCAGATAAAAGCCTTGGAAGCACGCCTTAATGGCAGTTTATTTAACCGAGTGGGTCGAGGGCTTGAGTCTACCGAGCTTGGCGAGTTAGTCTTTCGTTACGCTGATAAGATGTTCGATTTAAGTTATGAAATGCTTGATATTTTGAACTATCAAAAAGACACCTCCATCTTGTTTGAGGTGGGTATCGCCGATGTCTTATCTAAAGCACTGGCGAGTCGGGTGTTATTGTCGGCGCTGCCCACTGATGGAACCATGAATTTAGCCTGTATAGAGTCGACTCATGAGAGTTTAATGGCACGCCTTAGGGAGCATAAGCTGGATGTTATCTTGTCAGATTGCGCCGGAGACTCGCTCAAATACCCTGAGATTTTGTCGAAAAAGTTGGGGGAATGCAGCATCAGCTTTTATTCGGCCAGTGAGTTAAACACTGCGTTTCCCGCCTGTCTTGAGGAACAAGGCCTGTTGCTGCCCAGTAAAAATACTTCTGTAGGGCAGCAGTTGCATCGATGGTTTGCCGAGCAAAGCTTAACGGTACGCATTGCTGGGGAGTTTGATGATGCCGCCATGATGAAGGCCTTTGGCTTTTTCAACAAAGGCATATTTGTTGCGCCATCAATTTATCGTCATGATATACTTTCACAAGGCATGGTATTGCTTGGGGAAGCTGCAGATATTAAAGAAGAATATCATCTAATATTTGCCGAGCGCATGATCCAGCATGCTGGCGTGAAACGCTTATTAACCACAGATTTTAGCGATGTCTTTAGTGGAGTTGCAACGCTTCATCAACAAATCTAATGGCATGTTAATCGTTAATGGCGTTTAAATGGTTTATATTCGGCTGACATCAAGTGTCGGCCGGTTTTTTTCTTAGGAGAGTTGCATTGGAACTTATGAATATCGCCAGAGTGCGCTGGGCTTGTCGCCGTGGCATGTTAGAACTCGATGTGCTGTTTCAACCTTTTGTGGAAGCCCAATATCAGGACTTAAGCGATCAAGATAAATTGGATTTTATTCGTTTGTTAACCTGTGAAGATCCTGAGTTGTTTGCTTGGTTTATGGGGCATGAGCAGTGTCCTGATAGTGATTTGGCTAGGATGGTTATCAAGGTCCGTGGACGTGCGGCGCCATGAACGGCACTATGACCAGTACTATGAAGAACGGTACTATGAACTGGGCCATGACTTGCAGTGTGAAACTGTGCATAGATAGAAATAGCTGTTCATAACAGATGCACTATTCATTTTCCCTCAAAAGCTCCAGAATACAACAAGGTTTTTTGTTTGGCTTTGGTTGCCTCTGTTTCACTAGCCTTTGGTTTTGGCCCAGCATTGATAATGTCATTTACCTAGGGATTAGAGTCTTAACTGGGCTGATTATCTTGAGTGTATTTGCCTACCAAGGCTATCGCTTGACTCAATGGCGCTGGGATATTCGTTTGGATAGTGCAGGAGCAGGGGAGCTTAGGCAGTGCTTAGCCTTAGAGTCTCAATCCTTTATCCAAGATAAGCCTGCTATCGTAACCCCAGTGATGTGCGTGTTGTTTCTTACCCTGAGTTCAGAACAGGGTAAAGATAAAGCCAGCAGCCAGAAACGGCTATTGGCTGTATTTGTGGATATGCTAAACGACACAGACTATCGTCATCTGTGCCGTATTTTATCCTCATCTGCTATTCGTTAATACGCAATAGATGATTAACGCTCTGGCTCAAGAATGGTCGGTTGTGAGTTTTCCACAAGTTCAGGGTAATCAATATTATAGTGCAGGCCGCGGCTCTCTTTGCGGGCCATAGCACAGCGGATAATCAACTCCGCTACTTGAACTAAGTTTCTCAGCTCCAGTAGATTGTTGCTGACTCTGAAGTTACTGTAATACTCTTGAATTTCTTGTTGCAGCATGGCGCAGCGGCGCAAAGCACGCTCAAGGCGCTTGTCTGTTCTAACTATGCCAACGTAATCCCACATAAATAAGCGTAATTCGTGCCAGTTGTGGGCAATCACCACTTCTTCATCTGAGTTACAGACTTTACTCTCATCCCAATGGGGGAGTTCCCCTGGCATAGGTATTTTGGCTAATTGGCTTTCAATATCTTGAGCTGCGGCTCTGGCAAACACTAAACATTCAAGCAGTGAGTTACTGGCAAGGCGATTGGCGCCATGAAGCCCGGTATAGGCCACTTCGCCTATGGCGTACAGGCCATTTAGGTCAGTTTGGCCATGCAAGTCTGTCATTACGCCGCCACAGGTGTAATGGGCTGCAGGGACTACTGGGATCGGATCTGAGGTAATGTCTATGCCAAACTCTAGGCAGCGGCTATAGATGGTGGGAAAATGCTTGATGATAAAGTCTTTCGGCTTATGGGTGATGTCTAAATAGACGCAATCTGCCCCTAAGCGTTTCATCTCAAAATCGATAGCACGGGCAACGATATCCCTTGGGGCTAGTTCGGCTCTGTCATCAAACTCTGGCATAAAGCGGCTGCCATCGGGGCGACGTAAATAAGCCCCTTCACCCCGTAGTGCCTCGGTAAGCAAGAAGTTACGCGCATCGGCGTGATACAAGCAAGTAGGATGGAATTGGTTAAATTCCATGTTGGCCACCCGGCAACCAGCACGCCAAGCCATGGCAATGCCATCGCCACTGGCGACATCTGGATTTGAGGTGTACTGATACACTTTAGAGCAGCCACCTGTGGCTAAGGCAATAAATCGCGCTTTGACGGTTTCGACATGCTCTTGATCGCGATTCCACACATAAGCACCTAATACCCGATTGCCGGTGCGCTGCAGCTTGCGAGTGGTGATTAAGTCGATGGCGTTATAACGCTCTAAAATCTGAATGTTTGGATGGGCAATGGCCCTTTGTTGCAAAGTGGTTTGCACCGCCTTTCCTGTTGCATCGGCGGCATGGAGTATGCGTCTGTGACTGTGACCACCTTCACGGGTAAGGTGATAGGGCGCTTTGCTGCTGTCACCATCTGGACGTTCCTCTTTATCGAACTCAACCCCAGACTGGATTAACCATTCCATGGCACTCTTGGCGTTTTCGGCGGTGAAGGTCACTATTTGCTCATCACATAAACCAGCTCCTGCAATTAAGGTGTCGCTCACATGGGAGGCTATGGTGTCAGTCTCATCGAAAACTGAAGCAATACCCCCTTGGGCGTATAGAGTAGAACCTTCGGAGAGTGGCCCCTTAGATAAGAGTATTACCTTAGATTTTTCAGCAAGATGCAATGCAAGTGTTAAGCCTGCGGCACCGCTTCCTATGACTAAAATGTCAGATTGGTGTTCAACTGCTTGTTTCATCAGGTATCATGGCGTGGCAAATGTGTCCGCCAATGGTAAAACAAATATAAAATATTGGGTACAGCTGCAAAGTGATAATTAGTGATTAATCACCAATAAATGAATTTTTTTTAATCCCAAGCCGAACTTTTCCAATGAGCGCCAGTCTACATAATGTGAATAATGTTCGAGCGACTGAGAAATCAGCATTAGATTTAGGAGTAGTCGGCTCGAATGAGTGGACAAATAAGTGATCAACAACTAGTTGAGCGTGTACAGCAAGGTGATAAAAATGCCTTCAATCTGTTAGTGCAAAAGTACCAGAGTAAAGTGATGAGTTTGATTTCACGCTATGTGCGAAATCAAGCAGATGTGTCAGATGTTGCTCAAGAAGCCTTTATTAAAGCTTACCGTGCTTTACCCAATTTCAGAGGAGAAAGTGCGTTTTACACTTGGTTGTACCGAATAGCCGTCAATTCTGCAAAGAACCATCTTGTTGCCCAAGGCCGTAAGTCTCCGGCCAACAGCGTCGATATTGATGATGCAGAGTATTATGAAGGTAATGATGCATTAAAAGAGTTTGCGACCCCGGAACGTCTGGTCTTGTCTGAAGAAATTAAGAAAGTGATTTTTGAGACATTAGAAGGCTTACCGGAAGAACTTAGAATGGCCATTTCTTTACGTGAACTCGATGGCATGAGTTATGAAGAGATTGCCAACGTGATGGAGTGCCCCGTAGGCACAGTGCGTTCTAGGATCTTCAGGGCTCGTGAAGCTATAGATAAAATGCTTCAACCTTTGTTGGAAAATTAATAGCCTTAATTTAATGGGTGAAAAATGATTAAATCAGGTCAAGAATGGGTGTCAGCAGCAGCAGATGGTGAAGTCGATATACAGACTATTGCTGAGTTAGCGGCTGATAAAACCTCTCATGGTAAGTGGCAAAACTACCATATGATAGGTGATGCCATGCGCAGTGAATTGCCCAAAGCGTTCGATTTAGACTTGTCGGCTAAAATTGCTGCGGCTATCGAGCTAGAGCCTGCTATCCTTGCACCTCAAACTAATGTGCATCAGACTAACATCAAGCCAACTCATGACACGGGTTCAACAAATAACGTCAGCAAGCTTGTGCCTTTATTTAAGCAACTCGGCCAATATGCCATAGCAGCATCGGTGGCATTAGTTGCGGTTGTTGGTGTGCAGAACTATAACCAAGATCAGGACGCTCAGGCACCTATGTCAGTGCTAACCACTCGACCTTTAGTGGGCAGTGTTTCTCCAGTGAGCCTGCAAACCGGTGGCCAGCAATCTAATACTCAACAAGGCGTGAGCAATGAGCAGATGGTGGAGCAACGTCGCCGAATCAATGCTTATATCCAAGATCATATGTTACAACAGAGGTTGAATCCTGGGGTAATATCAGCGGATAATAGTCCGCAAGATACGGATAAGTAATGAACCTAAATCTAGCATCATTATTTTCCAGTTGATGCTTGAAATGTTCAATTAAATTAAGGCTCTGCATGGCAGGGCCTCTTTGTAAATCTGAGGAGTTAGCTTGCGTCTAATCCTGTTAGCACTCTTGGTATTGGCTGTTCCCTGTGCTGCCGAAGAAGAATTGTCTGCCAAAGCATGGCTTGAAACCATGAGCCAAGCACTCAAAGAAAAAGAATTCAAATCCTCCATTATTCATGTCCAATCGGATCATATTCGCCCTCTTGTCTATCTACACGGCAAGGTTGAGGGTGAAGAAATTGCCTTCCTAGAATACTTAAATGGCCCACCCAAGAATGCCGTCAGGATCGGTAATGTTGTGAGCTTTATTGAGCACGATCAGCCTGCATACAGTGTTAAAGCTAATCATATTCAAGGGGTTTGGCCATCGGCATTTGCAGGCAATATCGCCTCTTTGGAAAAAGGCTATCAGTTTGTTCTTGGTGGCCGAAGTCGTATAGCGGGGCGTCCAGGTCAATTGGTGAGAATTATTCCTATCGATAATGACAGATACGCGACCCAAGTGTGGATAGATATGAGTACGTATCTGCCATTGCGCTACGATATTTTCAATAAAGAGAAACAGTTACTAGAACAAGTGATGGTGATAGAGCTGATCGAACTTAAAGAGCCTGCCCATATTTTAGTGGAAGCCAAAAAGCAGCCTTGGCCAGCAGTGGTTGAGCAAGCTGAGCGGACCGATGGTCATAGCTGGAGTTTTTCTTGGTTACCTCAAGGTTTTAATGTCGCAGTGCGTGATAATCACAGGCTGATTGGCAGTCATGAACCGGTTGAATATTTAGCCCTCACAGATGGGTTAGCGAATATTTCTGTTTATGTCTCCAAGCAAGGCGCACAGCCCTTGCCAGAAGAATTAATGACCCGCAATGGCTTGTCCATGGTGGTAGAAAAGCTTGCCGAGCATGAAGTGGTGGCCGTCGGTAAAGTGCCCCATGAAACCTTAAAACGCATTGCCAAAGGCTTAGTGTTACAGTGAGTGGCGCTATAGAAAAACAAGCCACACAGGATGCGGACAACTTACTCGAAGAAGTTGGCCGTATTGTCGCCTATGACGCTAAGGGCTGGGTTCGAGTCGAAGTCGAGCTAAAGAGCGCCTGTAATCATTGTAGTAATAGTGATAATTGCGGTACGTCTGCTGTGGCTAAAGCGTTTTCAGTGAAAACTCAGCAGTTTTCTTTACCTTGTGAGACTCAATATCCCATAGGCGACTTGGTTAAATTAGGCTTGCCAGCCAGCGTATTATTAAAAGCGGCGGCCTTAGTGTATCTGTTGCCACTTATTGGGTTATTTGTTGGCGCCTTGATTGGCCAAGTCTTAGGTCAAAACCTATTGAGTGTAGACAGTGACTTGCCTGCAATCACCTTAGGTGTGGCAGGGGCTTTTTCAGCTTGGCTGTTAGGCAAACGTTTTGCTCATCAATTAGAGCAAGGTGCTCAACCTGTCATTATGGCTCATTTAGGCCGTGAAATTGGCCTGAATGTCAGCACCGAAATGAGTCATAAGTAACCCGTGTTTACTGCACCAATATCCACCTTCATGGGCAAATGTCGAATCTGATTGGTATTACCCCCCTAATCAGGTACAATTTGCCACCTCGTTTTTTATCCTTTTTAGTATTAATCACAGCAGCATAATGAAACACATTAGAAACTTCTCGATTATTGCCCATATTGACCATGGGAAATCCACCCTATCAGATCGCCTTATTCAAGTGTGTGGAGGTCTTAGCGACCGTGAAATGGCTGCACAGGTTCTTGATTCTATGGATCTTGAACGTGAACGTGGCATTACTATTAAAGCCCAAAGTGTGACGCTTGATTATCACGCTAAAGACGGCAACACCTACCAGCTTAACTTCATTGATACCCCAGGGCACGTCGACTTCTCCTACGAAGTATCGCGTTCACTTGCGGCCTGTGAAGGGGCGTTATTGGTGGTCGATGCAGGACAAGGCGTTGAAGCCCAGACATTGGCCAACTGCTATACCGCATTAGAAATGAATTTGGACGTAGTGCCAGTTCTGAATAAAATTGACTTACCTCAAGCCGAGCCTGAACGTGTAGCACTCGAAATTGAAGACATTGTTGGCATTGAAGCCATTAATGCCGTGCGCTGCTCAGCCAAAACCGGTATCGGCGTTGAAGATGTATTAGAAGAAATCGTCGCTAAAATTCCGCCGCCAGTAGGTGATGAAACTGCGCCTTTACAGGCCCTTATTATCGACTCTTGGTTCGATGCATATTTAGGGGTTGTATCGTTAGTGCGCATTAAGCACGGCGTGCTCAAAAAAGGCGAAAAGTTTAAAGTGATGTCCACAGGGCAGAACTATAACGCCGATCGCGTGGGTATTTTCACCCCGAAAGAAAAAGATAAGTTAGAGCTTCGTGCTGGTGAAGTGGGTTATGTGATTTCAGGTATTAAAGAAATTCACGGCGCGCCCGTGGGCGATACCTTGACTCATGCTAAGCATGGCGCCGACAAGCCATTACCTGGCTTTAAAAAGGTGAAACCTCAGGTTTATGCCGGTGTTTTCCCTATTTCTACCGATGAATATGAGAACTTCCGTGATGCACTTAATAAATTAAGTCTTAACGATGCGTCATTATTCTTCGAGCCAGAAACCTCAAGCGCGTTAGGTTTTGGTTTCCGTATCGGCTATTTAGGCCTGCTACACATGGAGATCGTTCAAGAGCGTCTAGAGCGTGAATACAATCTTGATTTGATCACCACAGCGCCTACGGTTGTTTATGAAGTGGTAATGACTAATGGGGATATCGTTTACGTCGATAATCCATCAGACTTACCTGCACTAAACAATATTGACGAAATTCATGAGCCTATCGTTGAAGCTAATATTTTGGTGCCAAAAGAATACTTAGGTAACGTGATTACCTTATGTATTGAAAAGCGTGGCTCACAAACCAATATGGTGTATCACGGCAACCAAGTGGCAGTGACTTATCACTTGCCAATGGCTGAAGTGGTTATGGACTTCTTCGACCGACTTAAGTCCACGAGTCGTGGTTATGCGTCTTTAGAATATAACTTTATTCGATTCGATCCCGCTGACATGGTGCGCTTAGACATCTTGATCAACGGCGACAGAGTCGATGCGCTAGCTATGATTATTCACCGCAGCAACATTCGTCACCGTGGTTTAGCCTTAGTTGAAAAAATGAAAGAGCTCATTCCAAGACAGATGTTCGATATTGCTATTCAGGCCGCCGTAGGCAGTCAGATCATCGCCCGTTCTACCATTAAAGCGCTGCGTAAAGACGTAACGGCTAAATGTTATGGCGGCGACGTTTCTCGTAAGAAGAAACTGTTGAATAAGCAGAAAGAAGGTAAGAAGCGCATGAAGCAAGTGGGCAATGTGGAAGTGCCACAGGAAGCCTTCTTAGCGGTATTGAAACTAAACGATTAATTGTCCCGGCTTAAATATGCATGCACTTAAGCCGTCGCAATCGAATCAATCGCCTTGTTGTATTAACGCCGCACTATGCGGCGTTATCTTTGGCAGTCGTTTAGCCGATTGCTGTTAAAGGCGTTATCGCTATACTTTGTAACAGTTTAATCTTGAGAACTTAGGTGAAAAACGATACTTTTCGTCATCTTAGCCTAGCAACCATTAACCGTTAATATGGCGTTAAGATGTACTATTTTCTTCGTCAGCAATATTTATTTAAGGCAGGAGTTTAATCAGTAATGGCAGCCTATTTTTCCCTTATTTTAGTGCTCATCACGCTAACCACCGGCATTATTTGGTTAATCGATGCGAGCATGTTCGCCCCTAAGCGCCGCGAAAAATTAGCCTTAGTGCAGGCGGGTAATGCACAGTTGTCCGATGAAGACATAGATAAAATCATCCGTGAACCCGCCTTGGTTGAAACGGCGCATTCGGTATTTCCAGTTATTGCCTTCGTACTTATATTGCGCTCGTTTATTTATGAGCCATTTCAAATACCCTCAGGCTCCATGATGCCAACCTTATTGGTGGGGGATTTTATCCTGGTTGAAAAGTTCAGCTATGGGCTTAGGGATCCTGTATGGCGCTCTAAACTGGTTGAAACCGGTGAGCCAGAGCGTGGTGATGTGTTTGTGTTTAAGTATCCACAAGAGCCAAAAGTGGATTACATCAAGCGCGTTATCGGTTTACCTGGTGATAAAATAATCTATAAAAACAAAGGGCTTATCATAGAGCCTGCCTGTAATGGCCAGCTAGCCTGCCCAGAGCCTATGATTATCGACATGTTAGAAGTTAACCGTGGTCAATTTAATCAAGCCGGTGTGGCGTTAACCCGCTTAACTGAGCAGCTGGATGGCGTTGAGCATGACGTATTAATTAATCCATCAAAGCCTGATTACAGTGCTCACTTTTACCCACAGCCAGGGCTTAACCGTGGTGAGTTTTTAGTGCCTGATGGCATGTACTTCGCCATGGGTGATAACAGAGATAACAGCACAGACAGCCGTTTCTGGGGATTTGTTCCTGAAGAAAATCTAGTGGGAAAGGCAGTTGCTATTTGGATTAGTTTTGAATTTGATCGTAGCCCCAGTTCTTGGTTGCCCACTTGGGTACCGACTGGGGTACGTTTTGACAGAGTAGGTGGGATTCAGTAATGGAACCTGTAAAAAATTTAGCGCGTTTAAGCCGCACCTTAGGCTATGAATTTACGAATCAAGAGTTATTAGTACAAGCATTAACCCATCGCAGTGCTGCCAATAAGCATAACGAAAGGTTGGAGTTTTTGGGCGATTCTATTCTTTCCATCGTGATTTCAGATGCCCTATATCATCAGTTTCCTAAGGCGACGGAAGGTGATCTGAGCCGGATGCGCGCCACCTTAGTGAAAGGTGAAACCTTAACCTTAATCGCCAAAGAGTTTAAGCTAGGGGATTACTTGTTCTTAGGGCCAGGAGAGCTTAAAAGCGGCGGTTTTAGACGTGAGTCCATCCTTGCCGATGCGGTTGAAGCCATTATCGGCGCGGTTTATTTAGATGCCAATATGCAAGCTTGCGAAACATTACTGCTAAGCTGGTATAAGGTGCGTTTAGACGAAATCAAGCCTGGGATAAATCAAAAAGATCCTAAGACTATTTTGCAAGAATACCTACAAGGCTATAAAAAGCCTTTGCCTGATTACCAAGTGGTACAGGTTGATGGTGAAGCGCACGATCAGACATTCACGGTGGAGTGTCGCATACAAGATTTAGATGAAGTGGTCACAGGTGTGGGCAGTTCGAGAAGAAAAGCTGAGCAGCTTGCAGCGGCTCAGATATTGGAGTTAATTAATAAATGACCAAAAAAACAGACTTGCCAGCAAGCGAGGCTCAGCAGCCGAGCTTAGATGAACTCTTGGCAAGGATGAACCAAGCAGCCCCTAAAGCCAAGACGCAATTCGAGGTCACCTATTGTGGCATGGTTGCCATAGTGGGTCGCCCGAACGTGGGCAAATCGACGCTGCTGAATAAGCTCTTGGGTCAGAAGGTGAGTATTACTTCAAAGAAGCCGCAGACCACACGTCACCGCATCATGGGTATTCATACCGATGGCCCAAGCCAAGTGGTCTTCATTGATACGCCAGGTTTACACATAGATGAACAGCGTGCTATCAACCGTTTGATGAACCGCGCTGCGGCCAGTTCTCTTGCCGATGTGTCTATGGTGATATTCGTGGTGGATGCCATGAACTGGACCCCAGACGATGAAATGGTACTGAAGAAAATTGGTTACAGCGACCAAGAACGCAAAGTGGTACTGGCTATCAACAAGGTGGACAACATTAAGGATAAGGAAGCCTTATTCCCTTACCTAAATGAGATAGCAAAGAAGTTTAACTTCGATGAAATTTTACCGATTTCAGCGACCAAGGGCACCAATATCCAGCGCATTTTGGATATGGCACGTGAAAGTTTGCCTGAAGGGGATTTCTACTTCCCAGAAGATTATGTCACCGACCGCTCGCAACGCTTTATGGCCTCTGAGATTGTTCGTGAAAAGCTGATGCGTTTCTTAGGTGATGAATTGCCTTACGATTGCACGGTTGAAATTGAGCAGTTCAAGATGATGGAAAACGGTGTTTATCAGATCAACGCCCTTATCCTGGTTGAGCGTGAAGGTCAGAAACGCATGGTCATAGGCAATAAGGGCGAACGAATTCGTACTATTGCTACTCAAGCCCGCTTGGACATGGAAAACTTATTCGATAATAAGGTGTTCCTTGAAGTTTGGGTCAAAGTGAAATCCGGTTGGGCCGACGATGAACGTGCCCTTCGTAGCCTTGGCTATGGCGAAGATTAACTTTAGCTTGATTGAAAAGGCTGCTTTTGCAGCCTTTTTTTGCTTTTCAAATAAGGGGTAAGCATGCTGCGTGCTTATGTCTTACATCACAGACCCTTTCGTGAGTCTAGCGTTATCCTCAATATGTTGGTGGACGGTATCGGCCGAGTCGATGCCATTACTCGCCTAGGCAGTGGTAAACGCTCCATCAAAAGTATCGTTCAGCCGTTTCAGCCGTTACTGGTGCAATTTAACAACCAAAGCGAACACAAATCCCAGGGTTTGCGTAACATTAAACAGTTAGAAGCCGCAGCCCCTGCGATGCCGTTAGCGGGTGACAGCTTGTATTCAGGCTTTTACCTCAATGAGTTACTGGTGCGTTTATTGTCGGTAGAGCACCAAGGCGAAAGCTTATTTGTTGAATACCATAGAGCCTTGGTGGCACTGGCAGGTGAATTTAACGCCGCCAGCTTGCGTTATTTCGAACTGGCATTGCTAAAAGAGTTAGGTGCGCTGCCTTCGTTAGCCGTGGATGTCCAGGGAGAGCCCTTGCTTGCCACGAGTCATTACCGTTTCCTTGCCGATGAAGGTTTTTTACCCGTATTGCAATCGAGTAGCGGAGCGTTTACGCACAGCAAAGGCGTGCTCGAGGGGGGAATGCTCATTGCTCTTAACGAGCATAAATTAACGGCGTTGCAGCTCAATCAAGCCAAAGGCTTAATGCGTTATCTGTTAACCCCTTTGCTTGGCAATAAGCCATTATTAAGCCGACAATTATTTGCTAATAATAAAGGTAAGCAATCGTAAATAGTCGTTTTCCCCTGCACTTCACAGTACAATGCCAGCAATTTTATCGATAAGTGGCAGTTTAGGAGTGCATCATGAGTGGAATTTTATTAGGCATTAACATAGATCATATCGCCACTTTACGTCAGGCGAGAGGCACCAATTACCCGGATCCTGTCCACGCCGCTGCTGTGGCCGAACACGCTGGCGCCGATGGTATCACTATCCATTTACGTGAAGACCGCCGCCACATTATCGACCGCGATGTGTACTTGCTGGCTAAAACACTAAAAACGCGAATGAACTTTGAGTTTGCCGTGACTGAAGAGATGATTGCCATCGCCTGTGACGTTAAGCCTGCTTATGCCTGCCTAGTACCAGAAAAACGTGAAGAACTGACCACTGAAGGTGGCTTAGATGTGGCAGGGCAAATGGATAAGATAACGGCTGCGGTTAGCCGTCTTGCCGCTCATGGGATTAAGGTGTCGTTATTTATCGATGCCGATGCCACTCAAATAGATGCCGCGGTCGCAACCGGCGCCCCTTATATCGAGATCCATACCGGCTGTTATGCCGATGCTAAGAATGATAGCGAGCAGGCCATGGAGCTTGAGCGTATCACTAAAATGGCCAAATACGCCCACAGTAAAGGCTTAGTGGTTAATGCAGGTCATGGGCTTCATTATCATAACGTTAAGGCCATTGCGGCCATTCCAGAGCTTTATGAGCTAAACATAGGACATGCGGTGATCGCAAGAGCCGCCATCGATGGGTTAGAAACAGCGGTGCGTGACATGAAGCGCTTGATGCTCGAAGGTCGCAGAGGCGAATAATGGCCATAATCGGCATAGGCACAGACATTGTTGAAATAGAGCGCATTCGTGAGCAGCGAGACCGCCTAGGTGACAAGCTCGCCAAGCGAGTATTAACCTTGGATGAGCTGGCGATTTACGCGGCGGTTAACATGCCTGAGCGTTACCTCGCTAAGCGTTTTGCAGCCAAAGAAGCTGCCGCCAAAGCTTTAGGCACAGGCATTGGCCGCGGGGTGTCTTTTCAGCACATTCATATCAGTAATGATGACAATGGTGCGCCCTTAGTGAATTTTACTGATGGTGCCGCCTTAAGGTTGGCACAACTGGGTGGCTGCAAAGGGCACATTTCTATTGCCGATGAGAAACATTACGCTATCGCGACGGTGATCTTAGAGTCATAGTGCGAACAAGCTAAAGTTTGAGGGTGCCATAATGGCGCCCTTTTTATTGAGCGGGAGAAAATAACAGATCATTTTCTTTAACTTGCAGATAGGTTAAGTTAACTTAATAAAAAATAACTAGAAACCGCATAATCGCAAAAACAACAAGGACTCAAGATGAAATCTGCAGTAGAGCAATTAGCGACTTACAAAAGCGTGCATTTAAACCCTAAGAACATCCGCACGCATTTTGTCGGTGTGCCTTTGATCATCTGGTCAGCGTTTTTGATGTTCGGTACCTTAAGGTTTGCATGGCAAGATTATCAAATCAGTGCGGCTATGGTGCTCACCTTAGTGGTGCTGGCCTATTACATGGCACTGCATATGCGTTTGGCCTTAGGGTTAGTATTGTTTATCCTGCCAGTGCTTTACACCTCTGAGCTAGTGGTTCACAGCGAGCATCCGTTCATTATCGCCATTAGTTTGTTCGTTATTGGTTGGGTGATTCAATTCGTGGGGCATAAATATGAAAAAGCCAAGCCCGCCTTTGTCGATGATTTGAATCAATTATTGATAGGACCATTTTTTTTGATGGCAGAAGTGTATTTTATGATGGGTTGGGAGCGAGAGCTTGAAGAGGCCATCACCCCAATCGCCATAGAAAAGCGCCGCGCGTTAGAAGATAAACGCCGCGCTAATGAAAAGCGCTAACTTAATCGATTAACTTGAGATCTTAAGGGTAGAGTTTTTTATTAACTTTTATTAACAGGCCATATCTAGCGATTTATACGCTGAACACAGCGCAATGCATTAATACTAACAAGTACTATTTTATAAAGGTTCAGGATGAAAATTGATACCGCATCACAAGATGATTATTTAGCATTAATTGAAATTTGGGAGAAATCAGTTCGAACTACCCATGACTTTTTACCCGAAGAAAATATAAAAACGCTGAAACCTCTTATTCTCGAGCACTACTTCGATACTGTTGATTTAAGAGTGGCTAAAACTGATAAAGAAGATATTGTCGGTTTTATTGGTGTGGCAGACCACAATATTGAAATGTTATTTATTTCACCAGAATATCGTAATTGCGGCATTGGCTCGTTGCTGCTAAAAAATGCAATTCAATTTCAAGGCGCAACTAAAGTCGATGTCAATGAACAAAACCCTGATGCAACTGGTTTTTATCAGCATTTAGGTTTTAACGTTATAGGGCGCTCTGCACTCGATGGACAAGGTAATCCTTTTCCACTGTTGCACATGGTGTTAGGTGAAATGTAACGAATAAAGATAGCCGCATTCGGGAACGCTGGCAAGACTCGTTTACCGGTCTCTGTTGGCCCCCGTTAGCGAGGTTAGGTACAAAAATATCTCTGGTTTCCATTAATTTAAGGACAAATAAATGACCCACACAATGACCAAAATGCTGTTTACAGGACTCATGCTGGCATCAACTCAAATTCACGCCGCAGACTATGACTTCGAACCGGGTTTATGGGAAACCACTTGGAAAACCGAAATAATAGAATTAGACGCACCGGCTGAAATGGAAAAGTTGATGCGAAGTATGGGCAATAGACCTGTTTACACTGAAACGGAATGCATCAAAGACATCGCTTCTTCATTTGATTCTGAGCGTGACAAGGAAAATGAAGGTGAAGAATGTAAAACCACAACTAATCGGATTAGTGCTAACAAGATGGAATTTGAAACATCATGCACCGCCCCTGGCGAAGTCACTAAGACGGTTGGTGAAATACATTTCAATGGCAAAACCAGCACTGCTAAGCTGGAAATGACCAGCGCTAGCGCCGAAGAGTCAATGAACATCAAGTCTACACTTGTTGGCAATGGGAAATATATTGGCGCTTGCGATTAAGGGGGGAGAAAATGATTGTAGACGTTGTTCCTTATCGTCTTGGGTGGCGAAAGGATTTTGAGATTGAAAAAGAGGTTCTGATTAAATATTTTGGCGTGCACATCTCTGAAATCCACCATATTGGCAGTACCTCAGTTATTGGGCTTGCCGCAAAGCCTATAATTGACATCATTCTTGAAGTTCCTAGTCTCATTAAACTTGATAGCGAGCTAAATATTTTTCAGGGTTTGGGGTATGAAGCCATGGGTGAGTTCGGTATTAGAGGCCGGAGATATTATCGAAAAGGTGGCGACAATAGAACTCACCAGATCCACGCATTTGAAGTTGGTGACGCCAATATAGATAGGCATATCGTTTTTCGAGACTACTTGGCTGCGCACCCTGCCGTAAGGTTAGAGTATCAGGATCTCAAGATCCAGTTAGCTAAGGAATGCGATAATGATATTGACCAATATTGCACTGGTAAAGATAGTTTTGTTAAGCACCATGAAGCAAAAGCACTACAGTGGTTTGCAAAAGTTTAACGTTGATAGCCATTGTTAACTCGCGATAAGTAACAAAGGTGATCTTGGTCATTGGACTCATTGTTCGCGTGGTGCCGTATGCTTACCGGTAAAAAACTCCCTATGGGCTCGGGCGAAGCATCCCTACACCCTAACTCAATAGAGCAACTCGAGCCATTTAGCCCAACACCCTCCCATTAGCATCAGAGTTACCATTTCGATCTGCAATCAGCATATTTATACTTTGTGCATAGAATTTAATGGTGGCACCCATTATTAAATTTCCAATGTTGTTTTTTTAGTCAACTAGTTACACCAATGCTGAAAAGGTGAACCATGAGTGTTTGCGAGACGACCGTCCATCCCATGGACGGGATGTTCGAGCTCCCATGGATGGGTTCACAGCGTGTCGACGAGTGAATGCCATGGTGAGCCTGTATGCAGAAATTTCAGTAACAGGTTTTCAAGCCTTCAGTGATGGGTCTTGATCTTATAGAAACCAGCGTGTCGGAGACTTCTTGTGAAATAAATAGGCCATGGTATGCCTGTATGGCAGAGTTTCAACCTAGTTGATTTATGCCCAAATCGTGTTTTGAATAAGCTCAATTGCTGATCTCGGCCATTGCACTAACGTCCCGAGTGACGTCGTCAACACGTCCCTGTGGGCTCGGGCGCAGCATCCCAGCTGCTCACGCACTCGAGCCATTTAGTCCAACATCCTCTCATTAGAATCAGTGTTACCATTTAGATAAAAAAATCAGCATGTTTGTGTATAGGCATGATGATTAAGTGCTGGCACGTTTTTGCGCCAAAGCTTGTTTGCAAGATGTCCAAACTTCGTTTGGATCAAAGTCGCAGAGTTCCACTCTGCACTGGCCAAGAGGGGAAAACAACAGCATTCTCCCCTCTTGGAACACCCCTGTGCCGCCCGCGAAGTTGTTGATCCTCATCCGACGAAGAAAATACCTAACGGCTCGACGGCACGTCCATGTGCCCAACGAGCCTTAACCATCATCCCTGATAGTTGCACGGTATTTTAATCGTCGTATTTCGGCAACTTCGAGGGTAATGGGTGCAACCTGTGAGAGTACTGTTAGGGTTTACATAAGTATGGGTCTAGATTTTAAGGCTAACAGAAACTCAAATGCTAAGAAGGTGAACCATGAGTGTTTGCGAGAAGACCGTCCATCCCATGGACGGGATGTTCGAGCATCCAAGGACGGACTTGTTGCGTGTCGACGAGTGAATGTCATGGCGAGCCTGTATGCAGAAATTTCAGTGACAGGTTTCAAGCATTCAGCAATTGGTTTTTTCAGGCAAGTTCAGTGTAAATTTTCTAGCTCACTTTTGTCCAAAAATGAGTTGGGCTGTTTATGGAGGAACTAGCCGATTGCAAAGATAGGCTGTAATTATGAAATAAATGGTCCATGGCAAGCTTGTATGCAGATATTTCACTGACAGATTTATAGACGTTCTTGCAGAGTCTTTATACGCGCTAGATCAGAATTTTCGCGGTGGGAGTTTCTCATTACTCATTACCAACGCAGACCAATAAAAAAGGCGCTTAGCGCCTTTTTTATTGGATTAAATAAGCCTAAAGCTTATTCGTCGTTATCGTCTGTGCTGATTGGGGTATGCTTGGTGATAACCCTAACAGACTTAACCATATTGTCGGCCACTTCGATGACTTCAACAAAATAGCCTGACAGCATTAAGCTGGTGTTGGCGGCTGGGATATCTTCTAAGTGCTCGATGATAAGACCGTTTAGTGTCTTAGGGCCATCAATAGGGAAGTCCCATTTCATTTCTTTATTGAGATCGCGAATGTTAATCGTCGCATCTATCACGTAGCTGCCATCTTGCTGGATATTAATGTCTTCGCTGGCAGTAGTCACCATAGAGGTGGTGAAGTCACCGACGATTTCTTCAAGAATATCCTCAAGTGTCACTAAGCCCTGAATGTCACCATATTCATCGACCACAAGGCCGATGCGCTCTTTGTTTTGCTGGAAGTTAGTCAGCTGGACGTTAAGTGGCGTGCCTTCAGGAATGAAGTACAGCTCTTTCACTGCCCGCAATAAGGTGGATTTACTGAACTGCTCTTTAGACTGTAAGCGTAATGCGTCACGTAAGTGAATAAAACCAACGGCATCGTCTATGGTGTCACGGTAAACCAGCACGCGAGTATGGGGACTTTGCACCACTAAACGGTTGATGAGCTTAAAGTCATCGTTGACGTTGATGGCGTAAATGTCAGAGCGTGAAATCATGATGTCTTCCACTGTCACTTTTTCAAGGTCGAGGATAGATAGCAGCATCTCTTGGTGACGCTGGGGAATAAGTGCGCCAGCCTCATGGACCACAGTACGCAATTCTTCTTGGCTCAATGCATCATTGGTGCGAACATTTTTAATCCCCATCAGGCGCAAAAAGCCAGTGGTGATTAAATTGATGATTTTCACCAGCGGCGATAACAAGATCAACAACCAACCCAGCAAGATGCTGGACGGGAAAGCAATGCGTTCAGGATGCAGCGCAGCAAAGGTTTTTGGGGTCACTTCGGCAAATACCAGTACTACTAGCGTTAGCACACCTGTGGCGATAGCCACACCCATATCGCCAAATAAGCGCATACCTATGATGGTGGCTATGGCTGAGGCCAAGATATTGACTAGGTTGTTACCGATGAGAATAAGGCCAATCAATCTGTCCGGACGGTCGAGCAGTTTAAGTGCTCGTATAGCGCCTTTGTGCCCAGTGGCAGCAAGGTGGCGGATCCGATAGCGGTTGAGTGACATCATTGCGGTTTCTGAACCAGAAAAATAAGCTGACATCAGAATTAATGCGAATAAGAAAAGAAGGAGTGCGCTGGTAGATATAGCGTCCAAAAAGGGGCTCCATTGTTAGAGTGGAGGTCATAAAGTTGACCTAAACGTAGTTTTCAATCGGACATTATTAATGACTGACTCCCAGAGTCAAGCAAGATTAATCAAGTATCCGAAAGTAAATTAAATGTTTACTTTAAAATCAGTTCCTTAACAACTCTCGCACCGAAATAGCCTATGGTCAATAATCCGGCTCCCGAGAGGGTATAAAGCACTGCGGTACGAATTTTACAGCCTAAGGTGTAATGTTGCCATAGCATGATGGCATACACGGACCAGGCGAGCAGAGACAATATGGCTTTATGGCCTTTGCCGTCGACAAACATGTCGTCGAGGAAGATAAAGCCTGTGATGAGAGATAAGCTCAATAAGCTCATGCCAATAATCACTAAGTGATACAGTTGTTTCTCGACTGTCATCAGTGGCGGCAAGGCAGAGCTGATGACTAATTGCTTGGATTTAAGTTTTTGCTGAATAAACCACAGCTGAATGGCATATAAGGCGGCAATCATCAAGGCACTATAGGCCATGAGTGACAGCACCACATGACCTAAAATCTCGGGATAGAGTTCAAAATGGGTGATGTACTGCGGTGGCAGCAACCACAACAGCGCGACAGAGATAATGGAACAGGCGTACACCACAGGCACGACTATGATGACTTTTAGCCGCAGTAGCAGCACAGTGAAGGTGAAGGCAATGATCCAGTTCACAAGGGAAATGACATTGGTCAGGCTGAAGTTTTGCCCATCAGTAGTAAAAATGGCTTGTGATAGGGCGAAGGCGTGAAACAGCACGGCAACCGCAGCCATGGCAGCCACGGTAGGGCGATTAGGGCCGCTGACATGAAATAAACGGCTGGTGACTAAAATAAGTGCTGCACAGTAAAAAAACATCGCTACTGCAGGAAAAATAACCATCTGATTTTTAAACCTATCGCTAAAGTAATTTATGAGGTCAAGGGAGTGAGCTTTCCCCTGTTTGATATGCTATCCCTCAGGGTAGCATGAGTCAGCTCGGCTTTGACTGTGACCAGTAACACAAAATTTAACAGTATCTTAGCCTAAGCTCCAAGCTTATTTACTCAATTTTTCAGCCAAGTCGCTAACTTGTGACCATGGGATCAATTTTTAAGCCTAGTGATCCCCGTCATTTCCCCCCAGCTTACTGTGCCGGAAACTCGCTTATTAAACCTATATGAGTATAATGAGCGGCAATTATTGATACGCTTAAGGTAAAGAGCTGAGCAATGTTTGAGAATCTAACCGACAGACTGTCGCGGACCCTAAAGAACATTAGTGGTCGTGGTCGCTTAACTGACGACAACATTAAAGAAACCCTACGAGAAGTGCGCATGGCGCTGCTCGAGGCTGACGTTGCTCTGCCAGTTGTCAGAGAATTCGTTAATAGCGTGAAAGAGCGCGCCGTTGGCCAAGAAGTATCTAAAAGCTTAAGTCCGGGTCAAGCCTTCATTAAAATCGTTCAGAGTGAGCTTGAAAAAGCCATGGGCGAGTCTAATGAAGCATTAGATTTAGCGGCAATACCGCCAGCTGTGATCATGATGGCTGGTCTGCAGGGGGCGGGTAAAACCACCTCTGTGGCCAAACTGGGTAAATTACTGCGCACTCGCCATAAGAAATCAGTACTTGTGGTCAGCGCCGACGTGTATCGCCCCGCGGCAATTAAACAGCTTGAAACCTTAGCCGCAGAAGTCGAGGTCGAATTTTTCCCATCGGATGTCAGCCAGAAGCCGCTCGATATCGCCAAGGCTGCCATTGCACATGCCAAGCTTAAGTTCATCGATGTGGTAATTGTCGATACAGCAGGTCGCCTGCATGTCGATGAAGCCATGATGGATGAAATCAAGCAGCTACACGCCAGCATTAATCCGGTTGAGACCTTATTTGTGGTCGATGCCATGACAGGTCAAGATGCGGCCAATACGGCTAAAGCCTTCAACGAAGCCTTGCCTTTAACCGGCGTTATCTTAACTAAGGTTGACGGCGATGCTCGCGGCGGCGCGGCGTTATCTATCCGTAATATCACTGGTAAGCCGATTAAGTTCTTAGGTGTGGGCGAAAAGACTGATGCCCTAGAGCCTTTTCATCCTGATCGCATCGCATCACGCATTTTGGGTATGGGTGATGTGCTGTCACTGATAGAAGAAGTGGAGCGCGGTGTCGATAAAGACAAAGCGATGAAGCTGGCCTCTAAGGTGAAGTCTGGCGGTAGCTTCGATTTAGAAGATTTCCGCGAGCAGCTGCAGCAAATGAAAAACATGGGCGGCATGATGAACATGATTGAAAAGCTGCCTGGTGTAGGCCAGTTGCCCCCAGAAGCCTTAGCCCAAGTCCAAGACGGCAAGATGACAGGTCAAATGGAAGCCATTATTAACTCCATGACGGCCAAGGAACGTAAAAACCCAGATTTAATCAAAGGCTCACGCAAACGCCGTATCGCCTTAGGTTCTGGCACGCAAATTCAAGATGTGAATCGTCTACTTAAGCAGTTTACACAGATGCAAAAGATGATGAAGAAGATGTCGGCTAAAGGCGGCATGAAGAAGATGATGCGCGGCATGAGCGGCATGATGCCACCAGGAATGAAATTCCCAGGGCGTTAATCAGATTGAGGTTAATCTTATTGAGTGAGCAAGCTCGGTAAGACAGTTTTTAAGGCTAGTGTGCAGCTGATTGAGTCAGTTAAGTTACACATTAGCTTGATAATTTTCGTCGGAGAACTGAACTTGATATCAAGGAGCCACTCAAGTCTTAGGCGTAAAAATCGCCGGATTTGGTTGCATTCGTTGAAAAGTCAGGTAAAATCTTCCGGCTTTCTTTCTGGAACTCTTCGCGAACACGGAGTTCCAGTTTTTATTTTTGCTTAAAGCAAATCATTAGAGGAATAAAACGCATGGTTACCATTCGTTTAGCTCGTGGCGGCGCAAAAAAGCGTCCATTTTACAATATCGTTGTTGCTGATAGCCGCAATGCTCGTGACGGTCGTTTCATCGAACGTGTTGGTTTTTTCAATCCATTGGCTCGTGGCCAAGAAGAAACTTTACGTTTAGATCTTGATCGTGTTGAGCATTGGGTTGCTACTGGCGCTGCAACATCTGACCGTGTTGCAAAGCTTATCAAAGACGCGCGTAAAGCTACTGCTTAATTGCGTAAAAGGTATAGATAGATGAGCGATAACCAACAGCCAGTCGTACTGGGTAAATTAGGCTCCAGTCATGGCATTAAAGGTTGGCTTAAAATCACTGCCTATACCGATTCTGTTGAAGGCATCTTCGATTACGTGCCTTGGTTGATTAAAGATCAAGGCGTGTGGCGTGAAGTTAAGGTCACCCAGTGGCGTTTTCAAGGTAAGGCTGTCGTGGCTGAACTTGAGGGCGTAACCACCAGAGAACAGGCGCAAATGCTCACAAATTGTGAAATTGCGATCCTGCCTGAACAAATGAAAGAGCTCGATGATAATGATTTTTATCACAGGGATCTTATCGGCTGTGAAGTGACCAATGTAAACGGCTATAACTTAGGTATTGTCGATCAGATCGTGGAAACAGGATCGAACGACGTACTGCTGGTTAAGGCTAACGCCAAAGATGCATTTGGCAAAGTGGAACGTATGATCCCCTTTGTCACCGAGCAATTCATCAAACAGGTGGACTTGCAAGGTAAACAGATTGTTGTGGATTGGGATCCTGACTTCTAAGTCGAGGTACTGCATATGTGGTTAGGGGTAATAACCCTGTTTCCAGAGATGTTTCGTGCTGTTACAGACTTTGGTGTTACGGGTCGCGCCGTGAAAAACGGCCTGCTTGAGTTGCACACCTGGAATCCTCGTGATTTCACCCATGATAGACACAGTACTGTGGATGACCGCCCTTATGGTGGTGGCCCGGGAATGTTAATGATGGTGCAACCTTTGCGTGATGCTATTCATGCAGCCAAAGCGGCTGCGGGTGATGGTGCGAAAGTGATTTATTTGTCTCCTCAGGGGCGCAAGCTGGATCAGCATGGCGTGACTGAGTTGGCTAAATCAGACAGTTTGATTCTAGTGTGTGGTCGATACGAAGGTGTCGATGAGCGCATTATCCAAACTGAAGTGGATGAAGAATGGTCTATTGGTGATTACGTGCTTTCGGGCGGCGAGTTACCGGCAATGACCTTAATCGATTCAGTGGCACGCTTAGTACCTGGTGTACTGGGCAAGCAAGCATCGGCAGAGCAAGATTCTTTCTCTGAAGGTTTACTGGATTGTCCTCATTACACTCGCCCAGAACAATTGGATGGTATGGACGTACCGGCAGTCTTATTAAGCGGCGACCACGAAAAAATTAGACTCTGGCGTTTACAGCAAAGTATCGGAAGAACTTTTTTGAGACGACCAGAATTATTTGAAAATCTAGCTCTGACTGACGAACAAACGACTTTATTAGCGCAGTTCGTAAATGATACGGACAAGTCCGCATAGTCAACGCTCAGTTAATTCTAGAACGGAGTAAGTTATGAACAACATCATTAAAATGCTCAACGATGAGCAAATGAAGACAGACGTACCTGATTTTGGTGCTGGTGATACAGTAGTAGTTCAAGTACGCGTTAAAGAAGGTGAGAAAGAGCGTCTTCAGGCGTTTGAAGGTTTGGTTATCGCTAAGCGTAACCGTGGCCTGCACTCAGCTTTCACAGTACGTAAAATCTCTAATGGCGAAGGTGTTGAGCGTGCTTTCCAAACACACAGCCCTTTGATTGCAAGCATCGAAGTTAAGCGTCGCGGCCGTGTTCGTCGTGCCAAGCTGTACTACTTACGTGAGCGTTCAGGTAAATCTGCACGTATTCGTGAGAAGTTGGGAACTAAGTAATAGTTACCACTACAGATTAAAAGATGCAGTGTTCGCACAACAACCCGCCGAAAGGCGGGTTTTTGTTTGTGGGGAGAAATATGTAACCAAGTGTTGATCTTATCCCATGATGCAGGCATAGTGGGCTCTCGATTGTAATGGTGTATCATTACAAAAATACAGTGAAGTTTATTAGCCTTAAGCGAGCCAAGCCATGCAACAAGATACCATCAATAACGTCCATATCAGTGCCGAGCAAGTATTAACCACACCGTTGCAATTGAAGCAAGAACTGCCGTTATCTGAGCATGGCTATCGCTATATTCTTTCTGCCCGTCAGACTGTGGCTAACATAGTGCATAAGCAAGATAATCGAGTGCTTGTGATTGCTGGCCCTTGTTCTATTCATGATATCAAGGCTGCGAAAGAATACGCCTTAAAGCTCAAAAAACTTCATGATGAGCTTAAGGATGAGTTTTATATCCTAATGCGAGTCTACTTCGAGAAACCCCGCACTACCGTAGGCTGGAAGGGCTTAATTAACGATCCCGATATGGATGAGTCGTTCGATGTAGAAAAAGGCCTAAGAATGGCTCGTGAGTTGATGATTTGGCTCGCTGAGCTGGAACTACCGGTAGCCACGGAGGCGCTCGATCCTATCAGTCCACAATACTTGTCTGAGTTAGTGACTTGGTCAGCCATAGGTGCTCGCACCACGGAATCTCAGACCCACAGAGAGATGGCGTCTGGGCTTTCAATGCCAGTCGGCTTTAAAAATGGCACAGATGGCAAGCTTGATGTGGCCATCAATGCGCTTAAGTCCGCAGCCAGTAGTCACAGATTCATGGGCATTAACCAAGAAGGCCAAGTGTCCTTATTACAAACTAATGGCAATCCAGATGGACACATTATTCTGCGCGGCGGCCTAACCCCTAATTATGATGCTGCGAGTGTGGCTGAGTGCGAAGCACAAATTCATAAGGCTAATTTGCCAGCACGCTTAGTTGTCGATTGCAGTCATGGCAATTCATCAAAAGATCATTTAAGGCAACAAGCTGTGTGCGCGAATGTGTTTGAACAAATTAGCGACGGTAATCAATCAATTATCGGCGTGATGTTGGAGAGTAATTTACAGCAAGGCAATCAAAGTAGTGACAAGCCATTAGCCGAGCTTAAGTACGGTGTATCGGTAACAGATGCTTGTATCGATTGGCAAACTACAGAGGTGATTTTGCGCCAAGGGGCGCATGAGTTATCTGCGGTCCTGCCAAGCCGTTTTACTATTAAACAGGCGGTAAATAGCTAAATGGATCAACCAATGAATGAGAAAACCACAGCAGAACTTGAGCACTTAAGGGATCTTATCGATGGCGTGGATCAGCAGTTACTGTTATTGCTGCGTAAGCGATTAGATTTAGTCGCCCAAGTGGGGGTGGTGAAACATGGTGCTGGCGTGCCTATCTATGCGCCGCATCGTGAAGCTTCAATGCTTGCTAAACGCCGTGATGAAGCCGCAAAGCTTGGGATATCGCCGCAACTCATCGAAGATGTGTTGCGCCGTTTGATGCGTGAGTCTTATTTGAATGAAAAAGAGGTGGGTTTTAAGCAAGTTAAACCTGACAGCGGCCATATTGTCATCGTGGGAGGGGCCGGTAAGTTAGGTGCGCTTTTTAGTCAAATGCTGAGCTTGTCCGGTTATCAAGTTAAAAGCTTAGATAAAGACGACTGGCAACAAGCGAAGGCACTGTTTAGTGGTGCGGCTATGGTGATAGTCTCAGTGCCCATTAGCCTGACTTGTGCGCTTATTCGTCGTGAATTAAGCCAGCTGCCAGCAGATTGTATACTTACAGATCTGACATCAGTTAAGGCAGAGCCACTGCGAGCTATGCTAGATGCTCATAGTGGACCTGTTCTTGGGCTACACCCCATGTTTGGCCCCGATGTCGGCAGCTTTGCTAAACAGGTCGTGGTTGTCTGCCACGGGCGCCAACAGGATAAATATCAATGGTTTTTAGATCAAATCGCTATCTGGGGGGCGCGGATTGAAATTACCGATGCAAAAAATCATGATGAAGCCATGCAACTCGTTCAAGCAATGCGGCATTTCTCAAGTTTTGTTTACGGATTGAATCTATTCAAGAATAACGCCGATATCGCCAACTTACTGCGTTTTAGCTCACCGATTTATCGACTCGAGCTTGCTATGGTGGGACGTTTATTCGCTCAAGCCCCTGAGTTATACGCCGATATAATATTAGCGCAACCTGGAAATGTTCAGCTGATGAGTGATTATCTGCAGCATTATCAACATGCATTGGAGACCTTAAAGCGCGGAGATAGAGATGAATTTATTCGGCAGTTTAGTCAGGTGTCCACTTGGTTTGGGGATTATGCCCCCGCATTTGCTCGAGAGAGTGGCATGATGTTAGAGTCTGTCAATGATATGAAACCAAGGGAATAGCCATTGAGGATAAATTAAACCCCCTCATTGCGTTATTGGCTTTCGCGGCTTATGGTTAAATTATCAAGCAATAAATACGTTAGTGAATTTAGTGGTTCAATCGATTAGGGGGTCTTATGTCTGCAAGTAACGCTGACGTGTATTTGACAGAGGATGTTACCCTTGCGCACTTCCTTTATGGGTTAATGAGTGCATTTCCCTTGTTTTTTATGCCTGTGATGCTGAGTTTTTGGCTTAATGTGAGCCAAAAGCAAGTGCCACAAGCCTCGCTGCTCGCCGCACATTTAAACTGGCAAAGACACAGCATCATTGGAGTGCTGCCTTTGCTTGTGCTGGGTTATGTTGCGCCGCAGCTGTGGATGAGCCTAGTATGCTACACGGTAGCGATAAGCTGGTTCTGTTATCGTATCTTCAAAGGTTGGTTAAGTTTACATGATGGAATAGCGCCTTAAGCAATTGACTGCTTTATCCTTCAACTCAGACAAAAAAGCCGAACTTAGTTCGGCTTTATTCATTTTGGCGTTTCTGTATTTTTTGCGGGCTAAGCTATTAGCCCTAGCTATAGAGATTATGCATCCAGGTTTTGTAATGCTCCAAACTTTGAATATCCTTAAACGGCAATACTATGCCATCGCCTTGCAGCTGTTTTACCGCTTGTGCTTGGCTAGCAAGCATGACTGAGTCAACACTTTGGCTGGGATTGATGATCACAGGCAAGTGGCTGCGGCCCTTGACTTCGACTAAGGCCGCCAGATCTAGCGCGAGGCGCTCTGGCTGAGCCGGATTGCTTATCCCAGAATCACAGAGTATGAGTTGTTTGTTGCCAGTACTTAACACGCAATCTGCGGCGTGAAGCCAATCATTGATACTCCCTAGGGGATGGCGCTCTAGGATCACTGGGCTTGTGAGTGTCCCAAGCTCCACCAACAAGGTTTGATTGTACATTTGTGAGCCGCTCAGCAGTAATATGTCAGAGGCGCGGCTTAAGACATCAATATCATCTCCATCTTCCACGGTTAGAATACTCATCAGTCCGGCTTGGCTTAAGGTTTGGCAATAGTAAGTGAGTTTACTCTGTGGCAGCTTAGGGTTAAGGATAACGGCTTGAAAGCCGGCTTCCTTTAAGGCTTTAATCTTATGTTCAAAGTCGTTGTACTCAAAACTTGTAGTGCTCTCATTTACTTGACGCAGTTCACTGCCTGGTGATAAATCCATCTTGGCAAATGAGATCAAAGGTTTCGCACCAATAACCACGCCTTTGCAATTTACTTGGCTATCTTGAGATTTATGGCTACGAGAATGGGGCTGTGCCTTGAGGGCTAGCACTGGCTCTATTGGGGCCGCTATACGGGAGCTGTCTGGGGCGAGTATAAGCTGCTCTTGGCTTAATTGGGTCGGTTTGACCGTCTCGCTGGGATAGCAACCTAGCACTTTGATAAAACGCGTTAAGCGCGATAATTCCAATAGTGCATCTTGCATTTGCGGGTTGGCAATGTTGGCATCAACATCAAGGTAAAACATCTCTTCCCAGGGGGTACCTGGAATGGGTCTGGACTCGAGCTTAGACATGTTTAAATTATGCTTTCTTAAGGCGAGCAAGGCTTCTACCAAGGCGCCAGGTTGTTGTCCTGTGGCCATAATCAAGGTGGTTTTGGCTGGCAATTGCGTTGGCACATCAACGGCTTTACGGGCGACGATAATAAAACGGCTTTGGTTGATTTTTTGGTTGGCGAGCCCTTTAACCAGTGGATGCAGTTGATACAGGGCGCCGCCTTCTGCACTGCCTATGGCGGCAACGCTATTATCTTTGGCGTTAATTACCTTGGTCATTGCTTCGGCGCTGCTTGCACAATATTCCAGTTTAAACTCTGGATGCTGGCTTAAATATTTACTGCATTGGCTGATGGGTTGAGGATGAGCATAAACGGTTTTTATCTCGTTAAGTGCAGCATCAGCCTTGGTGAGTAAGCAGTGGCCAACTTCAATGGTCGTTTCGCCAACAATAGACAAACTGGTGTGTTGCAAGACGTCGTAGACTTCATTGATGGAGCCTGAAGAGGTGTTTTCAATGGGCAGGAAGCCATAATCGGCATGACCTGATTCCACCGCTTGAATAATGTCATCGAAGCTCTGGCAACCTAAATCCAGCATATTTACTTGCCTGCGCTGGCAATATCGGGATGCTGCTAAGTAAGAGTAAGATCCCTTGGCGCCGAGATAAGCGACGGCGTATTGTTGTTTCTGAGTATCTGGATTCGCGCGGCCGTGGAGGAATGCCTGTTGATTAAGTACTGAGTCTTCTATGATGCTTTGGTAAAGCGACACCACAAAGTGCGCATCTAGCCCTTGCTCCCTGCCTTTTTGTACTAGCCTTGCCAGCAGCTCTTTCTCCCTTTGGGTATCTCTAATGGGGCGTATATCGACTTCTTTACTGCGGGCGACATCTAAGCTTAGGTTTCTGCGTTTAGCTAACAAAGTTAACAGCTCATTATCCAGTGCGGTTATTTGTTCTCTGGTGCTATCGAGTGTCGGTGGTGTGCTCATAAATACTTATCCCGCTTAAAGTGAATCAATGGATTAACGCTTAGCAATAAAAAAGCCTCCAGTGGGAGGCTTAGGTATTTTCATTTTGCTTTCACACAGAAAAACCGCCTCCTAGGTAGGCCGAATAAAAAACTGTGAGAAAGTAAAAAATGATGTCGTCTTCATAGCTTAAAACTAAAACGCTAGCCCTAGAGTGTCAATAGAATTCTACTCATTAATAAGATTGGCATAAATGAAAAGCGCACCCAAGAGGCGCGCTATGGTTGGACATTACACATTTCAAGCGGCGTTTTCCTCCTTATAGTCATACTCAAAGTCATCTTGGGTCTCAATATTGAGGTCACCATGGCGTTGAGCTTGGGGTTTATGAGTCAGGCGGTTGAGCTGTTTTTCCAGCTTTTGTCCCATTGCCGTAATAGCTGCGTAAAGGTTTTCACTTTTCGCCTGAGCAAATAACTCTCCTGTGGGTAAGCCAACAGAAGTTTCAATTTTAAAGAGCTGTTTTTCTTGGGTAATAATGACATGTGGATTGATGAGATGAAGATCATGCCGGGATAATTTTTCTAAGCGATTTTCAATACGTTCACGAATAAGAGCTGTGACTTCAAGTTGTTTGCTTGTGATTTTCAGCATATTTTTGAACCTTCTGTTATGTGCTTAACTTCAGATTAGCAAGGTTTGTCAGAAAAAGCGTGATCAAAGTCACACTTTTTTGGCTTGAATCACGTGACTGCAGTAAATTTGATCGCTTAGACAATAATGCTAAAAAATGCTGTGGATTTACTTGTGTACGAAAATAAATGAGCGCATATTGGATGGGATAACCTCTCAGCATATTCTGCAGTAACAGCCCGCCAACAACAAAATGCACGTCAATTGAACGAGTGATTTTAATTATTCACTCTACACTCGATATTAAATTTCAAGTCCCAGCAGATTGGTATCAACAGCGTTTGTGGTTAAAATACTGCTTAGTTAAATGCGGATCGGAAAAGATGTTATGAGTTCAGCTGAGATAAAAGTCAGAGTGTGGGATGTTTCAACCCGCTTATTTCATTGGTTAATGTTTATTCTACTCGGTGGACTCTGGCTAACGGCCGAGCAAGGCGAGATGCAATGGCATCAAGTGCTAGCATATTGTTTATTGATTTTAATTAGCTTTCGTCTGCTTTGGGGATTTGTTGGTAGTGATACTGCAAAATTTAAGGCCTTTGTTGTGCCACCATCTCAGGCGCTTAACTATTTAACTACTACACCTAAACCCCAGTCGATTGGCCATAACCCTTTGGGTGGTTATATGGTGCTCTTGATGCTGACTGTGTTATTGACTCAATTAGTCACTGGCTTGTTTTCAACCGATGAAATTTTTACTGAAGGCCCTTTGTTTTATCTTGTGGATGAGTCGGTGGCGTTAGGATTAACATGGCTGCATAAGACTAATTTTAATGTACTGCTCGGGTGCGTTGCAGTGCACATCTTGGCGGTATTATTTCATTGGTTTAAAGGCGAGAACCTTATCAAGCCCATGTTTACCGGTGATAAAGTGCTTAGTGTTGAACATGCGCCTGTGAGCACTCCAAAGATGAAGTCGGGGGTGATTGCTTTAATTATAGTGGCAGCATTCGCACTACCTGTGTGGCTCTATTTACTGAAACCCGTGTTAGATTATATCTAATAGGCTTTACGTTTTGCTTGGTAGCGTTTAGTTAAGCGATGGCAAATACCACCGCTTAACTTGGGTCAATTAGTCTTTTTTATAAACGTCATGACAGCCTTTACAGCTTTTTCCTGTCTCCATAAAGGCTTGCTTCATTGAGTTTTTATCGCCGGTTTGGGCCGCTTGAGCCAGTAACGCGGCGTTATTAACAAATGCAGCCATCTTGTCATCGAAATCGGCTTTATCCTGCCAAATGTTGGCTGAAGCATCTGTCTTACCTTTTTCTGAACCCGGAATAAAACCTTCATGGGGGAGTTTAGCCAAGGCTGCAACATTGCTTGCTCGACTGGCAAAAACGGCTTGGTTGAATTCTTTTTTGCCTTTTAACATGGCACTCATATCGCCAAACTGATAGGCAATTAATCCGAAAGCAGATTGACGGTAGTTAATTGCATCGTTGGCATCATCGAAGTTGTTAGCCTGAGCGACTGAGGCTAATAAGCTAGTGCCTAATAGCGCGATTGCGAATTTTTTCATTATGACTCTCTTATAAGTTATATGGCTTAATCACGATTTATCGAAATTATTCTGGCTTATATTATCTTGTTTCAATTACTTTTTTAAAAATATTTTGTTTCAGTTTGTACCTGTTTGGCCTCAGCGAGTATCAGGCGTGTTACCTATTGGAAAGGCAAGCTGACATCAATTTGGTTTGCTGAAGATTTACATCAGGCTATCACCTGTCAGTTTATGGCTTGTGTTGTTACAATCTGTACTGCCATGGCATGACAAAAGAGGAATTAGATGCGCGCTGGATGGGAACTCGTGGTCGATAAAGTGCTAACACACAACAATGTGGTTGAACTCACGACCTTATTTAATTTGCTGCTAACAGAAGAAGAGCGCAGCGCAGTTGCCGGTCGTCTTAAGGTTTTTCAGTTGTTGCTAGCAGGGGATCTCAGTCAAAGGCAGATTGCCGCGGAGTTTGAGATTAGCATAGCGACCATCACACGCTGCTCAAACTACCTTAAACATATGACGGCTGAAGAGAAGGCTAAAGTAAAAGGCTTGATCCTTTAATATACGGCTTTACTGGGGACAGTTAACTTAAGGCTAGGAATAAAAATCGGGCTGTGATTACAGCCCGATAGTTTGCTGCCTAAATCTCGGCTTAAAAACTCGATACTGGCACCCTGTGATTACGGTAACTGGCTCGGCGCATTAAAATGTAAATCGCATAAGTAAGCAAACAAATGGCGATCAGCGCACTGGAATCTTTAGGGACAAAGCGATATAAGGCGCTTGCCGCTAGAATGCAAATAAATGGCAGGTAGTTGTACACAGCCGAAGGCATCAAGCCTTGCTTACGTTTTCGTCTAAGATCCGTGCGCCTGTTGTTGGAGCGTAAAATATAGATCCTTGCGCCGAGTATATAGACTAATATTGCCGCAGCAATTGCATATTTGGGCTCTAGATACAGCAGACTCAAACCACCAATTGCCATATAGGTAAAAGGCAAGAGTTCATAGATAGGTTTAATTAACATAAGCACTCCGTCGCTCGCTATTAATTGTTATTGTATGGGGGGCAAAGCGCATTATGGGACTGGTGTTACTTTCCTTTACAGGTCAAAACCAAATAATGCGGCTCAATCGTTCAGTTGTTTATATCAAGGACTAGCCTTGTGCACACAACTATACCAACTATAGCTTAAAAAAAAGGGTTTTGCCTATAATATGAGCAAAACCCAAGATGATTACCACTTTCGGATTAGCTTATTTGCTTAATCCGTGTGGCAGTTATTATTAGTGACCACAGCCGCCTGCGGCATGAACGTGGCCATGGGCCAGTTCTTCTTCGGTCGCTTCACGCACATCTAACACTTCAATGCTGAAATTCAACGCTTGGCCAGCTAAAGGATGGTTACCATCGACAACGACGACATCATCTTTTACTTCCATAACTTGTACGGGGCGCTGACCCATTTCAGTTTCGGCAATAAAACGCATCCCAGGGACGATATCTTCAACATCACCGAAGGCGTCAATTGGCACTTCTTGCTTAAGGCCATCATGGTATAAACCATAAGCTTGCTCAGCAGGAATGTTGGCTTCAAGCTTATCGCCAATCATCTTGTCTTCGAGTTCTGCTTCAAGACCCGGGATCAGGTTTCCAGTGCCATGAAGGTAAACCATAGGCTCACCGTCGAATGAACTTTCAATTAATAGACCTTGTTGGTCTGACAGGCGGTAATGGATAGTAACAGCCGCGTGCTTAGTAATTTTCATATTGCCTCCACTTCGAAATGTGCAGGCATGATACCTTGCTTTTAGTCACCATGCGATATCCGGCAGTGCAATTTGTCTAATTGAATACTGGACAGTGCAGGGAGTATTAAGGATCTGAAAGTCGTATTTATGTGAGTTTAAAGCAAGATCTTGAAGATAATTCATATTACTGCTGCTTTCACATGTCGGTGTTGTTTGAGTTTGTGCAAGATATTGTTTTATAAGGTTATTAACTGTGAATATAATTACCTTACGTTTACGTAAAGGTTTGTTTTTGGGTGGTTTATGCCAAAACTAGCGCAGAAAATCACTGATTTTAGCCATTCTGATAAGCTTTGAGTTATCAACACTTAAAAATGCTGAAAATAATCTTAATTGGCTCTTGACAAGGGAGTGTTAAAAAGGCAATTCTGTTAATGAGAGGTAACGCAGTGGTTAATTCCTTAGGGTAATCCATTAGCGCTATTTAGTTACTAATTTTGTAGTTTTTATTAATTCAGCCAAGGTGTAAATGCAATGTTAACGAGCCATGCTCAGAGTATTACTCTTATCACCATTACAACCACCACAATCAATATTGTGGGGGCGGGCTAGCGCACCTAAAAGATTTACAAAAAAAGCCCGCTTCCCACTGAAGCGGGCTTTTTTGTTTGTGGTTCTGGTTCTACACAACACTTAATGAATTGAGCAAAGCACAGCCAAAGGAAAAGAAACATGAAGGTAATGAAATTCGGTGGTACATCGCTAGCTAACTGGTCACGCTTTTCAATGGCGGCAGATATCATTATCGAAGCAGCTGCTGTGGAAGCTGTATCGACCGTGCTGTCTGCGCCTGCAACTGTGACCAATTCGCTATTAGAAATTGCTGATCTTGCAGTTAACAAAGAAGATTTTGAACCTGTACTTAAACATATCAGCAATGTATTTAATGAGTTATACCAAGGCGCAGCCTCAGAGCTAACCTCGGTACAGCAAGCCTTGTTAATGCAGCAGTTTCAAACCCAATTTGATGAATGGCAAGATAGACTCAAAGGCATAGGTTTACTTAGTGAATGCCCTGATAGCGTGCGCGCACAAATTGTTGTGTCTGGAGAGCGATTATCGGCAGGTTTAATGCAGCAAGTCTTGCTTGCTAGAAAAGTCTCGGCAGGATTATTGGATCCCTTGGCGCTGTTTATGGCTCACGGAGAAGTACTCGAGTCTGTGGTGGATATTGCTATCAGTAAACCAAGATTTTCGGCTTTAACATTAGAAAGCAATAAGGTGTGGGTTATGCCTGGCTTTACTGCTGCCGATGCAAAAGGTCGGGTGGTGACCCTAGGGCGAAATGGCTCAGATTATTCGGCTGCAGTGCTCGCTGCCTGTTTAGATGCCAGTAGCTGTGAGATCTGGACCGACGTCGATGGCGTGTATAACACAGACCCAAGAGTTGTGCATGATGCCAAGTTGCTTACACAGCTTAGCTACCAGGAGGCAATGGAGCTGTCTTATTTTGGGGCTAAGGTCTTGCACCCTAAAACCATAGCGCCTATCGCTCAATATCATATTCCCTGTTATATCAAAAACAGCTTTAATCCTAGTGCTCCGGGGAGCTTAGTTTCAAACGACTTGGATACCACTGGGCTACAAGTCAAAGCGATTTCAAACCTTGATCACCAAACCATGTTTAACGTTTCAGGTCCGGGTATGAAAGGCATGGTGGGAATGGCGAGCCGCACATTAGCGGCCATTTCAAGAAGTGGGATTTCAGTGTCGCTTATCACCCAGAGTTCTTCGGAATACTCCATTAGTTTTTGTGTTGCCACCAGTGAAGCGCAAAAAGCCAAGTGGGCATTAGAGCAAGAATTTGAACTGGAAATCAAAAGCGAACTGCTGGAGCCAATAGAGTTAAGACAAGGTCTCGCCATAGTGTCGTTAATTGGTGATGGCATGAAAACCCATAAAGGCGTTGCCGCTAAGTTTTTCAGCGCCCTAGCTAAGGCGAGCGTGAATATCATAGCTATCGCTCAAGGCTCGTCTGAACGCTCTATTTCAACTGTGATTGAGCAGTCAAAAACTAAGCACGCTGTGTGCGCCTGCCATCAGGCATTTTTTGATGTGCAGCAATATTTGGATGTATTCCTCGTGGGCTGTGGCAATGTGGGGGCTGGGTTACTTGAACAAATTAAGCAGCAAGAAGAGTTTCTTAAAGAGCAGCACATTAGTATTCGTGTCTGCGGCATTGCCAATTCTAAAAAGATGCTACTCGATAGTTCAGGCCTCAAACTCGATGAGTGGCACAGCGCTTTAGCTGATGATAATGCCCAAAACAATCATGACTTTGAATTGCCGAAACTGATTGAGTGGGCGAAGGAGCAGCAGCTGCTCAATCCGGTATTAGTCGATTGTACCGCTAACGACAAAATAGCCGACTGTTACCTAGATGCTATGAATTCAGGTTTTCATGTTGTTACCCCTAACAAGAAAGCGAACACGCGTGATTATGAATATTATCAATCACTTCGAAAAACTGCACTATCGCAGCGTCGTCAATTTCTTTATGAAACCACAGTGGGTGCAGGCTTACCCGTTATCGATAACCTGAAGAAATTACTCTGTGCTGGAGACAAGTTAATTAAGTTTAACGGCATTTTATCAGGCTCATTATCTTATATCTTCGGCATGCTGGATGAGGGCATGAGTCTGTCAGAAGCCACTAAAATAGCCCGTGATAAATGCTTCACTGAGCCGGATCCAAGAGATGACTTAAGCGGTATGGATGTTGCGCGTAAGGTACTTATTTTGGCAAGAGAAGTTGGCATGCCACTTTCCCTTGCTGACATTCAAGTGGAATCTGTATTACCAAGCCATTTTGATGACTCTGGTGATGTGACCGATTTTATGGCGCGTTTGCCCTCATTGGATGCCCAGATGGCGGCTAAGGTGGAAGCGGCCAAACGCGAAGGTAAAGTATTGCGTTATGTTGGACAAATTGAACAAGATCAATGCTATGTACGCATCATTGCTGTGGATGCCAATGATCCCCTTTATAGCGTAAAAGGCGGTGAGAATGCACTGGCATTTTACAGTCGTTATTATCAACCTATTCCCTTTGTACTCAGGGGATATGGCGCTGGCACAGATGTCACCGCAGCAGGGGTCTTTGCCGACATGCTAAGAACCGTTAATTGGACTCGGGAAGTGGATTTGTAATTATGATAAGCAAAGAAAAAGCGCCACTAACCGTTTATGCACCGGCTTCCATGGGTAATGTTGGGGTAGGGTTCGATTTGTTGGGTGCAGCACTTGCGCCCATTGATGGCAGTTTATTGGGCGATAAGGTCACCATTAGCCAAGCTTCAAATTCCACAGCAAGTCCTGCTTCACTTCATGCAAGTGGTGAAATCCACTTTAGCCAAACAGGAATTTGGAGCCACAAACTGCCAACAGTACCAGAGGACAATATTGTCTATCAATGTGCACAGTTTTTTTTGGATAAACTGGGCGTTAAGACAGGCATAGCGCTGAATTTAGAGAAAAACTTGCCCGTGGGCAGTGGCCTTGGTTCGAGCGCCAGCTCAGTGGTTGCCGCGCTCTATGGCCTGAATGAGTATTTTGATACGCCGTTTGAGCCACAAGTGTTATTGCAGCTAATGGGGGAGTTTGAAGGCAAAATTTCTGGCAGTGTGCATTACGATAATGTCGCGCCCAGTTACCTTGGTGGGATGCAGCTGATGTTAGACAGTCCCTCTGAACTTTGTGCCGCTATTCCGCACTTTAAACACTGGTATTGGCTGGTGGCTTATCCAGGTATTTCCTTGTCGACAGCTAAGATGCGTGCCTTATTGCCAGCCCAATACGATAAGGCTGTGACAATCGATTTTGGCAGGCACTTAAGTGCGTTTGTTCATGCAAGCCATAGCCAAAATCCTAAGCTTGCCATTGAAGTATTAAAAGATGTGTTGGCAGAGCCTTATCGCGCCGATGCGATTCCTGGCTATAAGCAAGCCAGCGGAGCGTTAAATCAGCTTGGCATGCTAACTACAGGCATCTCTGGCAGTGGGCCAACCCTATTTAGCATTACAGATGACATTGGACTGGCTGAGAAAGCCAAAGCCTGGTTAACCGATAATTATGTGACCCAAGACGGCGGCTTCGTGCATATCTGCCATATTGATGAGCAAGGTGCTCGACGGGTTTAGTGGTGGGGCTATGTAGCTTTAGCCACAATTAAAAGATAAAAATTACGAGCGCCGAGATGGAGCATTATTTTGGCGTAAAACTATAGAAAAGATAAAGGCATCACCATGGAATTATATAATTTAAAGCATGTGTCGGAGCGAGTAAATTTCAGTCAAGCCTTGCAGTTGGGATTAGGTAAGGACAGAGGGCTATTTTTCCCAAGCCAGATCCCCAAACTTGATGACATGGACGCCATCTTAGCGCTGCCTTTTGTCGCCCGTTGTAAGACAATCCTCGGCGCTTGGCTCAGTGATGAGTTAGGTCAAAATCAGGTTGATATGTTAGTGGAGCAGGCGTTTAATTTCTCACTGCCTTTGACTCGTGTGGATGACAATAGGGCCTGTCTCGAACTTTTTCATGGTCCAACCTTGGCCTTTAAAGATTTCGGCGCTCGTTTTATGGCTCAGTGCATTAGCGCCTTAGCCGAAGATAAACGTCTGACCATTTTAACCGCGACATCAGGTGACACTGGGGCCGCGGTGGCCGATGCATTTTTCGGCCTAGATAAGGTACAAGTGGTGGTACTTTATCCTAAGGGCAAAATAAGTCTGCTGCAGGAGAAGATGTTTACTACCTTAGGCGAAAATATCCACACTATAGCGGTAGAGTCTGACTTTGATGCTTGTCAGGAACTGGTTAAACAATCTTTTGAGGATAATGAACTTAGGCAAACGTTAGGGCTTAATTCTGCCAATTCTATCAATATCAGCCGTTTGTTGGCGCAGATTTGTTATTACTTTGAAGCTGTCGCTCAAGTAAGGCAATACAGCGATAAAGACATCGTTGTCTCAGTGCCCAGTGGCAATTTTGGTAATTTAACCGCAGGGCTATTTGCCAAGGCCATGGGCTTACCCATAGCGCGCTTTATTGCTGCCACTAACAGCAACGATACTGTGCCTCGTTATCTTGTTAATGGTCAATGGGTCCCTCATACCACGGTTGCCACCTTATCCAATGCGATGGACGTCTCAGAGCCAAGTAATTGGCCAAGAGTTGAGGCGATATGTGCAGCGATGGGCTGGCCGTTAAGTGTGATAAGCGGTGTTATGGTGGATGAAGTCCAAACAGCAGCATCACTGACCTCTCTGGCAAGCTTAGGCTACCAATCAGAGCCCCACGCCAGTATTGCTGCTCAGGGGCTGGTTACGCTTAAGGAACATGAAACCGGCATATTTTTAGGTACGGCCCATCCGGCTAAATTTAAGGATGTAGTCGACAGCATATTGGGCACAGACTTAGCCTTGCCTCAAGCCTTACGCGCCGTGGAAGCTAAAACTATCCTTTCTAGGCCCCTTGCAGCGGACTTTGGTCTGCTTAAATCTCATTTGCTGCAAAAACTAGCCTAAAACTAAGGTATAAGGTGGCAGTCATTCTCGTGAGTGACCGCCATGGTTTATCTGGGATAGCGCGATACAAGGAGGTTTAGAGCCGAGCTTTTTTTGATAAATATGCATTTTTATGATCAAGAACTGAGCGACTTTTTTAGCTTGCGTTAAACTAATAAAACGGAACTCGGGAGGCTGCTATGCTGAAACGGTTATTACAAGATCACAAACATATCTCAATTTTACTGAATATTTTGGCTCAGAAGCGCCAGCTTCTCTCGGCAGGCAGTGGCGTCGACTTCAAAGTGATAAGAGACATAGTTGAGTATATGCAGGTTTATGCTGAGCACAGTCATCACCCAGTAGAAGACATTATCTTCAGTTATTTTACAGCCCAATCCAAAGCGGTTAATGATAATAAGCTAGACGCTGAGCACCATAAGCTCATTGAGTCGACACAAAATCTCATGTTTAGTATTAACCTCGTTCTATCTGATGTTGTTCTATCTAAAGATCAGCTGGTGGCTGACTTAAGTGATTATCTGACTCAACAACGCCAGCATATGGAATATGAAGAACAGCAATTATTTCCGCTATTTGAGCAGCATTTAACTGAGGCTGATTGGCAAGATATCAACCAAGCTTGTCAGCAGAAGTTGATAGATGACCCCTTGTTTAGCCAAACCGATGATGCGTTATTTGAATCTTTAAAAGAGTACTTAATTAAAGCCGAAACTAATCTCTGACGCTGAATTTTGGCGTGCTGCTAAAAACGTAGGCAATAAAAATGCCACCTCAGGTGGCATTTTTTGTCTGTGAACATTATTAATTAACACAGAGGAAGGGGGACAACTATTACTCGTTTATGTTTGAGTGCGATATCAATTGGCTAATGCTAACTATTGTTAACGCATTGCAGAATCATAATCGAAGTTGTAATCCATATCTTGTAGTTCTTTGATTAAGCGGTGTTTATCCTTGATGGCCTCAATTTCGCGCCATTTACGCTTTTTATTCGCGCTCTTGGTTCGAGTGGGCCTTTCAATAACTTCATCAACTCCAGTACCATAATCTAAACGATCCATGACAACCTCCCTTGTTATATGATGTTTTTCTATGCGATTTAATATCATACTTAGGCTATAGGATGCAAGAATTGTGTTTCATTAATGTTAACGCTGAGTGTTGTTTTGATGATGTTTCGCCATCAACAGGCAATAAAAAAACCAGCATTCGCTGGTTTTTTTATTGGGCATAGCACTGATTGTGAGCTTAAATTTTACCTTGCCTGAACCGATTTATCAGTGCATTGCTGGATGAATCGAGTTCTGTGGCATTGTGCGCCGCACCAATTCGAGCTAGCACATCATTGCCGAGCTGCTTTCCAAGCTCAACACCCCACTGATCGAATGAGTTAATTTGCCAAATCGCGCCTTGTACTAAGGTTCTGTGCTCATAGAGTGCGATAAGCGAACCTAAGGTTTGCGGCGTTAGCTTATCCATCAGCAAGGTGTTACTAGGCTTGTTGCCCAGCATCACCTTGTGTTTAGCGATGAGGGTTTTATCGGCTTCATTAAGTGAGCTTTGAGAAAGCTCTGCCATGGCCTCTTCGAAGGTTCGACCTTGCATTAGGGCTTGAGTTTGACCAAAACAGTTAGATGCAAGTTGTGCATGGTGTTCGCCCAGCGGATTATGACTTTGCAATGGCATAATAAAATCGGCAGGAATAAGTGCTGTGCCTTGATGCAACAATTGGTGGTAAGCGTGCTGACCATTGGTGCCTTCACCGCCCCAAATGACAGGCCCTGTGCTGTAATCCACTTGAGTGCCATTTAAGGTTACCGATTTACCATTGCTTTCCATATCGAGTTGCTGGAAATAGGCAGGGAGCCCACGTAAATAATGGTCATAGGTCAATACCACATGAGACTGAGCCCCATGGAAATTAGTATAAAGCACAGACAACAGCGCCATGATGACTGGCATGTTTTGCTCTAATGGCGCGGCTTTAACGTGCTCATCCATTTGATGGGCGCCATCGAGCAGCAAACGGAAATTGTCCATACCAATTAATAGCGCAATAGGTAATCCTATGGCTGACCACAGAGAATATCGACCACCGACCCAGTCCCACATAGGGAAAATATTGTCTGCGTCCATGCCAAATTCAGTGGCCTTGGTGACGTTTGAGGTCACAGCAACGAAGTGCTTAGCGATATCAGCCTGAGTGGCGCCTTGGTCTAAGAACCAATCTTTAGCGCTTAAGGTATTGGTCAAGGTTTCTTGAGTGCCAAAAGACTTTGATGACATAACAAACAAAGTGGTTTCAGCATTAAGCAGCTTTAATTTTTCACAAATTGAACTGGCATCGACATTGGCAACGAAATGGCAATTAAGCCCGGCCTTCCAATAAGGGCGTAGCGCTTGTGAGACTATCTTAGGGCCTAAGAATGAGCCACCAATACCAATGCTGACTATGTCAGTGATGCGCTTGCCTGTGTAGCCTTTGCATTGTCCAGTTTGCACTGAATCCACAAATTGAGCCATTTTATCCAAGGTTTGCTGCACTTCTGGGACAATATTAACCCCATCGACGCGTATATCTTGGCAGGCTTTACTGCGAAGGGCGGTATGTAATACTGCGCGCTGCTCAGTGGTATTAATAATGTCACCATTAAACATGGCGGCTATTTTTTCTGTAAGCTTTGCTTCTTTCGCTAATGAAAATAATAGTTTAAGTGTGGTCTCATCCGCACGGTTTTTTGAGTAGTCCAAAAAAAGACCACAGGCGTTCAGGCTCATCTGCTCAAACCTTTGAGGGTTTTGAGCAAATAAGTCTCGCATGTGAGGCAGCTTGGCTGCATCGGCAATAAGGGCCTGCCAGCAGCTGCTTTGAGTAAGTTGTGTCATGGGAAACCCCTTAAAACTAAGCCAGTTTTGCTTTTAGCATGACTTCAAGTTTGCCTTGGTCTATGGCGAAGTTACGTATGCCTTCTGCAAGCTTATCTACTGCCATGGCATCTTCATTAAAGTCCCAACGGAACTCGGCTTCACTCATAGGTGCAGGTGCTGCTGTTTGTGTTAGAGCAGGTTTTAGCTTTTGCACTACAAGCTGGTCGCTGTTGGCTAATTCTTCTAACAGGGCTGGGCCTATGGTTAAACGATCGCAACCGGCAAGTTCGATGATTTCACCTGTGTTTCTAAAACTTGCACCCATAACCACAGTGTTGTGACCATGCTGTTTGTAGTAGTTATAAATCTCAGTAACCGAGATAACGCCAGGGTCGGTTTCTGCTGTGTAATCTTGGCCTGTGTCTTTCTTATACCAATCTAAAATGCGACCAACAAAAGGCGACACTAAGTAAACCCCAGCTTCGGCGCAGGCGCGGGCTTGAGCAAAGCTAAACAATAAGGTTAAGTTACAGTTGATGCCTTCTTGTTCAAGCTCTTTGGCGGCGCAAATACCTTCCCACGTAGAGGCTAGTTTGATCAAAATACGTGATTTATCAATGCCGGCTTCTTGATATAACTTAATCAGCTTGTGGGCTTTATCGATAGACTTTTGTTTATCGAAAGATAAGCGTGCATCGACTTCGGTAGACATGCGCCCTGGCACATATTTTAAAATTTCAACGCCGATAGTGACTGCAAGCTTATCGCCGGCATCTTCTATTTGCTGGGCGACGTCGTTACTTTGCGTCTTAGCCCAGGCGATGGCTTGATCTATGTAAGGTGCGTATTCAGGAATTTGCGACGCTTTTAGGATCAGTGATGGATTGGTGGTCGCATCTTGCGGCTGATAACGCTTAATCGCTTCGATGTCGCCGGTATCGGCAACGATAGTGGTCAGTGATTTAAGCTGTGCGAGTGTGTTAGCCATGAAGAATGTCCTCTGAAAGCAATGGGTATTGTATATGCTGTTATTAGAAGCGATTTTAGCGCATATTCCAACAAGAGTTGTAAATAAATTACCAAAATAGTGGCAATAGTTAGATTTTTTGCTTAGGAACTGTATTTAAGCACCAAATTAAGTTGCCGTTATATGAAAGATAAATACCGATGAATGGCTGAGGTTGGTTAGCATAGAGTAGGGCAGTTGGGTTAAACGTACTTTGAGTATTAATGTACGGGGCTACAGAAGTAAATCTAGAGAAATAAAAAAGTCGCAGCCAAGGCTGCGACTTTCATAAGGTATCAATGATTAACGTAGTACTACGCGCTTCTCTGTACCAGTTACAATCGCTTCGATGCGACGGTTCACTCTGTGAGCTTCTGCAGTGTTACCAGCCATTTTAGGCTTAGTCACACCATAACCTACAGACTTGATACGACTTGCACTGATGCCGTATTTAGTCATTAATGCAGTGGCTACCGCTTGAGCTCGGCGCTCTGATAACGACATATTGTAATCAGGTTTGCCGACATTTGATGCATGGCCTTCGATGATCACTGTGTGTGCTGGATACTTCACTAGGTGGTCGCCTAGAATTTCCATATCAGCATAATAACCTGGTTTGATAACCGCGGAATCGTTATCGAATAACACCTTGCCTAGGTCATACATTTTTGTCACAAACTCATACACTGAACAGCCTGTAGCATCGACTTTGTGAGTCATAGGTGTGTCAGGGCACTTATCAATGTTATCGTTCACGCCGTCTTTATCAGCATCACCTGGTACAGCTGGAGCCATAGGGGCTACAGGAGCTGGTTTAGCTGCAACAGGTTTTGCGGCAGTACCGAAGCGGTAGCTTAGTGCTAGGCCCCAGTAGTTGCTTTCCATCGACAGTGTATCCCACTGTTTTTCGTTAAGTGTTTCATAACGACGGTATTTAGCTTGTAACATTAAGTTTTCGGTAAAGTTGTAGCCTATACCGGCACCAATATAAGGTGCTACACCACTATCACTGTAATATTCAGTGCTAGTTTGCTTTTTGTTAGAAAGTAAATAATTAAAAGCACCCGCTTCTGCAGTGATGCTCCAGTTATTAGCTAGCGGAATAAGAGCCACTAGGCCTAGTGATGCACCACGAGCGCCAACATCGTGTGATTTGTTGCTGTAATCTGTCCATTCGGCGCGGCCTAGGTCGCGGTAGCCCAATTCAAGACCAAAATATTCGTTGAACATATAACCACCAAACACGTCCCATGCGTACGGGTCGTCTTTGCCACAGGTCTTCATGGTTTTTAGGTCACAGCTTGGTTCGTAGTTGTTAACGCCAACGCCGCCGCCAACATACCAAGGAGTGAGTTCTTCTGCTGCGCTTGCTGCAAAAGGTAACATTGAGGTGAGTAATACTACTTTTAATGTGTTCATCATCATGTGTAAGTCCATTGTTATTTTACTCCACCAGTATGCCGTTCTCTTGTTATTGCAAGCAGAATCGACATTGCCAGCACTTATTGTGGTGATTCTTTTCTCTTGTAGCTGGCGACGCGGATTATGGTTGTAAAAACAATCAATATCCAGAGGTTAAAGGATTTATTTTTGCGTTTTAACTGAAATAAACGCCATATATTCTATTGACAATGCTGCATAAGCTAATGATTTATCTTGCGCTTATTGTTAATGCTTTGTACGAAAATTGAACGTACTTGCTGTCGGAGCTCGGTTTGGTCTCTTTTATCTAAGACGATGAAAGCCTTTGCCATTGTGATGGGTATAACGCTATAAAAGGATTATGGATATGGACGACATTGGTAGGGTTTACATAAAAAATGAGCAAAAAAATCGCTACCTAGGTAGCGATTAAATATTATGTTAGTCGCACTTAATCCTATTACTGCAGTACAACTTAAGTTAAGGGGGCCAGCAATGTCATTATCCCCGCTACTTAAATAACATGTGCAGTTAATTAACGAAGCACTACACGCTTCTCAGTGCCGGTAACAATTGCTTCGATGCGACGGTTAAGTCTGTGAGCTTCAGCGCTGTTACCTGCCATCTGTGGCTTAGTAAGACCATAGCCAACTGACTTAATACGGCTACCATTGATTTTGTACTTGCTTGTCACTAAAGCAGCAACGGCATTAGCACGACGCTCAGAAAGCAGTAAGTTATAGTCAGGAGTACCTACGTTAGAGGCGTGACCTTCGATAACCACAGTGTGCTGTGGATATTTTTCTAGGTGAGACACTAAAATCTCAACATCGGAATAAGCACCTGGTTTGATAACTGATGAATCGTTATCGAACAATATGCTACCTAGGTCATATTTTTGAGTAACAAACTCATACACTGAACACCCTTTAGCGTCAACTTTGTGAGTCATAGGTGTGTTAGGACACTTATCAATGTTGTCGTTCACGCCGTCTTTGTCAGCGTCGCCTGGTGCTGCAGGGGCTATTGGAGCTGGTTTAGCAGCTGGTTTAGCCGCAGTGCCGAAGCGATAGTTTAGTGCTAAGCCCCAGTAGTTGCTTTCCATTGACAGTGTGTTCCACTGTTTTTCATCAAGGTTTTCATAACGTCGGTACTTAGCTTGCAACATTAAGTTATCAGTAAAATTATAACCTATGCCAGCACCAACATAAGGGGCTACACCGCTGTCACTGTAGTATTCAGTGTGCCACTGTTTCTTATTATAAATAAGGTAGTTCATTGCACCAGCTTCAGCAGTGATGCTCCATTTGTTAGCCAGTGGAAATAGAGCCACTAAACCTAAAGACAGACCACGTGCACCTACGTCATGTGATTTGTTACTATAATCGGTCCACTCGGCACGGCCTAAATCTAGGTAGCCCAATTCGATACCAAAGTTTTCGTTAAATAGGTAGCCGCCGTGTACGTCCCATGCATAGGGGTCGTCTTTGCTACAGGTCTTCATGGTCATTAAATCACAGTTGGGTTCGTAGTTGTTAATCCCTACGCCAGTGCCAACATACCAAGGTGTTAGACCTTCATCTGCGCTAGCGGAAAAAGGTAACATTGAGGTGAGTAATACAACCTTTAATGTGTTCTTCATCATAATTAAGTCCATAGTTATTATACTCCATAAATATACCGCTCTCTTGTTTTTGCAACTCGAATCGGTATTGCCAACACTTATTGTGGAGAGTCATTTCTCTAGTAATTGGCGTGGCCAATTATGGTAGTAAAAATAACTAATATCCAGAATATCAAGGCTTTTCTTTGTCTTTTGTTGTTTTTATGTTTTAAAAACAAATGCGCCCATTAATAAGGGCGCATTGTTAATTGTGGTTTTGCTAGGTCATGTTGTTAAGACATAACGCCTAACCTTATTTAGCCTCAATATTAGCGAGTCCATACCCAGTTTTCGATTTCAACTGGATCTACGCCGTTGGCTTTGATGTAATTCTTGTGGTCAACCAGACGTTGTAACATATCGGTAGTGATGCGAACGTGTTGCGTTTCATCAATCACCCCTTGTTGGAACAACTTGTAAGCCATATCGATAACTAAGTGGTAGCGCGAAGTACCATTACGCACGCCCATGTCAAAGGGTGTAGTCGTTGAACCTTCTTCTTCATAACCCTTGATGCGGAAACGACGGTTACCCTTATAATCAAATACTAGCTTTTTGATGGTGTTTGGATAGCCATGATAGTTAAATACCACGCCTTTATCTTCGGTGAAGACTTCATCCATCATCCAAGGCTTGCTTTGGAACTTAAGGCTACCTAAGCCGCTGCTGTGAAGTTCTGACACACTGACAAAACGGATGCGCACTCTGGGTAAAATCTCACGGATTAGTACTAGTGAGGCCATGCATTCTTGAGTGGCGTAATCACCACAACCAGCCAGTACCACGTCTGGGTTTTCATCAGAGGCAAAATCCCACACCATGATGCCATCTTTGGCCTGCTTGCGGGCTTCATCCAGCGATAACCACTGGGGTAGCGATTTCTTTCCGGCGACGATAATGTTGAGTTTATCGCGATCTCCATAAGCACGTTCGGTGTAAACCAAGGTGCTGTTAGCATCTGCGGGTAAATAAGCCGAGATAATGTTGGGGTGCTTCTCTAGCATGGCGCCTAGGAAAGACGGGTTCTGGTGAGAATAACCGTTGTGATCTTGGCGCTCTAGCAGTGAAGACAATACGACGTTACACGCAGGAATGGGCTTACGAAAATGTATACCTTGGCTTGCATGCACATATTTACAGTATTGGTCTGCCATAGAAGAGACAACTTGAGAGAAAGCCTCATACGTTGGGAACATGCCGTGACGACCCGTTACTGTGTAACCGTGTAACATACCGAACAGCAAGTTCTCTGACAGCAACTCAATCACGCGGCCATCACGAGACATATCTTGATCCCAGCTTTCAATTGGCCACTGCCAAGCGCGATCTGTTTCTTCAAACACGGCTTGAAGTTGGTTTGAATAGGTTTCATCTGGGCTGAAGATACGCAGATTACGTTGATCGCGGTTCAGTTTAAATGCATCACGCATCCACTGGCCCATTTTCAACATGGAGTAACCACGTTGTCCACGCGGGGTTTCGGCGCCATAACCCAGCTTAGCCAAATCTGGATTAGCTAAGGCACGTACCACTTCACCACCGTAGCTTAAGCGTTGGCGGCCACAGCATAAGTCTTTTGGTGGTATTAGCAATAAAATGTCTTTATCAAATACTAATTCGCCAGTTTCAGTGGTTTGTACTAGTTCATCAAATTTGTAGCTGGCGAGCCATTGATCAAGCGCGTTTAGGTGGCCCTTGTCGGTAGCACAATTGTTAACGATAACTTGGTGAGATTCGCAGTTGCCTTCAAGCTTTTTACCTGCGTATTCAGAGGTACCCGTCCAGCCTTTAGCTGTTCTCATTAAGATCACCGGCCAGCGCGGCTTAACCACATCTTCACCAGAGCGAGCGCGGCGCTGTATGTCGGTGATCATCTCATAGGATAAATCCATTGCCGCTGTCATCTGCTCATAGATGTCAGTATCCTGTTCGTCATCGACAATGATGGGGTGATAGCCCAGACCGCGGAATTCTAAATCAAGTTCTTCATGGCTCATGCGGCCCATGCGAGTGGGACCTGAAATTTTATAGCCATTGATATGCACGATTGGCAATACCGCACCGTTATTGGCTGGAGACACTAAGCGGTTAGCGTACCAAGAGGCGGCCAGTGGTCCAGTTTCAGCTTCACCATCACCAATTAAACAGGCTGCAATCAGGTTGGGGTTATCGAGCACAGAGCCCCATGCGACAGACAAGGAATAACCTAGCTCACCACCTTCAAGGATTTGGCCTGGGGCTTCTGGGTTAGCATGTGATGGATAACCGTATGCCGCTGAGAATTTTTTACAAATATCTTCGATGCCAGTTTCTGTAAATGGGATGGTTTCTGGATAAAAATGGCTTAGGGAACCTTCCATAAATAGGTTGGCCTGCACCGCAGGGAAGCCATGACCTGGGCCTACAAGATAGATAAATTCACGATTATGCTTAACGATAAGTCGGTTTATGTTGGCGTAGACAAAGTTGATCCCTGGGCAAGTTCCCCAGTGCCCCAGTAATCTAGGCTTAATATCTGTGTGCTCAAGCTGACGTTTGTAGAGGACGTTTTGCTTAAGGTAGATTTGAGAGGTGGCTAAAAAGTTTGTTGCTCTAACATACTTTTTAAGCGCCTTAATTTCGTTAGCTTGTGTCATGTTCAGCCTCACTGTTGCAATCAAAAATAATTTCAATCTGATGCTGATAATGTAGTTGTAATTTAATTACGAAAATGTGTCCCCGATCTAACTTTGCACCATGGAGGCTGAGTGGTGAGTTTTCAGTTAGTGAAGTTTGCTCTTATCTTTCTGAAATATAGTGGTATTTTTGATTTTATTAGGCTGGGCGAACTTAGGTTTAAGATCAACGTAATGTGAACTGGATCACTAAGTCTGTGTTGTAGAGCAAGAGGTAAGTCTGGTCATAGGAGGATAATATTGGTTATTTTTCGTCATGAAATAACTGATATTTATTCAAAAACTTGCTCTCAGGTCCGCTAAGCTTCACAATTGCGGCTCTTTTCCCTGCATACGAATCGCAGCATAGCATTCTACAAGCAACAGCATTTACGAGGCGGTAGCGGCAATATGTTAGAAACCAGTGTTAACTTTTTAAATGGCTTGCTCTGGGGCAAGTTACTTGTTTATGGGCTAGTAGGTGCAGGTTTATTTTTTACTGTTCGGTTAGGCTTTATTCAAATTACGCATTTTGTCCATGGCTTAAAGGTGCTGGCCATTAGTCGCAGGCCCGGTAAGCATGGATTGTCATCGTTTCAAGTTTTCTGTACCAGTATGGCTGCTAGGGTCGGTGCGGGTAACATGGCAGGGGTTGCAGTGGCTATTGGTGCTGCGGGACCTGGCGCCGTGTTTTGGATGTGGGCCATCGCCGTACTTGGCATGGCGACAGCCATGATTGAGTCAACGTTAGCGCAAATTTATAAAGTCAAAGATGAAGATGGTCAGTATCGTGGTGGACCTTCTTACTACATGGAGAAAGGGCTAGGTCAGCGCTGGATGGGCGTTTTATTTTCTGTGTTTTTGATTATTGCTTTTGGTCTAGTGTTTAATGCCGTGCAGGCCAATACCATTACTGGCGCCATGACTCAGGTATTTGGTTTTGAGCCACTGTATGTCGGCATAGGCATAGTGTTACTCAGTGGTTACGTCATCATGGGCGGGCTTAAAAAGGTCGCTAAGGTGTCAGAATTTGTTGTGCCTGTGATGGCGCTGGCTTATGTTGCCATTGCTTTTGTGGTGGTATTTATGAATATTGAGCAGTTGCCTGCGGTATTTAGCTTAGTGATAAATAGCGCCTTTGGTTGGCAAGAGGCGGCAGCTGGCGGCGTGGCTTACAGTGTTGCTCAAGCCATGCAAGCGGGTATTGCGCGGGGATTATTCTCTAATGAAGCGGGCATGGGCAGTGCGGCTAATGTGGCGGCAAGTGCCTCACCTAACCCCAATCATCCTGCATCCCAAGGTTTTGTACAGATGATGGGGGTGTTTTTTGATACCTTAGTTATATGTACGGCAACGGCTGCTATTATTTTACTGTCCGGAGATGTCGCAAGCTCTGGCGATGGTATTGCTAAAACCATCAATGCATTATCGTCACATGTAGGTGATTGGGGGGGGGCCTTCATTGCCATTTCTATCCTGTTATTTTGCTTTACGTCTATTATTGCTAATTACTCTTATGCAGAAACCAACGTCATGTTCCTATCTGGCAACAGTAAAAAAGCCTTACCATTGTTCAGACTGCTTGTGCTGGGGATGGTGATGTTTGGTGCCTTAGCTAAAATTGGCCTAGTGTGGGATCTTGCCGATGTTTCCATGGGCCTGATGGCAATAGTCAACATAGTGGCACTGTTACTTTTATCCGGCTTAGCTATTCGAGTGATTAACGATTACCGTGAGCAAATCAGCGCGGGTAAAGAGCCTATTTTTGATGTAAAAGAATTCCCAGAGCTTGATGAGCAATTGGAAGGTGGGATTTGGACGGCTTCAAAAGCAACTGACAAGCGTTAAAAACGCTTAGGTTAATCGAAAAAACCATGCCTTGAGTGCATGGTTTTTTTATGTCAGTTAAGTATCATGGACTCATTGATTAGAAGGGAGCATAGCGAATGCTAGTTTTAGTGTCACCTGCAAAAACACTGGATTTTGAAAATCCACCGCTTACCACAGAACATACTCGGCCTACGTTACTTGATCAGAGCCAAGCTTTGATTAAGGAATGTCAGAAGTTGACCCCAGTTCAGATAGCCTCTTTGATGAAGGTCAGCGATAAAATAGCCGGCCTCAATGCGGCTCGGTTTGCTCAATGGCAGCCTAATTTCACCTTAGGTGAGGCGAAACAAGCCATATTCGCCTTTCGCGGTGACGTGTACACAGGCTTTGATGCCGACAGCTTATCAGCCGCGCAACTGCAATCGGCCCAAAACCATTTGCGGATTCTTTCAGGGCTTTATGGTTTGCTTAAGCCATTAGACTTGATCTTACCTTACCGATTAGAAATGGGCACTCGCCTTGAAAATGCCAAAGGCAGTAATCTGTACGCATTTTGGGGAGAAATAATCACAGATGAAGTCAATCGCGCCCTTATTGAGCAAGGGGATGACATTATAGTTAATTTAGCTTCGAACGAGTATTTTAAGGCCGTTAAAGAAAAGTCACTGAAGGGACGTTTAGTCACTCCAGTTTTCAAAGATTGCAAAAATGGCCAATACAAAGTCATCAGTTTCTATGCGAAAAAAGCCCGTGGATTAATGGCGCGATTTATTATCGAGCAGCAGCCCAAAGATTTAACTGCACTCATTAGCTTTGATCTCGACGGTTACTATTACAGTGAAGCGCAATCGACACCATCTAGCCCTGTATTTTTACGGGATGAACAAGTTTGATTTGATAGGCTCGCGGGCAGTGAGTGCATAATTAAAAAATCCTGCCAAGTGGCAGGATTTTTTATGGGTATAATTATTTGTTCAACGTAAGGCTGATTTGTATAGCGTCAGACTATTAATCTTCCAACCCTGTCTTATTGACTGGCCTTAGATCCAGTTCTGATTGGGCCATCATGTAGGCAAATTGTGCGTAGGCTGCGACATTTTGTGCCAATGACTTAGGATCAATTTTGTCTAAGGTGTCATTGGGGGTGTGATGATAATCGAAGTAATCATTGCCATCTTGACGCAAGGAAGCGACGGGGACGCCTAAGGCTGGCAGAATAGACACATCTGGGCCACCACTGGCTTCATTATCACCTAAAGCAACCCCATTACGTATCATGGCTGAATGCTCAAATTTTACTTTCTCGAACACGCTAGGGTGTACATTGAAATCGATTTGATAGATTTTTCCTGCACCAAAATCAGACTCGGCGGCAATATAGTGCAGCTCCATCTCATCTTTATGTTGCTCGGCATAAGCCTTGGCGCCAACTAACCCCAACTCCTCGGCGGCAAACAGCACCACGCGTATGGTTCTTGCAGGGCGCTCGGGCAAGTCTTGAATAAGTTTGGCCGCCGCTGTGACGATGGCAACGCCTGCACCATCATCTAAGGCGCCAGTGCCCTCATCCCATGAATCTAAGTGTGCTCCAATGAGCACGATTTCATTTGGCTTACTGCTGCCTCTAACTTCGGCAATCACATTATAAGAGGTGGCTATGCCCTGATTTTCTGGGCTCATGTTTAACGACAGCACCACATTGTTGCTGCGAGTTAACATGGCATTAATGAGATCCGCATCGGGGTTTGACATGGCAGCAGCTGGGATTTTTGTGACATCTTCGTCATAACGCATCATGCCAGTATGCGCCATACGGTCGCTGTCAGTGCCTATTGAGCGAATGAGTATGGCCAGCGCCCCTTTTTGCGCTGCAACGATAGCGCCTTTAGAGCGGCCGCCCACGGACTCGCCATAGCCTTTACCTGTGATATGGCGCTCAGTTTTATGGTCGATAAAGACGATTTTCCCTTTAATGCGGCCAACGGAAGCCACTTCTAACTCGGCTAACGACTCAAAACGCACAATTGGCGCCTGTATGCCGCGCTCTGGCGTCGCGACGCTGCCGCCAAGGGCTGTGATAACTAAAGGTTGCTCATAAGGCGCGACGATACTGGCAATGGCGGTACCACGAGACCAGGCTGGTACTTGAACCGATTCTTTATAAACGCGATCGAAACCCATTTTCCACAATTTTTCCATCGCCCAGTCAACGGCGACTATGTCTTTATCGGTACCTGCAAGACGAGGACCCACTTCAACGGTAAGGGATTCAACTATCTCAAAAGCCCGGGATGAAGACAGCGCCTGACGAGCAAGCTCCACACTGGTGTCGGCATCACGGGATTGATTAATGACTTTTGGGGCATTGTAGGCTTTAGGTGCTGAGTATTGCTGGCAGCTGGTTAATAAGCTGAGTGTTAGGCCAGCAATCCAAATTTGGCTATGGCGTTTCATGAAGTTCCTTGGCGTTAATTTGTCAGAATAGGGTGTTCATCTCACTTTTGAGCACAATCTAACAAAAAGTGTGCTTCATGTCGCGATCCTATTTTTAAGTAAACGCTATATTAGCTCAGGGTTCGTATAAGGAGAAGATGCGAAAAATGAATATAGAACTACTGCAGAAACAAGCAGATCACGCCGTTGTACTGTTAAAGGCACTGGCAAATGAGCGAAGATTGTTTATTTTGTGCCATTTGCTTAATGAAGGTGAGATGTGTGTTGGTGATATGAACAAAAAGCTCGGCTTGAGTCAGTCGGCCTTATCACAACATTTAGCTTGGCTGAGAAAAGATAAACTCGTGTCCACAAGGAAGGAGGCGCAAACTGTTTTTTACTCATTAAAGAGTAATGAGGTGAAACAGCTTATTTCGGTATTAAGCAATTTATATTGCCATTAGAGTCTGGGCGACTTGCCGTGAAATGCATGAGCGTGATCGGCATTGCCCTTATTCTGTCTGCTATGGCCATTGAAATAATGGGGAAGGGATCTCATTGTCAAATTTTAGGCAAAAAAAAACCGGCAATGCCGGTCTTTTTAAAGTTAAACATTAAGATTAAGCCGCTAGTGCTTTGATCTTAGTGTTTAAGCGTGCCTTTTGACGAGCAGCCTTATTCTTGTGAATAAGACCTTTAGTCGCCATACGGTCAACGATTGGTTGTGCAGCAGCGAACGCTTCTGTAGCCGCTTTATGGTCACCACTTTTGATAGCAGCGATGACTTTTTTCACGTACGTACGTAACATTGAGCGACGGCTAGCGTTATGCTGACGACGCTTTTCAGATTGAAGCGCGCGCTTCTTTGCAGACTTGCTATTAGCCAAGGTGCAACTCCTAAAAACTGGATTTGAGACTTTTAAAGGCCGAGGAATATGCCTGCTTTTTGTCACTTTGTCAATGACTATGATTGCAATATCATCATAAAGATAAATATCTCAATCTAGCGTGCTTATCTTCAACCCAACTCGTGTAAGATGTGGCGCAATTCTAACAGCTCTTAAGGCTGTGTGACAGACTTTGAATCATATTTTTAAGATATATCTGCATTATTGTGTGCCAAGGCATGATTTGCGTCAGGGGGACGTTTGAGTAAAAAGTTAATTAAGTCAGGGATCATTGTTAGCGCTATGACGCTGATTTCTCGTGTATTAGGCCTAGTTAGAGACATAGTCATTGCTAACTTAATGGGCGCAGGAAGCAGTGCGGATGTGTTCTTTTTTGCTAATAAAATCCCTAATTTTTTAAGGCGTTTATTTGCAGAAGGTGCATTTGCGCAAGCTTTTGTGCCGGTATTAACTGAATATCAAGAAAAGAAAACCCCAGAAGAAACTCGCGAGTTGTTAAGTAAGGTGGCCGGAACCTTAGGTTTGTTGGTCACCCTGGTGACATTATTTGGCGTTATTGGATCACCAATCTTAGCGGCCTTGTTCGGCGGTGGTTGGTTTCTTGATTGGCTAAATGATGGACCTAATGCCGAAAAGTTTGAACTCGCATCCTTGATGCTGAAAATCACCTTCCCTTATTTGTGGTTTATCACTTTTACCGCCCTTGCGGGTTCAATTTTAAATACCAGAGGGCGTTTTGCGGTTTCTGCCTTTACACCGGTATTTTTAAATATTTCCGTAATTGCCATCGCCTTGTATTTAGCCCCTCGAATGGAACAACCTGAAATTGGGCTTTCTTGGGGCATATTTGTTGGCGGCTTGATTCAATTTTTATTTCAAATTCCCTTTTTGATTAGAGAGAAAGCCTTAGTTAAACCCAGTTGGGGCTGGCATCACCCTGGGGTGGTTAAAATTCGCACCTTGATGATCCCGGCGCTGTTTGGGGTGTCGGTATCGCAAATTAACCTCTTGTTTGACACCTTTATTGCCAGTTTCTTAATGACAGGTTCGATTAGTTGGCTGTATTACTCAGATAGATTATTAGAATTTCCCCTCGGGCTTTTCGGAATTGCTATTGCCACTGTGATTTTACCGGCGCTTTCACGCAATTTTGTTAATGCCGAAGGAGAAGGCTTTACTCGCACTATGGATTGGGGGGTGAAAGCGATTTTCTTATTAGGCATGCCTGCCATGTTTGGCTTAATCGTATTAGCCAAACCTATGTTAATGGTGCTGTTTATGCGTGGTGCTTTTAGTCTTGAGGATGCCACTATGGCATCTTATAGTTTGATGGCCTATGGTGCTGGCTTACTTAACTTCATGTTAATTAAAGTGTTAGCCCCTGGGTATTATTCTCGTCATGACACTAAAACCCCAGTGCGTTATGGCATTATTGCTATGGTGAGCAATATGGTACTTAACCTAATCTTTGCCGTGCCTTTTGGTTATGTGGGGCTGGCAATCGCCACCTCTCTGTCAGCCTTACTCAATGCAGGACTCTTGTACCGAGGGCTGCATTTGCAAAATATATACAGAGTCAGTCCAGAGACATTGACGTTTATCGGTAAGATAACCGCAGCAACCGCAGTCATGGCGTTGAGTATTTACTGCTTTGGTCCTGTTGAGCAGCAGTGGCTTGATTGGCATACTGGCGAGCGGTTAGTGGCTTTAAGTGCGTTAATTACCGCCGGTGCGCTGAGTTATTTTGTGGTACTGCGACTGCTTGGAGTTAAACCATGGAAATTGAAAAAGGCCAGCTGATGACTGAACCTCGCATCTTAGGCCCATTTGGGTATATAATCTGCCGATTTACGGCAAGCAGTAACCAGACATAATGGAATTGATCCGCGGTATACACAATATTTTACCCTCACATCATGGCTGTGTGCTTACCATAGGTAATTTTGATGGTGTGCACCGTGGTCATGGACAAGTGATCGGTAATTTGGTGAGTAAAGCCCACCACTTTCAATTGCCTGCAACCTTGATGACCTTTGAACCACAGCCAATGGAGCGCTTCCTAGGTGCCAATGCACCGGCGCGCTTGAGTTTGCTAAGGGATAAAGTCCGTTTGCTGGATGAATTAGAAGTGGATCGGCTATTGTGCGTTAACTTTACCCATGCATTTGCCAGCCAAACCGCGGAAACTTTTATCGAAGATTTACTGGTAAAAAAGCTTGGGGTTAAATATTTAGTGGTTGGCGACGATTTTTGTTTCGGCAAAGGTCGATTGGGCAATTTTGATATGCTGCTTAACGCGGGTAAAAAACACGGTTTTACTGTGGTGAGTACCCAAAGTTTTATGTTAGGTTCGCACAGGGTGAGTTCAACCGCAGTGAGGGAGCAACTCGCAGCAGGCAATCTTGAGCAAGCACGGCGCTTATTAGGTCATCCATTTATCTTGAGTGGCCGAGTGGCCCATGGCAAGAAAATCGGCCGCACCATAGGTTTTCCGACGGCGAATATCGCTATGAAGCGTAATGTGGTGCCGGTGCGAGGCGTGTTTGCTGTACGTATTAATTGGCAAGGTAGTGATAGCTACGAAGGGGTTGCTAATGTGGGCTTTAGGCCTACAGTACAAGGGCAAACCTGCCAGCTAGAAGTGCACTTGTTTGACTTTGATGGTGATTTATATGGCAAGCATGTTGAGGTTGAGTTAGTGGCCAAAATACGTGAAGAACAGCCATTTGAATCCCTCGATGCACTTAAACAACAAATTTTGAATGATGCAAACCAAGCGCGAGCTTTGTTTGGCAATGATGCTAGCTAAGAATACTTAGCTCAAATAACGGTATGGGATCAATGAGCGACTATAAATTTACTTTGAATTTGCCGGAAACTGAGTTTCCGATGCGTGGTAATTTGGCAAATCGCGAGCCAGAAATGTTAACTCGCTGGACGCAAGACGGACTGTATCAACAGATCCGTGACAGCCGCCTTGGCCGCAAGCCTTTCATTTTGCATGATGGCCCTCCTTATGCGAATGGCAGCATTCATATTGGTCACTCAGTTAACAAAATTCTGAAAGATATCATTATTAAGTCTAAAACCATGTCAGGTTTTGACGCCCCTTATATCCCAGGTTGGGATTGTCACGGTTTGCCCATTGAATTAAAAGTTGAGCAAAAAGTCGGTAAGCCTGGAATTAAAATCTCTGCGGCAGAATTTCGTGAAGAGTGTCGTAAATATGCGGCAACTCAAGTGGATGGCCAACGTGATGACTTTATCCGTTTAGGGGTATTAGGGGATTGGAATAATCCGTATTTAACCATGGATTTTTCAACCGAAGCTAACATAGTTCGCTCCCTTGCCAAGGTGATTGAATCAGGCCATTTGCACAAAGGTGTTAAGCCTGTGCACTGGTGTACCGATTGTGGTTCAGCCCTTGCTGAAGCTGAAGTTGAATACGAAGACAAAACTTCACCGGCTATCGATGTGGCATTTAGCGCTGTAGACAGCGCTGCCGTAGCCGCCAAATTTGGTGTGGCTAATTATGCCAGTACAGTGTCCATGGTTATTTGGACTACAACGCCTTGGACTATGCCTGCTAACCGCGCGCTAGCCTTAAGTGCTGATTTAGATTACAGCCTAGTGGAATTCACTAAAGAGGGCGTGACTAAGACGCTAATCTTGGCTCAAGTGTTAGTCGAGTCATGCCTTGAGCGCTTTGGTGCTGAATCACACACTATTTTAGGTGAGACTAAAGGCGCAGAGCTTGAGTTAATGCGCTTTAACCACCCATTCTATGCCTTTGATGTGCCTGCGATTGTTGCCGACCATGTCACTACAGATGCGGGTACGGGTATTGTCCATACTGCGCCAGGTCACGGTCAAGACGACTTCGTAGTGGGTCAAAAATACGGTTTAGAGGTCGCAAACCCTGTGGGTGATAACGGCGTTTATAAAGCCGACACTGAAGTCTTTGCCGGACAACACGTATTTAAAGCTAACGCGAATATCGTGACGCTACTGGAAGAAAAAGGCGCACTACTTAATCACGTGGCTTATCGTCACAGCTATCCACATTGCTGGCGTCACAAGTCACCGATCATCTTCCGTGCCACACCGCAGTGGTTTATCTCTATGGATAACAAAGGATTGCGCAGCCAAGCCTTAAGCGAAATCGAGAAGACTAAATGGATCCCAGATTGGGGCCAGAGCCGCATCGAAAAAATGGTTGAGAATCGTCCTGACTGGTGTATTTCACGTCAGCGTACCTGGGGCGTGCCCATTACGTTATTCGTAAACCGCGAAACCGAAGAATTGCACCCAGATAGTGTGGCGTTGATGGAGCGCGTTGCACATCGCATCGAACAGCAAGGTATTCAAGCCTGGTGGGATCTGGATGACGCCGAGCTATTAGGCGATGAAGCGCCGCTTTACCGTAAAGTGACCGACACCTTAGATGTGTGGTATGACTCAGGGTCAAGCTTCTCAACTGTGGTTGCTTCACGCCCTGAATTTCATGGTCATGAAGTGGATTTGTACCTTGAAGGTAGCGATCAGCACAGAGGCTGGTTTATGTCATCTTTGATGATTTCAACCGCCATGAATGGCAAAGCGCCTTACAAGCAAGTACTGACGCATGGCTTTACCGTTGATGGTAAAGGCCGCAAGATGTCAAAATCCGTGGGTAACGTGATTGCGCCTTTACATGTGACCAATAAACTCGGTGCCGACATTTTGCGTTTATGGGTTGCTGCGACAGATTACAGCGGTGAAATGACGGTTTCTGATGAGATTCTTAACCGCAGCGCCGATGCCTATCGCCGCATCCGTAACACGGCGCGTTTCTTATTAGCTAACTTAAACGGTTTCAATCCTGAAACTGATATGGTTGCCAGTGAAGACATGGTGGCGTTAGATCGCTGGGTTGTGCGCCGCGCAGCTGCGCTGCAGCAAGAGATCATCGAGTCTTACGATCAATATAACTTCCACAACGTGACTCAAAAGCTGATGCAGTTCTGTTCGGTTGAGCTGGGCAGTTTCTACCTTGATATCATCAAGGACAGACAATATACCGCTAAGCAAGAAGGTCATGCCCGTCGTAGTTGTCAATCGGCATTATTCCACATCGCTGAAGCTATGGTACGTTGGATGACACCAATCCTAAGCTTTACTGCCGATGAAGTGTGGCAGTTATTGCCAGGTAAGCGTGATAAATACGTGTTCACTCAAGAGTGGTATCAGGGTTTAGAAGCTGTCACCTTAGATACAGATTTAAGCGATGCCTATTGGCAGCAATTGCTTTCTGTGCGTAATGAAGTCAACAAGGTACTGGAGCAGGCACGTCGTGATAAACGCATTGGCGGTGCACTAGAAGCGGAAGTCACCTTGTTTGCCGATGCAAACTTAAGCTCAGCCCTTGCCAGAGTCGGTGACGAATTGCGTTTTGTGTTATTGACCTCAAAAGCGACAGTGGCTGAACTTTCTACTGCGCCAGCAGATGCTATCGACACTGAGATAAGTGCGCTTAAATTATTGGTCGCCAAGAGCGAAGCGCAAAAGTGCGATCGCTGCTGGCATCACAGAGAGGAAGTGAGCACCATTGAAGCTCATCCAAGTCTGTGTCAGCGCTGTGTAACCAACATCGAAGGTGAAGGTGAGAAACGTGAATTCGCCTAAGAAAGTAAGCCCAGTGAGCACGATACCGGTAAGCTGGAAAGACAGTGGTTTACGCTGGTATTGGGTAGCAGGGTTTGCCTTTGTGGCCGATCAACTGTCTAAACTATGGGTGTTAGCTAACTTTGAATTGTCGGAAACTGTACAGCTTCTGCCATTTTTCAACTTCACCTATGTGCGCAACTATGGTGCAGCATTTAGCTTTTTAAGCGATGCGGGTGGTTGGCAACGATGGTTTTTCACAGTTATAGCCTTAGGTTTTAGTACCTTGCTAACCTTGTGGCTGCGTAAGCAGTCACATACCTTGTGGCGTACTAATTTAGCCTTTACACTGGTTATTGGTGGTGCATTGGGGAATTTAGTCGATAGGCTATATCATGGCTATGTAGTGGATTTTCTCCATTTCTATTGGCAAAGCTATCATTTCCCTGCCTTTAACATAGCGGATTCAGCCATCTTTATTGGCGCTGTGCTTATTATTTGGGACTCATTTAAGCCCCAAAAGGCGTCAGTTGTGAGTCAAGATAGCTTGAAGTAGTCGTTAATGGTTGCTGTGTATTGCTAAAGAAAAGGTGCCAAGCGAAATCGTTTGGCACTTTTTTTACTAACACAATGATGCCGCATCGAATCCAATGGTCTCGCCATTGCATTAATAGTCACAATTTTATACAGAAGTAGAGTAGCGCAAATGATAGCAAAATCCTTAGTATGCCATATGAATATCCTTCTTGAAGATGGCTCTACTGCCGATAGCACTAAGGCGTCAGGCAAACCCGCTCGGTTAAATCTGGGTGATGGTAGCTTGAGCCCAGCCTTTGAGGCTCAACTAATCAACTTAGCCGCTGGGGATAAGCATAACTTTACCCTGGAAGCTAAGGATGCATTTGGTGAATTAAATCCAGATGCCATTCATCACATGGACAGAAGCCGTTTTCCTGCGGATATGGAATTAGAAGCCGGCGTTATTGTGAGTTTTGCAGGCCCAGGTGGCAGCGAAATCCCTGGTATAGTACGTGATACCGCTGGTGACTCTATTACCGTTGATTTAAACCACCCCTTGGCGGGACGCAAAGTAACTTTTGAACTCGAAGTCGTTAACTTGTTGGCGGAATAACACTATGTTGAAAATGGATCCTACAAGCCCAGAGCTTAATATTTTACTGGCCAATCCTCGTGGCTTCTGCGCAGGTGTGGATAGAGCCATCAGCATAGTCGAGCGCGCACTAGAACTGTTTGAGCCGCCGATTTATGTGCGCCATGAAGTGGTGCATAATCGTTACGTGGTGGATAACTTAAAGCAACGCGGTGCCTTATTTGTCGATGAGCTTGAACAAGTGCCAGACAATAGCATAGTAATTTTCAGCGCTCATGGTGTGTCCCAAGCCGTACGCAAAGAAGCCAAAGACAGAGGCTTAAAAGTCTTCGATGCAACCTGTCCATTGGTCACTAAGGTGCACTTACAAGTGACCCGGGCGAGCCGTAAGGCAATTGAATGCATCTTGATTGGCCACGAAGGTCACCCAGAAGTCGAAGGCACCATGGGGCAGTATGATAACCCTAACGGCGGCGTTTATTTAATTGAGTCTCCTGAAGACGTGGCTAAGCTTAAGGTAAAAAATCCCGACAACCTTTGCTTTGTGACTCAAACCACGCTTTCAGTGGACGATACTCTGGACATCATTGCTGCGTTACAGCAGAAGTTTCCTTCTATTGAGGGTCCGCGTAAAGACGATATCTGTTATGCCACTCAAAATCGTCAAGATGCAGTAAGAAACATGGCTGCGGATGTGGATTTACTGATTGTTGTCGGCTCTCAAAATAGCTCTAATTCTAATCGTTTGCGTGAGCTGGCGATTAAAAGCGGCACTCAAGCCTATTTAGTAGATACCGCTGCCGATGTGGAACTTGACTGGTTTACCGGTGTGACTCGAGTCGCTGTTACAGCAGGAGCGTCAGCGCCTGAAATATTAGTGCAGCAGGTCATCGAGGCTATCGCGGCAATAGCACCAAGTGTGGTAACAGAGATTGAAGGGCGCAAGGAAGATACCGTATTTGCCGTGCCTGCTGAACTCAGGTAATTGTTCTTAGTTTAAATAATCCAAATAAAATCCAATAGAAACATTCAACTAGCTAATGCCTATGTTGAATGTTTTTTTTTGGCTGGAATACACGCTAAAGACTTATACCAATCCTTATAAATATCTGATCAGTTCAGAGCTATGTCAGCAGTTCTAAAACCAGCCAAATTGGTGACGTCATAGTGGTGCTATGGCGAGACAATTTGGCGCAGTAGTCGGGCTGCTGACAAGCTCCCGCAGGGCGAGTTTATAAGGGGTGTATGCTGTGTTGCCCGAAGTCGACTTATCCCGATAGGCCTTCCATCGGCCGCCTTGCCTACCCTCCCTTATAACACTCGCTGAATGAGCATATATTTATGCGGATTGGTATTTAGTATATTAAGTTACTTTTATAGACGCTAATGTTCCTAGCTGCTTAACTGTATATGCACTATGATTAATTGTTAGTCGTTATTTTAGGTGTAAGCATCAGATTTTGAAGACTTAATCTCGGATATTAAAGTCAAAAAAATGGCAAGCGAAGGGGGTTTGACGGTATGTCAAAAAGTGTACAGGGTTTTTCTCTGATTGAGGTTTTAGTTTCACTCGTCATACTCTTGATCGGGCTTATTGGCATTTTTAATCTGCACATCATTGCCAAACAGGGGAGCTTCGAGTCATTTCAGCAAACTCAAGCCACTTATTATGTGCACAATATTATTAGCCGTATGCGCCTCAATAACAGTGAGTTAGCCAATTATGCTGGGACTTATACAGGTAGCTCTGTGACAGGAGCTAAGGCTTGTGATGTGGGTATAGGTGTCGTTGATTTATGTACAACGGCTGAGACACGGGCCTGGGATTTATTTCAATGGGAGCGATCTTTCGCCGGTGAAAATGAAACCTCTGTTTCGGGGGCTAATGTAGGTGGGCTAGATACCGCGACAGCATGTATTCGCGTGGTTGGAACTGACGTTTTAGTGGTTATCAGTTGGCGAGGAGTAAGAAAAACATCTGATGGCGCAGTAGGGAATGCTGATAATTTTGTGACTGGATGTGGAGCCGCTAATGATAGGCGTCGCACACTAGCTATCAATACTGTGATTATTTAGATGAGGTTCATAAACGTGATCCAAGTTAAGCAATTGGGCTTCTCATTAGTTGAGTTGATGGTGTCTATGGTAATTAGCCTATTTTTAACCTTGGGCATATTTACCATGTTTAACATGTCATCAACCAATGTGACTACCACGAGTCAATTTAGCCAGTTGCAAGAGAATGGACGCATCGCCTTGGCATTAATGGAGCGTGATTTAAGTCAGCTGGGTTTTATGGGGGATATAACGGGTACGGGTCTCACTACGGGAAACACCAGCATATCGGCAACCCCTGTGGCAAATGATTGTGTAGGTGCTGGCATCAATAATGCCAGCTTCCCTAATAATCAGCCGGCTCACTTTAGGGTGCTTTGGGGGTTTGAACAAGGCGTCGGTGCGGGTAATTTCCCCTGTTTTACTGCTAAAACTAATACGGATGTTATTCAATTAAAACGTTTGATTGGTCCTTCAACCTTGGCAACTACGGTCAGCCGTTATTATGCTGCTGTGACGTCAGATCAACTGACATTTTTTGATGGTAGCGCAGCCGTCCCCGCTATTGCTAATAGCCGAGTTTGGGAATATCAGCATCATATTTATTTTATTAACAATGACGGTACTATTCCGGTACTCAGACGCAAAAATCTCTCTATCGGTAATGGCATGAACAACGAAGAACAATTGGTTGAAGGCATAGAAAACATGCGAATTCTCTATGGCTTTGACAATGATGGTGATGATACTGCAGACAGCTATATGCCAGTGCAAAATGTCACAGATTTAATGTGGGACAATCAGTTATTTCAACGATTAGTGTCACTGAAAGTATTTTTATTAGTGCGCTCAATTCAGGAAGATAAGAATTATACCAATGATGTGACCTACAAATTGGGTGATAAAACCCTCAGCGGTTTCAATGATCATTATCGGCGCAAGGTCGTATCCACCACAATCGTGCTAGAGAACCCTGTGCTCATCAGAAACTAATGCTTAACGTATTGTTTTTGCAACAGAGTTAATTATAGGTAAACAGTAAATAAGGTTTACAAATGAAATCTTACAAGAAGCAGCAAGGCATAGTGCTTTTCTTTTCGTTAATCATACTGCTTTTGATGACGATCATTGGGGTAGCGCTGGCGGTTAACTCAACCCAGTCATTGCGTATGGCGGGAGCGGGTAGTGAGCGCATGGAAGCTATGATGAGTGCTAAGGGATCTCAGGATAGAGTGGTGGCACAACAAAGTGCCCTAATGGTTAATATGGTGGCTCCAGCGTCAGTGGTCGATGCAGAGCTTGGGGTGACGAATACCTTAACACCTTTGGTTGCAGCCGATGTTGACTGTCAAAGAACGACCAAAGCAAACAGTGTCGATATACGTTGTAGAAGAATTGAAATTTCCAGTGCTAGCCGTTTTGGTCGAAATGATTTAGGTCAACTCATCATAGTGGCAGGTGTTGAACAAGAGGTATTACCTTAGGGGGTTACCATGTTAACAAGAATTTGTGGCTTCAGTGTGTTTTTCGCCGTCCTTATGGGGGCTGCGACTAGCCATGCCGATGATACTGAGTTGTATGTGTTCGAGTCTTCATCCCGTTCGGGCGCCAGACCCCAAGTGATGATTATTTTTGATAACTCAGGCTCGATGCGAACAGTGGAACCCGATGCTACGGCATTTTACGATCCTAATGTGATTTATCCCGCAGTCGGTAGTGGCAATGCCCTGCAAGAGCGTATGGTTTATTTTACTAAAGGTGGCATAGACAATACGGCTATGCCAGTACCGGATAGCCCCTCAGAGAGCCGCCGTTTTTTAAGTGACATCAACGGCTGTGAAACCTCTTGGAATTATTTGAATACTTATGGGGTGTTTACTGGTTTTTTCCGTGAATATTCGTTTTCTGGCCAGAACGGCACCTGGCAAGAGGTTCCTGATAATAATGGCGCCAATGTCACTGTGATCGATTGTTTCGATGATATCGAAGCCAAAAAATGGAAAAATGCGCCAGGTCAACCCACAGGTTTTCCAGTCGACAGTGCAGGTAATAAGCAAAACCCAATCCGTTATACTCCTATTTCGGCAAGCTCTACTCAGGCACAAATTGATGCCGCTATTATTAAAGCCAAGCAAACGGGCTTCGGTACCGGTAAAGCATTAACACTTTATACTGATAACTATCTTCGTTGGTATCATGGCGATCAAGCTAACGTTCCTAAGAGTCGGTTAGATATTGCCAAGGAAGTGATCAAAAACACCATAGTGACCACCCCAAGTGTCGATTTTGGCCTAACCGTGTTTAACATTAATGCGTTTAGTGAAGGTGATGCCGATGGCGGACGCATAGTGTCAGGGATCAAAACCATGACAGAAGCAAACAAACTCGCTTTGCTGAACACTGTAGCGGGCTTAGATCCTGAAACTAACACCCCATTGTGTGAAACCTTATATGAAGTGCAGCAATATTTTGGCGGCAAAACACTCACCTTTGGTAATAAAGACAAGAAACCCAGTGGTTACAGTTATACGCCTAACACCCCGCCAAGGGATACATCCATAGAGCAGTCAGGAAAATACATCAGTCCATTTAAGGAGTGCCAGAATCTTGCTTATGTGGTGTATATTACCGATGGTGTGCCCACCTTAGACCAAAATGCCAATAATCTTGTGAAGGCATTGCCTAATGCAGATCAAACTGCATACAAAAACACTAATCCTAATTTCAGCAGCTATTTACCTAATTTAGCTCAGTGGATGAATAACAACGATGTCAACGCTAACTTAGTGGGCGAACAGAAGGTAAAAACCTTCACCATAGGTTTTAGTGATGGAGCAGCAGACGCCGCGCCTCTATTAATTAAAACCGCAGAACTTGGTGGCGGCAAATACTTCGCAGCTAAAGGCGCTGCTCAACTACAGGCTGCGCTGCAACAAGTGTTTACCGATATTCTAGAGGTTAACGCCAGTTTTACTTCACCTTCAATTGCCAGTAATAACTTCGATAGAACTGAAACCTTCGACTCAGTTTATTACGCCATGTTTTTACCCAATAGGGGGCCACGTTGGTCGGGTAATTTGAAGAAGTTCAAGGTCACCAGCGGCGGTAAAATAATAGACAGTAAGAGTGTCGAAGCCATTGGCAGTGATGGTAATATCAAGTCCTCAGCTTGCTCATTTTGGACCTCGAGTGCAATTTGTGCTTCTTCCAGTGATGGCGGTGATGGCAACGATGTCACCATAGGTGGCACGGCAGAAGCCTTACGCCAAACGGCTAACCGTAAAATACTCTCTAACCTTAGCGGTGGTTTGGTCAGTTTAACTAAGTCTGCTGCGGCAACGGTCGCAGGTGGTAACGCCAATCTTGCCACTTATATTGGTGTCGATGAAACCAGTTTGGATGCGCATTTTGATTGGCTGAAGGGGGCTGATGTCGATGATGATAATGCCAACAATAATCGCACTGAAAACCGCCGTGACATCATGGGGGACCCTCTGCACTCAAAACCCCTAGCGCTTAACTTTGGTAGTGAGAGTACTCCGGATATTCGGGTCATTTTAGGCACTAACCATGGTTTCTTGCACATGTTTAAAGATGCAGGAACCACAGTTACAGAGTCATGGGCTTTCATGCCCTATGAGTTATTGCCAAACATACGCCCATTAAAAGCCAATGTGCCCAGTGGTGTACATTCTGTGTACGGTATGGACAGCTCTCCTGTCGCTTATGTGAAACGCAGCGCCAGTGGCAGTATAGAAAAAGCCTGGTTATTCGTTGGCATGCGCCGTGGTGGGAAATCATACTATGCCATTGATATCACCAACCCCGATAATCCGAGTTTTATGTGGAAGGTCGATGCTAACTCAGCAGGCATGTCTGAATTGGGGCAAACCTGGGCTAAACCTGTTATCGCCTTTATTCCTGGCTGGCCAACGGGCAATGCAGATGCAGGTTCTGCTAAGCCTGTATTGATCGTTGGCGCGGGTTATTCTCCAGCGACCAAAGATGGCGCGGCTGTGGGGACTGATGACAGCAATGGACGCGGCGCTTTTGTGCTGGATGCCGAAACAGGGGCTTTAGTGCATGCCTTTGGAACCTCCTCAGGAAGTAATGCGACTAAGTTGCCAGGTATAACCGACAGTGTGCCCAATAGTGTGGCGTTACTGGATAGCAACAACGACAGGTTAACCGATAGAATTTATCTAACCGATACTGGGGCTAACGTGTGGCGTATCGATATGCCTAGCGCAAATCCTAGTGATTCAACCAGGCCATGGACAGCCTTTAAGTTTGCAAGCTTAGGTGGCAGCTCGGTTGCAACAGATAGACGTTTCTTTGCCGAGGCAACAGTAGCTAAGACAGTGTTTACCAATATTGCCCAAGTCACCACCACGGATGCACAGGGGCAAAGCACCACAGTTATTAGTCATCAGAATATTCCTTACGATGCGGTAGTCATAGGTTCAGGCAACAGACCACACCCTTCAGACAAGGGCCGTACGGATATGTTTTTCACTCTGCAGGACAGGAACGTATCGTCTAAATCATTTAATGGCACTACGGGTAATGAAATCCCGGTCGTGCTCACTAAGGATGATTTGTATGATGTCACTTCGGCGCCACCCGTAGGTGAAGCACAAAACTTAGCCTTTGGTGCTAAACGGGGTTGGTATTATGCCTTTGGCAGCCTAGGTGAAAAGAGCCTTTCGGCGGCGGCTATCATTAGGGGGCGAGTGTTTTTTACTTCTTATGTTCCTGGTGACAGTTCTTCATCCAATCAATGCTTGGTAGCTGGGGTGGGGCGTCTGTATGGATTTGATCTTCATAAAGGCACTCGCTCCTACACCCAAACCTATTTTGAGATGGGGGAGCGAGTTCCTGATACTCCACAGCTAGTTATTCCTCCTGGCGGTAAGAAATATATGTACCTTATCGGTATTGGGGATGCTGGTGATGATATGGTGAAGAAAGATCCTGATCCCGAGGATGATCCAGAAGATTGTGTTGAAAATTGTGTTGGTGATGGTTTGCAAACCAATAAAATTTATTACCATGTGAGTGAGTAAGGCAATGAAAAGGAACTTAGGCTTCAGTTTGGTCGAGCTAATGGTGGTCGTGGTCGTTATGGGGCTACTAAGCACACTTGTTTATCCTAGCTACGTGGAATACATAGCTAGGGGAGCGAGAGGGGATGCGGTTGCCGGTATCATGCGAGTTGCTAATTTGCAGGAACAGTTTTACTTAGATAACCGCAGCTTTGAAACCGATATGACCAAACTTGGCTTACCGGCGGATCCCTTTGTTGTGGATAATCGTCTGTATCAGATTGATACGGCAGTGGTGGCGGGGGATTACACTGTCACCGCCACAGCTCTTGGTGTTCAAGCCAGTCGAGATACGGCTTGTGCGACAATTTCTTTAACATCAGCCGGGGTTAAGAGCCCTACGGAGTGTTGGTAATGAAGACATATATGATGGCAGTATTACTGCTTTTGGCCTTTAATCTCCATGCTGAGGAAGAAGGGGCTGTTGACTATAAGTGTTACTTGAAAACCAGTTTTGGCCATGAGATTGGTTTTTATCGCTGGCATGAAAAGCTGTATGTACAAGAAGTGGCGAAGTTAATAGCCAGTAAAGTGCAAACTGCGGATGACGATGTATACATCAAAGAAGTGATAGAGTGTACTCAGCTAGATCAAGACTTTGGGCGACCTGACGCTATACTTTTAGATAAAAAAACGGTCCGGTAGATATGATTGGATGGCGATTGATAATCGTGACACTATAATCATGGATCAGCCTCAAGATCTAAAAAGCCCTCAAGGAGGGCTTTTTAATGTCTGAAATTTAATAATACTGAATGAATAATCGTATTAATTACAGTTGATGCCTGTCTCTATTAATTTGACTTTACCGGCCGAGCCAATCTCTGCAGCTTTAGAGTCAGGATTAGTTTTACTTCCTGGGCAATATCTTATTCGTCCAGAGACAGCAACTAAGCCATCGGCATTAAAACTGAAAATACCTAAATCAGATTTAATAAAATCGTTATCATTAAAATCGCCAACGACAGTTATAACGGTATCTGTAATCCCGGCTGTGGTATCTATAGTTCCTAGGACACCATTATCGATAAATACACTGAATCCATCAATCCAGTCGCCGCTGCAACTGCTGCCTTTTAACGGGCAGATAGACACTCTTGAACCATAATTTATCGCTTGGTTACGAGCCAGTACAAAGGAGGACTCTATAGTGTCTACAATATTGTTTACTCGTATTCCCTCATAGAGCGCCTTCATTGAGGGGACTCCTACACTTACTAGTAGCATGGCAACCACTAAGGTAACCATTAATTCGACTAAGCTAAAGCCAATTTGACGTGTTTTCATTAATCCCCCCCAACAATACTATTTGAGTATAAATGAGTCAGGCAATGAAGACAGTTTTTTCGTCTAATTTTTAGTGGCTATTAGTTTCGAAAACCATTATTTATCGCAGGTTAACCACAATAACTATTATTAATCACACTTAATGACTTTCTTGGTTGAAAACCTCACTCTCCCAGCTTGGTTAACCACAAGCGCTTTGGAGTAGGGGCTATCGAATTCCTCTGGACAATATTTGAAGGTGCCATTGGTACCTGACGCGAGTCCATCGGCTTGAAAGCGGATGGCGGGGCGATTGTATAACACGATATCCTTATCATTGAACTCGCCGGTGACATGAAGAATGGTGTCTTCTCCATCCAGTTGGTTTTTCTGCCCTGCATCGGTGAACACACTTAAGCCATCTTGCCAATTCGTACTGCACTTATTGTCTTCAATGGGGCAAACAGTGACTCGGGTACCGTAAGATATTGCCATATTGCGCGCCAGTATTAGAGTTTGTTGAACAGTGCGTATACTGCTATCTGCGCGGGTCGAGAGTAAGAATGAGTTAAGTGAAGGGCTGGCAATCAAGGAAAGCAGCATAAAAATCATTAATCCTGTGAGTAACTCGGTTAGGTTAAAACCTTGATTATTGGCATACATAGTTCATCCTTGTAACTAAGCCACTAGATATCACAATCGTTTTAGTCACGAACTGGCTAAGGGTGTGATTTAGTCGCTGTGAGCCATAAGTGTATTTTAGTATTAAAGTGTGTGGCTTTCTTTTTTATCTAATAAAAATTTCTCAATAGTACTTTAACTTAACAAGCATTCGAGTAAGATAAAGCCAATCGTGGCATTAATGGATAGTGCCAATACAAGTGCTTAGCAAGTGAAGAGGTTGATTTGATGAAGAAGGTCGAAGCCATAATTAAACCGTTTAAGCTCGATGATGTACGAGAGTCACTTGCAGAAATAGGTATTACCGGCATGACAGTGTCAGAGGTGAAAGGCTTTGGCCGTCAGAAGGGGCATACAGAGCTTTACCGTGGCGCCGAATATATGGTTGATTTTTTGCCTAAGGTGAAGATTGAGCTGGTTATCCAAGATGAATTACTGGATCAAGCCTTGGATGTTATCGTTGCTACTGCTAAGACTGGTAAAATTGGCGATGGAAAAATATTCGTCACCGACATAGAAAGAGTCATACGAATTCGTACCGGTGAAGAAAACGAAGAAGCAGTTTGATAAAAGGGCCTTGGGCCCTTTTTTTATGTTCAAAATTTGAATAATTCTTATCAATGCAAGCATAGGTGAGTAGATGGCTGTAAAAGTTGTGATTGTGGGCGGCGGGGCCGCGGGCCTAGCCTTAGCATCTAAGCTCGGGCGAAAATTTGGCCTTAAAGGTGACATGGATATCTATCTTATCGATAAGAGTCCGATGCACATTTGGAAGCCTAAGTTACATGAAGTGGCGGTGGGAATAATCGACCAGTCATTAGAAGGGGTCTTGTATCGTGATCATGGTTTAAAAAATGGTTATCGCTATGTCTCAGGTGAGTTAACTGGCTGCCAGCCAGAGAAAAAAATCATAGAATTAGCGGCTGTCTTGGATAGTGAAGGTGATGAAGTCGTACCGAAACGTGAGATTTGTTACGATTATTTAGTACTCGCCCTTGGAGGGGTGTCAAATAGCTTTAATACCCCCGGGGCTGAGCCACACTGTATATTCCTCGATAACTTACCTAGCGCTGAACGCTTCCATAATAAATTGCTTGATGGTCTGCTGCACGCAAATGAAACCCAAGATAAACTCAGCATAGGCATAGTAGGCGCCGGAGCCACCGGGGTTGAGCTGGCTGCCGAACTTCACCATGTGATTGAGTCGGTTAAATCCTATGGCTACCTCAATATTTCTGCTCAAAATCTTGAAGTACATCTTATTGAAGCTGCTCCTAAAATCTTATCCCAGCTGCCAGATAGAGTCAGCCTCAGAGCGCAAGCACTATTGATAAAACTCGGCATTAAGTTGCACCTTGGCGTGCAAGTTAAAGAGGTCACTAAAGCCGGTTTTGTTACCGCATCAGGGGAGCTTATTGCCGCCAATATTAAAGTGTGGGCTGCAGGGGTAAAAGGCCCCAATATATTTAGCCAGTTAACAGCGCTTCCTATCACAGGGCGGAATCAAGTTCAGGTTGATGCTTGCATGAGGGTGCAAGGGCATGAGGGTGTTTATGCTCTAGGAGATTGTGCCGAACTGTTTCTTGCTAATGGCAAGCCAGTTCCACCCAGAGCCCAAGCGGCGGCGCAAATGGCTGACTGCTTATTTGTGAATTTACAACGTCGACTTAAAGGGCAAGATGAACAGGCCTTTGTTTATAAGGATTACGGTTCACTCGTCTCGTTAAGCCGCTTTTCTGCTGTGGGCAGTTTAATGGGCAGCTTGCGCTCTGGTACATTTTTTGTAGAAGGTCACTTAGCTCGAATAATGTATGTGTCTTTATACCAGCGCCACCTTGCCAGTTTATACGGTTGGGGAGCCGCCATAGTGTATCGATTTGCACAAAAGCTACTACGCTGGCATAGACCTAAGCTTAAACTACACTAATACCAACTTATATTATTAAATTGGCGCCGACGTTGAATCTCGGATGACTGGGCTAGGGGTAAAGACCTTGAAGGTTTCGTTACCCTGAGCTTTTCGTTTATCAATTAATAATTGTGTCGCTATTTGCGCTATTTCGATATTGGGCTGGTGCACAGTAGTTAGTTTTGGCCACGTTTGTCTAGAAAACGGACTGTCCTCAAAGCCGACAATGGACAATTCTGCCGGTATGTCTAACCCTGCAAGTCTTGCCGCAAATAGCGCGCCAGCTGCAATCTCATCGTTACAGGCAACGATGGCTGAGGGTTTGTTTTCCATAGAAAATAATTTATTCGCGCCATCAACACCGGACTCGAAAGCGTATTTCCCATCCAAAATCCATTCTTCATTCACATCGATGGCATTGGTATTTAACGCCTGTTTAAATCCTAGTAAGCGCTCTTTTGTTGATTCATGTTGCTGATCGCCACTGAGAAAAGCAATATTTCTATGGCCAAGATCAATAAGATGTTGAGTTATTGCTACAGCGCCGTGCTTATC